>NZ_NCTK01000001.1:3199054-3838865 GCF_002251695.1 Ralstonia solanacearum K60
AATGCAACCCCATTTGGGGTAGAATTCTTTCGACCGCCAACCCGGGGGGAACGTGTTGGCGGTCAACTGTTGTGCAGGGCTTTTCACTTGTGTCAAGCCGCGCCTCGTTGCAGACGAGCGCGCGCCAGCTGTACCAGTCCATCCTATAAGCGCATGGCCAGCCGGACGCTCCGGCATGAGCTTCCAATCGCGCATCCTTCTCGCCGACCGGGGCGTCTTCGACGCTTGCATCGGTTCGGTCTTCAGTGTGTCTACCGAGTCACACCACATTGATATACCGCACAGGTAGGTCGGCGCTTGTCCATTGGAAACATGGGCGTGTGATGTCACGCCCAAGGGAATAGGTATGTTGGAAACCAAAGCAGCACAAAAGGTGGCGCGCATGAGCCGGCGCGTTATGGTGGGTCTGACGGCAGCGGTCGCGCTGCTGGGCGGGCTGGGAGCAAGCAATGCATCCGCGCAGGCGACGCGCCCGAAGGCACCGATCTACGGCGTCACGCTGGATGATGTCAGCAACATCAACGCCATTGTTGCATCGCTGACACACCTGCCGTACAAGCCGACGGTGCGTGTGGTGTTCGATCCGGGTACGAGCGCGACCGACTACTACCCCGCACTGGTCAAGCTCCATAGCGTCGCTTACGTGATGGGCGAAATCATGGACTCGTACTACTTCCCCACCGATCTGGCCACTTACCAGGCGCGCACGCAGGAACTGGTGGGCACGCTGAAGAACGTGGTGGACGTGTGGGAAATCGCCAACGAGATCAACGGCGAATGGCTGCGCGCGGATTCGAACGGTCCGAACTCGGTCGCGACGTCTGAAGAGCAGGACATCGGGAACATGGTCGCGTCGGCCTACGACATCGTGAAGGCCAACGGTGGCCTGACCGCGGTGACGATGTACTACAACGACGACGGCAAGGGCAACAACTGCTGGCAACTGCCGATGGACTCGTGGCGCACCTGGGCGACGACCTTCCTGCCCGCGCGCGTGCGCCAGGGGGCGGACTACGCCCTGTTCAGCTACTACCCGTACCAGGACTGCCCGGGCCTGAGCCCGTCGTGGACGAGCGATTTCAAGCTGCTGGAGCAGATGTTCCCGGTGGCCAAGGTCGGCTTCGGCGAGATCGGCACCTCCAGCATCTACGCGCCGAAGTCGGTGCAGCAGAGCCTGATCACGACGTACTACCCGATGGGCACCAAGCAGATGGCTGGGGATTCGCGCTTCATCGGCGGCTACTTCTGGTGGAACTACGTCGAGCAGATGCTGCCGTACTCGACCAGCTCCTACTGGAGCCTGCTCAAGCAGACGATCACGCCGCTGGCCGCACCGCAATAAGCGGGCATGGCCCACGCATGACGGCCTGCAGCATGGCCGACAAAAAACCCGCGCAGCGCAAGCTGTCGCGGGTTTTTTTATAACGCAGCGGGATGTTCAGCCGCGCGAGGCCAGGTACTCGCGGAACTCCTCGGCCACTTCCTTGTGCTTGAGCGCCAGTTCGACCGTGGCCTTCAGGTAGCCCAGCTTGCTGCCGCAGTCGTAGCGCACGCCCTTGTAGCGGTAGGCCAGCACCTGCTCGGCCGACAGCAGCGACTGGATCGCGTCCGTGAGCTGCAGCTCGCCGCCCGCGCCCGGCTTGATGTTGCGGATGTGGTCGAAGATGCGCGGCGTGAGGATGTAGCGGCCGACCACGCCCAGGTTGGACGGGGCATTTTCCGGGGCCGGCTTCTCGACGATGCCCGACATCTTGATCACGCTGCCGTCCTCCTCCCACGGGCGCCCGTCGACCACGCCGTACGAGCGGCTCTGCTCGCGCTCGATCTCTTCCACGCCGATCACCGAGCAGTTGTAGTGGTCATACAGGTCGACCATCTGCTTCATCACCGGCGGATTGCCGTCGAGCAGGTCGTCTGCCAGGATGACCGCGAAGGGCGCGTTGCCGACCAGCTTTTCGGCGCACAGCACCGCGTGGCCCAGGCCCAGCGCTTCCGGCTGGCGCACGTAGAAGCAGTCCACGTGCGACGGCTTGATCGAGCGCACCACTTCGAGCAGCGCCGTCTTCTGCTTGGCTTCCAGTTCGGCTTCCAGTTCGTAGGCCTTGTCGAAGTGGTCTTCGATGGCGCGCTTGCTGCGGCCGGTCACGAAGATCATCTCCGTGATGCCGGCGGCCATGGCTTCTTCCACGGCGTACTGGATCAGGGGTTTGTCGACCACCGGGAGCATTTCCTTCGGGCTGGCCTTGGTGGCGGGCAGGAAGCGGGTTCCCAGTCCCGCAACGGGGAAGACGGCTTTGGTGACGCGTTGCATCGGGTTTCCTTGGTATCGTTATATGGATTTCGTTGCGCCGCCGGCTCAGGCAGTCTGCACCGGCAGGCGCGCGATCTGGGCTTCGAGCTTGCCGAGCGTGGCCTTGAAGTCCGCCAGGCGCTTCTGTTCCTGTTCCACCACGGCCGCTGGCGCGCGGGCGACGAACGATTCGTTGCCCAGCTTGGCTTCGCACTTGACGATCTCGCCGCGCAGGCGATCGATCTCCTTGGACAGGCGCGCGTGCTCGGCCGCCACGTCGATCTCGATCTTCAGCAGCAGCTTGTTCTCGCCGACGATGGCGACCGGGGCGCCCGCGCCATCCTGCTCCATGGCACCGCCATCGCCGTCACCATAGACCTTCACTTCCGACAGCTTGCCCAGCGCTTGCACGTAGGGGGCCGCGGCCTGCAGGAAATCGGCGTTGCCGTGGGCATAGAGCGGCACGCGCTGCGCCGGGGAGATGTTCATCTCGCCGCGCAGGTTGCGGCAGGCATCGACCAGCGCCTTGAGCTGCTGCACCCATTGCTCGGCCTGCTCGTCGATCTTGGCCAGCGCGGCGCGCGGGTATTCCTGCAGCGCCAGGCTTTCGGTGCCGTCGCCCTTGGCGCGGCCGGCCATCGGCGCGACCTTCTGCCAGAGTTCTTCGGTGATGAACGGGATGATCGGATGCGCCAGGCGCAGCACCGTCTCCAGCACGCGCAGCAGCGTGCGGCGGGTGGCGCGCTGCTGGGCCGGCGTGCCGGTCTGGATCTGCACCTTGGCCAGCTCCAGGTACCAGTCGCAGTACTCGTCCCAGACGAATTTGTAGATGGCGTTGGCGATGTTGTCGAAGCGGTAGTCGGCAAAGCCTTTTTCGACTTCGGTTTCCACGCGCTGCAGGAGCGAGACGATCCAGCGGTCGGCCGGCGAGAAGTGCAGGGCGCCTTCCGGGCCGCAGTCGCCGACGCACTCCTGCAGGCCGCAGTCCTGGCCTTCGGTGTTCATCAGCACGAAGCGGGTGGCGTTCCACAGCTTGTTGCAGAAGTTGCGGTAGCCCTCGCAGCGGCTGGAGTCGAAGTTGATGTTGCGGCCCAGCGTGGCCAGCGACGCGAAGGTGAAGCGCAGCGCGTCGGCGCCGAAGGCGGGGATGCCGTCCGGGAATTCCTTGCGCGTGCGCTTCTCGACGTTGGGTGCGTCCTTCGGGCGGCGCAGGCCGGTGGTGCGCTTGGCCAGCAGCGGCTCCAGCGCAATGCCGTCGATCAGGTCGACCGGGTCCAGCGTGTTGCCTTCGGACTTGCTCATCTTCTTGCCGTCCGAGTCGCGCACCAGGCCGTGCACGTAGACGGTCTGGAAGGGCACCTCGCCGGTGAAGTGCAGGGTCATCATGACCATGCGCGCCACCCAGAAGAAGATGATGTCGTAGCCCGTCACCAGCACGGTGGAGGGCAGGAAGTGCTTCAGCTCTGGCGTGTCGGCCGGCCAGCCCAGCGAGGAGAACGGCACCAGCGCCGCCGAGAACCACGTGTCGAGCACGTCATCGTCACGCGTGAGGGCGCCGGTATGGCCCTTGGCCGCGGCCTGGGCGCGGGCATCTTCTTCGGTGCGGGCGACGTAGACGTTGCCGGCTTCGTCATACCACGCCGGAATCTGGTGGCCCCACCACAGCTGGCGCGAGATGCACCAGTCCTGGATGTTGTTCAGCCATTGGTTGTACGTGTTGACCCACTGCTCGGGCACCAGCTTGATCTTGCCGCCCTGCACCGCGTCCAGCGCCACCTCGGCGATCGAGCGGCCGGGGAAGCGCGTGCCATCGGGGGCCGGCTTGCTCATGGCGACGAACCACTGGTCGGTCAGCATCGGCTCGATGATGACGCCGGTGCGATCGCCGCGCGGCACCATCAGCGTGTGCTTCTTCACCTCGGCCAGCAGGCCCAGCGTTTCCAGGTCCACCACGATGCGCTTGCGGGCTTCGAAGCGGTCCTGGCCGCGATAGGTGGCGGGCGCGGTGTCGGCGATCTTCGCCTCCAGCGTCAGCACCGAGATCTGCGGCAGGTTGTGGCGCTGGCCGACGGCGTAGTCGTTGAAGTCGTGGCCCGGGGTCACCTTGACCACGCCGGTGCCGAATTCACGGTCGACGTACGCGTCGCCGATGATGGGGATCTCGCGCCATTGGGCGGCGTCCAGCGCATCGGCCCCGCCCGACAGCGGCAGGCGCACGGTCCGGCCGATCAGGTGGGCGTAGCGCTCGTCTTCCGGGTGCACCATGACGGCCGTGTCGCCCAGCATGGTTTCCGGGCGGGTGGTGGCGACGGTCAGGTGCGTGAGGCCGGTCTTGGTATCCGGCTGCGACAGCGGATAGCGGATGTGCCACAGCGCGCCTTCCTCTTCCTCGCTCACCACTTCCAGGTCGGACACGGCGGTGCCCAGTACCGGGTCCCAGTTGACCAGACGTTTGCCGCGGTAGATCAGGCCCTGTTCGTAGAGGCGCACGAACACGTCGCTGACCGCGCGCGACATCTTCGGGTCCATCGTGAAGTACTCGTGCTCCCAGTCGATCGAGGCACCCATGCGGCGGATCTGCCGGGTGATGGTCGAGCCCGATTGCGCTTTCCATTCCCAGACCTTGTCGACGAAGGCCGGGCGGCCCAGGTCATGGCGCGAGACGCCCTGCGCGTCCAACTGGCGCTCCACCACGATCTGCGTGGCGATGCCGGCGTGGTCGGTGCCCGGCACCCACAGCGTGTTGGCGCCCTGCATGCGCGCGTGGCGCGTCAGGCCGTCCATGATGGTCTGGTTGAAGGCGTGCCCCATGTGCAGCGTGCCCGTTACGTTCGGCGGCGGCAGCTGGATGCAGAAATCCGGGCGGCCGGCTTCGAGCGTCGCGCGGGAGACGCCCATCGCTTCCCACGCCGCGCTCCACTTCTGCTCGATGGTGGCGGGTTCGAAACTCTTGGCGAGGGACTGGTTCGGATCGGTCATGCTGGGAAGGGGCGCAAGAAAGACGTCTGGCCCGGAAAAAAATGGTGGGCGAAAGGCTGGAATTATACGGCCTGTCGGTGTCCGGCATGGGCGAAGCGGGGGAGGTGGCCGGTATAATTTCCGGATTCCGTAAAGGCCCTTCCCGCATGTCCGACCTGCTCGCTCATCTGAACCCCGAACAACGCGCCGCTGTCACGCTTCCCGACGAATCGGCGCTGATCCTGGCCGGGGCGGGCAGCGGCAAGACGCGTGTGCTGACCACCCGCATCGCCTGGCTGATCCAGAGCAGCCGGGTGTCGCCGTCGGGTGTGCTGGCCGTCACCTTCACCAACAAGGCGGCCAAGGAGATGACCGCGCGGCTGTCCGCCATGCTACCGATCAACACACGCGCCATGTGGATCGGTACCTTCCACGGCCTGTGCAACCGGCTGCTGCGCGCGCACTACCGCGACGCCGGGCTGCCGCAGACCTTCCAGATCCTCGATACGCAGGATCAGCTCTCGGCGGTCAAGCGCCTGCTCAAGTCGCTGAACATCGACGACGAGAAGTTCCCGCCCAAGAACGTCCAATACTTCATCAACGGGGCCAAGGAGCAGGGCCTGCGCGCGGGCGACCTGGAAATCGCCAATGAATTCGACCGCCGCATGGCCGACCTGTACGCGGCCTACGATGCGCAGTGCCAGCGCGAGGGCGTGGTCGACTTCGCCGAGCTGCTGCTGCGCTGCTACGAGCTGCTGCGCTACAACGACGCGATCCGCGCGCATTATCAGCGGCGTTTCAAGCACATCCTGGTCGACGAGTTCCAGGACACCAACCGCCTGCAATACGCCTGGCTGAAGATCCTGGCCGGCCTGGGCGAGCCGGGTGTCGCGCCCAACGCCATCTTCGCCGTGGGCGACGACGACCAGAGCATCTATGCCTTCCGCGGCGCCAATGTCGGCAACATGGTGGACTTCGAGCGCGAATTCCGCGTCGAACACCGCATCAAGCTGGAGCAGAACTACCGTTCGCACGGCAACATCCTGGATACGGCCAACCACCTGATCGCCCACAACACCCGCCGCCTGGGCAAGAACCTGCGTACCGACGCCGGCCTGGGCGAGCCGGTGCGCGTCTACCAGTCCGCCACCGACGGCCAGGAGGCCGGCTGGATCGTGGACGAGATCCGCGAGCGCATCGCCAGCGGCACGGCCCGCTCCGAGATCGCCATCCTGTACCGCAGCAACGCGCAGTCGCGGGTGATCGAGCATTCGTTGTTCTCGGTGGGCATCCCTTACAAGGTGTACGGCGGGCTGCGCTTCTTCGAGCGCGCCGAAATCAAGCACGCGCTGGCCTACCTGCAGTTGCTGGAGAACGTGGACAACGATGCCGCCTTCGGCCGCGTGGTCAACTTCCCGGCGCGCGGCGTCGGCGCGCGGTCGCTGGAGCTGCTGCAGGATGCGGCCAAGTTGTACGGTGCCTCGCTGGCGGCATCGGTGCCCTACCTGACCGGCGCGGCGGGGACGAAGCTCGCGGCGTTCGTGCGGCTGATCGAACAGATGCGCGCCGACACGCGCCAGATGACGCTGCCCGAGATCGTTCAGCACGTGATCCACGCCAGCGGCCTCATCACGCATTACCAGGGCGAGAAGGAAGGCCTCGACCGCATCGAGAACCTGCAGGAACTGGTGACCGCCGCGCAGGCCTTCGTGGCCGAGGAAGGCTACGGCGCCGATGCCATCGCCACCGCGCTGCCGGTGCGCCACGATGCGATGCTGCGCATCGAGGGCGGCGAGACGGACAGCGATGCCGTTGCCGAGCTGGTCGCCGGTGAGGCGCCGATGGAGATGACGCCGCTGGTTGCCTTCCTGACGCATGCCTCGCTGGAGGCCGGCGACAACCAGGCCCAGGCCGGCCAGGACGCGGTGCAACTGATGACCGTGCACGCGGCCAAGGGGCTGGAGTTCCATGTCGTCTTCATCACCGGACTGGAGGAAGGCCTGTTCCCGCACGAGAACAGCCTGCAGGACACCGACGGCCTGGAAGAAGAGCGTCGCCTGATGTACGTGGCGATTACCCGGGCGCGCGAGCGTCTGTATCTGTCATTTGCACAGAGTCGCGTGCTGCATGGGCAGATCCGCTACCACATCCGCTCGCGCTTCTTCGACGAGCTGCCGGAAGCGACCCTGAAGTGGCTGACGCCGCAGCACGCCGGCTACAGCCCCACGCGCCGCGCGCAGGGCGCGCAAGGCGACAACGCTTGGGGCCGCGACTGGTTCAAGCGCCCCGAGCGCGGCGACGACGAGGCTTATACCGGCCGCCCGACCGGCGGCATGGACACCGGCAAGAACTACGCCGATGCCAAGCGCGCGGCCGAGACCGGCTTCCGCGTCGGGCAGTCGGTGTTCCACAGCAAGTTCGGGGAAGGCGTCATCACGACGCTGGAAGGCGAGGGTACCGATGCGCGCGCCCACATCAAGTTCAACCGCCACGGCGTGAAGGTGCTGGCGCTGGGCATCGCCAAGCTGGACCCGATCAACTGACCGGGCCGGTCCACGCATGCCCCGGGCCGGGCGGGCCGTCAGGCGGTGGTGTCGGTGGCCTGCCCGGCGGCCTGCGTCACGTTGAAACAGCCGCGATAGGTGGCATAGAACGAGCAGTACAGCATCGCCATCACCAGGATCCGGTACGGCGTGGCGATCAGCGGGGCGATATTGTTGGCGCCGCCCGAGGCGAACAGCGCATCGATGAACAGCGGCACCGCGATCAGCAGCACGGCGAACAGCACGCCGTACAGGATGAACGCCGCGCGGTTGTGCCACACGGCCATCCAGCTGAAGAACAGCGCCTTGCCGACCGGAATGCCGTGCCACGCCACCAGCAGCGGCGCAAACCAGAACAGCACCGCCACCGGGATGTACAGCACCGAGCCCATCACCATGGCCAGGTAGAACTCGCGGATGGCGTCGATGGTGAGCGGCTTGTCGCTCATCACCGTCATCAGCGTGTCGACGTCGATCATCGTCATCAGCAGGCCGCTGACGATCAGCACCAGCACCGAGTACAGCACGCCCAGCCGCAGCAGGCCGCGCAACGCGTCCTTGCCGTAGGCCCGGAAGCCGGCGACCAGCGAGGCCGGGCCGATGCGCTTGCCCGCCACGGTATCGCGGCACGCCGACATGAAACCCACGAAGATGGCCGGATTGGCCAGCAGGATGGCGATCACGCCGACGGGCGGCAACAGCACCATCAGCAGGTTGATGCTGAACAGGTAGATGAACAGCAGCAGCAGGAACCCGATCGGGTTCTTGCGGAACAGCCACGCACCCTGGCGCAGCCAGACGTAGCCCTGCTTGCCGGAGACTTCGATCAGTTGCATGGTTCGGGAATGTCCAGGGTCAGGCTCTCGGCGCGCACCCGCTCGCGCAGCACGCGCTCGAAGTGGGTCGGATCATGTGGCTGCAGCAGCTCGGCATCGCGCGGCAGGTGGAAGTCCCACAGGCGCGACACCCAGAAGCGATAGGCCGCGGCGCGCAGCATGTCCTGCCAGTGGCGGGCCTCCGCGTCGGTGAACGGTCGCACCGCGTGGTAGGCGCGCAGCATGGCGCGCGCGCGTCCGGCATCGAGCGCACCGGTGGCGAGGTCGACGCACCAGTCGTTGACCGTCACGGCCACGTCGAACAGCCATTTGTCGACGCCGGCGAAATAGAAATCGAAGAAACCGCCCAGGCGCTCGGGCTGGCCGTCGGCGGCCGGCTCGAACAGCACGTTGTCGCGGAACAGGTCGCAGTGGCACGGGCCTTCGGGCAGGGCGGCGTAGTCGGCGCCGGCGAAGAAGCGCTGCTGGTGGGCCAGCTCGGCGACCAGCAGTTCGCGCGTGGCGCCCTCCACGAAGGGCAGGATGTCGGGCACCACTTCGTTCCACCACGGCAGGCTGCGCAGGTTGGGCTGGTGGCGCGGGTAGTCGCGGCCGGCCAGGTGCATGCGCGCCAGCATGTCGCCGACGATGGCGCATTCGTCCGCCGTGGGCGCCAGGTTCGAGCGGCCCGGCAGGCGCGTCACGATGGTCGCCGGCTTGCCCTTGAGCGTGCGCAGGATCGCGCCGTCGCGGCCGGGAATCGGTGCCGGCACGCAGATGCCATGCTGCGCCAGATGCTGCATCAGGTACAGGTAGAACGGCAGTTGCTCGTGGGTCAGGCGCTCGAACACCGTGACGACGTAGTCGTGCGCGGCACCGTCCTTCTCCGTGGTCAGGAAGAAGTTGGTGTTTTCGATCCCCGAGGGAATGCCGCGCAGCGCGCGGACCGTGCCCACGTCGTATTGCTCCAGCCAGAGGGCGATCTCGGCGTCGGTGACCGGGGTGAAAACAGCCATGCTATGAAACGGAAAACGGTAAAAGGAAAACGCGGCGGCCAGGTGGGCTGGACCGCCGCTCGGCGCCGGTACGGCGGCGCGGATCTCAGAACTTCAGGAGGTTGACCGAGGGCAGGCGGCTGTTGTCGCCGTCGCGCTCGCGAAAGCGCGGCGAGCTGTCTTCGGGCTTGCTCATCTGGTACGACGTTCCCATGCCGGACTTGACATGGATGTCGGGAGCCTGGCCCTTGAAGCGGTATTCCTCGATCTGGGTGCCGTCGTTGTCGCGGTACTGGAAGCTCGGTTTGACGGTTTCGTGGTTGACCGAGCCGCGCGTCGGTTTGGCGATAGGCTGGCCGTTGATGGCCTTTACGTCGGGCAGGTCGAGGCCGGCGCTGTCCGGCGTCACTTCAGCGTGCGCGGGCAGGACGGGCAGGACGAACAGGCAGGCGGCGATGGCGGCCAGCGCGCCCGCATGGCGCATCAGGCGCATGCGCGGGACAGCGCAGACCGCCGGGGAAAACAGCGAATCCATGATGGACTCCAGCAATGGTCCGGGACTTCACATTCTAACAGTCCGGGACCTTCGCCATCGTTCATCCGGCGGGTGCCGACGCTTACAGGTAGAACATCTCTTCCTTCGGCGGGATCGGCGAAACGCCTTCGCGCTTCTCGTAGAACTCGTAGACCGCATCGAGCGCATCCTTCGGCTCGTCGACGATGCGCATGATGTCGAGGTCGTGCTCGGCGATCAGGCCCATCGGCAGCAGCGTGAAGCGGAACCAGTCGAGCAGGCCCTTCCAGAAGCGGCTGCCGAACATCACCACCGGTACGCTGCGCGACTTGCCGGTCTGGACCAGCGTGAGCACCTCGGCCAGTTCGTCCAGCGTGCCGAAGCCGCCGGGCATCACGATGAAGGCATCCGAATTCTTCACGAAGGTGACCTTGCGCGTGAAGAAATGGCGGAAGCGCATCGAGATGTCCTGGTACGGATTGCCCTGCTGCTCGTGCGGCAGTTCGATGTTCAGGCCGACGCTGGCGGACTTGCCGCCGTGCGCGCCCTTGTTGGCTGCCTCCATGATGCCGGGGCCGCCGCCGGAGATGACGGCGAAGCCCGCATCCGAGAACAGCCGGGCGATGTCGATGGTGCGCTGGTAATACGGCGAATCCTCGCGCAGGCGCGCGCTGCCGTAGATCGAGACCGCCGGGCGGATCTCCGAGAGGTACTCGGTCGCCTCGATGAACTCTGCCATAATCGTGAACATCTGCCAGGAGGCGCGCGCTTTCTTTGCGGTGGCGCGTTCCTCGTCGGCGAGTGCCCGCAGGCTGGGGATCATCTTGCGTTCGGCGCGGCCGTGCGCGGCGTCGGATTTGGCGGCCGCATCCGCCGCCGCCGGGCCTGCGGCCGCATCCGCCGATGCATGCCCGGCGTCGGTGGTGTCGACCGTCACGTTGACGTCCAGGTCGGCCGCCGTGGCCTGACGGGCCGGCCGCGCGCCGGTCAACTCGGCCGCGGACACGCCGGCAGCCTGCTTCGCCACGCCGCCTTCAGCGGAAGCGCCATTGTCGGACACGCCGTCGGGCGTTCCAGTCACATTAGAGTCCATGGGAATGTCGGAAAGTCAAGAAACGCTGTTGCTCGTCGATGGCTCGAGTTATCTGTACCGTGCTTATCATGCACTGCCCGACTTGCGCAATGGAGAAGGGTTTCCTACGGGGGCCATCTACGGCATCGTGAACATGCTGCGCAAGCTGCGCAACGACTACCCGGCCAAGTATAGCGCTTGCGTTTTCGACGCTAAAGGCAAGACGTTCCGCGACGAGCTGTACCCCGCCTACAAGGAGCACCGGGCGCCGATGCCCGATGACCTGCGCCAGCAGATCGAGCCCATCCACGAAGCCGTGCGCGCGCTCGGCTGGCCCATCCTGGTGGTCGACGGCGTGGAGGCCGACGACGTGATCGGCACGCTGGCCGAACGCGCCGCCCGGGAGGGCATCCGCACCGTGGTCTCGACCGGCGACAAGGACCTCGCCCAACTGGTGAACGACCACGTCACGCTGGTCAACACCATGAGCAACGAGACGCTCGATCCGGCCGGCGTGCAGGCCAAGTTCGGCGTGCCGCCCGAGAAGATCGTCGATTACCTGTCGCTGATCGGTGACACCGTGGACAACGTGCCGGGCGTGCCCAAGGTGGGGCCGAAGACGGCGGTCAAGTGGCTGAGCGAATACGGCTCGCTCGACAACGTGATCGCCCGCGCCGGCGAGATCAAGGGCGTGGTCGGCGAGAACCTGCGCAATACGCTCGACTGGCTGCCCAAGGGCCGCGAGCTGCTGACCGTCAAGACCGACTGCGACCTTTCCCCGGACGTCCCGTCGTTCGATGCCCTGGTCGATGGTGGCGAAGATCGCGCCAGGCTGGCCGACTTCTTCGGTCGCTATGGCTTCAAGACCTGGCTGCGCGAGGCCACCGGCGAATCGCTGCCGGATACCCGCAGCGTGGGCGCGGCGCGCAAGGCCGCCACGCCCGTCAAGCAGTACGCACCGGAGGCCACGGCACAGCAGCAGGCCAGCCTGTTCGATGTGGAAACCCCGCCGGCCGAGGTCAAGTACGAAACCGTCACCACCGAAGCGCAGCTCGAATCGTGGATGCGGCTGCTGGACGCGTCCGAGCTCGTCTGCATCGATACCGAGACGACTTCGATCGACCCGATGCTGGCGCAACTGGTCGGCATCTCGCTGTCGGTGCAGCCGGGCCGGGCGTGCTACATCCCGGTCGCGCATCGCGGGCCCGACGTGTCGGGGCTGGATGCCGCCGCGCAGCTGTCGCGCGAGGCCGTGCTGGCGCGCATGCGGCTGTGGCTGGAGGACGAGACCCGCAGCAAGGTCGGCCAGCACCTGAAGTACGACGCGCACGTGTTCGCCAACCACGGCATTGCGCTGCGCGGCATCACGCATGACACCATGCTGCAGTCGTACGTGCTGGCCTCGCACCGCAACCATGGCATGGACGCGTTGGCGGAGCGCGTGCTGCACCTCAAGACCATCACCTACGAAGAGGTGTGCGGCAAGGGCGCGGCGCAGATCGGTTTCGATGAAGTGGCGCTCGACCGCGCCACCGAATACGCCGCCGAGGATGCCGATATCACGCTGCGCCTGCACCGCGCGCTGTATCCCAAGGTGGCCGAGGACGACAAGCTGCGCTACGTCTACGAGCGGATCGAGATGCCGACCTCCATCGTGCTGCAGAAGATGGAGCGCAACGGCGTGCTGGTCGATGCCGAGCGCCTGGCCAGGCAGAGCGCCGAACTGGGCCAGCGCCTGCTGGCGCTCGAGCAGGAGGCCTACGCTCTGGCCGGCCAGCCGTTCAACCTGAACTCGCCCAAGCAGATCGGCGAGATCTTCTTCACGCAGCTCAAGCTGCCGGTGGTCAAGAAAACCGCCAGCGGCGCGCCGTCGACCGACGAAGAGGTGTTGCAGAAGCTGGCCGAGGATTACCCGCTGCCCAAGCTGCTGCTCGACTACCGCGGCCTGGCCAAGCTCAAGTCCACCTATACCGACAAGCTGCCGAAGATGGTCAACCCGCAGACCGGCCGGGTCCACACCACCTACGGGCAAGCGACCGCCGTCACGGGCCGGCTGGCCTCGACCGACCCGAACCTGCAGAACATCCCGGTGCGCACGGAGGAAGGGCGGCGCATCCGCGAGGCGTTCGTGGCGCCGGCGGGCAGCGTGATCGTCTCGGCCGACTACTCGCAGATCGAACTGCGCATCATGGCCCACCTGTCGGGGGACGATGGCCTGATGCGCGCCTTCCGCGAAGGCCAGGATGTGCACCGCGCCACCGCGGCCGAAGTCTTCGGCGTGACACCGCTGGAGGTCACGGCCGAGCAGCGCCGCTACGCCAAGGTCATCAACTTCGGCCTCATCTACGGCATGAGCGCGTTCGGGCTCGCGAGCAACCTCGGCATCGGCCGCGACGCCGCCAAGCTTTATATCGACCGGTATTTCGCCCGCTATCCCGGCGTGGCCCGCTACATGGACGAGACCCGCCAGATCGCACACGAACGCGGCTACGTGGAGACGGTGTTCGGCCGCCGCCTATGGCTGCCCGACATCAACGGCGGCAACGGCCCGCGCCGCCAGGCCGCCGAGCGCGCCGCCATCAATGCGCCCATGCAGGGCACCGCCGCCGACCTCATCAAGCTGTCGATGCTGGCCGTGCAGGATTGGCTGGAAGGCTCGCCCGACGCCGACAAGCCCGGTACGCCGATGCGCTCGCGCCTGGTCATGCAGGTGCACGATGAACTGGTGCTGGAAGTCCCGCAGGAGGAGCTGGCCCGGGTGCGCGAGCGGCTGCCCGAGCTGATGTGCGGCGTGACGTCGCTGAGCGTGCCGCTGGTGGCCGAGGTGGGCGTCGGCTCGAATTGGGAAGAGGCCCATTGACGGGTGCGCTGCGGCGGACTGTCGCAGGCGGTTGGCTGCCGTGGCAGTGTTGGCACGGACAGTGCATGTGTTCTGCGCGATCCGCCTGATCCGATCCGCCGTATCACGGGCAGGCGGGGTTGCGGCAGATGTTGCGTTGCAGCAAACTTCAGCCGGAAGATCACAAGACTCACAGGAGTAGCAGGATGGCAGGGCAGGTGGATGGCGCGGGTGGCCCGCGCATCGTGGTGGTCGGCGGCGGCGCCGGCGGGCTGGAGCTGGCAACGCGCCTGGGCGACAAGCTCGGCAAGCGCCGCGCCGCGCGGGTCGTTCTGGTCGACCGCAACCCAACGCATATCTGGAAGCCGTTGCTGCACGAAGTGGCCGCCGGCAGCATGGATCCGAACACCCACCAGCTCGAATACGCCGCGCAGGCGCGCTGGCACGGTTTCGAGTTCCAGCAGGGCGAGCTGAAGAGCCTGGACCGCGCCGCCAAGACCATCACCGTTTCCGGCTGCGTCGACGCCGATGGCACCGAGGTGCTGCCCGAGCGCGCCATCGCCTACGACATGCTGGTGCTCGCCATCGGTAGCGTGACGCACTTCTTCGGCGTGCCGGGCACGGCCGAGCACGCCATTGCGCTGGATGCCGCATCGCAGGCCGAGCGTTTTCGCCGCAAGCTGATTGCCGCGTGCATGCGCGCGCAGAACGGCATGGGCGACGCGCGCGCGCAGGTGGACATCGCCATCGTCGGCGCGGGCGCGACCGGCGTGGAGCTGTCGGCGGAACTGCGCAACACCGCGCACGTGCTGGCGGCCTACGGCCTGCACAAGCTGGACCCGCTCCGCGATATCCGCATCCACCTGATCGAAGGGAGCCCGCGCATCCTGGCCGCCCTGTCCGAACGCGTCTCCGCCGAGACCACCAAGCTGCTGCACAAGCTGAACGTGGACGTGATCACCGGCGAGCGTGTCGTCGAGGTCACCGACAGCGCGGTCAAAACGGGCAGCGGCAAGTCGATCCCGGCCGATCTGACCGTATGGGCGGCGGGCATCCGTGCGCCGGCGATCCTGGGCGAGCTGGGGTTGCCGTTGAGCAGGCTGGGGCAGGTGGTCGTCTCGCGCACGCTGCAGGTGGAAGGCGACGATGCCATCTATGCCTTCGGCGACTGCGCGAGCTGCCCGTGGCCCGAAGCGTCGACCAGCGTGCCCCCGCGTGCCCAGGCCGCGCACCAGCAGGCGACTTATCTTTACAAGGCAATGCGTCGCCGGTTGCAAGGCAAGCCCGTGGAGCCGTTCGGCTTCAAGGACCTGGGCTCGCTGGTGTCGCTCGGCCATTTCAGCGCGGTCGGCAGCCTGATGGGCGGGCTGATCGGCGGCACGATGTTCATCGAGGGGATGATGGCGCGGCTGATGTACACGTCGCTGTACCGCATGCACGTGATGGCGCTGCACGGTTTCGTGCGCATGGCGCTGGATACCGTCACGCACTGGCTGCGCAGCAAGACCAATCCGCGGGTCAAGCTACACTAGCCGTCTCGTTGACCGTCGTCGCCTTCGGGCGCTGGGAGAGTGCGATGCCTGAGCTTGATGCAGAAGTGGAAAGTCTGGTGCCCGGCCGCGGCTTCGACCGCCGCGGCTTCATGAAGACGGCGCTGGGCTCGGCGTTTGCGGCAGCGGTGCTGCCGGTGTCGGCGCAGGCCATCCATACCGATTTCAACGGGCTGACGGCGGGCGAGGTGACCGTGCCCGTCGGCGATTTCAAGATGCCGGCCTACCGTGCCCAGCCGGAAGGCAAGACCAGGCTGCCGACGGTGATCGTCGTCAGCGAGATCTTCGGTGTGCACGAATACATCGCCGATGTCTGTCGGCGCTTCGCCAAGCTCGGCTATCTGGCCATCGCGCCGGAGCTGTTCGCGCGCCAGGGCGACCCGCGGTCCTACGGCACCATCCAGGAGCTGCAGGCCAACGTGATCTCCAAGATGCCCGACGCGCAGGTCTCCGGCGACCTGGATGCCACCGTGGCGTGGATCAAGCAGAACGGCGGCGATCCGGCGCGCATCGGCATCAACGGATTCTGCTGGGGCGGACGCCAGGCCTGGCTGTTCGCCGAACACAGTCCGGACATCAGGGCCGCGGTGGTGTGGTACGGCCACCTGAAGGGCAATCCGACCGCGCTGCAGCCGGCCTTCCCGATCGACAAGGTGGCCGACCTGAAGGCGCCGGTGCTGGGCCTGTACGGCGCTAAGGACACCGGCATCACGCAGGACGCCGTCCATGCCATGAAGGAAGCGCTGGAGACCTCCGCCAATCCCAAGGCCAAGGCTTCCCGCCTCATCGTCTATCCAAACTCCGGTCATGCCTTCCACGCCGACTACCGGCCCAGCTACGTCCAGGCGGATGCCGAGGACGGCTGGAAGAAGTGCTTGGCCTGGTTCAAGGACCACGGCGTGGCATAGCCGTCTCTCCGCCCTGACCGAAAGGCCCCACGTGGGCCTTTTGTTTTGCGGCGACGCTGGCAAAGGTCGGCAAAGGCGCATACAATGCCTTTCTTCTTGCAACTCTGTTGCGTTTGTTGGCGACCGCCGCATGACCGCTGATTCCACCCTGTTAGGTATTCTTCTCGCCACCGCGCTGTCCGGCATCGGCAGCATGGCCGGCGCCGCCGCCCTGTCGCTGACCGTGCTCGCGCGCGTGGTCGACCGCATGGTCAGTTTCTCCGTCGGCGTGCTGCTGGCGACTTCGCTGCTGCACTCGCTGCCCGAGGCGTTCGAGTCGCACCACGGCATCGAACCCAATACCCACGCCTTGTTCGCCACGTTGCTGGCGGGGCTGCTGGGCTTCTTCCTGCTGGAGAAGATCTCGCTGATCCGCCATTCGCACCACCACGAGGGCGATGGCCATGGCCACCATCACGGCCATGACCGGCAGGAAGCGGGCCGCAGCGGGCTGATGATCCTGGTGGGCGACGGCCTGCACAACTTCTCCGACGGCATCGTCATCGCCGCGGCTTTCCTGGCGGATACGCGCGTCGGCATCGTCACCGCGCTGGCGATCGCGGCGCACGAGATCCCGCAGGAGATCGGCGACTTCATGGTGCTGCTCAACGCCGGCTTCTCCAAGACGCGCGCCTTCGTCTACAACCTGATCTGCAGCGTGTGCGCGCTGGTGGGGGCGGTGCTCGGCTACTACCTGCTGGACCGCATGACGGCGTGGATTCCGTACGTGCTGGTGGTGGCCTCCAGCAGCTTCATCTACATTGCCGTGTGCGACCTGATGCCACAGATGAAGCGCCGGCCGCACTGGCAGGAGTCCGCCGTGCAGATCGCGCTGGTTGTGGCGGGCATCGCGATGATCTTCCTGCTGACCGACGGTCTGCACCATCACGCGCATTGATCGCCCGGCGAGCGGGCCCGCATGAAGAAAGCCCGGCAGTGCCGGTAATGCCGTTCAGTTAAGGCAAAAAAGGCCGCCCCGATTGACGTCGGGGCGGCCTTTTTCCTTGTTGTTGACTCAGTTCGCGTTGCTGCGAGCCAGCCAAGTCACGCTTAACTGAACTGCATTACGGCAGTGCCGGGTTTTTTGCTGGCTGCGCCCGGGGGGCGCCGGCGTCAGGGATTCGGTCCGGTGGCCACGGGGCGCGCCGGATCGCTGACCCATTCGCTCCACGAGCCGGCATAGAGCGCGGCGCCGGGCAGCCCGGCCACTTCCATCGCCAGCAGGTTGTGGCTGGCGGTCACGCCCGAGCCGCATTGCAGCACGGTGTCCTCCGGCCGGGCGCCGGCCAGCACGGTCTCGAAATCGCTGCGCAGCCGGGCCGCGGGCTTGAAGGTGCCGTCGGCCTGCAGGTTGTCGCGGAAGAAGCGGTTGCGGGCGCCGGGGATGTGGCCGCCGACCGGGTCGAGGGTCTCGTTCTCGCCGCGGTAGCGGTCCGGCGCACGGGCATCGATGATCGGCAGGGCCGGTTGGCCCAGGCGCTTGAGCACCAGGTCGGCGGTCATCAGCGGCACCAGGGACGGCTTGCGGCCCAGGTTGCCCGGTGTGGCGCTCAACTGCAGTTCGTCCGGCACCACGCTGTCGACCGGCAGGTGCATGGCCTCCCAGGCCTGCAGCCCGCCGTCGAGCACGGCGGCGTCGGCATGGCCGACCCAGCGCAGCAGCCACCACAGCCTCGCGGCGAACATGCCGGCCTGCCGGTCGTAGGCGACGACCTGGGTGTCGTCATTCACGCCCAGCGCGCGCATGCGGGCGACGAAGGCATCGGCATCGGGCAGCGGGTGGCGGCCATTGGTGCCGGTCTTGGGGCCCGACAGTTCATTGTCCAGGTGCAGGTAGAACGCCCCGGAGATGTGGCTTGCGCGATACGCTTCGCGTCCGGCGGCCGGGTTGGCCAGGTCGAAGCTGCAGTCGAACACGACTGTGTTCCGGGGCGCGTTCTGCTGCAGGGCGGCGAGTTGGGGGGCGGTGATCAGCGTGGCGTAGCGGGGAGCGCGTTCGCTCATACAGACAGTCTCCTGGATCGAGGAATCGGAATCACACTTCCGGATGGATCTCGGCTTCCGGCCCCGACACGGCGGTCTGCGGGGTCGGATGCGCAACGCCCGACTGGCGGGCGCGCATGACCGTGGTGACGATGCCGCTGCCGATGATGAGCGCCATGCCCATCCACGACAGCGCGTTGAGGTGATCGTGCCACAGCAGCATGCCCCAACCGCTCGCAAAGACGATGCCGGTGTACTGCAGGTTGGCCGTCAACAGCGTGTTGCCGCGCTTGTAGGCCCGCGTCATGGCGGTCTGGCCGAGCGTGGCCAGCAGGCCCACGGCCACCAGCGGCCAGGCGCTGCGCCAGGTGTGCGGGTGCATGCCGTCGATCAGCATCCACGCGCCGCCGGCGATTGTGCTGACCAGCGAGAAATAGAAGACGATGCGCGCCTCGTTCTCGCCCAGGTCGCCCAGCTGGCGGACTTCCACGTAGGCCAGCGCCGTGAACATGCCCGACACCAGCCCGATCATGCCGCCCGTCATCTGCGACGGGCCGACGCTCGGCTGCAGCAGGCAGATCACGCCGATGAACGACATCAGGATCGCCGTGACCATCTTGCGGTCGGCCCCGCCGGGCTTGCCGGCTCTGCCGGCCAGCGCGGCACCCGCGCCGATGATGAGCGCGATCCACACCGGCGACATGTAGTTGAGCGTCATGGCGGTCGCCAGCGGCAGCAGGCTGATCGAACTGAACCACAGCAGCAGCGAGGTCACGCCGAACACGCTGCGCTTGATGTGCGAGGCGAGGTGCGGCGTGCGCACGCCGGCCCCCGTGCGGTACAGCACCGCCCCCATCAGCACCACGCCGATCGCGCTGCGGTAGAAAACGATCTCACCGGTGCTGTAATGCGCCGACGCCAGCTTGACGCACACCCCCATCGCCGAGAATGCGAAGGCTGCGAGCACCATCCAGAGCGATTGGCGGGAGGAGCTGGCCGCCCGCAGGGCGATTTGCGTGGTGAGGTCGGTCGGCATGGTCGGGACGAAAAAAAACGGTGCACGCCGCGCGGGTGCACCGTTCGCATTGTCACTCCGTTGGCGTTTGCGCGCCAGCGGTGCCGCGAGGAGGCTGGATCAGTAGTCCATCACCCGGCGGTACCACTCGTGGAAGTGCTGCATGCCGTCTTCCATCGGCGATTGGTACGGCCCTACCTCGCTGGTGCCGCGCTTGAGCAGGGCCAGCCGGCCGGCATCCATGCGCTCGGCGATTTCGTCGTCCTCGATGCAGGTCTCCATATAGGCGGCGCGCTCGGCCTGGACGAATTCGCGCTCGAACAGCGCGATCTCTTCCGGGTAATAGAACTCGACCACGTTGCGGGTCCGGGTCGGGCCCATCGGGTGCAGGGTCGAGACCACCAGCACGTTCGGGTACCACTCCACCATGACGTTCGGGTAGTACGTCAGCCATACCGCGCCGTACTTGGGCATCTCGCCGTTGTTGAAGCGCAGCACGGCGTCATGCCACTTCTGGTACGTCGGCGTGCCGGGGCGGCGCAGGCCGGCGTGGATGCCGACCGTCTGCACGCTGTACCACTCGCCGAATTCCCAGGTCAGGTCGTCGCACGAGACGAACTGGCCGAGGCCGGGGTGGAAGGGCACGACGTGGTAGTCCTCCAGGTAGACCTCGATGAAGGTCTTCCAGTTGTAGTTGCAGTCGTGCACCTCGACGTGGTCGAGCATGTAGCCGGAGAAATCGAGGTCGCGCGTCACGCCCAGGCGGGCCAGGTCGTTGCGCACGTCGCGCTTGCCTTCGAACAGCAGGCCGTTCCAGTTCTGCAGCAGCGAGCGCGACAGGTGCACGCATGGCTGCTGCTCGAAATGCGGCGCGCCCAGCAGTTCGCCCTTCAGGTCGTACGTCCAGCGGTGCAGCGGGCAGACGATGTTCTGGGCATTGCCTCGCCCATTGAGCATGATCGCCTGGCGGTGCCGGCATACGTTGGACAGCAGTTCGACGCCGTTCGGATTGCGCACCAGCACGCGGCCTTCGGCCTCGGCGGCAAGCGTGTGATAGTCGCCCACCTCGGGCACCATCAGTTCATGGCCGACGTAGCCCGGGCCATGCTTGAACAGACGTTCGATTTCGGTTTGGTACAGCGCCTCGTCGAAGTATGCGGAGACGGGCAGCTGGGTTTCAGACGGCACCAGATTCAGCGCGGTGCTGAGATTGGACATTATCCCCACTCCCAAGAACGGTGAAAGCAGTGAACAACCCAACCATCGAAAAATCGATATGGGAAAGAGAAAGAATGCCATCGGCAGGCGGCATGGCCGCCATACAAGGCAGCGTGCGCTGCACCGGCCTTTGGAGGAAGCGGCGATTGTACCCCAGGACCACTGATAAGTCTCTGATTTCTGTCATATTTTGGCGGTGGGCGATCACGTTCGCGGGGCCCTTCCGGTCCGCCGGCGTGGCGTGGGCGCCCGCGAATCGTGATGCGGCCGGCACGCGGTACCCGCGCGGAATTGCCGTAAAATGCCGGCCTGTTCTTCCCTTTCCGCAACCGGCATGCCTCGTGCCCAAGACGCCGCACCGAGCGACGCAACCGCCCCCCTTTCGGCTCCCCCGACTTCCTATGAAGCGGCCATGGCTGAACTCGAAACCCTCGTCGCCAGCATGGAGTCCGGTGAGTTGCCGCTGGAAGCCTCGCTGGCGGCATATCGCCGCGGAGCCGAGCTGGTCAGGTATTGCCAGCAGGTGCTGGAGCGCGTCGAGCAGCAGGTGCGCGTGCTCGACGGCGATGCCCTGAAGCCCCTGGCGGACGAAGGCACCAACGAACAGGGCAAGGCATGAGCGATTTCGCCCAATGGATGGCGTCCGTCGTGGCGCGGACGGAAAGCGCGCTCGAACGCGCCTTGCCCGGCGAGTCGGTTGTGCCGCAGCGCCTGCATGCCGCGATGCGCTATGCCACGCTGGGGGCGGGCAAGCGGGTCCGCCCGCTGCTTGTGCATGCCGCCGGGGCGCTGGGCGAGGCGTCGCCCGAGGCGCTGGACGGGGTGAGCTGCGCGGTGGAGATGATCCACGCCTATTCGCTGGTCCACGACGACATGCCTTGCATGGATGACGATGACCTGCGCCGTGGCCGCCCGACCGTGCATCGCGCCTATGATGAAGCGACGGCGCTGCTGGTCGGCGATGCGCTGCAGACCCAGGCCTTCGTCGTGCTGGCCGAGCTGGGTGCGGTGAGCCCGGTCACGCGCGCGGCGCTGGTGGGCGAGCTGGCGCGCGCGTCCGGCTCGCTGGGCATGGCGGGCGGGCAGGCGATCGACCTGCAGAGCGTGGGCGTGGCCCTGTCGCAGGACGCGCTGGAGACCATGCACCGCATGAAGACAGGCGCGCTGCTGCGGGCGAGCCTGCGCATGGGCGCCTTGTGCGCCGGCGTGAATGCCGCGGCGCTGGAGCAGGTGGACGCCTACGCGGGCGCGGTCGGACTGGCGTTCCAGGTGGTTGACGATATCCTCGACGTGACGGCCGATACCGCCACGCTGGGCAAGACCGCCGGCAAGGACGAGGCCGACGACAAGCCGACCTATGTGTCGATCCTCGGCCTGGAGCGCGCGCGGGCGCTGGCTGACGAATTGCATGCCGCGGCGGGCGCGGCGGTGGCGCGGTTGTCCCGCGAACTGGGCGAAGCGCGTACCGTCAGGCTGGCCGGGATGGCCGGCCTGATCGTGCAGCGTGGCCACTGAACAACATTGCACAGACGTTAGAAGTCTTTGCCTAGACGCCCGAGCGGCGGTCTCACATGACGTACGAACTTCTGAACACTATCGACGATCCGGCCGAGCTGCGTCGCCTGGACCGGCGCCAGCTCGGCACCCTGGCCGATGAGCTGCGCGCCTTCGTGCTCGAATCCGTCTCGCAGACGGGCGGCCACCTGTCGTCGAACCTGGGCACGATCGAACTGACCATCGCGCTGCACTATGTCTTCAACACGCCGGATGACCGGATCGTGTGGGACGTCGGCCATCAGAGCTATCCGCACAAGATCCTGACCGGCCGCCGCGAGCAGATGGCGACGCTGCGCCAACTGGACGGCATCTCCGGTTTCCCGCGCCGCAGCGAGAGCCCGTACGACACCTTCGGCACCGCGCATTCCTCCACCTCGATCTCGGCCGCGCTGGGCATGGCGCAGGGCGCCAAGACGCGGGGCGAGAGCCGCGTCGCCATCGCTGTGATCGGCGACGGGGCGATGAGCGCGGGCATGGCCTTCGAGGCCATGAACAACGCCGGTGTCTATAAGAACCTGCCGCTGGTGGTGGTGCTCAACGACAACGACATGTCGATCTCGCCGCCGGTGGGCGCGCTCAACCGCTACCTGGCGCGGCTGATGAGCGGCCAGTTTTACGCGGCCACCAAGAAGGGCGTGGAAAAGCTGCTGTCGGTGGCGCCGCCCGTGCTGGAGTTCGCCAAGCGCTTCGAAGAGCACGCCAAGGGCATGCTGGTGCCGGCGACGATGTTCGAGGAATTCGGCTTCAACTACATCGGGCCGATCGACGGGCACGATCTCGGATCGCTGGTGCCGACGCTGCAGAACATCCGCCAGCGCGCGCTGGAGGGCGGCGGCCCGCAGTTCCTGCACGTGGTCACCAAGAAGGGGCAGGGCTACAAGCTGGCCGAGGCCGATCCGATCCTTTATCACGGTCCGGGTAAGTTCAACCCGCAGGAAGGTATCAAGCCCGCCGCGCGCCCAACCAAGGTCTCTTACACGCAAGTGTTCGGCCAGTGGCTGTGCGACATGGCCGCCGCCGACAAGCGCCTGGTCGGCATCACGCCCGCCATGCGCGAGGGCTCGGGCATGGTGGAGTTCGAGCAGCGCTTCCCCGACCGCTATTACGACGTCGGCATCGCCGAGCAGCACGCCGTCACCTTTGCCGGCGGCCTGGCATGCGAGGGGCTGAAGCCCGTCGTCGCCATCTATTCGACCTTCCTGCAGCGCGGCTATGACCAGCTGATCCACGACGTGGCGCTGCAGAACCTGCCGGTGGTGTTCGCGCTGGACCGCGCGGGCCTGGTCGGCGCGGATGGCGCGACGCATGCCGGCGCCTACGACATGGCGTACCTGCGCTGCATCCCCAACATGATGGTGATGGCGCCGGCCGACGAGAACGAGTGCCGCCAACTGCTCAGCACGGCGTTCGCCCAGGACTGTCCGACGGCGGTGCGTTATCCGCGCGGCGCCGGCCCGGGCGTGGCGGTGCAGCCGACGCTGGACCCGCTGCCGGTGGGCAAGGCCGAGGTGCGCCGCGCATCCACCGCGCCGGCGGGCCAGCGCGTGGCGATCCTGGCCTTCGGCTCGATGGTCGCGCCGGCCACGGCCGCGGCCGAGCGCCTGGACGCCACCGTGGTCAACATGCGCTTCGTCAAGCCCCTGGACGTGGCCTGCGTGCTGGAGATGGCACGCACCCACGATTACGTGGTCACAGTGGAAGAGGGCTGCGTGATGGGCGGCGCCGGCAGCGCCTGCCTGGAAGCACTCGCCGCCGCCGGGGTGGCGACGCCGGTGCTGCAGCTGGGTTTGCCCGACCGCTTCATCGATCACGGCGACCATGCCGCACTGCTGGCGTTGTGCGGACTGGATGCCAACGGCATCCTGGCATCGATCCGCGAGCGCTTCGCCGTGCAGCCGCGCGCGGTCCAACAACGTGTGGCGTAAAAAGCACTTCTCGATAGGCTGTTTCAATCACCTGCATTGGTACTGCGGGTTTGAGTAGTCGACAGCAGAGGTGGGAAATTTCCCTTACACTGCGTCCGTTTTTTCGTGAATTTGTGTGCGCAGTCGCGGGATGGGTCGATTAGGTCACTTGAGGGGTGGTCGCCTTCAATCCGGTTCCGCGGTTTCACACTCGTTGCGTCCCGGCCGACTGCGATGGCCGGGCGACCGTAAAGGAAACCGATCATGAACGATATGAACCCGGCCTTCGTGATGCCGGATGTCCAGTCCAGCCACGATACCCGCCAGATCCCGATCCAGCGCGTGGGCGTGCGCGGCGTGCGCTACCCGATGTCGTTGCAGACGCCGTCGGGCGTGCAGAGCACCGTCGGCACCTTCAACCTGGATGTGCACCTGCCGGCCGATCAGAAGGGCACGCACATGTCCCGCTTTGTCGCGCTGCTCGAAGAAGAGCGCGAGCCGCTGAACCTGGCGCAATTCCAGTTGCTGCTGGAAAAGATGCTGGAGAAGCTCGAAGCCGACGCCGGCCGCATCGAAGTCCACTTCCCGTATTTCGTCAGTAAGACCGCGCCGGTGTCGGGCGTGCAATCGCTGATGGACTACGAAGTGACGATGATCGGCGAAATGCGCGATGGCCACACCACCGTGCGGGTCAAGGCCTTGGTGCCGGTGACGAGCCTGTGCCCGTGCTCCAAGAAAATCTCGCAGTACGGCGCGCACAACCAGCGCTCGCACATCACCATCGACGCCGAGCTGGCGGCCGATACGCCGGTCGAGGCGCTGATCCGCATGGCCGAGGAAGAAGCCTCGTGCGAGCTGTGGGGCCTGCTTAAGCGCCCGGACGAGAAGTTCGTCACCGAACGCGCGTATGAGAACCCGAAGTTCGTCGAAGACTTGGTGCGCGATATTGCCATGCGCTTGAACGAAGACGACCGCATCGTGGCCTACACGCTGGAAGCGGAGAACTTCGAGTCGATCCACAACCACAGCGCCTATGCGCTGATCGAGCGCGACAAGCGCCGCGACAACTGATCGACGCGACGTCCGCCGGACTTGGAAAGAAGCCGCTCCATCGAGCGGCTTCTTTCATGCGTGCCGGATGCGGATGTCTTCCAGATCCCAGCGCGGCGTGACGCCGTAGCCGTAGCCTTCCTGGACCTGGCCGGGGTCGGCCTGCAGCCGCATGGCGCCGGCGAAGGCAATCATGGCGCCGTTGTCGGTGCAGAACTGCAGGTCGGGGTAGTAGACGCGCAAGCCGCGCTTGCCGCCCTCGGCGTTCAGGCGCTCGCGCAACTGGCGGTTGGCACCCACGCCGCCCGCCACCACGATGCGCTTGAGGCCGTGCTCGCGCGCGGCGCGCAGCGTCTTGGTGACCAGCACATCGACGATGGCATCGACAAAGGCGCGGGCCAGGTCGGCGCGCGGCTGTTCGCACGCTTCGCTGCCGTCGAGATTGAGCTTGCGCACCTGCGTCAGCACGGCCGTCTTCAGGCCGGCGAACGAGAAATCGAAATTGCCCGAATGCAGCATCGGCCGGGGCAGGTCGAACGCGCCCGGGTTGCCGAACTCGGCCAGGCGCGAGACGGCCGGGCCGCCGGGGTAGCCCAGGCCGAGCAGCTTGGCGGTCTTGTCGAAGGCTTCGCCGGCGGCATCGTCGAGGGTCTCGCCGAGCAGCGTGTACTGGCCGACCGCATCGACGCGCATCAGCTGCGTATGCCCGCCCGACACCAGCAGCGCCAGGAACGGAAACGCGGGCCGGTCCGCCTCCAGCAGCGGCGAGAGCAGATGCCCTTCCAGGTGGTGCACGCCCACCAGCGGCTTGCCCAGCGCAAAGCCCAGCGCATTGGCCACCGAGGCCCCCACCAGCAGTGCGCCGGCCAGTCCCGGCCCTTTCGTATAAGCGATGGCGTCGATGTCCGCGCGGCCGATGCCGGCCGTGGCCAGTACGTCCTCCAGCAGCGGGATCACGCGGCGGATGTGGTCGCGCGAGGCCAGCTCCGGCACCACGCCGCCGTAGTCGCGGTGCATGGCGATCTGCGAGTAGAGCGCGTGCGCACGCAGGCCGGCATCGGTGTCGTACAGGGCGACGCCGGTTTCGTCGCAGGAGGATTCGATGCCGAGGACCAGCATGGCGCGTGGGGCGTGAGGAAATGCAATGGGAAGGCCGCCGAAGATAGCACAAGTTAAAATGCGCGGTTTTCATGCAGACAGACAACCCAGGGGCGGCGCGGCGATCATGATGCGGTGCGATGTGGCGGTGATCGGCGCGGGCGCGGCCGGGATGATGTGCGCGGCCGTGGCCGGGCAGCGGGGCGCACGCGTGGTGCTGATCGACCATGCCACCAGGCTCGCCGAAAAGATCCGCATCTCCGGCGGCGGGCGCTGCAATTTCACGAACGTCAACGCGGGGCCGGCCAACTATCTGTCGGGCAACCCGCATTTCTGCCGCTCGGCGCTGGCGCGCTACACGCCGCAGGATTTCGTCGGGCTGGTCTCCAGCTACCGCATTCCCTATCACGAGAAGCACAAGGGCCAGCTGTTCTGCGACGACAGCGCGGAAGACATCATCCGTATGCTCGGGGCCGAGTGCGATAAGGGCAACGTCATCTGGCGCACCGGCTGCGCCATCGCCGAGGTCGGCAAGGCCAGCGATGCCTACCGCTTGGCCACCAGCGCCGGCGAGATCGTCGCCGACCGGCTGGTGATCGCCACCGGCGGGCTGTCCATTCCCAAGATCGGCGCGACGGATTTCGGCTATCGCGTGGCTCGCCAGTTCGGCCTGAAGATCGTCGAGACGCATCCGGCGCTGGTGCCGCTGACCTTCCACGCCGAGCATTGGGCGCCGTTCGCCGCGCTGTCGGGGGTGTCGATGGAGGTGGATGTGACGGTCGGGCCGCCGGCGGCGGCCGGCAAGGGCAGCCATCGGGGTGGCCGGGGCGGCGCCACGACGTTCCGCGAAGACCTGCTGCTGACGCATCGCGGCCTGTCCGGCCCGGCTGTCCTGCAGATTTCCAGTTTCTGGAACGCGGGGCAGCCGCTGTCGATCGACCTGCTGCCCGACACCGATGCCGCGCAATGGCTGTGCGACGAGAAGGCCGGTTCGCGCAAGCAGTTGGGGACGGTACTGGCGCAGCGCCTGCCGGAGCGCGTCGCGCAGGCGTGGTGCGCGACCCATGGCGCCAGTCCGCACGCGCCCATCGCCGAGCTGTCCGACAAGGCGCTGCGGGCCTTGGGGGGCACCCTCAACCGCTGGGAGCTGACGCCGTCCGGCAGCGAGGGCTATCGCAAGGCCGAGGTCACGCGCGGCGGAGTCGATACGCGGGCGCTGTCGTCCGCCACGATGGAGGCGCAGGCGGCACCCGGCTTGTACTTCATCGGCGAGGTGGTCGATGTGACGGGCTGGCTGGGCGGCTACAACTTCCAGTGGGCCTGGGCTTCCGCGGTGGCGGCCGGGCAGGCGGTGGCGGGCGGTTGAATCGGCTCGGGGCCGACCCGGTTCTGTGCTACGATCGGCGATCCGCTTTGTTCCATGTTTGCAACCCGCTGGGCGTTCCGTCCGAGCGGGTTTTGCCGTTTATCGGAGTTTCGAATGTCGCTGAAGGCACAGATCACGGAAGACATGAAGGCCGCCATGCGCGCCAAGGAAATGGATCGCCTGGGCACCATCCGCCTGCTGCAGGCCGCCATCAAGCAGCGCGAAGTGGATGAGCGCATCGAGCTGGACGATGCCGCCGTGCTGGCCGTGGTCGACAAGATGATCAAGCAGCGCAAGGATTCGATCTCGCAGTTTCAGCAGGCCGGCCGCGAGGACCTGGTCGCCAAGGAATCGGCCGAAGTCGCCGTGCTGCAGGCCTACCTGCCGGCACAGTTGTCGGATGCCGAGATCGACGCCGCCGTGCGCGATGCCGTGGCCAAGGCCGGCGCCGCCGGTCCGCAGGACATGGGCAAGGTGATGGGCCTGCTCAAGCCGGCCCTGGCCGGCCGCGCCGACATGACGCAGGTCTCGGCCCGCGTGAAGGCCGCGCTGGCCGGCGCCTGAGCCCGGATTTTTTGCGCAGTCCGCAAGGCGCGCCCCACGCGTGATCCCGCAGCCGTTCATCGACGATCTGCTCAACCGCGTCGACATCGTCGACGTGGTGGGCCGCTACGTGCAGCTCAAGAAGGGCGGCGCCAACTTCATGGGGCTGTGCCCGTTCCATAACGAGAAGTCGCCGTCGTTCTCGGTGTCGCCGACCAAGCAGTTCTATCACTGCTTCGGTTGCGGCGCGCACGGCTCGGCGATCGGCTTCCTGATGGAGTTCTCCGGGCTGTCGTACGTCGAGGCCATCCGCGATCTGGCGCAGTCGGCCGGCATGGTGGTGCCGGAGGAGCGCGGCGGCCTGCCGCCCGGGGCCCGTGCCGAGCGGCAGGCCAAGACCGTGGCTCTGGGTGACGTCATGGCGCGCGCCGGCGACCACTACCGCAAGCAACTGCGCAGCGCCGCCAACGCCATCCAGTACCTCAAGGGCCGCGGCCTGACCGGCGAGATTGCCGGGCATTTCGGCCTGGGCTATGCGCCGGACGACTGGCAGTCGCTCGAGGCCGTGTTCGGCGCCTATCGCGACGACGCCATCGCCGTGCCGCTGATCGAGGCCGGCCTGGTCATCGAGAGCGAGAAGACCGACGCCGACGGCCGCCATCGCCGCTACGACCGCTTCCGCGACCGCATCATGTTCCCCATCCGCAATACCAAGGGGGTGGTGATCGGTTTCGGCGGGCGGGTGTTGGGGCAGGGCGAGCCGAAATACCTGAACTCTCCCGAGACGCCGCTGTTCAGCAAGGGCACCGAGCTGTACGGCCTGTTCGAGGCGCGCAATGCCATCCGCGAATTCGGCTACGTGCTGGTCGTGGAAGGCTACATGGACGTGGTGGCGCTGGCGCAGCTCGGGTTTGCCAATGCCGTGGCCACGCTGGGCACGGCCTGCACGCCCGTGCACGTGCAGAAGCTGCTGCGCCAGGTCGATACCGTCATCTTCTCGTTCGATGGCGATGCGGCCGGGCGCCGGGCGGCACGCCGCGCGCTGGAAGCCTGCCTGCCGCACGTCACCGACAACAAGATCGTCAAGTTCCTGTTCCTGCCGCCCGAGCACGATCCGGACACCTTTATCCGCGAAGAGGGCACCGAGGCGTTCGCCGCCGAGGTGCGCAACGCGATGCCGCTGTCGCGCTTCCTGCTGCAGGCGGTGAGCGAAGACCTCGACCTGCGCCAGCCCGAGGGGCGCGCGCGTGCCCAGTACGAGGCCAAGCCGCTGCTGTCGGCCATGCCGCCGGGCGGCCTGCGTCTGCAGATCGTGCGCGGCCTGGCCGAGTTGACCGGCACCACGCCGGCCGACATCGAGGCGCTGTGCGGCCTGCGCAGCGACCCGGCGCAGGCCGGCCGCATGACCCAGAAGCGCCCGCGTGTGGCGCGTACCGCACCGACCGCGCTGGAGCAGAAGGTGCTGCGCCTGCTGATGCGCTACCCCGCGCTGGCGGCCCGGCTGGATGCCGACACGCGCGCCCAGTTGACTGCGCCGGAATTGCCCCAAGGTGAGGTGTTGTCGGGGCTGCTGACCGAGTGCGATGCCGTGAGCCCGGAGATGCACTTCGGCGCCTTCGTCGAGCGCCTGGGCCAGACGCCGCATGCCGAGGCCTTTGCCGGGCTGCGCGTGGCCGTGCTGGACGACGACATTGAGCTCGAACCGGCTACGCTGGAATTCGATGCGGCCGTGCAGAAGATGCTGGCCGAGCCGCTGCGGCGCGAACTGGACATGTTGCAGCGCAAAATGGAGGGCGGCCACGCCAGTGACGCCGACAAGGAGCGCTTGCGATGGCTGGTCGGCGAGATCAGCCGCCGCCGCCGGCTGGTGTAGCGCGCACGCCTCAGCGTAGGCCCAGACGGGGCGGGCGATTGCGGGTAGCCCCTTGATTTTTCAGGCGAAAACCCAATTTTCGCTTAGACCGGTCCTGGCTGGCGTGCTAGAATAACCGGTTTGGATTGCAAGTCCTTTTTCCCATCTCTTTGGGGGAGTGAGCGTGCCCATGGTGAAGGTGAAGACCTCCGCGAAGGCCGGTTCCAAGGCTAGTCCTGTCTCTGATTCCGTATCGCGCGCCGCCTCAGCGCGCGGCGCGGGGGGAGGGAAGACAGCAGCGGGAACGGCGAAGCTCGCCAATGGTCGCAGCCATATGGGGCAGGCGGGAGGAAAGGCAGCTGTGTCGGCAAAAACGGGAAAAGCCCAGCCGCGCAAGACCGCCGAGATCTCCGTCGCCGCCAAGCCGGCACCGCGCGCGAAGGGCGCGATCCAATCTTCAACCTCAGGCAAGGTCTCGACGTCGATGAGCACGAGCGCCAGACCTGGCGGCACAGCCGCTTCCGTCGCACTCAAGGGTAAGACAACCACCGTGGCGAAATCGAAGAGCATCGAAGTCGAGAGCAAAGAGTCCGCTGCCAGCGCACGCGCAGCCAAGACCGGTACCGCTCGTACCAGCACCGCAAAGCCGACCAAGGCTGCGGATGCAGACAGCAAGCGCACCGTTCGCGAGGCAGAGGCCATCCCCACCCCAACTTCTCCTGCGCCCCGCGCCGCGGCGGCGGCCGAGCCCAAGAAGCGCGGCCGCAAGCCCCGTACCGAGACGCAGGCAGATGACGAAAGCAGCACGGACGTGACTGAAGAATTTGACGAAGCCCCCGCCGCTCCGGCACCCAAATCCGACAAGCAGAAGGCCCGCGACCGCAAGGCCAAGGAAAAAGCCCTGCTGAAGGAGTTTGCCGCAACGCAGCAAGGCGGGTCGGAAGAAGAGCTTGAGGCGCGCCGCCAGAAGCTCAAGGCGCTGATCAAGCTGGGCAAATCGCGCGGCTACCTGACCTACGCCGAAATCAACGACCACCTGCCCGACGACATGGTCGACGCAGAGTCGATGGACACGCTGGTCGCCACGCTCAACGACATCGGCATCGCCGTGTACGAGCAGGCCCCGGACGCCGAGACTCTGCTGCTCAACGACAACGCTCCTTCCGTGACCACGGAAGAAGAGGCGGAAGAGGAAGCCGAAGCCGCGCTGTCCACGGTCGACTCCGAATTCGGCCGCACGACCGACCCGGTGCGCATGTACATGCGCGAGATGGGCACGGTCGAACTGCTGACCCGCGAAGGCGAAATCGAGATCGCCAAGCGCATCGAAGCCGGCCTGAAGGACATGGTCATGGCCATTTCGGCCTGCCCGGTCACCATCTCCGAGATCCTCGCCATGGGCGAGCGCGTGGCCAACGATGAAGCCAAGATCGACGAGTACATCGACGGCCTGATCGACCCGAACGCCGAAGCCGAAGCCCAGTCTGCCGACGAGGACGAAGACTTCGAGGACGAGGAAGCCGACGAGGGCGACGAAGAAGAGGAAGGCGAGGACGACGACGGCGCGGGCGGCTCGGCCGCATCCGCGCGCCAGTTGGAAGAGCTCAAGCAGGCCGCGCTGGAGAAGTTCAGCATCATCGGCGACCAGTTCGAGAAGATGCGCCGTGCCTTCGAAAAGGAGGGCTACAAGTCCAAGCCGTATCTGAAGGCGCAGGAAGCGATCCAGAACGAGCTGATGACGATCCGCTTCACCGCCCGCAATGTCGAACGCCTGTGCGACACGCTGCGCGGCCAGGTGGACGAGGTGCGCAAGCTCGAGCGCGCGATCCTGAACATCGTGGTCGACAAGTGCGGCATGTCGCGCGGCGATTTCGTCTCGCGCTTCCCGGGCAACGAAACCAACCTCGGCTGGATCAACACGGTGGTCGCCGACGGCAAGCCGTACAGCGCCATCGTCGAGCGCAACATCCCGGCCGTGCACGAGCTGCAGCAGAAGCTGATCGACCTGCAGTCGCGCGTGGTGCTGCCGCTGGCCGAGCTCAAGGACGTCAACAAGAAGATGTCGGAAGGCGAGCGTCGCGCCCGCGAGGCCAAGCGCGAGATGACCGAGGCCAACCTGCGCCTGGTGATCTCCATCGCCAAGAAGTACACCAACCGCGGTCTGCAGTTCCTCGACCTGATCCAGGAAGGCAACATCGGCCTGATGAAGGCGGTGGACAAGTTCGAATACCGCCGCGGCTACAAGTTCTCGACGTACGCCACGTGGTGGATCCGCCAGGCCATCACGCGCTCGATCGCCGACCAGGCGCGCACCATCCGGATTCCGGTGCACATGATCGAGACGATCAACAAGATGAACCGCATCTCGCGCCAGATCCTGCAGGAAACCGGCAACGAGCCGGATCCGGCAACGCTGGCCGAGAAGATGGAGATGCCGGAAGACAAGATCCGCAAGATCATGAAGATCGCCAAGGAGCCGATCTCCATGGAAACGCCGATCGGTGACGACGACGACTCCCATCTGGGCGATTTCATCGAGGACACGAACACGCTGGCTCCGGCCGAAGCGGCGCTGCATGGCTCCATGCGCGGCGTGGTGAAGGACGTGCTCGACTCGCTGACGCCGCGCGAAGCCAAGGTGCTGCGCATGCGCTTCGGTATCGAAATGAGCACGGACCACACACTGGAAGAAGTCGGCAAGCAGTTCGACGTGACCCGCGAGCGTATCCGCCAGATCGAAGCGAAGGCGCTGCGCAAGCTGCGCCACCCGAGCCGTTCGGACAAGCTGAAGAGCTTCCTCGAAGGGAGCTGATCCGGCACCGGCGTGATCTTCCGAGTGGGCCCGGACCCACTTTCGAGGTAAAATGCCACCGAGGCCCGGCCTAACCCGCCGGGTCTCTTTTTTGCCGGCAGCCTGTTCGGGCTGCCGCTCCCGCAGGGCCTGTAGCTCAGGGGTTAGAGCAGACGACTCATAATCGTTTGGTCGTGGGTTCGAAACCCACCGGGCCCACCATGCTTTTTCTTCTTCTCCCCTTTTTCTTGCGGCTTGGGTAGTTGCTGTCTACCGAGCGAACCGGCTGCCCGTGTGATAGCGGCTGCGGGTCTGTGCCCGGCTGCGCGGCGGCTTTCGCTGCATTTTCTGCGCAATCCCCCCGTCGCCGATGGTGTCAACGCATGTGCGCAGCGCGTGGCATGATCCGGGTTTCTGCCGCCGCGATGGCCGTGCGGCGCATCTCCCGAGGAGCCAAGACTATGAGACTGTTCCCCACACTGTCCACGCCTATCCGGACGGCATGTGTCGCCGTTGCGGCCGCCGCCTTGCTGGCCGCCGCCAATGTTGTCGAGGCGCAGACCGTGACGGCGTCGCCCGCGTCCGAGTCCACGCCCGCGCCGTCGCCCATCGCGCAGCCGCGCGCCCAAGTGCCGGGCTACTACCGCATGGCATTGGGCGACGAGGCCGTGACCGCACTGTACGACGGCTACATCGACCTGCCCGCGAAGATGCTGCTGGGCCTGAGCGCGCAATCGATCCAGGGCCTGCTTGCGCGGATGTTCGTGTCGTCCACGTCCGGCATGCAGACGGCGGTGAACGGCTACCTGATCGACACCGGCAGTCAGCGCATCCTGGTCGATACCGGCTCCGGCACATGCTTTGGCCCGACCATGGGCGGCCTGGCGGGCAACCTGCGCGCGGCCGGTTATCAGCCCGAGCAGATCGACGCGGTGCTGCTGACCCACCTGCATCCCGACCACGCCTGCGGGCTGCTGACGCCGCAGGGCCAGCCGGCGTATCCCAACGCGCAGGTCTATGTGGCGGCGCCCGAGGCGGGCTTCTGGCTGAGCGAGGTCGTCGCGGCATCCAAGCCGAAGGACATGCAGCCGTTCTTCAAGATGGCGCGCGACGCCGTGGCGCCGTATGCCGCAGCCGGCAGGCTGAAGCCGTTCAGGCCGGGCGACGAGGTGCTGCCGGGCGTGCGTTCGGTCATCGCCGATGGCCATACGCCAGGGCATAGCGGCTATCTGTTTGCTTCCAAGGGGCGCAGCCTGCTGGTGTGGGGGGATGTCGTGCACAGCCATGCGGTGCAGTTCCCGCATCCGGAGGTGGCCTTGGAGTTCGACGTCGATCCGAAGCAGGCCGTCGCCACGCGCCGCAAGCTGTTTGCCGAGGCCGCGCGCGACAAGCTGTGGGTGGGCGGGGCACATCTGCCGTTCCCGGGGCTGGGGCATGTGCGCAAGGACGGCAAGGCCTATGCGTGGGTGCCGATCGAGTACGGACCGCTGCGCACCGATCGCGCGGACTGAGTCCTGTCTGCGGGTGGCTCCACATGCGCGCCGGCTGTCGCATCCCGGAACGGACTCGCCCGGAGACGCGTGCGCCACGGCGCGTTTGCGGACGGCATGCGAAAATGCGGCCCATGCCAGCCGTCCGCAAAACTGTTTCCGACGCGCGTCCGTCCGCCGACGCCGAATCGCCCGAGGCCGCCGCGCCGGCCATGCGCCCGCATATTGCCGAGCGCCAGGAGGCGCGTCGCCGCCAGATTCTCGATACCGCCGCGCAGCTCTTCTACACCAAGGGGTATGCCGGCATGACCATGAGCGACCTGTGCAGCGCACTGGGCGTGACCAAGCCGGCGGTCTACTACTACTTCACCGACAAGTACGAGATCTTCGATATCCTGTGCCGCGAAGCCGCGCAGGTCTGCCTGTCGGCCATCCGAGAAACGGCGGCCCCCGCGCTGCCCGTCCGTGAACGCTTGCAGGCCTGCCTGCTGGAAATGGCGCGCCGCTGCATCGCCTGCCATCAGGCCGCCGCGCTGACCTACCGCGACCGCCAGTACCTGCGCCCCGAGACGGTGGAGTGGCTGAACACGATGTCGCGGGCGTACTACCGCGACCTCTACGCGCTGCTGGACGAAGGCAAGCGCGCCGGCGTGTTCGACTTCGGCGATGCGCGCGTGGCCGCGCACGCGATGGGCGGCGTGATGGGCTTCATGTACACCTGGCACGATCCGTCGCGTATCGATGCCGATGTGCTGGCGCGCGAGTTGTCGAGCGCCATGATGAAGATCGTCCTGCCGGCCGCGCCAAGCCTGATCGCTACGGCTGCGGCGTCCTGAGCGCGGCGCCGGCCGCCGTCCTGGGCAGGGCGGGCAGGCGGAAGGTTTCCGCCGTCATCAGGTCGATGCCGCAGGCGAGCGTTTCCACCCAGTCGATGAAGCGGCGGACCATCGCCGGCCCGCGGAAGGCGCGGCCGTGCTGCGGCACGATCCATTCGATCTCGAGCCCGCGCACCATGTCGGCCCACAGCCGGCAGACGCGGTTGCCGCTCATGTAGCGGCGGTGGAACGGCGCCATCAGCGGGATATGCGCGTCGAAGTCCTCCACCGGGGCGGCGGCGATCTCCGCATGGACCATCGATGCGCCCAGGTCCCCCGAGAACAGGATGCGCGACACAGGGTCGTAGAACTGGAAGTTGCCCTCCGAGTGCAGGAAGTGCGCCGGCACCGCCAGCAGGTGCGATTGCCCGATCGGGATCGCCATGCCGGCATCCGGGATCGGCACGATGCGGCCTTCGGTCTTGCCCACGGCGCAGAAGTGCGGCAGGAAGCGCTCCCACACGCGCGAGATCAGGATGTCGCAGCTCGAGCTCGTGAGCCAGCGCCCGGCCGAGGCGACGATGTCCGGGTCCGCGTGCGAGGCCAGCACATAGTCGAGCTGCTTGGGCGGGAAGTAGTGGTTCATCGCCAGGTACAGCGCGTTGTAGGTCATGTTGCCGCCCGGATCGATCAGCGCGCCGTGGCCGTGGTCGACGACGAGGAACTGATTGGTCTGGACCGACTGGTCGTCGTGGTCGTCAACCAGGTCGGAAAACATCAGGCAGGCGTGCTCGGGTGTTTCGTAGAGGGTGGTGACCATGGCGGGGGGGGCGGGTTGGCAAGCCGCGATGGTGGCGCAGGGCGGCCCGACGGGACTTGATCCGTGTCAATTCCGTCACGGTGCCGGTCCCGCCATGGCCTGCCGGCACCGCCCCGGCGTCCCGTGCCGGGGCTCACGTGATAAACTTTTGATTTCTCAATACTTTGCGCGAACCGCTCGCGGTCGTCCCGCCTGCGCCCGTTGCGCCCGCGCTGCCGATCGGCAGGCTGCCTTCCCCTCTATGAACACTGAGACAACGTCTACAGCACCGTCCAGCGATTCGGTGACGTTCGACACTTTCGGCCTGCACCCGGACATCCTGCGGGCCCTGACCGAGAGCGGTTATACCCGGCCCACACCGATCCAGGCCGCTGCGATTCCCGTGGTGGTCGGCGGCCGCGACGTGATGGGCGCGGCGCAGACCGGCACCGGCAAGACCGCCGGCTTCTCGCTGCCGATCATCCAGAACCTGCTGCCGGAGGCCAACACCAGCGCCTCGCCGGCGCGCCACCCGGTGCGGGCGCTGATCCTCACGCCCACGCGCGAGCTGGCCGACCAAGTCTACGACAACGTCGCCAAGTACGCGAAGTACACGGCGCTGCGCAGCGCGGTCGTGTTCGGCGGCGTCGACATGAACCCGCAGACCGAGCAACTGCGCCGTGGCGTGGAGATCCTCGTTGCCACGCCGGGCCGCCTGCTCGATCACGTGCAGCAACGCAGCGTGAACCTGTCGCAGGTGCGCATGCTGGTGCTGGACGAAGCCGACCGCATGCTCGACATGGGCTTCCTGCCCGACCTGCAGCGCATCATCAACCTGCTGCCGGCGCATCGACAGACGCTGCTGTTCTCGGCCACGTTCTCGCCTGAGATCAAGAAGCTGGCGGCGAGCTACCTGCGCCATCCGCAGACCATCGAAGTGGCGCGCAGCAACGCCACCGCCGACAACGTCCGCCAGGTCATCTACACCGTGCCCGATGGCCACAAGCAGGCCGCTCTGGTGCACCTGCTGCGCCAGCGCGCCGAGCAGGGCCTGCCGAGCCAGTGCATCGTGTTCTCCAATAGCAAGATCGGCTGTTCGCGACTGGCCAGGGCGCTCGAGCGCGAGAAGATCAACGCCAATGCCATTCACGGCGACAAGACCCAGATCGAACGCATGCAGACGCTCGAGGCGTTCAAGCAGGGTACGGTCGACGTGCTGGTCGCCACCGACGTGGCGGCGCGCGGCCTCGACATCTCGCAGATGCCCTGCGTGATCAACTTCGACCTGCCGTTCAACGCGGAAGACTACGTCCACCGTATCGGCCGCACCGGCCGTGCTGGCGCCTCGGGCGATGCGCTGTCGCTGTTCGCTCCGGGCGACGAGCGGCTGCTGGCCGACATCGAAAAGCTGATCAAGCGCAACCTGCCGCGCGAGGCGCTTGTCGATTTCGATCCGACTGGTGAACAGGCCCGTGATCGCGACCGCCGCGAGCGCGACGAGCGCCGCAATCGCGCCGAGATCCGCCGGTCCCGCGAGCGCGATGAGCGCAACGGTGCACGGGTGCTCGACCACACGGTGGTGCGCCCGCCATTCCGGCCGTCCGAAGATCCGTTCTTCTCGCGTCCGTACGAGTCGAACGTGCCCGCCGAGACGGCGGAAAGCGCCAAGCCGGCGCAGACTGCCGGCCACCCGCGCAGCGCCAAGCGTCCGATCGCCGCCCTGCTGGGCGGCGTGCCGCACAAGCGCTGAACGGTCTTCCTGTGTGAACGCGGCGGCCGTCAGGTCGCCGGCGTCAGCCGGGCCAGACGATTGGCCCATGCCGGGACGGCCGCCCGGTAGAACCCTTCCAGATCGTCCGCCCGGATTTCCAGCCCCAGGTGCCGCGCCGCTTCCGTCAGTGCGGCCAGCGGCTGGCTGCGGTTGATCGCCCGCGCGCCGGTCTGTTTGCTGAGCTTCTCGCCGTCGGCATTGACCACCACCGGTACGTGCAGGTAGCGCACCACGGGCAGCCCCAGCAGCCGCTGCAGATAGATCTGGCGCGGCGTTGAATCGAGCAGGTCGGCGCCGCGCACCACATCCGTGATGCCTTGCTCGGCATCGTCCACCACCACCGCGATCTGGTACGCCCACATGCCGTCGGCGCGCTTGAGCACGAAGTCGCCCACCGCTTCGGCCAGGTTCTGCTGCTGCGTGCCCTGCCAGCGGTCGTCGAAGCAGACGGTGGCGGCGTCGGCGTCCGGCAGGCGTACGCGCCACGCGCGCGCCGGGCGGCCCATCAGGCCGTTGCGGCAGGTGCCGGGGTAGATCAGCGTCTGGTGGCGCGGGCGGCCCTGCGCGTCGACCGTGGTGACGGAGTCGGCGATTTCCCGGCGGGTGCAGCCGCAGGGATAGAGCCGGTCGATCGCCTGCAGTTGCGCCAGCGCCGCTTCGAAGCGGTGCAGGTGCGCGCTCTGCCACTGCGGGGCTTCATCGGACACCAGTCCCAGTGTTTCCAGCGAGGCAAGGATGTCGCGGTCGGCGCCGGGCACGTTGCGCTGGAAATCGATGTCCTCGATGCGCACGAGCCACGTGCCGCCATGCGCGCGCGCATCCAGCCAGCTCGCCAGCGCGGTGACCAGCGAGCCGATGTGCAGCGGCCCCGTGGGCGAGGGCGCGAAGCGGCCGCGATACGGCGTGCGCGCGGCCGGTGCAACGGATTCGGGGAATTCGAGATTGGCTTGGGACAACGCGGGGGGGCTCCGGAGGCCGGGCACAGGCCGATGGCGCTATTTTGCGCGATCGCTTGGTTTACTGCATCAGTAGGGCTTGCGCCAGGCGCGGGTCTTCGAGCTTGTCGACCCACCACAGCAGTGCCTTGCCGCGCATATTGGTGCGCCAGGCGACCTGGAAATTGCCCGCGCGGCGATCCTCCACCGTGGCCTTGGCGATCAGCACGCCGGAGTCCAGGTAGGGCTGTGCCAGCGGTACCGGCAGCCAGCCGCAGCCGAGGCCGCGGATCTGTGCCTGGACCTTGTCGGCCATGGCCGGCACCACCAGCGTGTCCTGGCCGGCCATGATGCCGACGGTGCGCGGCGGCAGGTTGCGCGACGTATCGCCCACCGCCACGATGCGATGGCGCGCGATGGCGGAGGCCGGCAGGGGCTCCTCCATCTGCGCCAGCGGGTGGTGTGCGGCCACGGCGAAGACGAAGGGGATTTCGCCCAGCGGCCGTGTCTGCACGCCTTGCACCGGCGCCGTGTGCGCGGGCCCGATCAGCAGGTCGGCGCGCCCGGAGAGCAGCGCGTCCCAGCTGCCGGCCAGCACTTCGCGGCAGAAGCGCAGGCGGGTGGCAGTGTTCTCGGCATAGAAGTCCTGGATCACCGGCATCAGCGCGCGGAAGTGGACGAGGTCGTCCACCACGATGGTCAGCGTCGATTCCCAGCCGGTGGCGAGCCGCTTGACGCGGCGGGCCAATTCGTCGGCGGCCTGCAGCAGGTGGCGGCCTTCCTCCAGCAGGGCGCGGCCGGCGGGCGTCAGTTCGGCGCGGTGGCGGCGGCGGTCGAACAGCAGCACGTCCAGGTCGTCCTCCAGCTTGCGCACCACGTAGGTCAACGCCGACGGCACCTTGCCCAGTTCGTGGGCGGCGGCGGCAAAGCTGCCCTTGCGTTCGATTGCGTCCAGCACTTCCAGGGATTCGAGGGAGAGCGCCATTATTCAGAAATTTTGATGAGATGGATCAAAGCGATTTGGCTAGAATATAGCCAATCCTCGTACCATTGACACCATCAATGCAATGCTTGGACAGGAGATTCATCAAAATGATTGAAATCCGACCCTCCCAGGAGCGCGGCTATGCGGACCACGGCTGGCTCCAGTCGTACCACAGCTTCTCGTTCGCCGAGTACATGGACCCGGACCACGTCCACTTCGGGCCGCTGCGTGTCATCAATGAGGATCGCGTCGCGCCCGGCATGGGTTTCGGCACGCACGGCCACCGCGACATGGAGATCATCAGCTACGTGCTCGACGGCGAGCTGGCGCACAAGGACAGCCTCGGCAACGGCAGCGTGCTGCGCCCGGGCGACGTGCAGCGCATGACGGCTGGGACCGGCGTGCGCCATTCCGAGTTCAACCATGCGCCGGACCAGACCACGCACTTCCTGCAGATCTGGGTGCTGCCCGCGCGGCAGAACCTCGTGCCGGGCTACGAGGAGCGCCATTTCGAAGCGTCGCAGAAGCGTGGCAGGCTGCGCCTGATCGCCAGCGGCGATGGGCGCGACGATTCGGTCCGGGTGCACCAGGACATGGCCCTGTACGCCGGCCGCTTCGATGGTGTCGAAGCCGCCACGCTGCCTCTGGCCGACGGCCGCCGCGCCTATGTGCATGTGGTGCGCGGCAAGGTCGAGGTCAATGGTACGCCGCTGTCGGGCGGCGACGCGGTCAAGCTGACCCGGGAGCCGGCCGTCACGCTGTCGGGCGGTGAGGACAGCGAGGTGCTGGTGTTCGATCTGCCCTGATTGACCGGGCAGGCCGGGGCGTACGGGGGCGTGCGCTCTCGCCCTTTTCGTTGTGTTCGTCCCCTTTTTTTCTGCCGTTCCAACCCAGAGAGGATTCCCATGGCACGAGTTGCAGTCGTTTATCACAGCGGTTATGGCCACACCAGGAAGCAGGCCGAGGCGGTGTTCGCGGGCGTGCAGGCCGCCGGCGCCGAGGCGCACCTGGTCTCGGTGGCGGACGTCAATGACGAGACCTGGGCGCTGCTGGCCGGCGTCGACGCCATCGTCTTCGGCGCGCCGACCTACATGGGCGGCGTGTCGGGCGATTTCAAGAAATTCGCCGATGCCTCGTCCAAGGCTTGGTTCACCGGTCAGTGGAAGGACAAGATCGCCGCGGGCTTCACCAATTCCGCGTCGATCAACGGCGACAAGTACGCGTCGATCCAGTACCTGTGGACGCTGTCGCAGCAGCACGGGATGATCTGGGTGGGCACCGGCATGATGCCGGCCAACAGCAAGGCGGCCACCCGCAACGACATCAACTACATGGGCGGCTTTGGCGGCGCGCTGTCGCAAGCGCCGTCGGATGCGAGCCCTGAAGAAGGTCCGCTGCCCGGCGATCTGGAGACCGCCAGGCTGTTCGGCGAGCGCATCGTCGCCGTGACCCGGCAGTTCGTGCGCGGCCGCCAGTAAGCGCGGGGTGTCGCCAAAAGAAAACGCCGGCATGTCCGGCGTTTTTCGATTGGGGCGGCGTTCAGAAGCGGGTGCCGGTGCCGCAGAACAGGCCGCGGTCGGTGCCGCCGTTGCAGCTCGTCGAACAGCCGCCCAGCGTGATGAATGCGATGGCCGCGGCGAGGAGGGCAGCGGCGCAGCGCTTCATGTGGAGGCCGGCGACCCGGTGTCTCATGCGGCGGCCCGGGCCGGCCGGTCGGCGCAGTGCGGGCAGCGCTGGCCGGGGATGTAGTCGGCGGACTGCTGCTCTTCCGGTGTGACCACCGCGCGGCAGGCGAAGCATTGCTTGGGGCCGGCGGGCAGCAGCTCGGGGTTGAGCGCGGTGCGGTGGTCGAAGACGAAGCAGTCGCCGTCGTAGTGCTCGCCGCCGACTTCCTCGAAGTATTTGAGGATGCCGCCTTCGAGCTGGTAGACGTGCTCCAGGCCGATTTCCTGCATGTGGATGGCCGCCTTTTCGCAGCGGATGCCGCCGGTGCAGAACGACACCACCGTCTTGCCGGCGAAGTCGTCCTTGTGCGCGACGATGGCGGGCGGGAATTCGGTGAATTTCTTGATGCCGTAATCGACTGCGTCGCGGAACGTGCCGACCGCGACCTCGAAGCCGTTGCGCGTGTCGAGCATCACCACCTCGCGGCCCGCATCGTCGTGGCCCTGGTCCAGCCAGCGCTTGAGCGTAACGGGCGGCACCGATGGCGCGCGGCCGTCTTCCGGGCGGATCAGCGGGTGATGCATGGTGATGATTTCTTTCTTCAGGCGCACCAGCAGCCGGCGGAACGGTTGCTGGTCGGAGAGGCTTTCCTTGGGCGCCAGGTCGGCGAAGCGCGGGTCGGCGCGCAGCCAGCCGACGATGCCGTCGATCGCCTCGCGCGTGCCGGCGAGGAAGATGTTGATGCCCTCGGGCGCCAGCAGCACCGTGCCCTTGAGGTCGCGCGCCTGGCATTCGGCGAGCAGGGCCGGGCGCAGCGTTTCACGGTCGTTGAGGGTGACAAATTTGTAGGCGGAAATGTTGACGATCTGCATGTGCTGCCGCGCCGGTTTGAGGCGTCTGGATAACCTGTTGATTCGTAAGCCGAAATTATAGCGGCCCAGGCAGCGTGGCGGGGCGATGGATACGCGCTCGCGCAGCCCGCGCCTGTCTTGAGCGGGGAGCCACCCGGTACAATACGCGGATGAATTCGCCGCGCTTTGTCCATCTCCGTCTCCATTCCGAATACTCCATCGTCGACGGCAACGTCCGTCTGGACGAGGCCGTCAAGGCCGCCGCCGCCGATGGCATGGGCGCCCTGGCGCTGACCGACCTTGCCAACGCCTTCGGCCTGGTGCGCTTCTACAAGGAAGCGCGCGGCAAGGGCGTCAAGCCTGTCGTCGGCGCCGACGTGTGGATCACCAATCACGATGAGCGCGACAAGCCTAGCCGCCTGTTGTTGCTGGTGCGGAACAAGCAGGGCTACCTGAACCTGTGCACGCTGCTGGCGCGGGCGTGGCTGTCGAACCAGCATCGCGGCCGCGCGGAGATCGCTCCCGAGTGGTTCGACGAGCCCGGCGTGGAAGACGCGCCGCTGGCCACCGGCCTGCTGGCATTGTCCGGCGCGATGGGCGGCGATGTCGGCATGGCGCTGGCCAACGGCAACGAGGCGCTGGCGCGCAAGCTGGCGACGCACTGGTCGCGCGTGTTTCCGCAGGCGTTCTACATCGAGCTGCAGCGCGCCGGGCAGGCCGGCACCGAGGCCTACATCCAGCAGGCCGTGAAGCTGGCCGCGTCGATGCAGCTCCCGGTGGTCGCGACGCATCCGGTGCAGTTCATGACGCAGGATGACTTCACCGCCCACGAGGCGCGCGTCTGCATCGCCGAGGGTGATCTGCTGGCCAACCCGCGCCGCACCCGGCGCTTCAGCACCGAGCAGTATTTCAAGAAGCAGGACGAGATGTGCGCGCTGTTCGCCGACATCCCGTCCGCGCTGGCCAATACGGTGCAGATCGCGCAGCGCTGCAACCTGACGCTGGAACTGGGCAAGCCCAAGCTGCCGCTGTTCCCTACGCCCGACGGCATGTCGCTGGACGACTACCTCGTCCACCTGGCCAAGGACGGGCTGGAAAAGCGCATGGAAGTGCTGTTCCCCGACGTGGCCGTGCGCGAGGCCAAGCGGCCCGAGTATTACGCGCGGCTGGAGTTCGAGACCGGCACCATCATCAAGATGGGCTTCCCGGGCTACTTCCTGATCGTGGCGGACTTTATCAACTGGGCCAAGAACAACGGCGTGCCGGTGGGGCCGGGCCGGGGCTCGGGCGCGGGCTCGCTGGTGGCGTATGCGCTGGGCATCACCGACCTGGACCCGCTCAAGTACAACCTGCTGTTCGAGCGCTTCCTGAACCCGGAACGCGTGTCGATGCCCGACTTCGACATCGACTTCTGCCAGCACGGCCGCGACCGCGTCATCCATTACGTGAAGGAGAAGTACGGCAAGGACGCCGTCTCGCAGATCGCCACCTTCGGCACCATGGCCGCCAAGGCCGCCGTGCGCGACGTGGGCCGCGTGCTGGACCTGGGCTACAACTTCGTCGACGGCGTGGCCAAGCTGATCCCGTTCAAGCCGGGCAAGCTCGTCACGCTGGAGGAAGCCAAGAAGGAAGAGCCGCTGCTGGCCGAGCGCGAGGCCAATGAAGAGGAGGTCAAGCAACTGCTCGAACTTGCCCAGCGTGTCGAAGGCATGACGCGCAACGTCGGCATGCACGCGGGCGGGGTGCTGATCGCGCCGGGCAAGCTGACCGATTTCTGCCCGCTCTACACGCAGGGCGGTGAGGATGCCGGCGTCGTCAGCCAGTACGACAAGGACGACGTGGAAGCCGTCGGCCTGGTCAAGTTCGACTTCTTGGGCCTGACCACGCTCACCATCCTGGACTGGGCCGAGCGCTATATCCGCATGCTCGATCCGTCCAAGGCGGACTGGAACTGCAGCCACATCCCGCTGAACGACAAACCGGCGTTCGACATCCTCAAGGCCGCCAATACGGTTGCCGTGTTCCAGCTGGAAAGCCGCGGCATGCAGGGCATGCTGAAGGACGCCAAGCCCGACCGCTTTGAAGACATCATCGCCCTGGTGGCGTTGTACCGCCCGGGCCCGATGGACCTGATCCCCAGCTTCTGCGCCCGCAAGCACGGCCGCGAGAAGGTGGAGTACCCCGACCCGCGCGTCGAGCCGGTGCTCAAGGAGACCTACGGCATCATGGTCTACCAGGAGCAGGTGATGCAGATGGCGCAGATCGTCGGCGGCTACTCGCTCGGCGGCGCCGACTTGCTGCGCCGCGCGATGGGCAAGAAGAAGGCTGAAGAGATGGCCGAGCACCGCGAGCTGTTCCGCGGCGGCGCGGCCAAGGACGGTCTGTCCACCGAGAAGGCCGACGAAATCTTCGACCTGATGGAGAAGTTCGCGGGCTACGGCTTCAACAAGTCGCACGCGGCGGCGTATGCGCTGCTGGCGTACTACACCGCGTGGCTCAAGGCGCATCACCCGGCCGAATTCATGGCAGCCAACATGTCGCTGGCCATGGATGACACCGACAAGGTCAAGATCCTCTACGACGATGCGGCCGGCAAGAATGGCCTCAAGGTGCTGCCGCCCGACATCAACGCCAGCCTGTACCGCTTCACGCCCACCGACGCCAAGACCATCCGCTACGGCCTGGGCGGCGTGAAGGGCAGCGGGCAGGGCGCCATCGAAGACATCCTGCGCGCGCGCGAAGACGGTCCGTTCAAGGACCTGTTCGACTTCTGCGAGCGTGTCGATCGCCGCCAGGTCAATCGCCGCACCATCGAAGCGCTGGTGCGGGCCGGCGCCTTCGACAGCCTCAACGACAACCGCGCGCAACTGCTGGTCTCGATCGGCCTGGCGATGGAGGCGGCGGAGCAGAAGGCGGCAGCGGCCAACCAGGTATCGCTGTTCGACCTGATGAGCGGCGAGGATGCCGAGGAACATCGCCCCGAACTGCTCGACGAGACGCCCTGGACTACCAAGCGCAAGCTGCAGGAAGAGAAGCAGGCGCTGGGCTTCTACCTGTCGGGCCACCTCTTCGACGAATGCCGCGACGAGGTCCGCCGCTTTGCCCGGACGACGCTCGCCGACCTGGCCCGCGAGGTCAACGGCAATGGCAATGGCAACGGAAATGGCGGCGGCTATGGCAGTCGCGACGCGCGCAACAAGACCGTGTCCGGCGTGATCGTCGGCCTGCGCACGCAGATGACCCAGCGCGGCAAGATGATCGTCGTCATGCTCGATGACGGCTCGCAGAGCGAGGCCACCGAAGTGACGGTCTTCAACGAGCTGTTCGATGCCAACCGCGGGCTCTTCAAGGAGGACGAAGTGCTGATCGTGCAGGGCAACGCGCGGCACGACACCTTCACCGGCGGGGTGCGGATGACGGCCGAGTCCGTGATGGACCTGACCCAGGCGCGCTCGCGCTATGCCGAGGCGCTGGGCCTGGTGCTGCGCGACAACGCCTCCGCCGTGCGGCTGCGCGAGCTGCTGACGCCGCACCTGGCGACCCAGGCGTCCGGCGTGCGCGTGCATATCAGCTACGCAGCCAACGGCGCGTGCTGCAAAGCCGTGCTCGGCGAGCAATGGCAGGTGACGCCGTCGGACGAGGTGCTGGCCAGCTTCCGCTCAGCGCTGTCGAACGAGAACGTCTACATGATCTACGGCTGAGCCTCGCGGGTCCGCCAAACCGGCAACGTATACTCGCCAGCCTGATCGCGCTGCCGGCACCGGGCGGCGTAAGGACGACGCGCGGGGAGCCGCACAACGACAACATGATGAACTGGTCTGACAAGCATTCCGGCCGTGCCGACTTGTGGTACGCGCCGCTGGCGGTGTTCCTGCTGATCTACCCCCTGCTGACGGTGGTCAAGCAGGGCGGTGCCAGCGCGTTGCTGATTGCCGCCGGCGTCCTCTCGCTCGGCGCCGGGGTTGCCGTGCGCCGCGTGTTGAGCGGGCCGGCCACGCCGTATGGGGCGGACAGGCTGGTCAAGCTGACGGGCTGGGCCCTGTGCGCGCCGCTGGTCGCTGTGATCCTGAGCGAAGCGTGGCACGGGCAGCTGCGCTGGAATGCTTTCGATGCGCCCGCGCGCTTTCTGGCAGCGGTGCCGCTGTTCCTGCTGCTGCGCCGGGCGCCGCTGCGGTGGCTGCGCTGGGCCGACGGGTCGTTCGCCGTGGCAGCGCTGGCGGGGCTGGGCGTCTGCCTGTGGGCGGCGCGCGACTGGGGCGAGGGCCGCATGGGCAGTGCCTTCCTGAACCCGATCCACTTCGGCGATATCGCGCTGGTCCTGGGCGTGCTGTCCGCGCTGTCGATCAACTGGTGGCGCAAGGACCCGCCCGCCGTGCGGCTGCTGAAGATCGGCGGCCTGCTGGCGGGCCTCGTCGCTTCGCTGCTGACCGGGTCTCGGGGCGGGTGGGTGGCCCTGCCGTTCATCCTGATGCTGGTGGTGATCGCGCGCGGCCGCGACAAGCCGGTGCGGTGGCGGGTACTGGTGCCCGCCGTGGCCGTGCTGGGCGTGGTGGCGCTGTATATCGTGTCCGGCACGATCCGCGAGCGGATCCACATGGTGTGGGCGGATCTGGCCCAGTACGGGCAGGGGCAGAAGGACACCTCCGTCGGCATCCGCCTGCAGATCTACCAGGCGGCGCTGATGCTGATCCCGCAACACCCGATCTTCGGCCTGGGGCCCGGCGGCTTTGCCGACAGCCTGCAGGCGCTGGTCGATGCCGGCCGGATGACCGCCACCGCCGCGCAGTTGGGCCGCGGCGAGGCCCACAATCAGTTGCTCGCCTATACGGCCAACTTCGGCCTGGTGGGCGGCCTGGCGATCGTCGCGATCCATCTGGTGCCGGGCCTGCTGTGCTGGCGCTGCCTGAAAGCACCCGCCGCGCCGATGCGACGGGCTGCGCTGATGGGCGCGGTCTTCGCGCTGGCGTTCTTCGTCTTCGGCCTGACGGTCGAGATCTTCACCCTGAAGATGACGGCATCGTTCTACGCCGCCGTCATCGCCTGCCTGGCGGGCATCGCCTCGCACACCGGCCCCGCGGCCGAGGCCGGCACCGGCACCTCTTCCCCTACCGAGCGTTGAGCGCGATGTTCAGTATCCTGATCCCGTCCTGGAACAACCTGCCGTATCTGCAGTTGTGTATCGAGAGCATTCGCCGTCATTCCGCGTTCGAGCACGAGATCATCGTGCACGTCAACGAGGGCACGGACGGCACCCTCGAATGGGTCCGCGCGCAGGGCCTGCGCCATACGTGGAGCAAGGGCAATGTCGGCGTCTGCCTCGCGCTCAACGATGCGGCGCGCCTGGCTACGCGCGACTGGATCCTGTTCATGAACGATGACATGTACTGCACGCCGGGCTGGGATCGGGCGTTCGAGTCGGCCCTGCGGCAGATCGGCGACCCGTTCGCCTACCTGGCCGCGCGGCTGATCGAACCGGTCGATACCGGCAACGTGCAGGTCAGCGTGGCGGATTTCGGCACCGGGCCGGACACTTTCAACGAGGCGGGGCTGCTGTCCTTCATGGCCGCCCAGCCGCCGTCGCCGGACCGCGACGGCGTCGCCCTGCAGCCGATGCTGCTGAGCCGCCGGCTGTGGCACCTGGTCGGCGGCTACAGCATCGAGTTCGGTCCCGGCATGAGCAGCGACGACGATTTCCTGATGAAGCTCTGGCTGGTGGGCTGCCGGATCTTCCGCGTGGTCGGGGCCAGCACGATCTATCACTTCGGCTGCTCGACCACGCGCCGGGTGCGGCGCAACCGCGGCGGCCGGGAGTTCCTGCTCAAGTGGGGCATTACCCAGCACGAGTTCGCGCACGGCTATGTGCGGGCCACGGCGCGCGCCGGGGCGGATGCGTTGCCGACGGTGCCGTATCCCGGCCTGGTTGGGCGCCTCAAGCGGTTGCTCTATGCGCTGCGGCAATACCCGACATGCGACTTGCGCGGCTGGGAGCCGGATCTGCCCGCGCAGCTCGTGGTGAAACCGTCCGGCGAGGAAACCGGGCGCTGAGGTTTGGGCGCCTCTGCCGCCGGCGCGTTACGCGTTATGGCCGGCGGTTTGCGCCATCGGCCAGTTCGCGGGCCCGCCGGTATTTGCGGTAGCTCACCGTGGCATTCATCCGGGCGATGGCCAGGCCCGTGCCGCCATCCAGGAAACCCCGCCGCAGCACCAGCGTGCGCACGAACGCCCACGCGCCATGCAGCGCCGGCGACAGCGCGCCGACGTGCTTGCCGCGCTGGGCGAGATCCCGCGCGCCGGCTTCGGCGTACTGCATACTCTTGCGATGCACCTGGTCCATCGACGTGTAGCTGTAGTGCAGCAGCGAGGTGCGCAGCCGCGCGACGCTGCCCGTCACCTGCAGGCTTTCGTGGACCAGGCTTTCCGAGAAGCGGGCCTTGCCGCGCCGGAACAGCCGGATCACATAGTCGGGGCGCCAGCCGCTGTGATGCACCCAGGCGCCGCAGAATTGCGACAGCCGGGGGATCGCGTAGGCATCCGCATCGGCGCGGGCCATGGCGGCGCGGATCTCCTGGGCCAGTTCCGGCGGTACGCGTTCGTCCGCGTCGATCGACAGCACCCACGCGCCGTTGGCCTGGTCGAGGGCCCGGTTCTTCTGGGGGCCGAAGCCGGGCCAGGGGCCATTGTCCTCGATGACCTGCGCGCCGCGTGCCCGGGCGATGTCGCGGGTGGCGTCGGTGCTGCCCGAATCCAGCACGATCACCTCGTCCGCCAGTTGCGCGAGCGAGTCGAGGCAATCGCCGATGTTGTGCGCTTCGTTGCGCGTCAGGATGGTGGCGGTCAGCTTGCCGGGCATGGTCAGGAGCGCCGTGGGAGGCGGGGACGGTCGGAGTGGCGGATACGGCGCCGCGCGGCGCCTCCGGAGGCCGGCGTGGCCGGTTGTACAATACGCGACGGTTTCATCTTGCCGTTGCCGTCACGCCCGCCCGCGTGCGCCGATGCGGTGCGGCGGCCGCGCGGACAGCCAGGGCCGGAGTATACCGGTACCCCGCGGGCACCCGGCGGGCCCATCGTCCGGCGGCTTACGGCTTACCTTTCTGTCTATGTTCTCCATCCTATTGCCGACCTGGAACAATCTCGCGCTGCTCAAGCTGTGCGTGCAGAGCATCCGCGCGCATTCGGCGCATGACCACCAGATCATCGTCCACGTCAACGACGGTTCCGACGGCACGCTGGCGTGGGTGCGCGAGCAGGGGCTCGACCATACGCATTCTCCCGAGAACGTGGGCATCTGCCTGGCCGTCAACGAATCGGCCATGCTGGCCCGGCACGACTACATCGTGTACCTGAACGACGACATGGTCTGCTGCCCGGGCTGGGACACCGCGCTGCTGCGCCGCCTGGAGTCGCTCGACACTGACCTGTTCATGCTGTCGGGCACGATGATCGAGCCGGTCGATACGGGCAACCCGTGCGTGGTGGTGGGCGACTACGGTCGCGACGCCGACACGTTCGACGCGGCCCGCCTGCTGGCGGATGTCCCGCGCCTGGTCCGCGGCGACTGGTTCGGCGCCACCTGGCCGCCCACCCTGGTGCACCGTCGCTGGTGGTTCAAGCTGGGCGGCTACAGCAGCGAGCTGACGCCCGGCATGAGCAGCGACAACGACTTTTCCATGAAGCTGTGGCACGCCGGCTGCCGCATCTTCCTGGGCGCGGGCGACTCGCTGGTCTACCACTTCCAGTGCAAGTCGACCGGCAAGGTCAAGAAGAACGACGGCCGCAGCCAGTTCCTCAACAAGTGGGGGCTGTCGCAGTCGACCTTCGACAAGTATTTCCTGCGGCGCGGCACGCCGGCCGGCGCGGATTGGCGCCTGCCCGAGCCGGAGCTGACCTCTGCCCTGCGGTGGAACCTGCGTCGCAACGATCTCACGCGCCGGCTGCGGCCCGGCGTCCCTGTGCTCTAATGCGTTGCCGGCGCCGATGGCGGCCGGTCCGATTTCTCTTCGATCTTCATGGCAGTGACTTCTTCCTCGTCTTCCCAGCCGCCCGCGACCAGCCAGCCGGGCCACTTCAAGCGCCTGTGGGCCTATCTGCGCCCCGAGCTCGCCAGCTTCATCCTCGCCATGGTCGCCATGGGCGTGGTGGCGGCCACCGAGGGGATCATCCCCAAGGTGGTGAAGGACCTGCTGGACCAGGGTTTCGGCGGCGAATATGCCGGCAAGCTGTGGCGGGTGCCGGCCATGCTGGTCGGCATCGCGGTGGTGCGCGGCGTCGCCCAGTTCGGGGCCACGTACTTCCTGAGCCTGGTGTCGAACAAGGTGCTGCTGAACCTGCGCATGAAGATGTTCGAGCGCCTGCTGCAGGCGCCGGCGGCGTTCTACCAGCGCAATACGGGGGCCTCGCTCATCAACGCCGTCATCTTCGAGGTCAACCAGGTGCTGCAGGTGCTGACCGGCGTGTTCATCACGCTGGTGCGCGATTCGATGACGGTCGTGGCGCTGCTGATTTTCCTGTTCTACACCAACTGGCGCCTGACGCTGGTGGTGGCCGTGATCCTGCCGGTCATCGGCTTCCTGATGTCGCGCATCAACCGCCGCCTGCGTTCGCTCAACCGCGAGCACCAGAATCTGACCAACGAAGCCGCTTACGTGGTGGAGGAGGCGGCCGGCGGCTACAAGGTCGTCAAGCTGCACGGCGGCGAGGCGTACGAGTCGCGCCGCTTCAACGCCATGACCAACCGCCTGCGCGGCTATGCCATGCGCATGGCCGTGGCCGGCGGGCTGAACCAGCCGGTGACGCAGTTCCTGGCGGCGCTGGCGCTGTCCGTCATCCTGGCGATCGCGATGGTGCAGGCGCAGGCCAACCAGACCACCGTCGGCGGCTTCACCGGCTTTGTGATGGCGATGCTGCTGCTGATCTCGCCGCTCAAGCACCTGACCGATGTCAACCAGCCGCTGCAGCGCGGCCTGACCGCCGCCGAGTTCATCTTCGGCCTGATCGACACGCCGATCGAGCCGCAGGAAGGCGGCAAGCATATCGACCGCGCGCGCGGCGACCTGCGCTTCGAGCACCTCACCTTCCGCTACGGCCCGGCCGGCCGGGCCGCCCTCGACGATATCGACCTGCACGTCAAGGCCGGCGAGATCATCGCGCTGGTGGGCCCGTCGGGCAGCGGCAAGACCACGCTGGTCAACCTGCTGCCGCGCTTCTTCGAGCCGACCTCGGGCCGCATCGTGCTCGACGGCGATGCGCTTGCCGACCTGTCGCTGCAGGACCTGCGCCGCCAGATCGCCTTCGTGAGCCAGGACGTGGTGCTGTTCAACGACACCATCGCCGCCAACGTGGCGTATGGCGCGCGCGATGCCTCCGAGATCGATATGGCGCGCGTGCGCCGTGCGCTGGAAGCCGCTTACCTGACCGACGTGGTCGACAACCTGCCCGAAGGCGTCGACACCAACATCGGCGACAACGGCTCCAAGCTGTCCGGCGGCCAGCGCCAGCGCCTGGCGATCGCCCGCGCCATCTACAAGGATGCGCCGATCCTGATCCTGGACGAGGCCACCTCCGCGCTCGACTCCGAGTCCGAGCGCCAGGTGCAGGCCGCCCTGGAAGCCCTGATGCAGGGCCGCACGACGCTGGTGATCGCACACCGGCTGTCGACCATCGAGAACGCCGACCGCATCGTCGTGCTCGAACACGGCAAGATCGTCGAGGCCGGCACGCACCGCGAGCTGATCGACCGCGATGGGTTGTATGCTGGATTGCATCGCATCCAGTTCGCGACACAGTAAGACCGCCGGGCGGCGCGTCCCGGGGGTCTCAAAACGACATCCCAGGAGACGCCATGACTGCCACCACGCCGCCCAGCCACCCGTCCATCAGCCGCTTTCCTGTTCCCGCGCTCGCGGACATCCCCGCAGACATCCGCGAGCGCATCCTGACGGTGCAGGAGAAGACCGGCTTCGTGCCCAACGTCTTCCTCGCGCTGGCTCACCGGCCCGACGAGTGCCGCGCCTTTTTCGCTTACCACGATGCGCTGATGCTGCGCGAAGCCAGCAACCTGACCAAGGGCGAGCGCGAGATGATCGTGGTGGCCACTTCCGCCGCCAACCAGTGCCTGTACTGCGTGGTCGCGCACGGCGCCATCCTGCGCATCTACGAGAAGCAGCCGCTCGTCGCCGACCAGGTAGCGGTCAATTACCGCAAGGCCGATATCACGCCGCGCCAGCGCGCCATGCTGGATTTCGCGATGAAGGTCTGCACCGCCTCGCACACCATCGATGAGGCCGACTACGATGCCCTGCATATACACGGCTTCACCGACGAGGACATCTGGGACATCGCCGGCATCACGGCGTTCTTCGGCCTGTCGAACCGGATCGCCAATGTGATCTCGATGCGGCCGAACGACGAGTTCTATCTGCTGGGGCGGCTGCCGCGCGAGAAGTAAGGGAAAGGCCGGAGCCGGCTGTGTGCGGCTGTAGTAGCGTCAGTACCCGTGCGTCACCAGCGACAGCACCGACAGATCCGGATGCGTGCCATCGATGATGCTGCGTCCGACGTGCAGCGCCTCTTCGATGGCTTCCTCGGGGTTGCGGAAGCGCTCGTCGCCGTCGGCGTGGAACGGCACCGTGTGGCCGGGCAGGGCCGGGTCGGCGCCGGGATGGCACACGTAGCCGGTGTACGTGTAGCGCGTCTTGTCGAGCGGCGATGGGCTCGGCAGGACGTGGATCTCGAAGCCCTCATAGACTTCCTGGGGCGGCATCGGCTGCTCGGACATGACGGTCTCGCTTTGCCGCGCCGGCGTGCCTGCTGCGTACGGCTTCAGGCGCGCCGCGGCGTTTCTGCGGAGGATGGAGAAATTCTAGGCGATGCCCCGGCAGGTGGAGCCGGGTTCGCAGTCCCGCTCTGCAACGAGATGCGGGGGTCACATCAGGCGTGTTGCCATACCGTTGATGTCGGACCGGGCTCAGGGCACGCATTCAAACGAGGCGCTCCACATGCCGTTGTTGAGGCAGCCCTTGCACATTGCATCCGCGCATCTGCCGCTGGCTGCATTGGTTTCCTTGCATCGGTCGATGATGATGGCGCCGGGTGCGTTTTCAACGCCATCGCGGTAACAAGGCGGTGGATCTTCCAACGGCGCTGCGAGAGGACGTTGGGGTTGTGTTGCAACGGACGCTGCAGGCCCGCTGCACCCGAGCAGTATCGGGATGCTCCATGCCAGAACCGCGAGCCGGCGCCTGCAAGCGAGCGTTGCCATGCCTTGTCCCCCTTCGCCGACCCGCGACGATAGGGCCATCGTGGTTGACGGTCCGGGGACGGTCAAGGTGGATCACCCAAAATAGGAGCGGCGGGGACTAGCTTACATTCGCCAGCTACATCGCATTGCCACAGCGATGCGGGCGGGTGCGCTCACATCAGGATGATGTCGTACTGCTCCTGGCTAGCCGCCGCCGACTCCACCTGCAGCGAGATCGGCTTGCCGATGAAGTCGCCCAGCATCGCCAGGTGCTGGCTTTCCTCTTCCAGGAACAGGTCGATCACCGACTGCGAGGCGAGGATGCGGAATTCGCGCGGGTTGAACTGGCGCGACTCGCGCATGATTTCGCGCAGGATGTCGTAGCACACCGTGCGCGGGGTCTTCACCTGCCCCTTGCCCTGGCATACCGGACATTGTTCGCACAGCACGTGCGCGAGCGATTCGCGCGTGCGCTTGCGGGTCATCTCCACCAGGCCCAACTGCGAGAAGCTGTTGACCGTGATGCGCGTGCGGTCGCGCGCCAGCGCCCGGCGCAGCTCGGCCAGCACGGCGTCGCGGTGCTCGGTGGACTCCATGTCGATGAAGTCGATGATGATGATGCCGCCCAGGTTGCGCAGCCGCAGCTGGCGCGCGATGGTGTGCGCCGCCTCCAGGTTGGTCTTGAAGATGGTGTCGTCGAAGTTGCGCGCGCCCACGTAGCCGCCGGTGTTGACGTCGATGGTCGTCATCGCCTCGGTCTGGTCGATCATCAGGTAGCCGCCGGACTTCAGATCGACCCGGCGCGACAGCGCGCGCTCGATCTCCGCCTCGATGTTGTACAGATCGAAGATCGGTCGCTCGCCGGTGTAGTGGGTCAGCCGTTCGACCACGGCGGGCGTGTATTCCTGGGCGAATTCGACCAGCTTCTGGTAGTTCTCGCGCGAATCCACCTGGATGCTGCGCGTGTTGTCGGTCACGAAATCGCGCAGCACGCGCTGGGCGAGGTTCAGGTCCTGGTACAGGATCGACGGCGCGGGCAGGGTGGTGGCGTTGTGGCGGATGGTCGCCCAGATCTTGCGCAGGTAGGCGACGTCGTTGGCCAGCTCTTCGTCCGTCGATTCCTCGGCGATGGTACGCACGATGAAGCCGCCGCGCTCGTCGGCCGGCACCATGCCGGTCACGCGCTGGCGCAGTGCCTCGCGGTCGGTCTCGTTGCCGATCTTCTGCGAGATGCCGATGTGCGGGTCCTGCGGCAGGTAGACCAGCGTGCGGCCGGCGATGCTGATCTGCGTGGACAGCCGCGCGCCCTTGGTGCCGATCGGATCCTTGATGACCTGCACCGTCAGCGCCTGGCCTTCGAACAGCGTCTTCTCGATGGCGACGTGCGGCGTGGGCGGTGCGTCCTTGGCATCGCGCGGGTGCCAGATGTCGGCCACGTGCAGGAAGGCCGCGCGCTCCAGGCCGATGTCGATGAAGGCCGACTGCATGCCGGGCAGCACGCGCACGACCTTGCCGAGATAGATGTTGCCGACCAGCCCGCGTGTCAGCGTGCGTTCGATGTGGAGTTCCTGGACGGCGGCCTGCTGGACGATGGCCACGCGCGTTTCTTGCGGCGTGATATTGACGAGGATGTCTTCGGACATGGACGGGATACCGGGAGAGCGGGTTTCAGCACCCGCCTCCGGGGCTGGCCATGCTCGCCCGAAGCGCGTCTTGAAACCGGCCCTCGCACGCGGTCCGGTGTGCGATCGTACGAATCGCGTGGCCGGTCGGGGGCGAGCTTAAGGCGTGATTGCCACCTGGGCGAGCAGCGCGGCTGTCTCGAACAGGGGCAGGCCCATGATACCCGAATAGCTTCCCGAAATATGGGCGACGAAAGCGGCCGCGCGGCCCTGGATACCGTAGGCTCCGGCCTTGCCGAAGGGTTCGCCGCTGGCGATGTAGCGGGCGATATCGGCATCGGTCAGGACGGCGAAGCGCACCTGCGAGACGGACAGCGCGTGCATCGGCGTGCCGTCCGCGGTGACGACGGTGACGGCGGTCAGCACACGGTGCTCGCGCCCGGACAGGCCGCGCAGCATGCGGTGCGCGTCGGCGGCATCGGCGGGTTTGCCGAGGATCTCGCCGCCGAGGCAGACCGTGGTGTCGGACGTGAGGATCGGCAGCGCGGGCAGGCCGCGCGCGGCCCGGCGGCGGGTGGCGGCCTGGGCCTTGAGCGCGCAGACGCGCTGGACGTAGTCGTCCGGCGTCTCGCCCGGCAGGACGGCTTCCAGCGCCTCGGCATCTTCGTCGCCGTCGGCCAGCAGCAGCGCGAAGCGCACGCCGATCTGGCGCAGCAGTTCCTGCCGGCGCGGGCTCTGCGAGGCGAGGTAGAGGTGCGGTGCGGCCGTCGGTTCCATCGTCACACGCGGTGGTAGGGGTGGTTCTGCGTGATGCTCCACGCGCGGTAGAGCTGTTCGGCCAGCAGCACGCGCACCATGCCGTGCGGCAGCGTCAGGCTCGACAGGCGCATCAGCATGTGGGCGCGCGCCTTGAGCGCCGGGTCCAGCCCGTCCGCGCCGCCGATGATGAAGGCCACGTCGCCGCTTTCGCGCTGCCAGCCGGTGAGGGCGTCGGCCAGCGCGGCGGTGGTCAGGTCCTTGCCGCGCTCATCCAGTGCGACGATGCGGCAGCCCTTGGGCAGCGCGGCTTCGATGCGCGCGGCTTCGAGCTGCATGACGGTGGCGGCGGTGCGGCTGCCCGAGCGCTGCTCCGGCTTGATCTCGCGCAGCTCGATGCGCAGTTCGGGCGGCATGCGCTTGGCGTATTCGGCAAAGCCGTCCTCGATCCAGCGCGGCATCTTGTGCCCGACCGCGACGATCAGCAACTGCATGGCGAGAGGGCCCGCGCGGGACTACGGCGCGCGCTTGGCCGGTGCGCGCTTGGTTGCCGGTTTGGGCTTGGCCGCGGTTTTCGTGGCGGGCTTGCCCGTGCCGGCAGCGCGTTTGGTGGCCGGGCGGCTGGTGGTCTTCTTGGCCGCGGTCTTGGTGGCTGTTTTGGTGGCTGTCTTGCTGGGTGCAGCAGCCTTGGTCGGGCGCTCGCCGGCCAGCTTCGGCTTGGTGGTGCGGCGTTTGGCCGGCGCGGCTTCCTCAGCCTCGTCTTCCTCGTCGTCGTAGCCTTCGCTGGCCTTGGGCAGGCCGCGCCCAGCGCCCGTACCGCTGAGCTGGATGCGCACCGGCTTGTCGCCCCAGATCTCTTCCAGGTTGTAGTACTGGCGCAGTTGCGGCTGCATGATGTGGACCACGGCATCGCCGCAGTCGACCAGCACCCATTCGCCCACGTCCTCGCCTTCCACGGCGATCACGTGGCCGCCGGCTTCCTTGACGGCATCGCGCACCGATGCGGCCAGTGCCTTGGTCTGGCGGTTGGAGGTGCCGCTGGCGATGACGGTGCGGTCGAACAGTTCGGTCAGGTGGGTGGTGTTGAAGACCTTGATGTCCTGCGCCTTGACGTCTTCGAGCGCGTCGACGATCACGCGTTGTAGTTTGCGAATATCCATACTGAGTGAGAAGAACGTTGAGGGCGGGAAAAAAGGACGGTCAAAAAAAGGATCAAGCACTGACCGTGCCATCGGCACGGCGGTACAGCGCATGCGATTGGATCAGGTCGGCCACGCCGGCCGGCAGGTCGGCGTCGCAGCGCTCGCCGGCGGCAAGCCGCTGGCGCAGGCGGGTGGACGACAGGTCGACGGCCAGGGTCTGGTCGATCCACATGTGGCCGGCGGGTGCGCATTGTATCAATGCCGTGTCGGCGCGGCGCGTGTCGAGCTCGTGCTGCACCGGCGCATGCAGCGCGTGCAGGTCGAAACCGGGGCGCGTCGCCACGCACAGGTGCACGTATTCGAACAGGTCCTGCCAGCCGTGCCAGCTGTCCAGGCCGACCAGTTGGTCGGCGCCCATCAGCCAGGCCAGGGAGGTGTCGGGGCCATAGGCGCTGCGCAGCTCGCGCACGGTGTCGATGGTGTAGCTGGGGCCGCTGCGCTCGACTTCCATGGTGCTGACGTGCACGCAGGCATGGCCGGGGCGCAAGGCCCGGGCCGCCAGTTCGGTCATCGCCAGCCGCAGCGGGGCGGGCGTGATGTCGGCCGCCTTCTGCCACGATACGCCGGTCGGGATCCAGACCAGCTCGTCCAGGTCGAGCCGGGCGATGCACAGCTCGGCCAGGGCGATGTGGCCGACGTGCGGCGGGTCGAAGGTGCCGCCCAGCAGGCCCAGGCGATAGGGGCGGCCGAGATCGGGACGCGTCATACCCAGTCGCGCGCCGGCAGGAAGTCGGTGTAGAGCGCCGCTTCCGGCGAACCCGGCTCCGGCTGCCAGTCGTAGCGCCAGTTGGCCACGGGCGGCATCGACATCAGGATCGATTCGGTGCGCCCGCCGCTCTGCAGGCCGAACAGCGTGCCGCGGTCGAACACCAGGTTGAATTCGACATAGCGGCCGCGACGATAGGCCTGGAAGGCGCGTTCGCGCTCGCCGTACGGCGTGGCGTGGCGCTGCTCGGCGATCGGCAGCCAGGCCGGCAGCAGCGCGTCGCCGACCGCGCGCATCATCTCGAAGCTGCGCTCGAAGCCGAGTTCGGCGAAGTCGTCGAAGAAGATGCCGCCGACGCCGCGCGCCTCCTTGCGGTGCTTCAGGTAGAAGTAGTCGTCGCACCACTGCTTGAAGCGCGGGTAGAGCTCCTCGCCGAACGGTTCCAGCGCGTGCTTGCAGGTGCGGTGGAAGTGCGCGGCGTCTTCGGTGAAGCCGTAGTAGGGGGTCAGGTCCATGCCGCCGCCGAACCACCAGACCGGCTCGGCATCGGGCCGCTGCGCGACGAAGCAGCGCACGTTCATGTGCACGGTCGGCGCGTACGGGTTGCGCGGGTGGAACACCAGCGACACGCCCATCGCTTCGAAGCCGCGTCCGGCCAGCTCGGGCCGGTTGGCCGTGGCCGACGGCGGCAGGGTGTCGCCCATCACGTGCGAGAAGCCCACGCCGCCGCGCTCCAGCATGGCGCCGTTCTCCAGGATGCAGGTGCGGCCGCTGCCGCGCAGGCGTTCGGTGGGCGGTTTGTCCCACGTGTCGGTGACGAACGTGCCGCCGTCGAGCGCGCCGACGGCGGTGGTGATGCGGTCCTGCAGGTCCAGCAGGTAGGCACGGACGGCTTGGGTATCCATCGGGTCGGAAAGGGCCGCTGCGGCGGCCGAGTCATCTGGTTGTCACCATTGTAGCGGGCGCGCCGCCTGGGAAAGCCGGGATCGCCCTCGGTGACGGCAACCGCGCCGGCCCCACGATGGTGCGTCGGCGCGGCATGTGGCGTGGCGTCAGCGGCGGATGGCGCGGTGGCCGATGTCCTTGCGGTATTGCGCGCCGTCGAACTGGATCCGCTCCGCCGCGCCGTAGGCGGCACGCTGGGCCGCCTTGACGGTGTCGGCCAGGCCGACCACGCACAGCACGCGCCCGCCGTTGGTCGTCAGCACGCCGTCCTTGAGCGTGGTGCCGGCGTGGAAGGTGACGCTGTCTTCCGTCTCGCGCGGGATGCCGGTGATCACGTCGCCCTTGCGCGGCGCATCCGGGTAGCCGTGGGCGGCCATCACCACGCCCAGCGCGGTGCGGCGGTCCCATTCGAGCTCCATGCCGTCGAGCTTGCCGTCGATGGCGCGGTCGAGCACGTCGAACAGGTCGGTCTTCATGCGCGACATGATGGGCTGCGTTTCCGGGTCGCCCATGCGGCAGTTGAACTCGAGCGTCTTGGGGGTGCCGCTGGCATCGATCATCAGGCCGGCGTACAGGAAGCCGGTGTAGGGGATGCCGTCCTTCTCCATGCCGCGGATGGTCGGCAGGATGATCTCGCGCAGCACGCGGGCATGCAGCGTGGGGGTGACCACCGGTGCGGGCGAGTAAGCGCCCATGCCGCCCGTGTTGGGGCCGGCGTCGCCGTCGAGCAGGCGCTTGTGGTCCTGGCTGGTGGCCATGGCCACCACGTCCTTGCCGTCGCAGACGACGATGAAGCTGGCTTCCTCGCCGGCCAGGAATTCTTCGATCACCACGCGCGCGCCGGCATCGCCCAGGCGGTTGTCGGCCAGCATCATATCGATGGCGCCGTGCGCTTCTTCCAGCGACATTGCCACCACCACGCCCTTGCCGGCGGCCAGGCCGTCGGCCTTGATGACGATGGGGGCGCCTTCGCGGTCCACGTAGGCGTGCGCTTCGGCTGCGTTGCCGAAAGTCTGGTACTTGGCGGTCGGGATGCCGTGGCGCTGCATGAAGGCCTTGGCGAAATCCTTGGACGATTCGAGCTGCGCGGCCGCCCGGGTCGGGCCGAAGATGCGCAGGCCCTTGGCGCGGAACAGGTCGACGATGCCGGCGGCCAGCGGCGCTTCCGGCCCGACCACGGTGAAGTGCACGTCTTCGCGCTCGGCGAACGCGGCCAGCACTTCCGGGTCGGTGATCGGCACGTTCTGCAAGCGCTTGTCCAGTGCCGTGCCGCCGTTGCCCGGCGCCACGTACACCACCTGCACCTTGGGCGAGCGTGCCAGCTTCCATGCCAGGGCGTGCTCGCGTCCGCCCGAACCGACAACCATCACTTTCATATGTTTACCTGCTGAGAGACTCGAATTCTGAAAAAACAAACGGCGATCGTGGGTCCGATCGCCGTTGTGTGCGCGTCTCGGGTGTTACTCCCCGATGACGGCGTTGGTGTACACCTCTTGCACGTCGTCCAGGTTCTCCAGGGCGTCGAGCAGCTTCTGCATCCTGGCCGCATCGTCGCCGGTGAATTCGACTTCGGTCTGCGGCTTCATGATGACCTCGGCCAGCTCCGCCTTGAAGCCGGCGCTCTCCAGCGCGGCCTTGACCTTGGCGAAGTCGTTGGGCGGGCAGAGGACTTCGACCGAGCCGTCGTCGTTGGTGACGACGTCTTCGGCGCCGGCTTCCAGCGCGGCGTCCATCAGCTTGTCTTCCGGCGTGCCCGGTGCAAAGATGAACTGGCCGACATGGTCGAACATGAAGGCCACCGAACCCTGCGTGCCCATGTTGCCGCCGTGCTTGTCGAAGGCGTGGCGCACTTCGGCCACGGTGCGCGTGCGGTTATCGGTCATGCAGTCGACGATGATGGCCGCGCCGCTGATGCCGTAGCCTTCGTAGCGGATTTCTTCGTAGTGCGCGCCTTCCAGGCCACCCACGCCGCGCTGGATGGCGCGCTGGATGTTGTCCTTGGGCATGTTGGCGTCGGTGGCCTTGTCGATGGCCAGGCGCAGGCGCGGGTTGGAGTCGACGTCGCCGCCGCCCAGGCGGGCCGCGACGGTGATTTCCTTGATCAGGCGGGTCCAAATCTTGCCGCGCTTGGCGTCGGCAGCGGCTTTCTTATGCTTGATATTGGCCCATTTGGAATGACCGGCCATGAAACTCTCCGAGCGGAAATGCGGTGGAATCGAGCGCGCGCAGACAGCGGTTCGGCGGTTTGACGCCAAGGTGACGCTCTATAATCGGTCGCGGATTTTAGCACGCCGGCCCCCGCCGCCGACCCGCCCGTCCGGTCGAGCCGCCGCGGCGCACGCCTATCGATTTCCCCCGTATCGCCATGACCGATCCCATCCTGATTGCCAAGAACGCCGACGTCGAGCTGGCGCTGCTGCCCCAGCTCGCCAACCGGCATGGCCTGATCACCGGCGCCACCGGCACCGGCAAGACCGTCACCCTGCAGACCCTCGCCCAGGGCTTGTCGAAGATCGGCGTGCCGGTCTTCCTGGCCGACGTCAAGGGTGACCTGACCGGCATCTCGCAGCCGGGCCAGCCGAACGACAAGCTCAAGGCCCGGCTGGAGGCGCGCGGCTTGCCCGGGCCGCAGTGGGCCGGCTGCCCCGTCACGCTGTGGGACGTCTACGGCGAGAAGGGCCATCCGGTGCGCGCCACCGTGTCCGACATGGGCCCGTTGATGTTGGCGCGCATGCTGGAGCTCAACGACATCCAGACCGGCGTGCTCAACCTCGTCTTCCGGATCGCCGACGATGCCGGCCTGGCGCTGCTCGACGCCAAGGACCTGCGCGCGATGCTGCAGCACGTCGGCGAGCACGCGGCCGAATACACCCACCAGTACGGCAACATCTCGTCGGCCAGCATCGGCGCCATCCAGCGCAACCTGATCGCGCTGGAGGAGCAGGGCGCCGACCGGTTCTTCGGCGAGCCGATGCTCGACATCAACGACCTGATGCAGACCGTGCGCGGCCAGGGCGTGGTCAACATCCTGGCCGCCGACAGGCTGCTCAATGCGCCCAAGCTGTACGCGACCTTCCTGCTGTGGATGCTGTCGGAGCTGTTCGAGCACCTGCCCGAAGTGGGCGACCTGGACAAGCCCAAGCTGGCCTTCTTCTTCGACGAGGCGCACCTGCTGTTCAACGACGCGCCGCCCTCGCTGCTGCAGAAGGTGGAGCAGGTGGTGCGGCTGATCCGCTCCAAGGGCGTGGGCGTGTACTTCGTCACGCAGAACCCGCCCGATGTGCCCGACACCGTGCTCGGCCAGCTCGGCAACCGCGTGCAGCATGCGCTGCGCGCCTTCACGCCGCGCGACCAGAAGGCGGTCAAGGCGGCCGCCACGACCATGCGCGCCAACCCCGGGTTCAGCATCGAGCAGGCGATCGGCGAACTGGCCGTGGGCGAGGCGCTGGTCTCCATGCTGGACGAGGGCGGCCGGCCTGAGGTCACGCAGCGTGCCTTTGTCGTGCCGCCGGCTTCGCGCATCGGCCCGATCTCCGACGACGAGCGCCGCGCGCTGATGGCGGGTTCGCTGGTGGCCGGCCGCTACGACACCCCGATTGATCGCGAATCGGCCTACGAGAAGCTGACCGGCCGCGTGGCCTCGACCCGCCGGGCGCCCGCGCCCGTGCCGGCTCCGGGCCCGCTCGGCACCGACTTCGGCGCCTCGGCCGGCACGGTGCCGGCTCCTGTCCCGGCGCCCGCCCCGGCGCAAGCACCTGCCAGCGATGGTGGCGGCATCGGCGGCTGGCTGCAGGATGCCGCCGGCGCGATCCTCACCAAGGGCACCGGCCGCAGTGGCCGTGGCGATTCGGTGGTCGAGGCGCTGGCCAAGTCGGCGGCGCGCAGCATCGGTTCGCAGGTCGGGCGCGAGATCGTGCGCGGTGTGCTGGGCAGCCTGCTGGGCGGATCCAAGCGCCGCTGAGCCCGTCATCCCCGCCAAAGAAAACAGCCGGCATCGCCGGCTGTTTCTGTTTGCGCCTGTGCCGGCGCGATCAGTTCTTGGTGCCGAACAGCCGGTCGCCCGCATCGCCCAGGCCCGGGATGATGTAGGCGTGTTCGTTGAGGTGCGAATCGAGCGAGGCGACGAACAGTTTCACGCCGGGGTGCGCCTGCTGGAACACCTCCACGCCTTCGGGCGCGGCCACCAGCGCGAGGAACAGGATGTGCTCGGCCGGCACGCCGCGCTGCTTCATCACATCGACGGCATGCACGGCCGAGTGGCCGGTGGCGACCATCGGATCGCACAGGATGAAGGTGCGCTCTTCCAGGTCCGGCAGCCGCACCAGGTATTCGACCGGGCGATGCTGCTCGTCGCGGTACACGCCGATGTGTCCGACGCGCGCCGACGGGATCAGCTCCAGCAGCCCGTCGCTCATGCCCACGCCCGCCCGCAGCACCGGCACCACCGCCAGCTTGCGCCCGGCGATGACGGGGGCGTCCATCGGGCCCATCGGCGTTTCGATGTGGCGCGTGGTCAGCGGCAGGTTGCGCGTGATCTCGTAGCCCATCAGCAGCGTGATCTCGCGCAGCAGCTCGCGGAAGGTGCGCGTGGACGTGTCCTTGTCGCGCATGTGCGTGAGCTTGTGCTGGATCAGCGGGTGGTTGAGGATGAACAGGTCGGGAAAGCGCGGGTCTTGTTTCATGGCGGCAGGTGAGGCAGGTGAGGCAGGTGCGGCCGGGGTCCGGGGATGAGGGGCATTGTACCGGCGCGCTCCGGCGCGGGGGGGCGGCCGGAGCGCATGGCTGAATTCACATACAATCGACGGCGCTCCCCAACACGCACCCGCGCTCGTCCGCTCCGCCTGTGACTACCGCGTCTTCCACGTCTTCCGCCTCCACGCGCTCGGCCGACACGGCAGGCCTGCTGCTTGCCTCCGTGGGTGCCGTGCTGTTCTCGGCCAAGGCCATCGTCGCCAAGCTGATGTACCGCTACCAGGTCGATGCGGTCATGGTGATCACGCTGCGCATGCTGCTGGCCGCGCCGATCTTCCTGGCGATGGGCTGGTGGCAGTCGCGCCGCGCCGCGCCGCTGGCCCCGGCCGACCGCTGGCGCATCGTCGGCCTCGGCATCATCGGCTACTACCTCTCCAGCTTTCTCGATTTCCTCGGCCTGCAGTACATCACGGCCGGGCTGGAGCGGCTGATCCTGTTTCTCACGCCGTCGTTCGTGCTGCTGATCACGGCAACGGTGTTCAAGCGGCGCATCGTCGGCCTGCAGTGGCTGTCGATGGCGATCGCCTACGCGGGCATCGTGCTGGTGTTCGCGCACGACCTGAACCTGGGCGGCCGTCATGTCTGGCTCGGCGCCGGCCTGGTGCTGGCCAGCGCGATCAGCTACGGCCTCTACCTGCTGGCCAGCGGCGAGCTGGTCAAGCGTGTCGGCTCAATGCGGCTGGTGGCGTATGCGATGTGCGTGTCGACGGTGGCGTGCATCGTCCAGTTTCTCGTGCTGCGGCCGGTGTCGGCGCTGGTGCTGCCGTGGCAGGTCTACGGGCTGTCGGCCATCAACTCGGTGTTCTGCACGGTGGCGCCCGTCACGCTGACGATGGTGGCGGTGGCGCGCGTGGGCGCGCCGGTAGCGTCGCAGGCGGGCATGATCGGGCCGGTGTCGACGCTGCTGCTGGGCTGGTGGCTGCTGGGCGAGCCGATCACGTTGTGGCAGATCGGCGGCAGCGTGCTGGTGCTGGCCGGGATGGCGCTGCTGTCGCGGCGCGGCGCGTAATCGAACGGAGTCGAGGAGGCAACGGGCATGGATCTGGGCTTGAAGGGCAAGCGCGCATTGGTCTGCGGCGCGAGCAAGGGACTGGGCTTCGCCTGTGCCGATGCGCTGGCGGCCGAGGGCGTGGACGTGGTGATCGTCGCGCGCGGCGCCGAGGCGCTGCTGGCGGCGGCCGGGCGCATTCGTGGCGCGCATGGCGTGCGCGTCGAGGCGGTGGCGGCCGACATCACCACGCCGGAAGGCCGCGCCGAAGCACTGCTCGCCTGCCAGCGCCTGGGCAGCTCGCCCGACATCCTCGTCACCAACGCGGGCGGCCCGCCGCCGGGCAACTTCCGCGACTGGGACCGCGAAGCGTGGCTCGCCGCGCTCGACGCCAACATGCTCACGCCCATCGAACTGATCAAGGCGACGGTCGATGCGATGATCGAACGCGGCTGGGGCCGCATCGTCAATATCACCAGCAGCGCGGTGAAGGCGCCGATCGATGTGCTGGGCCTGTCCAACGGGGCGCGCTCGGGGTTGACCGGTTTCGTGGCCGGCTTGGCGCGCGAAGTGGCCAGGCATGGCGTGACCGTCAACAATCTGCTGCCCGGCCCCTTCGAGACCGAGCGCTTGACCAACACATTGGCGGCCGGCGCCAAGGCCGCCGGCATCAGCGCCGAGGAACATTACGAGCGCAGGCGCCAGGGCAACCCGGCCCGGCGTTTCGGCCAGCCGGCCGAGTTCGGTGCCGTGTGCGCATTCCTGTGCAGCCGGCAGGCCGGCTACCTGAACGCGCAGAACATCCTGCTGGATGGCGGCGCCTACCCTGGAACGTTCTGAGCCCACGACCATGACCACCATCACGCCCGAAGGTCCCTTGCCCAAGCGCCGTCGCATCGCCCTGATCGCGCACGACCACAAGAAGGACGACATGATCGCCTTCGCGCAGACGCACCGGGCCTTCCTGTCGGAGTGCGAGCTGCTGGCCACCGGCACCACCGGCGGCCGGCTGCAGAACGAAGTCGGCCTGAACGTGCAGCGCATGCTGTCCGGCCCATGGGGCGGCGACCTGCAGATCGGCGCGCAACTGGCCGAAGGCCGTGTCGACGTCGTCATCTTTCTGCGCGACCCGATGACGCCGCAACCGCACGAACCCGACATCAACGCGCTGGTCCGCGCCTGCGATGTCCATAACATTCCCTGCGCCACCAACCTGGCGACGGCCGACCTGGTGATGGTCGCCCTGAGCCTGGCACAACCCGATCCCAAGGAGATCCACGCATGACGAAAGCCATCCGCATCTTTGAAACCGGCGGTCCCGAGGTGATGCAGCTCGTCGATGTCGACGTGCCCGCGCCCGGTCCTGGCGAGGCGCGTGTCCGGCAGCACGCCATCGGCCTGAACTATATCGACGTGTACTTCCGCAGCGGCCTGTATCCGCAGCCGCTGCCGGGCGGCATCGGCATGGAGGCCGCGGGTGTGGTGGAGGCGGTGGGCGAGGGCGTGGCGCACGTCAAGCCCGGCGACCGCGTGGCCTACGCCGGCCGTCCGACCGGCGCCTATGCCGAGGTGCGCACCATGCCGGCCGACATCCTGGTGCGCCTGCCCGACGCCATCGATTTCGAAACCGGCGCGGCGATGATGCTGCAGGGCCTGACCACGCAATACCTGCTGCGCGACAGCTACCGCGTGCAGCCGGGCGACACCGTGCTGTTCCACGCGGCGGCCGGCGGCGTGGGCCTGATCGCCTGCCAGTGGCTCAAGGCGCTGGGCGCCACCGTGATCGGCACCGTCGGCAGCGACGCCAAGGCGGAACTGGCCCGCGCGCACGGCTGCGACCACACCATCGTCTATACGCGCGAGAACTTCACCGAGCGCGTGCGCGAGATCACCGGCGGCAAGGGCGTGCCCGTGGTCTACGACGGCATCGGCAAGGACACCTTCTCGGGCTCGCTGGACTGCCTCGCGCCGCGCGGCATGATGGTGAGCTATGGCAGCGCGTCCGGCCCGGTGCCGCCGTTCGACCTCGGCGTGCTGAGCGCCAAGGGCTCGCTCAAGCTGACGCGCCCGACGCTGATGACCTACACGGCACAGCGTGCGCTGCTGGAGCCGATGGCCGCCGAGCTGTTCGACGTGGTGGCCAGCGGCAAGGTGAAGATCGAGATCCGCCAGCGCTACGCACTGGCCGATGCGGCGCAGGCGCACCGCGACCTGGAATCGCGCAAGACGACCGGTTCGACGATCCTCTTGCCGTAGGTCGCCGGCTGACGGCTACCGTCCGCTCGGCCGCACGCGCCGGGCGGCGGCAAAGCGTGCATCCTCGCGCACGCGTTCGGGCAGGGCGCGCAGCAGCGCATGCAGCGCCAGCGGCACCAGCACGATGTCGTCCACCCAGCCGATCACCGGGATCACGTCCGGGATCAGGTCGATGGGCGAGACCACATAGCCGACCAGCAGCAGCGCGGCCGGCATCAGCCACCACGGCGCCTGCGGATGGCGCAGCGCAAACCACAGCAGGCGCACGTCGTTGCGCACTACGCTCCACAGGCGGAAGAGGCGTCCGAACATGGCAGGCTCCTTCATGAAGAGCCGACGTCACATGGGCGTGACGCCAGCAGACCATCGTATCAGCTTGGGGAAGCGGACGAAATGCAGTTCTTCCATAGCGGTCGGGAAACCGCGAGGATGACGAATCGCTAAATGCGCCCGATTAGGGCGTGTCATCAAATCCTGATGCTGCCCCGTTTGAGGGGGCATGACACGTCGATACGCTCTGACAGACGCTCAATGGGAGCGCATCAAAGACCTTCTTCCAGGTGGGGCCGGGCACGTAGGGCGGCCGGCCGCGGACAACCGCCTGTTTGTCGAGAGCGTCCTCTATCGCTACCGCGCTGGCATTCCCTGGCGCGATCTGCCCGAGCGCTTTGGCGACTTTCGCGTAATCCATCTTCGACATTCACGCTGGAGCCGCTCGGGCGTATGGCAGCGTGTGTTTCAGGCACTGGCCCAGGATGCCGACAACGAGTGGGGCATGATCGATTCGACCATCGTGCGCGCGCACCAGCACAGCGCCGGGTCAAAAGGGGGCAGCCCCAGGCGATCGGACGCAGCCGAGGAGGCTTGAGCACCAAGATTCACGCCACCACGGATGCTCTGGGTAATCCCACCGGGTTCCATCTCACTGCCGGACAGGCTCATGATCTTGAGGGTGCCGATGCTTTGCTCCCAGGCAGCAAAGCCCAAACAGTGATTGCCGACAAAGCCTAAGGCATCGGCTTATACACAACAGTCCGCACTTGCGCCCGCCCGTAATGCCCGCAAGGTTTTTGCAGCGACATGAACCTCTTTGAGTCCGAGCCAGATAGCTTTCGCGCCCGGTTCGCCATCGCCCTTGCGAGCGAGAAAGCCGCCCAGGCGCGCGATCAGGCGCAGCACCTCATTGAGCTTTGGCTTGGCGGGCTGCTTGAGCCCGGTGAGCAAGTACGCGCCGCGAATCTCGTCAGGATCGAAGAACAGTTCGGCATCCAGATCGGGGCAGGCGCGCCCCTTGCGCATCAGGTAGCCAATTCGCCAAGCCACGACCAGGAACATCGCCAGAGCACGTTCGAGCCGCTCGATGGCGCCCAACTGCAATGCCTCGACGCGGCAACCGTTCTTCAGCACGTTGAACAGGATCTCGATTTCCCAACGCGCCCGATACCAGTCGATCAACTCGATGGCTTGCGCCAAAGTCGTGGCTTCGCGGTTGGTCAGCAAGCGCCATTCGATCGGCTTGACACCGGCCGGCGCGTCGAACTCGCGTGCCACCAGGCACGTCGCCGCCACGCTGCGGCCGTCGCCCGCCGGCAACTCGATGCGCCGCAGCCACACGTGCTGGCGCACCGGGCGTGCGCGCACGCCATGGCGCGAGCCCATCGTGAAGGCAATCTCGCCGAGCGCCTCACCCTCGCTGGCCGTGGCCCACAGCTTGGCTCCTTCGGGCAGCGCGCGATCATGGGTCGAGCGAATCAGCCAGTCCGCCGGCGTGCCCAACTCCTGCGCGCGCACCATCAGCGCGATCATGTCCGCTTCGCGATCGGCCACATACACCAGGCGCGTGTGCGGCAGGCTCGACGCGGTTTCGGCCACGCGCCCGTAACCTTCGATCCAGCGCCGACTCTCCTTCATGCCGCCGCGCTTGCCTTGCGCGTCCTTGGGCTCACGCGCCCACATCCACGCATCGAGCACGCCCAGGGGCACGCGCCCGGGTGTCACCGCGTAGGTCGGGTGCAGGTACATTCCGCGCTGCGCCTCGTAGGACAGCGGCCCAAGCCCGGTCACCCGCCGAGCATTGAAGTCCAGCTCCGTGGTGTCCTGCAGGCACAGCACGACCGGGTGCGCTGCCATGCGCCGTTCGGTCTGCCGCCAGTGCGGCTCCAGGATCGCTTCCCACTCGACCTCGTCGTTGTCGAAGAAGCGATACGCCGCAATCGTCTCGCCCCAGCTCCGGCATGCCTGCGGCACGCCGGCCGTCGGCTTGGCCGCCAATCGTTCCATCAAGGTCCTCGCTCGCTTGTTCAGGCGCGCGTCGCCAAGGTCGAGGTCGGGAAATTCAGCTTCCGTCCAGCAGGGGGCTTCCAGGGCCAAGGCGTTCACGCAAAAAGCGAGAGTAAACGCGAGGTGGCGCCGGCTTACAAGCCTTGGCCTTCCTCAATTAACCTGCCGGCGCCGGCGATTGGGCGCGGACTTGTGTATAAGGCGATGCCCTTACGGGTTTCGGATTTAACCGGTCGATGCAAGACCCTACAGGCTGCGTGAGCAGAGGCGGTGTTGCATCGACCGGTTGAATCCGCAACCATGAGCGTACATCGAGCGGATACTGTGAGTGATCAACCTTCACCTGCCTCACCGGGTTCTGCTGCGAACCGGCGACAGCGTCATCACTGAGCAATGAGTTCGTACTCGATATCCTGAATCATATGACCGTAATCGGTGGACTCTTGATTGTATCGGCCGCCGAACTTGAGCGTGTAGCGTCCGCGTTGGAGTGGCTTTAACAGAACCCAGTATCCATCTGATGCAGAGGGGTAGGCCCCATATGGACGCTGATCTGGCTGAATGCGCTCGAAGACGTCAAAGCATTTTTCGCTAGCGACACGATATTTTTTGACATTCTCAAGAGCTACGCCATTCAACTCTACAAATAGATCCACTGCGGACTCATTGTTGAGGGCAGCTGATGCTTTTGCTTGTTCGTAGGTGTACGTATCATTTCCCTTGGCTGGGTAGTACAACATATTGACCACAGGAAAGAACAAAGGTTTGTTTGCTGGTACGACACAAGACCTTCGAATCTTTGATGATCCGAAGCCCCCTGCCAGAAACCAGGCTGCGCCTTGTTGGGCAGTGCCGCAGTTTGCCCCTGTCGGATCGCGTAGTGGATTCACTTCGGATGGGGTCGACATGGCCCACTGCCACCACTCCGTCGACAACTGTGCGACAGAGTGTCCCTTGATAGAAGTGCCCGGCTGAAAAGCGAAGTCAGCAGCAAGTGTGGGGAGAGGAAAGGCAATTGCGGCGGCTGCTGAGACGATGATCTTGCGAAACATTACTGTCCTCGTTTTTTGCGACGAAATTAACGCGCAGAAATATTCAGGTGCATCGGTTGATGCGTCTGATTTAGGATTATCCGCGTGAGCACTTCTGGCTGGCTGGCGCTGAAGCGAAGTGTCGTAACGGTGCGACAGCACTGCGGACACTGCTTGCGCTGACGAAGGCTCTCTCTGTCGTTGCCCCCTGGCGAGCCGGACCGCTGATGACCGCCTAGGGCCTGTCATCGAATTCCCGCGATGAGCGTTAGAAGTGTATGACTCGCAGATACGCCCTGACAGACGCGCAATGGGAGCGCATACAAGAATTGCTGCCTGGTAGGCGCGGCCATGTGGGAGCGCCAGCGAAGGACAATCGATTGTTTGTGGATGCCGTGCTCTATCGCTACCGTGCTGGCATTGCCTGGCGCGATCTCCCCGAACGCTTTGGTGACTTTCGGGTAGTGCATTTACGCCATATGCGCTGGAGTCGGCGCGGAGTGTGGCAGCGGGTCTTCGAAGCGCTGGCTCAACACGCAGATAACGAATACGCCATGATTGACGCTACGATCGTGCGAGCCCATCAGCACAGCGCTGGAGGAAAAGGGGGGGCGCTTCACAAGCCATCGGGCGCAGCCGAGGAGGCCTGAGCACCAAGATCCACGCAACCGTGGATGCGCTGGGCAATCCCACGGGCTTGTATCTGACGCCTGGGCAAGCCTCGGATCTGAAGGGTGCCGACGTCTTGCTCAAGGACACCGAAGCGCAGACGGTCATCGCAGACAAGGGCTACGACGCACAACAGCGCGTCGTTGAGCCGTTACTGCAGGCCGGCAAGGCGGTCGTCATCCCCAGCATTCGAACTCGCAAGGTGCAGCGCGAATACGATGCGCACCTGTACAAAGCTCGCCACCTCGTCGAGAACTTCTTCGCCAAGCTCAAGCAATACCGGGCCATTGCCACTCGCTACGATAAGACTGCCGCCGCTTTCCTCGGCGCCATCCATCTGGCCTCCGCTGTGATCTGGACTATTTGATGACAGACCCTAGGCCGGTTGATTGAGCACCTGCTCAATGTCGTCGGTGCGTGTAATCGCAGCATGATGTGAAATGATCTTGTCGATCAGGAAGTCGTGCACTTCGTTGTCGGTATCCGCACATCCATCCCGTACGACGATCAATTCGTAGTCCAGATCAAATGCCTGGCGCACAGTCGAAAGGACGGCCCCCGATGTGGTGGCGCCTGCGCAGATGAGGGTTTCGATCCCACGAGCCCGCAAAAGCCTATCGAGATCCGTTCCCATGAAGGCGCCGATTCGGTGTTTGGCAATGACGGGCTCCTGCTCCGTCGGCAAGAGTGCCGCATTGATCGCGGTCCCATTGCTGCCGGGTTCGATCAGGCCGCTGTCCCGAAGCCAGCAGAACAGCTTGTTGCGCGGACTGATTTCGGGATAACCGCGCCGAAAGTTAACCGTGACATGCACCACGAATACGCCTGCCGTCCGCGCGGCAGCGAGCAGTCTGGAGGCGTGTTCCACAACATCGGCTGCAACCGTTCCGGTCAGGAAATTTTTCAGGGCAAATTCCTGAAAATCCATTAGCAGCAAGGCAGTCTTCTGCGGCTCGACGGAAATGGGATTGGACATATGGGGCGCCTTTTAAAAGAGGGAAGAATTACCCGCGGCGAAAGAAGCCGACCACGCGCCAATTGAAAGCGGCGCCGAGCAGCATCAGCAGGCTTGTTCCAAGAAAAACAGCGCGCATACCGAATTGCCCACCGACAAATCCGCCGATCAGCGGGCCGGCTACCTGCCCGGCAAATTGCGAGGACAGTGACCAGCCCATCGCAGCACCGACATCATGGTCGGGGACGTTGTGACGGATGACGGCGGCGATGCAGGGGAGCAGCCCTCCAAGGGCAAGTCCCATCAGAAAGCGCAGCGCAACGAGCTGCCAGCCGGCGGTCACGAAGGCTTGTGGGATGAGTAACAGGCCCGCAACGCTGAGGGCCAGAATGATGACGGTCGAGTGTCCGATCTGATCAGCCACCTTTCCTGACTGCGAGGCAGAAATGATGCTGCCCAGGGCCGCGGCCGACATGACGAGACCGGAGAGAAACGTTACTTGCTTCGGATCGCTGATCAGGGATTCGACGTAGACGGTGATGATCGGCTCGATCGACATGTTGGCGATCATCAGCAATAGGCCGGTCGCCAGCATGGCAACGACCACGCCCTTGCGGGGCATCTGTGGCCATCCGCCCTTGGGGCGCCCTTTGGCAACGGATGCGGCTGCTGTGCCCGGAGTCTCGCGCAGCAGCACAAGCGTCGCGAGGAAGGCGATGAAGATCAGCACGCCGGCCCCCCAAAAGGTGGCCCGGATGCCGATCAACGGCGGCAGGGAACCGCCGGCCAGCGGGCCCAACAGATTGCCGGCCATGACGCCGGACGACAACAGGCCGAGCGCCCAGGCGGATCGGGCCTTGGGTGCCTGTACCGCGATCAGGATGGTGGCGCCGGACGAATAGCCGCCAGCAATGCCGGCCAGCAACCGCAGCCCGACGAACTGCCAGATATCGGTAGCGAGGCCCATCAACGACATGGTGAGCGCCATGCCGAGGCTGGCACGGACCAGCATGGGTTTGCGGCCGTAGCGATCCCCGAGCATGCCCCAGATCGGCGCGACCAATCCGGCGGTCACAAAGGTTGCGCTGTAGGCGATGCCTGACCACTGTACGACGGCCGCATGGCCTGCCACACCGAGTTGACCGACGTAGACGGGCAGGAACGGCAGGATCAGCGTCATCGCGAAGACGGTCGCGAAGGCGCCGAAGAAGCAGACGGCGAGATTCCGACGCCACTGACCGACAGATTGTTCATCCATGCTGACTTGCACCATCGGACTCGATCCTGAAAACTGGCGTTGAACTTGTAGCGCCAAGTTGGTATACCAATTCGGTATGCTCTACGGATTGATCCGAAGACTGTCAATCAGAGGAAGAGAATGACGGTGATACAGCAGACCGAGGAGCGGCTTCGCCGCATGATCCTCGACATGGAAATCGGCCCAGGCGAACGGCTTACCGAGCGGTGGCTCGAGGGACAAACGGGCGCATCGCGGAGTTCGATCCGAACGGCGCTGTTTCGCCTGGAAGCGGAAGGACTCGTCAGCCGAGCGGAGCGTGGATGGACTGTGCCGCCGATCAATCTTGAAGAGATCGAGCAGCTTTTTATTTAGGCTATGTCTGAATAAACTGTTGAGGTCGCGCTCTGCCCAAGCTGAGCGCGATGCATAGCGGCGGGGAGATGGCGCCGCCTGAGCGTTCCAGCATGCGGCGCCAGCCCAGATAGTTGGGCAGGTACTTGGTGGCGACCCCGTGGAATCGGCGCATCCACCCCTTGAGACGACTGGCGTAGGCGTTCACGTTTTGCACGTGATAGACCTTGCCGACGACCTTGATGCCGGCACGTACATTGACGAAGCGATGGGTCAACTTGTGCTCGCGCGCTACGGCGGCATACACGCCCGAACCGCCACCGTCGGTGCAAAGGATGGCGTCTTCCGCCAGCAAGGGCTTCAGGACAGCGCCAATATGCTTCTTGTCGGCCTTGGGTAGGACGAAGTCGACCGTCTCGCCTACGCGGTCACGCGCAATCAGCACAGGAATCTGCTCTGCCGATAAGCCCCGTTTGGCAGCTTTGCCGCCACGCTTGCGTGGCGCACGAGGCAACTGGCGGCTGCCTTTGAACGACTCCAGGAAATAGGTTTCGTCGGCCTCGACGATACCGCTCTCGCGCTTGGCTTTCTGTTCGGCAGGAAGCCGCAGGAAGCGATGGCGCCACAGAAAGGCGGTGTTCTTATCTACCCCACATCGCTCGGCTGCCTGGCGAACCGACTGGCCCTCAATCAGGGCCAGCATGAAGGTCTGCCATTGCTCACGGTGACGCAACCGGGCCAGCGGCGTCCCAGTGAGGGCGTTGAAGGTCTTGCTGCAGCCTTTGCAGCGATAACGCTCCAGACCGCCACTGCTGCCCCACGGCCCCACCTCGGCATGCCCGCAATGCGGGCAACGTTCGACCGGACCGCTCAATTGCGCAATCAGGCGTTCCGTGGCCCGACGCGGGTCGCCGCAGCGCAGTTGTTGCTCAACCGACTCGCGCTGATGTGCCGTGAGCGTCGCCAGCTTTGCCAACCACCGTTGAAACTCTGCCGCCTTCATTTGCCTGCCATCCGTCATCCAACATCCGTTTGACACAGTGAAGTCGCAACAGTTTATTCAGACATAGCCTTTATTTATCGGGAAGTGCTTGAAGTCGCGGCAGTACGCTTGGGTGGACGCGATATAGCCGATGCCGACTTCCTGGAGATCGAGTCGGTACTGGACGCGGCTATGCCGAACGCAACACCCGAGCAGTTTGAAGCCGCAGGCCGCCAGTTCCACCTGTGGATCGCCGGCATTGCGCATAACGCGTTCATCAGCCGGGGCCTCGGTGATGCGTTGACTCGGCTACAGCGGGTCCGGTGGCTGGAGAGCACCCCCGACCACCACGGATGGGACGAGCATCGAACCATCATCGGCGCCCTACGGAAAGGCGACATCGATCACGCGGCCGCACTGGTTGAGGCGCATATTCGGGAGACGCGCGATCGTCTTCTTGACGTACTACGAAAAGACCGCCGCAGTCTTCGTGCGCGGGGCGCTACCGTCCTTCCTGCATAGGGTCGACAGCCATGCGTCATGCAAGAGTCCGGCCCTCCCGCGAGCGGCCGGCATCTTGTTCAAACGCGGTTGGATCCGCCCGGCAGCTTGCCTTCCACATCATCCTCGTCGCCCGTCAGCGTTCGTTCGGGCTCAGCGAATTTTGACAATGGATGGCTCCTCTCATATCTATGATGAATTGAATTGGGGGAGATCACATTGATTTGGCGGCGTTGCATCCTGATCGCGTGGGTTTCGACGCATTGCCAAACGACGTCGGCGATCGACTGCCGGGGCGATGCCGGGGCGCCCGCACAAGACGGGCTGGCGTGGCGGGCGTTCGAGGGCCTGGTGGCGAAACCGGACATCGCCGCGAAGCTGGCTGCCTTGCGGCCGACCGTCTGCTGGCTTCCCGATGCGCAAGAGATGGCCTGCTACCGCGCCAGTGCGCAGACCGGGCACGGCGATGCCGCCTTCTATTGGGTGCGCTCGCCGGACCGGCGGGAAGAGGACTACCCGCTGTATTACCACCTCCCGTCCGCGAGAACGATGGAGTTTGGCCAGATCGCGCTGGATGCAAAGCTGGTCGTCCGTTGCCTGGCGAACGGGCAACGCACCGAGGGGCACTGAGGCGATGGCGATTCCGGACTACATCGATCGGGGCGTGCTGTCCGTCTTCCCCGACTCGTTGACCATCATTCCAACGTACCGCTGCAATGCGCAGTGCGAGCAGTGCTGTTTCGAATCGAATCCGAGAATCAAGACGAGGCTGTCGCTGGATGACATCAAGCGCAGTATCGATGCGGCGGTCGACCATTTCGAAAACCTGAAGCTGATCGTGTTCAGCGGCGGGGAGGTCTTTCTGCTGAAGGACGACCTGTACGCGGCGCTGGAGCACGCTTCGAAGAAGGGGCTGCTGACCCGCTGCGTGACGAATGCCTTCTGGGGCAGGAAGCCGGCACATGCGCAGGCCGTCGCCGACAGGCTGCAGTCGTGCGGCGTTTCGGAGGTCAATATCAGCACGGGCACGGACCACCAGCGATGGGTGCCGTTTGCGGCGGTCGAGCATGCGGTCGAAGCCCTGGTCGGTCGGGACATCTTCACGCTGGTGACGGTCGAGCGGGATTCGCAGACATCGGATTGCTTTGCGCAGGCCACGCAGAGCGGCGTGTTTCAGGCGGCGCTGAGATCCAAGCCGTTGAAGTTCTCGCTGCAATGCAATAGCTGGATGCCGTTCAACGATCGGTATGTGGAGCGCGGCAAGCCGGCCGGGCTCGCGGCGCTGACGGAAGGGTGTTCGCAGATCTTCCATAACCTCGTGGTCACGCCGCGCGAGGAGTTGGCGGTCTGCTGCGGCCTGACGTTCGAGCACATCGCGGAGCTCAAGGTCGGAAGCCTCGGGAGCCGCTCCATGGGCGATCTGTTCGAGGACACGTTCCGGGATTTCCTGAAGATCTGGATCCACATGGACGGCCCTGGAGAAATCCTCCGGAAGCTGTTCGGCGAGGACATCAATGATGAGCTCAGCGGTGTCCATCACATCTGCCAGGCCTGCGCGATCCTGCACCAGCACCCGGATGTGAAGCGGGCGCTGCGGGACCGGTATCACGAATTCGTCCCCGATGTCGTTTCGCGGTTCAACTTGCGGATCGCATTCCGCCAATACGAGAAAACGCTGGCGAGCGGGAGGGCGCATTCATGAAGCGCAGACGGATACTGGGTGCGATTGCGGGGATGGTCGGTCTCCCGGGGGCCGCCTCCGGCACGAGCCTTTACGGAACGCCGGCCAGCATCGGTCTCGCAAAAAGCGCGTATCCGAGCGACCCTCTGCATCTCGTGCTGGATGCGGACCAGCTGCCGCCCGCCATTTCCGGTGCCCTGGCTTCGTTCGGCGGGGTGTGGGAGCGGGTGCTGACGAACGCCGACGAGAAGGCGCGGTTCCAGCGCGATCCGGCAGCGTATCTGAAGACGCACGGGATTCCGGAAAGCGTGCTCGGGGCGCGGGACCAGGAGATCCGGCTCCTGCTGGCGATCTGCGACGAACAGGTGCTGGCCGCCTCGATCCGTGGCGACTATGCCGGTTTCCTGGGTGAGCTCTCGCGGCTGGCGGTCATCCGCTCCGGGCCGCCATCCGTGCTCAAGAAGCGCGTGCTGGAAGTCCTGCGCACCAGCCGGACGGTGCTTCGCCGCGGCGGCGCGGAGGTGCGATCCAGTGACCTCCTGGGCATCAGCGCGCTGGCGGTGGACGAGGAACTGAAATTCATCTACAGCCAACTCGCCCCGAGCATCGACCAGGTTGCCGTGGCGGCCGTGCCGGTGGCCATCGCGGCGATCGTGGTGACCTATGTGTCGGTCGCGACCACGGTGACGGTCGCCATCCTGGCGGGCGTCTATGTGTCGGTCGCGGTGGCCATGGCCGTGGTCGCGAGCGGAGGCAACACGTGCCGAACGTCATCCGATGCGCTGTTCGCGGGGCCGGTGACGGCGCCGATCTCGAAAGGCACCTCGCGGTCGGAAGCACAGCGGGCCGTCGAGCACGCCTTCGCGGAGCGCGCGCTGTTGGCAAAGCGCATGCTCGCACTGGATCCGGCCTATTTCGCCAGCGCGCAGCAGACCGCGCGGGTGGCGAGGCTCTTGAATCAGGATCAGTTTCTGCTGGAAACCAATCGGCAACTCGTCCGGGACGAGGTGGACGCCTTTGTCGCCGCGGCCGAGAAGATGGGCGTCCTGACCATTCCCGCGGCGACGAGGCAATCCGTTGTCGAGGCGATGCAGAACATCTCGCTGCGCGCCGCGGCACTCATTTGATGGAGGGTTGGGTGGAAAACGTGGAAGTGTTGCGGCCCGATGGGAGAGCCGCGCTGGTGCTGTTCCTGCTCGTGGTCTGCGTGCCGGCCGTGGTGCTGGTGGTGGCCAATGCCTACGCGAAAGGTGGCGCCGGGTATCGCGTGTCCACCGCGATCGTCGGGGTGTTGCTGGTGACCTTCGCGGTGCTGCTGGTGTTCATGCAGCGGGCCTTTTTCGGGGTGGCCGATGGCGTGTTGACCGTCAGGAGCAGCTTCTACGAGGTCAAGGTGCCGCTATCCGAACTGGCCGGCGAGCCGACGATCATCGATCTTGCCCAGCATCCGGAGCGCAGGCCCAAGCTCCGGACCAATGGCTTCAGCCTGCCCGGCTATCAGTCCGGCTGGTACGTCGGGTCCGACAAGCGCCGGATCTTCGCGGCCATCACGGGGCCGCGTGTCCTGTCGATCCAGGTGAAGTCGGGGTATGAAATTCTGGTGAGCGTGAAGGATCCGGAGCGGGTCGGCCCGCTGCGGGTGAAATGAGTCTTGCGACTTCCGGGGCGATCATGAAAAGGCGCGATGCATTCAGATGGGCGGCCGGCGTTTCGCTGGCGGGCATGGCGGGCCTGGGCCTGCCGGCCTCGCGGGCGGCCGAGGTGATGGGGCAGAAGGAATTCCTGTTCTGGCTGGACGACCGTGATCGCGCCGCGGTGCGCACGGCGGCCGAGCAGATCCTGAAGGAAATCGACGTGGGTGTCCGCGATGCCCGCTATTTGCAGGGGCTCTACCAGCGGGCCGGCAGCGTGACCCACGCCAGGTATCCGAACGGCGTGGCGTTTTCCGATCGCGTCGCCTCGAACCGGGGCTCGCTCGGTGCCTTGAAGGCACGGTCGGTCCAGGGCGTCGAAGGCGGATTCCGCATGCTGCCCAATCTCCCGGGGGGCGAGTATGTGATCGCGATCTACGATTCCATCTTCGCGGGGGCGCCCGACCTCCTGTACACGGAGCAGGTGACGCTGTCCCGAGAGCCTGGGGTCGCGTCGTCGCCCTGGACGTTCGTGGAGTATTACGTCAACGCCAAGCCCTTCTATAAGTACTGACACGGACAAAAAAGCCGGCCCGCTCGCGAGCGGCCGGCTGGGTGATCGGGCGGATGCGGATCAGCCCGGGATCTTGCCCTCCACGCCTTCCACGTAGAACTTGATGCCGTGCAGGAAGCCGTCGTCGGCGACCTTGCCGGCGGGCAGCACTTCCTGGCCGGTGTTGTCCTTGATCGGGCCTTTCCAGATCGGAGCGGAGCCGTCGATCACGCCCTTCTTCTTGTTTTCGACCAGCGCCTTGACGTCTTCCGGCACCACCGGGTTGAACGCGCCCAGGTCGATCGCGCCTTCCTTCAGGCCCCACCAGGTCGAGCCGGATTTCCACTTGTTGTCGAGCACGTCGCCGACGACCTTGGTGTAGTACACGCCCCACTTGTTCATCGAGGCGGCCAGGTGGGCCTTGTCGCCGAACTTGCTCATGTCGCTGTCCCAGCCGATCGCGTAGACGCCTTTTTCCTGCGCGGTCTGCACCACGGCGGCGGAGTCGGTGTTCTGCATCAGCACGTCGACGCCCTGGCCGATCAGGGTGGTGGCGGCTTCGCGTTCCTTGCCCGGATCGAACCACTTGTTGACCCACACCACGCGGGTGGTGGCCTTCGGGTTGACGCTGCGCGCGCCCAGCGTGAACGCGTCGATATTACGGATCACCTCGGGAATCGGCACCGAACCCACGACGCCCAGTTTGCCCGACTTGCTCATCTTGCCGGCCACCACGCCCGCCAGGTAGGCGCCTTCGTAGGTGCGCACGTCGTACTGGGCCAGGTTGTCGGCGGTCTTGAAGCCGGTGGCGTGCTCGAATTTCACGTCCGGGAATTCCTTGGCGACCTTGAGCATCGACTCCATGAAGCCGAAGCTGGTGCCGAAGATGACTTTGTAGCCCTGGGTGGCGAGGTCGCGGAACACGCGCTCGGCGTCGGCCGCGCTCTCGGGCACGCTTTCGATGAAGGTGGTCTTCACCTTGTCGCCGAACTTGGCCTCGACTTCCTTGCGGCCCATGTCGTGGGAGAAGGTCCAGCCCGCGTCGCCGACCGGGCCGACGTAGACGAACGCGACCTTCAGCGGCCCGGCCGCGGCCGGGGCGGACGCAGCGGCGGCAGGCGCCGAGGCGGTGGGCGCGGCGGTTTTGTCGGCCTCGTTGGACTTGCCGCAGCCCGAGAGGGCCAGGGCGCCGGCCGACGCTAGGGCGGCCATGGCGGCCAGCATGATCCTGCGGGTAACGTTCATCGATTGCTCCTCTTGTGTGGTGTGGCTCGGTTGTGCGGGATGACGCGAAGGAAGATGGCGCAGGCTCAGGCGGAGCCGGGGCGGAACGGCTTGCCCAGCGACGCGGGCATGTTCAGCCGGATCCAGTCCGGATTGCGCGAGATGACGGCCAGCACGACGATGGTTGCCGCGAACGGCGCCATCGACAGGATCTGCGACGGCACCGATACGCCCATGCCCTGCAGGTAGAACTGCAGGATCGTCACCCCGCCGAACAGCAGCGCGCCGAACAGGATGCGCAACGGGCGCCAGGTGGCGAAGGTGGTCAGCGCCAGCGCGATCCAGCCGCGGCCGGCCACCATGTTCTCCACCCACATCGGCGTGTAGATCAGCGACAGGTAGGCGCCGGCCAGCCCGCAGCATGCACCGCCGAACAGCAGCGCGCCGACGCGGATGGTGCGCACAGGATAGCCCAGCGCGTGGGCCGATTCCGGCGATTCGCCGATCGCGCGCAGCGTCAGGCCCGCGCGCGTCCTGAACAGGAACCACGCGATGGCGCCGCACAGCAGGAAGCTGAAGTACACCATCCAGTGGTGGCCGAACAGCGCAGGCCCGACGAACGGCAGCGATTTCAGCCCCGGAATGCCGTACGCCTGCGCCGGCAGCGACATGCCGACAAAGCGCTGGCCCATGAAGGCCGACAGCCCGGTGCCGAAGATCGACAGGGCGAGGCCCGTGGCGACCTGGTTGGTCACCAGCACCAGCGCCAGCCAGGCGAACAGGGCGGCCATCACCATGCCGGCCAGCGCGCCGGCGGCGAAGCCCAGCAGCGGATGCTGGGTCTGGTAGCCGACCATGAAGCCGACCACGGCGGCCACCAGCATCATGCCCTCGGCGCCGAGGTTCAGCACGCCGGCGCGTTCGTTCATCAGCAGGCCCAGGGCGGCCAGCAGCAGCGGGGTGCCGGCATTGATCGACGCGGCGATCAGGGGAGCAAGACTTTCCATGGCGTGGTCCGGATCAGCGGTGCGCGCGCCAGCGCAGGCGGTATTCGACGAGGGTGTCGCAGGCCAGCAGGAAGAACAGCAGCATGCCCTGGAACACTCCGGTGATGGCGGACGGCAGGCCCAGGCGCGACTGCGCGAGCTCGCCGCCGATGTAGAACAGCGACATCACGATCGCCCCCAGCACGGTGCCGACCGGGTGCAGCCGTCCGACGAAGGCCACCACGATGGCGGCGAAGCCGTAGCCGGGCGAGATCGACGGCAGCAACTGGCCGATCGGCCCCGCCACCTCGAATGCGCCGGCGATGCCCGCCAGCCCGCCCGACACCAGCAGCGCCGTCCACAGCGCCGCGCGCGACGAGAAGCCCGCGTAGCGCGCCGCCTGCGGCGCCAGCCCGCCCACCTGCAGCCGGTAGCCGGCAAAGCTGCGGAACACGAACAGCGTCATCGCCGCGGCCATCGCCAGCATGAAGAGGAAGCCGACGTGCAGCCGTGTGCCGGCCACCAGCGTGGGCAGCACGAAGGCGCTGTCGAACACCATCGACTGCGGGAAGTTCATGCCGTTCGGGTCCTTCAGCGGGCCGTTGACCATGTACAGCAGCAACAGCTGCGCGATGTAGGTCAGCATCAGCGAGACCAGGATCTCGTTGGCATGGAAGCGATCGCGCAGCAGGGCGGTGATGCCTGCCCACAGCATGCCGCCCACCAGCCCGGCCACGATGGCGAGCAGCAGGGCGGCACCGCCCGGGATGGCCGGCGTGGGCGTATCGAAGGCGATGATGGTCGCTGCCGCGAAAATGCCGCCGACGATCAGCTGCCCTTCCGCGCCGATGTTCCACACGTTGGCGCGGTAGCACACCGACAGGCCCAGCGCGCACAGCACCAGCGGCACGGTCTTGAGCAGCACCTCGCCGATGGCGCGCCTGGTTGCCAGCGGCTCGATCAGGAACACGCGCATGCCGGCCACCGGGTCCTTGCCCAGCAGCGCGAACAGCAGCAGGCCGAACACCAGGGTCAGCGCCAGCGCGATCAGCGGCGAGGCGTAGGCCATGGTGCGCGAGGGCAGCGCGCGCAGCTCCAGCGAGATCGGCAGCGCCAGCCGGCTGCCGTGCATGAGCTCAGCCATGGGCCACCTCCGTCGTTGCCGCAGCGCCGGGGGCGGCGGTCTTGTCCCACATGCCGCTCATCCACAGGCCGATCCGTTCACGGTCGGTGGCGTGCGTGGGGGTGGAGGGCGACAGGCGCCCGTTGGCGATCACGTGCAGGCGGTCGCACAGGGCAAAGAGTTCGTCGAGTTCTTCCGACACGATCAGGATGGCGCATCCCGCGGCCTTGAGCGCGAGGATTTCGTTGTGGATCTGTGCCGCCGCGCCCACGTCGACGCCCCAGGTGGGCTGCGCGACGATCAGCACGCGCGGCGCGCATTCGATTTCGCGGCCGACGATGAATTTCTGCAGGTTGCCGCCCGACAGGCTCTTGGCCAGCGCATCCGGCCCGCCCGCCTTGACGCCGAAGCGCTGGATGATGCCGGCAGCCAGCCCGGCGGCGGCTTTCTTGTTGATCAGCCCCAGCACGCCGCCTTGCACCTGCGGCGCGCGCTGGTGCGTGAGCAGCGTATTGGCCGCCAGCGACAACGATGGCACCGCGCCGCGCCCGAGCCGCTCTTCCGGCACGAACGACAGCCCGCGCTTGCGGCGCGCGCGCGGGTCCAGCCTGGCGACCGGCTCGCCGTCGATCATCACCGTCTGCGCGGCGGCACGGGTGTCTTCGCCAGAGAGGGCGGCCAGCAATTCCTGCTGTCCGTTGCCCGACACCCCCGCGATGCCGACGATCTCGCCGCTGCGCAGTTGCAGGGCGATGTCGCGCAGCTCCGTCGCAAAGGCGTGGGATTTGGGCAGCGACAGCCCGGCGACTTCCATGCGGACCTCGCCCGGTGCGGTCTGCGGGCGCAGCTCGCGCGGCGGTTCGCCGCCAATCATCATGCGCGAGAGCGACGACGCGGTCTCCCGGCGCGGATCGCAGGCGCCCGTCACCTTGCCCGCGCGCATCACCGTGGCGGCGTGGCACAGCGCCTGGATCTCGTCGAGCTTGTGGCTGATGTAGAGGATGCTGGTGCCTTCGGCCGCCAGCTGGCGCAGCGTGACGAAGAGCTTCTCGACCGCCTGCGGCGTCAGCACGGAGGTGGGTTCGTCGAGGATCAGCAGGCGCGGGCGCGTGAGCAGCGCGCGCACGATCTCCACACGCTGGCGTTCGCCGACGGACAGCGTATGCACATGGCGATGCGGCTCCAGCGGCAGGCCGTACCGGTCGCCGGTGGTGCGCACCTGTTCGGCCACGTCGCGCAGGTCGCGCAGGTCCCCATGATTGGCGGGCAGGCCGAGCAGGATGTTCTCGGCCACCGTCAAGGTATCGAACAGCGAGAAATGCTGGAACACCATGGCGATGCCCAGCGCGCGCGCCTGGTGCGGATTGGCGATCTCGACCGGCCGGCCGTCGAGCTGCATCTCGCCGGCATCGGGCTGCACCGCACCGAAGATGATCTTCATCAGCGTCGACTTGCCGGCGCCGTTTTCGCCCAGCACGGCGTGGATCTCGCCCGGCGCGACGGTGAGGCTCACGCTGTCATTGGCGACCACGCTGGGGTACCGCTTGGTCATGCCCGTCAGCGACAGGCGTGGAGGAAGGTGTGTCACAACAGGTTGGCCCGTGGTTTCCGTGCCGCTCGCCGCGAGCCCGAAGCGCCCCGGAAGCGGTCTTGTCCTGGGTGTTGACGACGCTTCACCGCATGCGGCAACGATGCAGATTCGCGCCGACGCATCGCACCAATCATCATCGGCATGTGATGCCTTTCATCAACGGTCGATTATAGCTGCCGGCTTTCCGCCGGACGCCCGGTCCGGGCGCCAGCGCGCCCGTCCCGCACGAGGGCGGTCGGCGTGCAAATCCCGTGCCGGGCGTGCCGGATTCCGTCGCGGCCGGCCGGCGCGCGCGCGGCACCCGGAATCGGCACGGGCCAGCTTGTCATGCCGAGGTAGCCAGGCGGGCCGCGGCTCCCTGCGCTGGCGCGGCGGGCCTTGGCTTGCACCGGCACGGTGCCGGCGTGCGATGGGGCTTTGCGCTAAAGTGCAGTGTTTGTTCCGGCGCGATTGCAGCCCGTTTCCAGGTGCGATCGCTGCTGCGCCCTCGCGCCCCCATGACTGCTCCCGATTCCAGACGCATCCGTCTGCCCAGCTTGCGCGGCGCCATCCCCGGCTGGCTTCTGCTGCTGGGCGCGCTGACCGCCATCGGCCCGCTGTCGGTCGACATGTACCTGCCGAGCCTGCCGACCATCGCGCGCGATCTCAAGACGTCGTCGGCCGCGGCGGGGATCACGCTCACGGCCTTCCTGATCAGCCTGGCGATCGGCCAACTGATCTACGGCCCGGCCAGCGACCGCTTCGGCCGTAAGCCCCCGCTCTACATCGGCCTGGCCCTGTACGTGGCCGCGTCGATCGGCTGCGCGTTTGCCGCCGACGCCGGGACGCTGGCCCTGCTGCGCGCCGTGCAGGGCTTCGGCGGTTGCGCGGGCATGGTGATCTCACGCGCCGCCGTGCGTGACCGGATGGATCCGGCCGGTGCGGCGCAGGCCTATTCCACGCTGATGCTGGTGATGGGCGTGGCGCCCATCCTGGCGCCGATGATCGGCGGGGCGGTGCTGCAGGTGACTGCGTGGCGGATGATCTTCGCGGTGCTGGCGACGTTCGGCGTGCTGTCGCTGGCGGCGGTGCATTTCCTGATGCGCGAGTCGCTGGATCCGGCGCACGTGCGTCCGCTGGCCGCCGGCCGCGTGCTGCGCGACTACTGGGAGCTGCTGCGCGATCGCCATTACGCCGCCCCTATGGTGTGCGGCGCGGTGTTCGTGTCGGGCATGTTCGCCTACATCACCGTCTCGCCGTTTGTGCTGATCGACCATTACGGACTGAGTCCGGCACAGTACGCATGGGTGTTCGGCAGCAACGCGGCGGGCATGATTGCCGCCTCGCGCATTAATGTGCGGCTGGTGCACCGGTTTTCGCCGGCCGGGGTGCTGCGCCGCGCGCTGTGGATCCCGGTGGGCACGAGCGTGGCGGCGGCCGTGGCGGTCGCGGCCGGTTTCACGCCGCTGCCGCTGGTGCTGGCGGCGCTGTTCTGCTACGTCGCCTCGATCGGCTGCATTTCGCCCAACACGGGCGCGCTTGCCATGGCCGGACAGGGTGCCCGTGCCGGCACGGGGTCCGCGCTGATGGGGGCCATGCAGTTCGGCCTGGGCATGGTCACCGGCACGGTGGTCGCTGCCATCGGGCAGGACGCGGCACCGTTGCTGGGCATGATGGCGGTCTGTGCCGTGCTGGCCCTGGGGCTTGGCCTGAGGGCCACGCAGCCCGGGCACGGCAACTGAAAACGGCGGCGCGGCACCGTGCGCGCCTGCCGCCATTGCTTGAGATGACGCCGGCATAGCGCGCTGCCGATCCGGGACAGTGCCTTGCCTATTATGAGAACGGCACCGGATCGCACCAAAAGCAGGCGGACATGCACTGCGGGTGATCTAAGGGTTACTTCTTATATAGAATTTATCGATATTTTATTAACGTGTCGCTTTGGATTCAGCGCGCCTTTCTCAATGTGGTCCGAGCGAGGCCCATGACGAACGGGGGTTAAGTTGCAGTGCACGATTCACCGGCTGGGCGAACTGGCGCTGTTGTGCGAAGCGCCGCCGCCGGCGACCTTGACTTGCCAGCAGCGCATCTGGGCGATGGCCGCGCGTGCGTCCACGTGGGCGGGCGTCATCGATGTGGTGCCCGGCATGAACAATCTGACGCTCGTCTTCGGGCCGCAGGCCGATGCGCAGGCGCTCGCCGCGCTGCTGTGCGAAGCGTGGGAAGAGAGTCGCGCATTGATGGCCGACGGCAAGCGGGTCGAGATCGAAGTCGCCTACGGCGGTGATGACGGCCCGGACCTGCGCGACGTGGCGGCCCACACGGGCCTGAGCCCCGCGGAGGTGGTGCGCCGCCATACCGCGCCCGAGTATATTGTCTATTTCCTGGGCTTCCAGCCGGGCTTCGCCTACATGGGCGGGCTCGACAAGTCGCTCGCCACGCCGCGCCGCGCGGAGCCGCGCATGGCGGTGCCGGCCGGGTCGGTCGGCATCGGCGGCGAGCAGACCGGCATCTATCCGGCCGCCTCCCCCGGTGGCTGGCAACTGCTGGGCCGCACGGACGCGGCGCTTTTCCTGCCCGAGCGCGATCCGCCGACGCTGCTGGCGCCCGGAGACCGTATCCGCTTTGTCGCATCGAAGGTGCGCGTATGAGCCAGCCGACGTCCCCATCCGCGCAGGCCATGATCGAGATCGTGCGGGCCGGCGTGCTGGCCTCGGTGCAGGACCTCGGCCGCACCGGCTACCGCCGCTTCGGCGTGTGCACGTCGGGCGCGCTCGATCCGCTGTCGCTGTATGTCGGCAACCGGCTGGTCGGCAATCGCAGCGATGCGGCCGGCATCGAGTTCACGCTGGGCAATGCCACGCTGCGCTTCCTGGCCGACGGGCTGGTCGCCCTGACCGGGGCGGACTGCCGCGCCACGCTCGAGGGGGCACCCGTCCATGCCTGGCACGCCGTTCCCGTGCAGCGCGGCCAGACGCTGACGCTGCGCGTGGCGCAGGGCGGCGTGCGCGCCTACCTGTGTGTGGCCGGCGGGATCGACGTGCCCGAGATGATGGGCTCGCGCAGCACCGACCTGAAGGCCGGCTTCGGCGGCCTGGAGGGGCGTCCGCTGCGTGACGGCGACCGGCTGTCCGTGCTGCCGGCCGACCTGTCGCACGCACCGGATATCAGCGGTGCGGCCGTCGGCGTGAAGGCGCCGTGCTGGACCTTCGGCCGCGTGCAAGGCGAGACGCCCGTGATGCGCGTGCTGCCCGGCCCTGAATACGACGATTTCCTGGCCGGCTCGCAGGCCGCCTTCTGGGAATCGGCGTGGACACTCACCCCCAACAGCAACCGCATGGGCTTCCGCCTGCAGGGGCCTGAGCTCGTGCGCAAGAAGCCGCGCGGCGGCGACCTGCTGTCGCACGGCGTGGTGCCGGGCGTGATCCAGGTGCCGCCGTCCGGCCAGCCGATCGTGCTGATGGCCGACGCGCAGACCACCGGCGGCTACCCGAAGATCGGCACCGTCATCCTGGCCGACCAGTGGCGCCTGGCGCAGGTGCCGCTCGGCACGCGCATCCGCTTTGCCCGCGCGACGCTGGAAGAGGCCGAGGCCGCGCGCGCCGGCGTGTCGCGCTACCTGCAGCAGATCGAGACGGCGCTGGACTGGCAGCGCCAGGGCATCCTGTCCGTGGCCCGGCGCACCGCCCGGACACGGCCGACCGCCTGATGGAACGAGGAGCAACCGATGACCGCAATCGACCTGAATGCAGACCTGGGTGAAGGCTGCGACAACGATGAAGCCCTGCTCGCGCTGGTGAGCTCGGCCAACATCGCCTGCGGCTGGCATGCTGGCGATGTCAACACGATGCGCCAGACCACCGCCTGGGCGCTGCGCCAGGGCGTGTCGATCGGCGCGCATCCGAGCTTCCCCGACCGCGAGCACTTCGGCCGGACCGAAATGCACCTGCCGCCGGACGAGATCCATGCCGGCGTGCTGTTCCAGATCGGTGGCCTGTCGGCCATCGTGCGGGCGCAGGGCGGCAGGCTCGCGCACGTCAAGCCGCACGGCGCGCTGTACAACCAGGCCGCGCGCGACCGGCCGCTGGCCATGGCGATCGCCCGCGCGGTGCGCGACTTCGACCCGTCGCTGGTGGTGTTCGGCCTGGCCGGCGGCGAGCTGGTGCGGGCCGCGCGCGAGCTGGGCCTGGCCGCCAAGGAAGAAGTCTTCGCCGACCGCGGCTATAACGCCGACGGCACGCTGGTCAAGCGCGGCACGCCCGGTGCGCTGCTGGAAGATGAAGAGGCCGCCTTGGCGCAGACACTTGCCATGGTGCGCGAACAGCGTGTTCAATCCGTCGACGGCGTGTGGGTTCCGATCCGCGCGCAGACCGTCTGTCTGCACGGCGACGGCGCGCATGCGCTGGCGTTCGCGCGGCGCATCCGGGACCGGCTGGGCAGCGAGGGCATTGCTGTGCGCGCCGGCGCCTGAGACCTGCCCCGCACGGTGTTGATCGCGGGGGTTTTTTGCAACTACGGGGGGAAGCAGCACATGACTACAGCAGTGAATCTATGGCCGCTGATCGGGGTGGCCGTCATCATCGCGGGGTTCATCCTGCGGTTCAATCCGATGCTGGTGGTGGCCGTGGCCGCCGTCGCCACCGGCTTCGCGGCGTCGATGCCGATCGACAAGATCCTGACGGCCATCGGCACGGGCGTCATCAAGACACGCACGCTGCCGCTCATCATCCTGCTGCCGCTGGCGGTGGTGGGCTTGCTCGAGCGGCATGGCCTGCGCGAGCACGCGCAGAACTGGATCGCGCGCATCCAGTCGGCCACGGTCGGTCGCCTGCTGATCGTCTATCTGGCCGTGCGCGAACTGACCGCTGCCGCCGGCCTGACCAGCCTCGGCGGCCATCCGCAGATGGTGCGCCCGCTGCTGGCCCCGATGGCCGAAGGCGCCGCGGAGAACCGCTTCGGCAAACTGCCCGAGCCGATCCGCGAACGCCTGCTGGCCTTCTGTGCCGCCACCGACAACGTCGGCCTGTTCTTCGGCGAGGACATCTTCGTGGCCTTCGGCGCCATCGCTCTGATGCACACCTTCCTGCTGGGCTCGGGCATCGACGTCGAGCCGCTGCACATCGCCGTGTGGGGCATTCCCACCGCGATCTGTGCGTTCCTGATCCACGCCGTGCGCCTCAAGCGCCTGGACGGCTGGCTCGCCCGCGAGATGGGCGTTGCCGGCACCGCTGCCTCGGCAGCCAAGCAAGGGTGAGCGCCATGATTCTGTCGATCAATTATCTGTACTGGCTGGCCGGGATCGTCCTGACGATCACCGCGCTGATGACCTTCGCCGACAAGACGCACCCGCGCCGCTGGGCCACCGGCCTGTTCTGGGCGATCTTCGCCGTGATCTTCCTGGCGGGCGACAAGCTGCCGCCGATCCTGGTCGGCCTCGGCGCGGTGGTGATGGCCGTGCTGGCCGGCTTCGGCGGCGTGGTGCTGGGCAAGCACGGCGAGCTGCCCGTCGAAGAACGGCGCGCCTCCGCCAAGCGCCTGGGCAACCGGCTGTTCATCCCGGCGCTGACCATCCCGGTGGTCACTGTCATCGGCAGCGTGCTGCTCAAGGACGTGAAGATCGGTGGCGACTTCCTGCTCGATCCGAAGAACCAGACCTTCGTATCGCTGGGGATCGGCTGCATCGTCGCGCTGGGCCTGGCCTGCTGGCTGACCCGCGACACCCCGGCGCAGGCCATGCGCGAATCGCGCCGACTGACCGAATCGCTCGGCTGGGCGCTGGTGCTGCCGCAGATGCTGGCCATGCTGGGCCTGGTTTTCGCCGATGCGGGCGTGGGCAAGGCCGTGGCGCACCTGACCACCGCCTACATCAACATGGACTATCGCCTGGTGGCGGTGATCGTGTACTGCGTGGGCATGGCGCTGTTCACCGTCATCATGGGCAACGGCTTCGCCGCCTTCCCGGTCATGACGGGCGGGGTGGGGGTGCCGATCCTGGTCGGCGCCTACCACGCCAACCCGGCGGTGATGGCGGCGATCGGCATGTTCTCCGGCTACTGCGGCACGCTGATGACGCCGATGGCGGCCAACTTCAACATCGTGCCGGCCGCACTGCTGGAGCTTTCCGACAAGAACGCCGTCATCAAAGCGCAGGTGCCCACCGCGCTACTGTTGCTGACAGCCAATATCGCGCTCCTGTACTTCCTGATGCTGCGATAAATCGCGGCGCCGCGCGTGGACCGGCGGCCTTCGTTGCCATGCCGGCCGGCGCTGCGGACGCCATATCCATATCCATAATCCGCATCATGCTCTTTTCCGGGGGAATCGATGAGCAGCCAGATGATGGGCGGCCGTGCCATGTCGGCACGTCGTCTTCTTTGTGTTTTCGCGGGAGCGCTCTCGCTCCTGTCGGCCGCCCACGTGCGCGCCGAAACATTCCGCGTCGCCACGCCGTATCCGGCGACCAACTTTCAAACGCAGAACCTGCAGGCCTTCGCCGGCGCCGTCGGCGCGGCCACTGGCGGCGAGCTCAAGCTGGAGGTCTACCCGAACGGCACGCTGCTCAAGCCCGCCGGCATCTTCGACGGCGTGAAGGCGGGCCAGGCCGAGGGCGGCGAAGTGATGCTGTCCACGCTGGCGCAGCGCGACCCGATGTTCGGCGTCGATTCGATTCCGTTCCTGGTCGAGAACTACAACGATGCCCGCCTGCTGTGGGACGCGTCGCGCAGCAAGATCGAGGCACAGATGAAGCTCAACGGTCTGCGCCTGCTGTATGCCGTGCCCTGGCCGCCGCAGAACCTGTATTCCGCCTCGCCGATTGCCCGCCTGTCCGACCTCAAGGGGCATCGTCTGCGCACCTACAATGCGGCGCAGAAGGAGATCGCCGATCTGTACGGCGCGCAGGCCATCCAGGTGGAAGCCGCCGACTTGGGCGCCGCGATCACCAGCGGCCGCATCGACACCATGCTGACCTCGCCGTCGACCGGCCTCGAGACCCGGGCGGGCCAGCGCCTGACCTACTATTACAAGGTCAACGCGTGGATTCCCAAGAACGCTGTGTTCGTCAACGAAGCGCGCTTCGCCAAGCTGTCGCCCGCCGCGCAGCAGGCGGTGCTCAAGCTCGCCGCGGAATACGAAAAGCGCGGCTGGGAAGCGAGCAGCCAGACCTACGAGCACGATGAGGCCGAACTCGCCAAGACCGGCGTGCGCGTGGTCGCGCCCGACGTGATGCTGCTGGACGACATGCGCCGCCTCGGCGAGCGCCTGACGCGCGAGTGGCTGCACTCGGCCGGGACCGAAGAGGTCGACATCCTGCTGAACTACGAGCACAAGCGCAAGCTCAACTGACCAGGCAACGAGCGCGACGCCCGGGCACGATACGGACCGGGCGTTCATCATCGTCGATTGTCGGATGCCGTCGCAGGAGACCATCATGCCCACCGTCCTCGTCACCGGTTTCGATCCGTTCGAGAACGAGCCCGTCAACCCGTCGTGGGAAGCCGTGCGCACGCTCGATGGCCAGGGTATCGCCGGCGCCGATATCGTTACGCGCCAATTGCCGACGGTGTTCGGCGAATCGATCCGGACACTCGACAAGCTGCTGCTGAGCCTGCGTCCGGACGTGGTGATCGCCGTGGGCCAGGCCGGCGGGCGCGCCGAGATGGCCATCGAGCGCATCGCCATCAATGTGGACGACGCGCGCGTTGCCGACAACGCCGGCAAGCAACCGATCGATACCGTCATTGCGGCGGATGGCCCGGCGGCGTATTTCTCGACGCTGCCGATCAAGGCCATCGTGCGCGAACTGCGCGCCGCCGGCGTGCCCGCATCGGTGTCGCAGACAGCGGGCACGTTCGTCTGCAACCACGTCTTCTACGGGCTGATGCACGCCATCGCCCGCCACAAGCTGCCCGCGCGCGGCGGCTTCATCCACATTCCCTATCTGCCGTCCCAGGCGGCCAAGCATCCCGGCCAGCCGAGCATGGCGCACGACACCGTTGTCACCGGACTGCGCATTGCGATCGAAACAACGCTGCGCAGGCAGCAAGACATCCGGGAGACGGGCGGTCAGCTGCACTGAGCCGCGGGGCATTCGCGCCGCGGCCCGCGAGGCTCAGGGGGCGGGCGACCAGTGCGGGTCGTTGAGCTGCTTTTCCAGCAATCGGATCTGCTGCTGCAGCGAGTCGATCTGCGTCCTGTAGGCGCGGCGCTCGAAGTCCAGCGCCTGGGTCTGCTGACGCGCGGCCTGCTGTTCTTCCAGCATCTTCTGGCGCTGGGCCTGCATGGCCCGCACTTCCTGGTTCAGTGCCGCCGCACGCTGCTCGGCCGCCTGCGCCTCGCGTTCCAGCTGGGCCTTCTGGTCGGCGGCGACCGCGTGGCGCACATCGTCTTCGGCCCACGCGCGGGTCTGCCGGGCCAGCAGGTCATACGCCGCTTCGGCCGGCGCGGCCGACTCGAACCGGCACACCCGCCACAACGCCTTGCGATACGACAGCGCGACGTAGGCCGTGGTGTCTTCGTTGACCAGCAGCAGGCTCGTGCCGTAATCGCCGTTGTAGGTGGTGCGCAACTCGGTCAGACGCTTCTGCGCCAGCAACTGCCGCAACTCCGCCACCGATCCGGTCGATGCGGCCGGAGCACCGGCCTGCGTCGGCGGCGTGATGGCTTGTGCGTGGACCAGCCCGGTGCCGACGGCGGCAACGGCGATCACGCACGCGAGGACGGTGTGACGGACTTGGGTGTCATTGAGGAGATCGGGGGGATCGGGGTCGGCGCGACTATAGCAGCTTCGGGCGCGGATTCCGCCGGGCGCGGGGCGCGGTGGAGCGGGTTTGCGCGGGCGGGGAAGGGTTGGCGGAAGCGGTGAGATTCGAACTCACGGATGGGTTCCCCCATCGCTGGTTTTCAAGACCAGTGCCTTAAACCACTCGGCCACGCTTCCGGAGAGGACGACATGCCGCGCATTGCGCGCGAGGCCGCCATTGTAACGGCTGTCGGCGCGGCAGCACAGTCCACCGGTCGATGGGATTGTCAGTTTTCGTCGTCGGCGAGGAACAGCGCCTGCAGGTCGTTGAGAAAGCGCTGGCCCAGCTCGGTCGGGCGGATCGCCACGTGGTCGCGCGCGAGCAGGCCGCGCTGTTCGGCGGCATCGAGTTCGCGCTCGATGGTGCGCAGCGGCAGGCCGGTGCGCTCCTGGAACAGCGTGACAGGGAAGCCGCCGGTCAGCCGCAGCGCGTTGAGCATGAATTCGAACGGCAGGTCGGCCGCGTCGACTTCACGCTGTTCCTGCACCACCGCCGCGCCGCCCGCCGTTTCCGCCTGGCGCAGGTAGGTCTCGGGGTGCCTGTGGCGCATTTCGCGGAGTACCCGGTGCGGAAAGCTCAGCTTGCCGTGCGCGCCCGGGCCGATGCCCAGGTAATCGCCGAATTGCCAGTAGTTCAGGTTGTGCTTGCAGCGCTTGCCCGGTCTCGCATAGGCCGACACTTCGTAGTGCTCGTAGCCGGCCGCGGCCAGCCGCGCGTGGATCCAGTCCTGCATGCCGAACGCGGTGTCGTCGTCCGGCAGCGCGGGCGGATACTTGGCGAAGTAGGTGTTCGGTTCCAGCGTCAGGTGATACAGCGAGACGTGGCTGGTCTCGAACGACAGCGCCGCTTCCACGTCGGCCTCGCATTCGGCCAGGGTCTGGCCGGGCAGGGCGAACATCAGGTCGAGGTTGATATTGTCGAAGTGCGCGCGGGCGATGTCGATGGCCGCGCGCGCCTCGGCGGCGTTGTGGATGCGGCCCAGCGCCCGCAGGTGCGCATCGTTGAAGCTCTGGATGCCGATCGACAGCCGGTTCACGCCGCTGGCGCGATAGCTGCGGAAACGCTCCGCTTCGAAGGTGCCGGGGTTGGCCTCCATGGTGATCTCGGCATCCGCATCGACCGGCAGCAGCATGCGGATGTCCGACAGCAGCGTGTCCAGTCCCCGCGCCGACAGCAGGCTCGGCGTGCCTCCGCCGATGAAGATCGTATGCACGCGCCGTCCCCACACCATCGGCAGCGCGGCTTCCAGGTCTTGCCGGACGGCCGCGAGGAAGCGCGCTTCCGGGATGCCCTGGTCGGGCTCCGCATGCGAGTTGAAATCGCAGTACGGGCATTTGCGCACGCACCACGGCACGTGCACGTAGAGCGACAGCGGCGGCGAGGCCGGCAGGCTGATCTTGCCCGGCTGCAGGAAGACCGACGTGACCGGATCGCCGGTCCCGGCGGCGGCTGCGGTGGAAGAGGCGGGCGTCTTGCCCTCGCCCACGGGGTGAATCGGAATCATGAAACGTCAGGCGTTCTCGGACAGGCGCAGCCGCTCGACCAGCTGCGTCAGCGCTTGCGCGCGATGGCTGACGGCATTCTTTTCGGCCTTGGACAGCTCGGCGGCCGTCTTGCCGAGCGCGGGCAGCAGGAAGTGCGGGTCGTAGCCGAAGCCGCCGTCGCCGCGCGGCGTGTCGATCACCTCGCCGAACCAGTTGCCTTCGGCGATGATCGGCTGCGGATCGTCCGCGTGGCGCACGTAGACCAGCACGCAGACATAGTGTGCGCCGCGATCGGCGTGTCCGGCCAGTTCGCGCACCAGGCGTGCGTTGTTCGCGGCATCAGACTTCGGCTCGCCGGCCAGCTGCGCGTAGCGGGCCGAATACACGCCCGGCGCGCCGCCCAGCGCATGCGCGCAGATGCCGGAATCGTCCGCCAGCGCGGGCAGGCCGGCCAGGCGGCTGGCCTGCCGCGCCTTGGCCAGGGCGTTTTCGACGAAGGTCACGTGTGGCTCTTCCGCCTCGGGAATGCCGAGTTCGCCCTGCGCCGTGACGTCCAGGCCGAGCGGGGCCAGCAGCGTGCCGAACTCCGCCAGCTTGCCCGGGTTGTTGGAGGCCAGGATGATCCTGCGCACGTCCGCCCCGCTCACAGGCCGAGCGCCTGCTTCTGCAGGCCGATCAGCGTGCGGATGCCCTGGTCGGCCAGGCCCAGCAGCGCGTCCATTTCGGTGCGCGTGAACGGCGTGCCTTCGGCCGTCCCCTGGACTTCCACGAAGCCGCCGTTGCCGGTCATCACGACGTTCATGTCGGTGTCGCAGGCCGAGTCCTCGGGGTAATCGAGATCGAGCACCGGCACGCCATCGACCACGCCCACCGACACCGCGGCGACAAAGTCGCGGATCGGCTCGCCCGTCAGCAGGCCCTTGCCGCGCATCACCGAGACCGCATCGTACGCCGCCACGAAGGCGCCGGTGATGCTGGCCGTGCGCGTGCCGCCGTCGGCCTGCAGCACATCGCAATCCAGGTGGAGCGTGTGCTCGCCCAGCGCGGACAGGTCGAACACCGAGCGCATCGCCCGGCCGATCAGCCGCTGGATCTCCTGCGTGCGGCCGCTCTGCTTGCCGCGCGCCGCCTCGCGGTCGGAGCGGGTGTGCGTCGAGCGCGGCAGCATGCCGTACTCGGCCGTCACCCAGCCTTCGCCGCTGCCTTTCTTGTGCGGCGGCACCTTGGGCAGCACGCTGGCCGTGCACAGCACGTGCGTGTCGCCGAAGCACACCAGCACCGAGCCTTCGGCGTGGCGCGTGTAGTGGCGGGTGAGAGTGACGGAACGGAGTTGATCGGGCTGGCGGCCGCTGGGTCGCATGTGGGTGTCTCGCAGAAAAACGGATAACCCGACATGATACCGGCCCGCGCTGCATTCGGCAGGGCGGGCCGGCGGGAAGGGACGGTGCGGACGCTCAGCGCAGGTTAGTGGTCTTGTCGATGGCGGCGCGGATCTCGGCGATGGAGCGCTCGATCTCTTCTTCCGACATCAACCCCGACTCGTTCTGCGGCGCATCCAGGATGGAGGTGGTGAAAGCGTTCAGCGGCAGGGTGTCGGTCTGCACCGAGTCCTGCGTGGTCGTCACCGCGTCCAGTTCCCACATCATGGCGATGGCGGTGGTGTTGTCGGCGGTGTCGCCGGCATTGCGCAACGCACGGGCGATCAGTTCGGGAAGCGCCTGCGTGACCGAGAAACTGGTGCAGGTATCGACCAGCTCGTCTTCCGCCACGCTGCCCCACAGTCCGTCGGAGCACAGCAGGGCGACGTCGCCCGGCTCCAGGTCGACCGGGCCGCCGATGTCGATCAGCGGCAGGTTGGGTGAGCCCAGGCAGTTGTAGATCTTGTTGCGCTCGGGGTGGTTCGCGACCTGCATGGGCAGCACCCGCTCCTGCTGCAGCAGGTTTTCGATCTTGGAGTGATCGCGCGTGCGCGTCACCAGCTCGCCCTTGCGCATCAGGTACATGCGCGAATCGCCGGCATGTGCCCAGTGCAGCGAGCCGCGCTGGGCCAGCGCGCAGACGATGGTGGTGCGCGGCGCATCCGGCAGGCCGTTGGTCTCGGCGTAGCGGTGGATTTCGCGGTGCGCGAGCATGATGCTCTCGTGCAGGAAATCGTGCGGATTGCGGATGGTCGGCCGCGCGTGGCGCTGGAACTGGCGCGCCATGGTCTGCAGCGCCTGCTGGGCCGCCACTTCACCCAGGGAGTGTCCACCCAGGCCATCGCACAGCACCATCATCATGGCGTCGCGCGTGAAGCAGTACCCCATGCGGTCCTGGTTGACGCGGCGCGCGCCTTTCTTGCTTTCTTGATAAACCGAGAATCGCATTGCGGCTTCAGAGAATTTGATAAGGGGAAGCGATGCGGCCGGCCGGGAATCCGCCGGCGCGGCACCATCTGAAAATCATACTCCGAGCGTGGGCCCTAATTGTCCCGGCGGCGCAAGAGGCTCATGAAACGTGTCGTCAAGGCCTCTTTGACTTCCGGCACGGGGCCACCCTGGGTGACCGCCGTGAGCGCCTGCGTATCGGTCAGCGCGTTGCTCTCGTCGCGCAGCACCTTCTGCAAGCGGAAAACGCTCTGCGGACGCTCTTCCGGCTTCATCTTCAGGCACCAGGCCACCAGGTCGATCAGGCTGGCGGTATAGACCGTGCGCAGCCGCTCCAGGTTTTCCTCGAGCTTGTCTTCCTTTTCGCGCTGGGTGGCCTCCTGCGGCGGCGAACCGGCCATGCAGGCATAGATGGTGGCGCCGATGCTGTAGATGTCGGTCCACGGGCCCAGTTCGTTGTGCTTGCGATACAACTCCGGCGCGGCAAAGCCCGGCGTATACATCGGCTGGAAGCGCGACGCTTCCGACGTGAGCGTCTGCCGCGCGGCACCGAAGTCGAGCAGGATCGGCGAGCTGTCCTCGCGCAGGTAGATGTTGCCCGGCTTGATGTCGAGGTGCAGCAGCTTGTGGATGTGGACCTCGCGCAGCCCGCTCATCAGGTCGTGGAAGACCTGCCGGATGAAACGCTCGCGCAGCATCTTCAGCTTGCCCTGCTGGCGTGCGCCGAGAATGTGCTCTTGCAAGGTTTTGCCCTGCTCGTACGTCATCACCATGTACACGGTGCCGTTTTCCCGGAAGAAATTGAGCACGCGCACGATGGACGGATGGGAGATCTTGGCGAGCGACCGCCCTTCCTCGAAGAAGTATTTGAGCCCGAGGCGGAATGCGCTTGCGCTTTCTTCAGGCACGACCGGAATCAGCTCGCCGGGCGAGCGCCGGGCGAGCGAAGACGGCAGGTATTCCTTGACGGCTACCGGCGTCCCATGTTCATCGGTAGCGAGATAGACGAAGCTGAACCCCCCGCTGGCCAACTTCTTTACAATGCGATAATTGGACAGCAAGGTGCCGACCGGTAGCGGCGCACTGCGTGGCTGTCCTGAGCCTTTTGACTCTGTCATGGGTTTGTGTGGCGAAATAGCAGCCGGATTCTCCCCGACGAGTCCACACGTTGTAAAGCGACAAAAGGTGGGGGTTCCCCCGCCAATTCCCCGGCGTGCCCGGTCCGCCCCGAACAATCGATACGCATAAGAAGACCACGATCTCATGATCCACAGCATGACCGGCTACGGCGTCGCCACGCGCCAGGCAGCTTTCACCGACCATAGCGGCGCCCCGAGCGGAAACGTCGCCACCGTGTCGATCGAGTTCCGCACCGTCAACTCCCGCTTTCTCGATCTGCTGTTCCGTGCCCCGGAAGAGTGCCGCGCCTTCGAGCCGGTCCTGCGCGAAATGCTGATGAGCGCACTGTCGCGCGGCAAGCTGGAGTGCCGGATCAACCTGCAGCGCCAGGAAGCCACCGGCGATGCCGCGGCGCTCAATGTCGGCGTTCTGCAACAGTTGGCGAAGCTGGAACAGGAGGTCGTGCGCCACCTGCCGGCCGCCGGCTCGCTGCGCATGGGCGAAATCCTGCGCTGGCCGGGCGTGCTGGCCGAGCCCGAGCTGACCCAGGACGCGCTGCGCGAGGCGGTCACGGAGGCCGCGAAGGAGGCGTTGCAGCAGCTTCTGGAATCCCGCCGCCGCGAAGGCGAGGCGCTCAAGGCCATGTTGCTGGAGCGCGTCGACGCCATGCTGTCGATCGTCGAAGGCCTGGTGCCGATGGTGCCGAACCTGATCCAGCAGCACCAGGACAAGCTGACCGAACGCCTGCGCGAGGCCTTCGGCCTGGCCGCGCCCGATGGCACCCCGGCGCTCACGCGCGACGAGCTCGCCGAACGCATCCGCCAGGAAGCCACCGTCTACGGCATCCGCATCGACATCGCCGAAGAGCTCTCCCGCCTGCAGGCGCACCTGCGCGAGACGCGCCACATCCTGGAGAAGGGCGGCCAGATCGGCAAGCGGCTCGACTTCATGATGCAGGAGCTCAACCGCGAGGCGAACACGCTCGGCTCCAAGGCCGCGGCCAAGGAACTGGCCGACGCTTCGATGGAACTCAAGCTCTTGATCGAGCAGATGCGCGAGCAGGTCCAGAATCTCGAATAACCACGCAGAACAACAACATGCCTTCTTCCCAAGCGCATTCGGCGGTCGATACGCCCATCGAAAACCACTTCCCCGGCAGCCTGTTCATGGTGGTGGCGCCTTCCGGCGCGGGCAAATCGACGCTGGTGAACGCGCTGCTGGCGCAGGACCCGTCGATCCGCCTGTCCGTCTCCGCCACCACGCGCAAGCCGCGGCCGGGCGAGCAGCACGGCCGCGAATACAACTTCATGACGGTCGACGAGTTCAAGGCCTGCCGCGATCGCGGCGAGTTTCTCGAGTGGGCCGAGGTGCACGGCAACTACTACGCGACCTCGCGCGTGTGGATCGAAGAGCAGATGCGCGCCGGCACCGACGTGCTGCTGGAGATCGACTGGCAGGGCGCGCAGCAGGTGCATCGCCGCTTCGCCAATGCGGTCGAGATCTTTATCCTGCCGCCGTCGCTGACCGCGCTCGAAGACCGCCTGAAGAAGCGCGGCCAGGATGAGCCCAACGTGATCGTGCGCCGCTTGCTCGCCGCGGGCAGCGAAATGGCGCATGCGCCCGAGGCCGACTACGTGATCATCAACGAAGTCTTCGAGACCGCGCTGGCCGAGCTGCGCACCGTGGTGCAGGCCGCGCGTCTGCGCTATATGGCGCAGAAGGCACGGCACGCCGAACTCTTCGTCGAGCTGGGCATTCACTGAGTGCCGTCGCGCGTTTTCCGGCGCGCTTGCGAAAGTGTGGTAGGCCCCGTGCCGATGAGGCGTCCGGGGGCAAGTGCCGCGCTGCTGCTAAAATACCGGGATCAACAAGATTTGCCACAGGTGGAGTTTTCATGGCGCGTATTACCGTCGAAGATTGCTTGAAACAGATTCCGAATCGCTTCGAACTGGCGTTGGCCGCAACGTACCGCGCGCGTCAGTTGGTGCAGGGCCACACCCCCAAGGTCGATGCCAAGGACAAGCCGACCGTGACCGCGCTGCGCGAGATCGCCGCCGGCCAGGTCGGGATCGAGATGCTCAAGAAGGTGCCTTCCTGAGCTGACTGTATTGCCTGGCGTGGTAGCTGCCCCGGTCGCTGATCGTCGACGCGATCTTTCATGGACGTGAAAGCCGCGATTCAACGAGACCCCGGCATGCCTACCTCGCCAGCTTCCTCACCCGGCTCCAAGCGCTCTGACGCGCACCAGGACGCCATCCCGCCGAGCCAGCCCTCCGGCACGGCAACGCCCGTGGCGTCCTTGCCCGGGGCTTCTCCCGCTTCCTTCGCTTCCATGCCGACCTCCGCTTCCGGTTCCGCGTCGCCGCGCACGGGCGCGCCGAACTTGCCCGACCCGCATGGCGCGGACCTGGTCGGCGAACGGGCAGCGCTTCCGCCGCGATCGGCCAAAGCGGTGCCTTCCGCCGCGGCCGAGCCGCATGCGGGCGAGACCCTCTTCATCGACGCGGTGCTCGAGCAGACCTATCGGCACCTGTTCGGACCGACCTCGCAGCCGGCCGCGCCGCCGCGCCAGCAGGTCGTTTCCATCGCGGGGCTGACGGAGAAGCTGTCGTACCTCAAGCCGGCCGACATGAAGCTGGTGAAGGAGGCCTTCCACTTCTCCGACGAAGCGCACCTTGGCCAATACCGGCAGAGCGGCGAGCCGTACATCACGCATCCGGTGGCGGTGGCCGAGATCTGCGCGGGCTGGAAGCTGGATGTGCAGTCGATCATGGCCGCGCTGCTGCACGACGTGATCGAGGACCAGGGCGTCACCAAGAGCGAGCTGGCCGAGAAATTCGGCGCCAAGGTCGCGGAGCTGGTCGACGGTCTCACCAAGCTGGACAAGCTCGAATTCCAGAGCCGCGAGCAGGCGCAGGCGGAGAGCTTCCGCAAGATGCTGCTGGCGATGGCGCGCGACGTGCGCGTGATCCTGGTCAAGCTGGCCGACCGTACGCACAACATGCGCACGCTCGACCATGTGCCGCCCGAAAAACGCCGCCGCATCGCCGGCGAGACGATGGAGATCTACGCGCCGATCGCGCATCGGCTCGGGCTCAACACCACGTATCGCGAACTGCAGGAGCTGAGCTTTCGCATCGGCTCGCCGTTCCGCTATGCGACGCTGGAGAAGGCCGTCAAGGCGGCGCGCGGCAACCGGCGCGAAGTGGTCAGCCGCATCCTGGAGGCCGCGCAGCGCGCGCTGGCCGATGCGGGCATTCCGGCCGAGCTGACCGGGCGCGAGAAGACGCTCTACAGCATCTACCGCAAGATGCACGACAAGCAGCTGTCGTTCTCGCAGGTGCTGGACGTGTACGGTTTTCGCGTGGTGGTCGAGACGCAGATGCAGTGCTATATGGCGGTGGGCGCGCTGCACAGCCTGTACAAGCCGATGCCCGGCAAGTTCAAGGACTACATCGCCATCCCCAAGATCAACGGCTACCAGTCGCTGCATACCACGCTGGTCGGGCCGTTCGGCACGCCGGTCGAGTTCCAGATCCGCACGCGCGAGATGAATCAGATCGCCGAGGCCGGGGTGGCGGCGCATTGGATGTACAAGCAGCACCACGACGAGCCCGACCGTGCCCAGCAGCAGGCGCACCAGTGGCTGCAGTCGCTGCTCGATATTCAGAGCCAGAGCGGCGATTCGCAGGAGTTTCTGGAGCACGTCAAGATCGACCTGTTTCCGGATGCCGTCTACGTATTCACGCCCAAGGGCGAGATCCGCGCATTGCCGCGCGGTGCCACGGCGCTGGACTTTGCCTATGCCGTGCACAGCGATCTGGGCAACCAGTGCGTGGCGGTCAAGATCAACAACGCGCTGCTGCCGCTGCGCACCGAGCTCAAGAACGGCGACATCGTCGAGGTGGTGACTGCGCCGTACTCCAAGCCGAACCCGGCGTGGCTCACGTTCGTGCGCACCGGCAAGGCGCGCGCGGCGATCCGCCATTTTCTGAAGACCGCCAAGCTGGACGAAGCCATCCAACTGGGCGAGCGGCTGCTGGAGCAGGCGCTGCGCCAGTTGGGCATCGACATGAAGGCTGTGCCCGCGCCGGTGTGGGAGCGGATCGTGCAATGGACCGGCAACAAGGCGCGCGAAGACATCTTCGCCGACCTGGCACTGGGCCGGCGCGTGGCCGCCGTGGTGGCGCGGCGCATCGAGATCGTGCTGCAAGAGGGTGCGTACGAGGGCGACGAAGCGCTGATCGCCGCCGTCCACGCCTTCTCCGGCGAGGAAGCGCCGGCCGTGACGGTCAGCGGCGACGAGGGCATGGCAATGGTGTTTTCGCCGTGCTGCCGGCCGATTCCCGGTGACCCGATCGTCGGCTATATCGGCAAGGGCGAGGGGCTGCAGATCCACGTGGAGGAATGCCGCGTGGCCAAGCGCCTGCACGGCAAGGATCCGGAGCACTGGATCGACGTCATGTGGGCGGATCACACCACCCGCGCCTTCGATGTGTCGATCAAGGTGCTGGTGCACAACACCAAGGGCATCCTCGCACGGGTGGCCGCGGACCTCACTTCGGCCGATGCCAATGTCGCGCACGTGTCGATGGAGCAGGAGGGCGGCAACCAGGAGGCGACGTACATGACGTTCCTGATCCAGGTGCATGACCGCGTGCACTTGGCCGACGTGATGCGTGTGCTGCGACGCAACCCCGATGTGATCCGTATTGCGCGGGACCGCGGTGGGGAGTAGCGCGGGCGTTGCCGCCAAGGAGGGGGAATGAGGAAAGGCGGGGCTTCGGCTTCGCCTTTTTCTTTGGTGCACTGATGCGGCGCGCGTGGCACCTCGGCTTGCGTGTGCCGCCGCCATCCGCATGAAGTGCAGCGGACGCGGGCAAAGAAAAAAGGGCTTCCATTTCTGGAAGCCCTTCTCACATTAGGTTGGCGCGGCTGGCAGGATTCGAACCCACGACCCCTTGGTTCGTAGCCAAGTACTCTATCCAACTGAGCTACAGCCGCAACCGAGAAATGAGATTATACAGAAGTTTTCGATCTTGGGAACCCCCTTCTGCACTTTTTTTCTGGGAAGGCCAACTTTCTATAATTGAAGGCCAGAACCACCGTCCACCGTTGCTTTCATCATGAACAAGGCTTTCGTCCGGGAAGAGACCGGCGATGACGAAGATGACCTGCCCGAAGGCACCGCGCCGCTGCCCGCAGGTTCGAAGAACTACATCACGCCGACCGGCTATGCGCGCTTGCGCACCGAGCTGATGCACCTGATCGACGTCGAGCGGCCCGAGGTAGTCGGCATCGTGTCGTGGGCCGCGTCGAACGGCGACCGGTCGGAGAACGGCGACTACCTTTACGGCAAGAAGCGCCTGCGCGAGATCGATCGCCGCATCCGCTTCCTGACGCGCCGCATCGAGCGTGCCGAAGTGGTCGATGCCAGCCTGCAGGGCGACAACGACCAGATCTTCTTCGGCGCCACCGTCACCTACGCCAACCAGGATGGCGATGAGACCACCATCACCATCGTCGGCATGGACGAGGTGGACCTGGACAAAGGCTATGTCAGCTGGATTTCGCCGATCGCGCGCGCCCTGATCAAGGCGCGCGAGGGCGATACGGTCGCCCTGCGCACGCCGACGGGCGTGGTGCAGATCGACATCCTGGCGGTCACCTATCCGCCGCGCGCCGCATGAACTGCGCCGGTCTCGGGTCGGATGCCCGGAGCAGCGGTGTGCGCTGAAAGTCGATCACCCGTGGACGAAGACTCTAGGGGAGGGGTGACCCGTCGCGCCGTCCCGGGGTCACGGTGCCGGCACGCGGTGGCGATCAGTGCCGCCCCGCGCGCAATCTTGGCAACGAATGGGTGCGGGCGTTTCGTGTACGGCTGGCGGCGGCACGGAGGTTGTGCGGTGCGCGTGTGAACGGGCTGGCGCCAGTGCGTAACGGAGGGAACGCCGCGTAACACCCTAGGGCCCTGCCGTGTCGGCGATGCTAGGATCGAATCAAGAATCAAGCTAGTCGATGGAGGAACGCATGAAGAAAAATGCATGGATGCTCGCCGCGTGTCTGCTGACGGCCGGTGCGGCCTGGGTGGCCGCGCCCGCACAGGCCCAGGTGTCGATCGGTGTCCAGATCGGGCCGACCATGGCGCCGCCGCCGCCCCAGTACGAGGCGGTTCCCGTGATGCCGCCGGGCTACGTGTGGGCGCCGGGCTACTGGCAATGGCGGGAGGGCCGCTACATGTGGCGCCCGGGCTATCGCGTCCACGAGCGCCCCGGTTACGCCTATCGCGCGCCGCGCTGGGAGCAAGGTCCTAATGGCTGGATGATGCGCGAGGGCGGCTGGGACCATGACCGCCGCGGCTGGGATCGTCGTGACCATGACCATGGCCGCGATCGCGACGATGACCGCGGCCGCTGGCATTGCCCTCCGGGCCACGCCAGGAAGGGCGAATGCTGATCGGGTGACAACAGGCCGGCCATGTGCCGGCCTTTGTTTTGCGCGTGCCCTGCCGGCGCAATGCGTCGCGATCGGGCAAGGCCTCGATCCAGGGAGGCGACATGACGGTGGAAGCCAATTGGCGTACCGAGTTCTACAAGGATTTCGACGTCTACGTGCTGGCGATTCCGCGCGCGGCACGTGCCTCGGGCAAGGCGGCGAAGCCCGTCTCGCAATGGGATTTCGTGGTGCGTGTGTGCGAGTCCGGCACGGACCCGACGGCGGTCGAGACGCTGGTGGCCCACTCGCATGACGAGCGTCCGCTGCCGACGCGGGAAGCCGCCGAGGATGCGGGTTTTGCGCGCGGCTACGGTCTGGTCGATGCGCTGCTGGGCCGGGGCGGTGGGCAGTCGTCCTTCGATCTGTAGCGGATGTGCCGCTGCGCGCTCAGGTAGCCGCCGCCTTGGTGCGGGCGTGCCGCTGCGCGAATTGCCACCACAGCCAGGTGGCGTCGGGGCCCGCTGCGTGGAAGGCATAGCGCGGATCGCCGCCGCTCCACGCATGCCCGGTGCTGGTGAACTGGCAGGTGGCCAGCAGGCACGCATCGTCGCGCAGATCGCTGCGCAGGACGTAGCCGTCGCCGCGCGAGGTTTCATGCCGCACGTCGGCGGTATCGCGCAAGTGGTTGAGGGCGCGGAATTGTGTCGCCAACTGAGCCTGGTTGACGGGATTGACGGCCTCGTCGCGCAGGCCGTGCAGCAGCAGCGTCGGCATGCCGGGATAGGTGCCGGCGTCCACCATCGTGGCCAGGGCTTCGATGGGGTCGATGCGTGACCCGCGCCGCATGAGATTCAACGCCGAGGCAGCCGTGCGGGCAACGCCGAGCGCCGGCCCTGAATGCAGCGCCAGCGCGGCAAACAGGTGAGGGTGCCGCAGCGCCATCAGGCCGGCCAGCCCGGCACCCGCGGACAGCCCCGCGAGATAGACGCGCGACGGGTCGGCACCGGTCTGGCTCAGCGTTTGCACCACCAGCCGGGCGAGGTCATCCGCTTCGTGCGCGCCGGCGTGTTCGGGGTCATACCAGTGCCAGCAGCATTGCGGATGCGCGCGGCGCGGCTGCTCGGGGTACAGCACGATGAAGCCTTCGCGGTCGGCCAGCGCGTTCATGCGTGTGCCGTGGGCAAGCGCCTCGGCCGACTGCTTGCAGCCATGCAGCATCACCATCAGCGCCGGCGGCGCGCTGCCGCGCGAGGGCGGCGTGTACAGCCAGTACTCGGGCCTGCGGGCCACCACGGCGGTGGACTCCGGTTCGTAGAGGAACCGTTCGCGTACGAAGGTGCCGGCGGTCGGGGGCGGCGTGACGGTGGGGCGGGGGCGCCGGGCGACCGGTTTGGCCGGCTTGACCGGTTTCGGCGGCCAGGCCGGGCGGCCCAGGCTGGTCGGGATCAAGGCATTGACCAGCCGGGAGACGGACTTCATCCACGTTCGGTGCATGGCGGCTGCGGGTCGCTGGGCGGGGTGCGCAAGGGTGCGCGCCCGTCCGGGGCTGTCGCGAAATTCAGTTGCAAACCATTGTGCCAGCCTTCGGCGGAGTCGGTCGCGGCGTCAGGCAATCGCAACGGTCCGGGTCGGGCTGCGGATCACAAAGTTTTCAATTGATGGCGATGTGTCATGGAGGCGTGCGGGTCGAGCGGCTACACTGCGGCGACGGGCGCGCCCCCCGTTTGTCTGGCGCTTGCCCCTTTTCCCGTGTCTTTCAGGAGGTCCTCATGGGTTTTTTTGATTTCATCAAGGAAGCTGGCGAAAAACTGTTCCACGGCGGCGCGGCGGCGCCGGCCGATGCATCGGCCGATGCGGATGCCGCCGATGCGGCGAATCGCGCCAAGGGTGACGCCATCGAGCAGTACATCGCCCAGCAGGGGCTGACCGCCACCGCCTTGTCGGTGCAGGTGGACGGCGAGCAGGCCAAGGTGTTCGGGGTCGCGGCCGACCAGGCGACGCGCGAGAAGATCGTCCTGTGCTGCGGCAACGTGGAGGGCATCAGGGCCGTCGACGACCAGATGTCGGTCAGCACAGAGTCGCCGGAGTCGCAGTGGCATACGGTGGTCTCGGGCGACACGCTGTCGGCCATCGCCAAGAAGTTCTATGACGATGCCAACAAGTATCCGGTCATTTTCGAGGCCAACAAGCCGATGCTGTCGGACCCGAACAAGATCTATCCGGGGCAGAAGCTGCGGATCCCGGCGGCCTGAGCGGTTCCGGAAGTCCAAAGCAAAAAGCCCAGTCGATGAAGACTGGGCTTTTTGTGTTCTGGTGCCGCTGACCGGAATCGAACTGGTGACCTTCGCATTACGAATGCGCTGCTCTACCGACTGAGCTACAGCGGCGTCGGAAACGGCGATTCTAACAGAACTTTTTGGCGCTCCGCAACAGCCGCCAAAAAAACACCGTCAAACGCCGTTACTTGGCCTCGCGGTGGTACTGCGTGACACGGTCCACCTCGTTCTTCGAGCCCAGGACGACTGCCACGCGCTGGTGCAGCTTCTCGGGCTGGATGTCGAGGATGCGCTCGTGGCCGTTGGTGGCGGCACCCCCGGCCTGTTCCACCAGGAAGGCCATCGGGTTGGCTTCGTACATCAGGCGCAGCTTGCCGGCCTTGCCCGGCTCGCGCTTGTCCCACGGGTACATGAAGATGCCGCCGCGCGTGAGGATGCGGTGCACGTCGGCCACCATCGAGGCGATCCAGCGCATGTTGAAGTCCTTGCCGCGCGCGCCTTCGGTGCCGGCCAGGCACTCGTCGATGTAGCGGCGCACGGGCGGGGCCCAGTGGCGCATGTTCGACATGTTGATGGCGAATTCCTTGGTGTCGGCCGGAATCTTCACGTCGCGGTTGGTCAGGATGAAGCTGCCGACTTCGCGGTCGAGCGTGAACATGTGCACGCCGTTGCCGACGGTGAGCACCAGCGTGGTCTGCGGGCCGTAGACGGCGTAGCCGGCGGCGACCTGCTTGACGCCCGGCTGCATGAAGTCGGCTTCGGTCACGGTCTGGCCTGGCTTGGGCATGTGCAGTACCGAGAAGATGGTGCCGATCGACACGTTCACGTCGATGTTGGACGAGCCGTCGAGCGGATCGAACAGCAGCAGGTATTCGCCCTTCGGGTAGCGATGGGGGATCTCGTAGAACGACTCCATTTCTTCCGAGGCCATCGCGGCCAGGTTGCCGCCGTATTCGTTGGCTTCGAGCAGGACTTCGTTGGCGATCACGTCCAGCTTCTGCTGGGTTTCGCCCTGTACGTTGCCGGTGCCGGCCGAGCCGAGCACGCCGGCCAGCGCGCCCTTGTTGACGCTGTGCGAGATCGCCTTGCAGGCGCGCGCCACGACTTCGAGCAGCAGGCGCAACTCGGCGGGAATGGTGTTGTGCTCGCGCTGCTCTTCGATCAGGTAGCGGGTGAGGTTGATGCGCTTCATGGGTTCTCCTGGGACGGGCGCGATTTTACGACAGAGACCGCGTGATCGTCGTCACGCCAGTGCCTTGCCGACGATCTCGCGCACGTCGCGCGACAGGCCCGGATGCGCGGCCACGCGCTTGAGCGCGTCGTGCATCGCGTCGCGCAGGGCGGGGACGTACTTGCGCCAGCGGTCCAGCGAGCGCGCCAGCCGCGCCGACACCTGCGGATTGATGGCGTCGAGCGCCAGCACCTGCTCGGCCCAGAAGGCGTAGCCGGAGCCGTCGGCGGCGTGGAACTGCGCCGGGTTGCCGGAGCAGAAGCTGAAGATCAGCGCGCGTGCGCGGTTCGGGTTGCGCAGCGTGAAGGCCGGATGGGCCATCAGCGCACGCACGGTCGCCAGCGTCGGCTTGCCGGCGCCGCCCGGCTGCAGGGCCTGCAGTGCGAACCACTTGTCGATGACCAGTGCATCGTCGGCGAAGCGGGTGTAGAAGTCGGCCAGGGCAGCCTCGCGGCCCGGGGCGTAGCTGTTGACCAGCGCTGCGAGCGCGCCCATGCGGTCGGTCATGTTGGCGGCGGCGGCGTATTGCTGCTCGGCCAGGGCCAGCGCCTCGGCCGATTCGGTCTCGACCAAGTAGCCCAGGGCGATGTTCTTCAGCGCGCGCTTGCCGGCCGATACGGCATCGGGCGTGTAGGGGCCGTCGGTCGTGCTGTCGCGATAGGCGCGCAGGCATTCGGTGTTGAGCGCTTCGGCGAGGGTGCGGCGCAATGTGCGGCGCGCGGTGTGGATGGCGGCCGGGTCGGCGACGTCCATGCGCTCGGCCAGGTAGGTCTCGGCGGGCAAGATCAGCATCTGCTCGCGGAAGGCCGGATCGAGCGAGGCGTCGGCCAGTACGGTGCGCAGCGCTTCAACCAGGGCCGGGTCGACCCGCGGCGCGCGGCCCTGCTGCACGTCGGCGACCATGCGCAGCAGCGCGTCGGTGGCCAGGCGCTGGCCGGCTTCCCAGCGGTTGAACGGATCGGCATCGTGCGCCAGCAGGAAGGTCAGCTGTTCGGTGGTGTAGCCGTATTCGACGATGACCGGCGCGGAGAAATTGCGCAGCAGCGAGGGCAGCGGGGCCTCGGCCACGTCTTCGAACACGAAGGTCTGCTCGGCCTCGGTGAAGTCCAGCACACGCGTGGTGACGGACTTGTCGGGGGCGCCTTCACCACGCAGGCGCAAGGGCAGGTCACGGCCTTGCGCGTCGATCAGGCCGACCGCGAAGGGGATGTGGAACGGCTGTTTCTTGAGGCTGCCGTCGGCGGTCTCGATGCCGACCGGTTCGCAGTGCTGGCGCAGCGTGAGTGCATAGGTGCGGGCGGCGGCGTCGTGGCGGCCTTCGACCGTGACGACCGGTGTGCCGGCCTGGCTGTACCAGCGGCCGAACCGGGTCAGATCGCGGCTGTTGGCGTCGGCCATGGCGGCGCGGAAGTCGTCGCAGGTGACGGCCTGGCCGTCGTGGCGCTGGAAGTACAAGTCCATCCCCTTGCGGAAGCCCTCGCGGCCCAGCAGGGTCTGGTACATGCGCACGACTTCGGCGCCTTTCTCGTACACCGTGACGGTGTAGAAATTGTTGATCTCTTCGTAGCTGTCGGGGCGTACCGGGTGGGCCATCGGGCCGGCGTCTTCGGGAAACTGCACCTGGCGCAGCAGGCGCACGTCTTCGATGCGCTTGACGGCGCGGGCGCTGGCGGCGGCCGCTTCGTTGCCGGCCTGGGCCGCCGCCTGCGCGGCCATGTCGGCCGAGAACTCCTGGTCGCGGAATACCGTCAGGCCTTCCTTCAGGCTCAGTTGGAACCAGTCGCGGCAGGTGACACGGTTGCCGGTCCAGTTGTGGAAGTACTCGTGGCCGACCACCGATTCGATGTTGGCGAAGTCCACATCCGTGGCGGTCTCGGCATTGGCCAGCACGTACTTCGTGTTGAAGATGTTCAGGCCCTTGTTCTCCATCGCGCCCATGTTGAAGTCGCCCACGGCGACGATCATGAAGCGGTCCAGGTCCAGCTCCAGGCCGAAGCGCCGTTCGTCCCAGCGGATGGCGTGGATGAGCGAATCCATCGCATGGCGGGTCTTGCCCAGGTCGTGCGGCTCGACCCAGACCTGCAGCAGTTTCTCCTGGCCAGAGGCGGACTGGATGCGCGCCTCGATGCATTCGAGCGTGCCGGCCACCAGCGCGAACAGGTACGACGGCTTCTTGAACGGGTCGTGCCAGACGGCCTCGTGGCGGCCGTCCGGCAGGTCGCGCCGGGAGACCAGGTTGCCGTTGGACAGCAGCACCGGGTAGTCTGCCTTGGCGGCGCGCAGGGTGACGGTGTAGACCGCCATCACGTCCGGGCGGTCGAGGAAGTAGGTGATCTTGCGGAAGCCCTCGGCTTCGCACTGCGTGAAGAAGTTGCCGCTGGAGACATACAGCCCCATCAGCGACGAATTGGCCGCGGGGTTGCAGAAGGTGGTGATCTCCAGCGTGAAGCTGGTGTCGGCCTGGGCAGGGGCGGCGTCGATGGTGAGCGTATCGCCGTCGGGCTGGATGCCGGACAGGGCCTGGCCATCGAGCGTGATGCCCGCCAGTTCCAGGCCTTCGCCGACCAGCGTGAGCGGGGCGCCGGCGCGGATGCGCGTCAGGCGCAGGCGGTTGACGACGCGGGTGCGCTCCGGCACCAGGTCGATGTCCAGCGCCACGTCGTCGATGCGGAAGGCGGGGGCGGTGTAATCCTTGCGGTAGATCGTCACGGCGGTATCGGTGCGCAACATCGGTAACATCCTCGCATGCGAAAAAGCCATTGTAGCCAAGGGATGTTCGCCGGACCGCCGGCCGGGAATCTTCCTGGCCCGGCGTGACTCTGAGTAAACAAGCGGTGCGCCCGGTCCAGCGGTCGACATGCGCGCCGGTCTGATCGTGTTTTTGGGGGGGCGACATCCATGTGGAACGGAATCAAGATGCCGGTGCGCTGGGCACTGGCGGGTGCGCTGGCCGCCGCCAGCCTGCTGGCCGGTTGCGCCAGCACCGTGACCAGCCAGGTGACGGCATTCCGGCAGCCGGGCTGGACCGACAATCCGCCGCGCACCTACGCCTTCGATCGCACCGCGGCGCAGCAGAACGACCTGGAGCGCCAGACCTACGAGGCCTGGACCGCCGACCAGTTGGCCGGGCACGGGTTTGCCGCCGCGCCGCGCGGCAGCGCCCGCTACCTTGTCCGGCTCGACTACTCGGCCGCCACGCGCCTGGCGCAGGTGCGCCAGCCGGTCTACCCCGACCCGTATTGGGGCCCGGGACCCTGGAGCCCGGCGCGCGGTCCGTGGGGGCCCTGGGGACCGTGGGGTCCGCAATATGTCGAAACCACCGTGCAAGTGCCGTTCTATGCCTATCACGTGGAGGTCGACGAGGCGGCCACCGGCAAGCGCGTCTACCAGGTGACGGCGCAGACGCAGGGCGGCGACGGCTCGCTCGCGGGGGTGATGCCCTACCTGATCCGCAGCGCCTTCGCCAGTTTCCCGGCGCCGAACGCGCAGCCGATCCTGGTGGAATTGCCGGCCGACCCCAAGGTCAAGCCGGCCAAATGAGCCGCGGGTGGGCCGGGCGGCCGGTCTACGTTAGAATGCCTGACCTAATTTGCGGGCCGACCAGCCGTACCCTCGCTTGAGCGCCGTGATCTCATTGCCTTCCGTGCCGACCGCCATCCCTGGCCGGCGCTGCCCGCGCGCCGTCGCTACCGCGATGACGGCGTTCCGTGCCTCCTGCGGCTCCGCTTGCGGTTTTTCCGTGTTTTTTGTTTCTCCTCCGTACCAGGACGCCTTCGCCTGAAGCGCTAGCCAGCGCCTGATCCGCGGAACGTCCCATCAGGATGTCATTGATATGAACGACAAGCTTCACGACGCCTCGCCCGATACGCTCGACAAGGGGGCCGAGGCCGAACTGCGCCGCGCCGCGCTCGAATACCACCGCTCGCCGACGCGCGGCAAGATCGAGGTCCGCTCGACCAAGACGCTGATCAATCAGCGCGACCTGTCGCTGGCGTATTCGCCGGGCGTGGCCTATGCGTGTACCGAGATCGAGCGCGATCCGTCGCTGGCGGCCGAGTACACCTCGCGCGCCAACCTGGTCGGCGTGATCACCAACGGCACCGCCGTGCTGGGCCTGGGCGACATCGGCCCGCTGGCCGGCAAGCCGGTGATGGAAGGCAAGGGCTGCCTGTTCAAGAAGTTCGCCGGCGTGGACGTGTTCGACATCGAACTGGCCGAGCGCGATCCGGACAAGCTGGTCGACATCATCGCGTCGCTGGAGCCGACGCTGGGCGGCATCAACCTCGAGGACATCAAGGCGCCGGAGTGCTTCTACATCGAGCAGAAGCTGCGCGAGCGCTTGAATATTCCCGTCTTCCACGATGACCAGCACGGCACGGCGATCATCTCGTCGGCCGCGCTGCTCAACGGCCTGAAGGTGGTCGGCAAGCAGATCGGCGAGGTCAAGGTGGCGGTGTCGGGCGCGGGCGCGGCGGCCATCGCCTGCCTGGACCTGATGGTGAACCTGGGCGTCAAGCGCGAGAACGTGTTCGTGGTCGACTCCAAGGGCGTCATCTACGCCGGCCGCGACGCCAAGATGGAGCCGAACAAGGCCCGCTATGCGCAGGACACCGCGGCTCGCACGCTGGCCGACATCGTGCGCGACGCGGATGTGTTCCTGGGCTGCTCGGCCGCCGGCGTGCTGACCGCCGACATGGTCAAGACCATGGGGCCGAAGCCGATCATCCTGGCGCTGGCCAACCCCGAGCCGGAGATCCGCCCGGAAGTGGCCAAGGCCGCGCGTCCGGACTGCATCATCGCGACGGGCCGTTCGGACTATCCGAACCAGGTCAACAACGTGCTGTGCTTCCCGTACATCTTCCGCGGCGCGCTCGATTGCGGCGCCACCAAGATCACGGAAGCCATGAAGATGGCCTGCGTGAAGGCCATCGCCGAGCTGGCCGAAGCCGAGACCAACGACGCCGTGGCCCAGGCCTACGCCGGCCAGGAGCTGAACTTCGGTCCGGACTACATCATTCCGAAGCCGTTCGATTCGCGCCTGATCGAGAAGATCGCGCCGGCGGTGGCCAAGGCAGCGATGGAGTCCGGCGTGGCGACGCGCCCGATCGCCGATCTGGACGCCTACCGCCACCAGCTCAACGATTTCGTCTACCACACCGGCCTGACCATGCGCCCGGTGTTCTCCGCCGCCAAGGCCGCGCCCAAGCGCGTGGTCTACGCTGAGGGCGAAGAGGAGCGCGTGCTGCGCGCGGTGCAGACGGTGATCGACGAAGGCCTGGCCAAGCCGATCCTGATCGGCCGCCCGCACGTGATCGAGATGCGCATCCAGAAGGCCGGCCTGCGGCTGAAGCCGGGCGTGGATTTCGAGCTGGTGAACCCGGAAGACGATCCGCGCTTCCACCAGTACCACACCGCCTACCACGAGCTGATGGGCCGCAACGGCGTGACGCCCGACATGGCGAAATCCGCGCTGCGCCGCTCCAACACGCTGATCGGCGCGCTGCTGGTGCGCCTGGGCGATGCCGACGCGATGCTGTGCGGCACGGTGGGCCGCTTCGACGCGCACCTCGAGCATGTGCGCGACGTGATCGGCCTGGCGCCCAACGCCCGCGTGTTCGCTGCCATGAACGGCCTGATGCTGGAGAAGCACACGCTGTTCATCGCCGATACCTTCGTCAACGAAGACCCGACGGCTGAAGAGTTGGCCGCGATCACCGAGCTGGCCGCTGAAGAAGTGCGCCGCTTTGGCCTGGAGCCGAAGGTGGCGATGCTGTCGCACTCGATGTTCGGTTCGTCCAAGAGCAAGTCGGCGCGCAAGATGCGCGCGGCCTACGACCTGCTGAAGGCGCAGGCGCCGGACCTGCAGGTGGAAGGCGAGATCCAGGGCGATGCCGCGCTGGTCGAGGACATCCGCCACCACTTCCTGCCCAAGAGCGCATTTGCCGGCAGCGCCAACCTGCTGGTGATGCCGACGCTGGATGCGGCCAACATCGCCTTCAACCTGCTCAAGATCACGGGCGGGCATGGCGTGACGGTGGGCCCGATCCTGTTGGGTGCGGCCAAGCCGGTGCACATCCTCAACCCGGCGGCCACGTCGCGGCGCATCGTCAACATGACCGCGCTGGCGGTGGCGGACGTGTCGGCGACACGCTGATCGGCGGCGTGCTCCGCATGGCCGCCGCGTGTCGCGGTGGCCAGGAAAAAAACGGCGCCTGAAGCGATTCAGGCGCCGTTTTTGTTTGCCGCATCCCGGTTGGCCGCGGCCCCGCTCAGAACTTGGCCCGCATGCCCACGCCAAAGGTGTCGGCGGTGGACAGCGACGTCACCTTGTCGCGGAAGTAGGCCGCATACAGGTCGGTGCGCGTGGACAGCGCGTAGTCGTAGCCGATGGCTCAGGTGTTGCGCTTCACGTCCGCCGCGCCGGAGGTCTTGGTGTATGCATACGAGGCCAGGACGCTGCCCGCGCCCACCGGCACCGACACGCCCAGTTGCCCGCCGTTGGCTTTCGTGTCGCCCGTCGAGATCGTGTTCTTGATGTGCTGGTACTGGCCGAACAGCTTGACCACGCCAAAGTCGTAGGTCGCCCCCAGCAGCGCGGCGTCCTGGCGCCGAAAGCCCGCCACGATGGTGTCCAGGTCGCCCGGGTTGGCATCGAAGCGCACCTGCTGGTAGGCCGCCGTGGCCGCGAAGTTGCCGTGGAAGTACAGCAGGCTGCCGCCCCACTTGTTCTGGCCGTTGTGGCCGGCCTGCTCGCCGGCACCGTAGATCAGGTTGGCGCTCAGGCCGTTGAAGTCGGGCGTGGAATACAGGATGGAGTTGTTCCAGCCCGAATCGCCCACCAGGCCGGAGATGCCGGCCGCGCCCGACAGGCCGTTGCCGAGGTAGGTGTGGAACACCGCCGGGGAGAAGGTGTAGGAGTCGATGAAGGGGTTGAAGAGGATGGTGGAGACGAAGTAAGGCGGGGTATTGCGGCCAAGCTTGATGGAGCCCCAGGCATTGGAGGACAGGCCGACGAAGGCATTGCGGGCGAAGAAGTTGTCGCCGTCGAAGCGGCCGGCGCGGCCGGTGTCGGGGCGGAAGAAGGCTTCGAGTTCGAAGAGGCTCTTGAGGCCGTTGCCGAGGTCTTCGCTGCCCTTGAGGCCCCAGTAGGAGGTGGACATGCCGCCGGGGTTGACCACCCCGGCGCGGCTGGAGTCGAAGTCTTTCTGCGCGCCGACCCAGGCATCGACCTGGCCGTACAGCGCCACGGACGATTGCGCCTGGGCCGCCGCGCTCATGGCGCCCGATGCGGCTGCCACGGCCAGCACGACGGCGCGCTTGGTTTCCACTGCATGTTCATCTCCTCAGTTGATGGCGTGTTGGCCGCATGGCTGCGCCGCATGTGTCGATGCGGTCGCGGGCCGGCCGGTCAGGCTCCGTGCCGGGCTGTGTGCGCGTGCATCGCGCCCGCGGCTTGTTGTGCGAACTAGGGTCTGTCATCAAATAGTCCAGATCACAGCGGAGGCCAGATGGATGGCGCCGAGGAAAGCGGCGGCAGTCTTATCGTAGCGAGTGGCAATGGCCCGGTATTGCTGGAGCTTGGCGAAGAAGTTCTCGACGAGGTGGCGAGCTTTGTACAGGTGCGCATCGTATTCGCGCTGCACCTTGCGAGTTCGAATGCTGGGGATGACGACCGCCTTGCCGGCCTGCAGTAACGGCTCAACGACGCGCTGTTGTGCGTCGTAGCCCTTGTCTGCGATGACCGTCTGCGCTTCGGTGTCCTTGAGCAAGACGTCGGCACCCTTCAGATCCGAGGCTTGCCCAGGCGTCAGATACAAGCCCGTGGGATTGCCCAGCGCATCCACGGTTGCGTGGATCTTGGTGCTCAGGCCTCCTCGGCTGCGCCCGATGGCTTGTGAAGCGCCCCCCCTTTTCCTCCAGCGCTGTGCTGATGGGCTCGCACGATCGTAGCGTCAATCATGGCGTATTCGTTATCTGCGTGTTGAGCCAGCGCTTCGAAGACCCGCTGCCACACTCCGCGCCGACTCCAGCGCATATGGCGTAAATGCACTACCCGAAAGTCACCAAAGCGTTCGGGGAGATCGCGCCAGGCAATGCCAGCACGGTAGCGATAGAGCACGGCATCCACAAACAATCGATTGTCCTTCGCTGGCGCTCCCACATGGCCGCGCCTACCAGGCAGCAATTCTTGTATGCGCTCCCATTGCGCGTCTGTCAGGGCGTATCTGCGAGTCATACACTTCTAACGCTCATCGCGGGAATTCGATGACAGGCCCTAACCTGAAATCAGATCGTGCAGGCGGAAGCCGGCGATGCGGTGGATCTGCGCCAGCGACGCGCGCAGCTCGGTGTCGCGGTCGTGCTCGACGCGCCTGGCGAACGCGTCGATGATCCCGTGCCGGTCATAGCCGCGCACCGCGAGGATGAACGGGAAGCCGAACTTGTCGCGATAGCGCGCGTTGAGTGCCTGCAGGCGCGCGAATTCTTCGGGCGAGCACTGGTCCAGGCCGGCGCCGGCCTGTTCGCGCGTCGACTCGGCGGTCAGCTCGCCGCGCACGGCGGCTTTGCCCGCAAGCTCCGGGTGGGCGCGCACCAGTTCGAGCTGCGCGCCCTCGCCGGCGCTGTCGACGGCGTGGCGCATGACGGCCGCGAGCGCATCGGCCGAGGCGAACGGGCGCTGCCCGGCAGCCCGCACGGCCACCCACGGGGAGTGTTCGTAGATGCCGCCCAGCGCCTGCACGAATTGCGCGGCGTCCATGGCATTGAGCTGGGCGAGGGTGTAGGTGGTCTGGATCATGCTCATGCGGTCGTGCTCAAGACGGGTTGGCCGAATGCGGATGGTGCGCGATCCAGTGGCGCGCGATGTCGATGCGCCGGCAGATCCACACCTTGTCGTGCGATTGCACGTAGTCGAGAAAGCGCTGCAGCGCGCGCAGGCGCGCCGGGCGGCCCAGCAGGCGGCAGTGCATGCCGATCGACAGCATCTTCGGCCGGGCCAGGCCGGCGGGGTCGCCTTCCTCGTACAGCACGTCGAAGGCGTCCTTCAGGTACTGGTAGAAGTGGTCGGCGGTGTTGAAGCCCTGCGGGCTGGCGAAGCGCATGTCGTTGGTGTCGAGCGTGTAGGGCACCACCAGGTGCGGTTTGCGCTCGCCCACGGCGGTTTCGACCTCGGTCCAGAAGGGCAGGTCGTCGCCGTAGTAGTCGGCGTCGTAGACGAAGCCGCCGTGCTCGACCACCAGGCGGCGCGTATTGGGACTGTCGCGGCCGGTGTACCAGCCCAGCGGCGCGTTGCCCGTCAGTTCGCGGAGGATCTCCACGCCGATGCGCATGTGCTCGCGCTCGGTGGCCTCGTCGATGTTCTGGTAGTGGATCCAGCGCCAGCCGTGGCAGGCGATTTCATGGCCCAGGTCGACGAAGGCCTGCGTCACGTCGGGGTGGCGCTGCAGCGCCATCGACACGCCGAAGACGGTCAGCGGCAGGCCGCGCTGCTCGAACTCGCGCAGGATGCGCCAGACGCCCGCGCGCGCGCCGTACTCGTAGAGGCTCTCCATGCTCATGTGGCGCGCGGGGTACGCCGCCGCGCCGATGATCTCGGAGAGGAACGGCTCGGAGCCCGCGTCGCCGTGCAGCACGCAGTTCTCGCCGCCTTCTTCGTAGTTGAGGACGAACTGCAGGGCGACGCGCGCGCCGCCGGGCCATTTGGGGTCGGGCGGCGTTTTGCCGTAGCCGATGAGATCGCGCGGATAGTTTTTGTTCGTCATGGCGGTTGTTCGAGGAGAGGTCATGTGCAGGCCGGAACGGCCCGGGCAGCCTGCGCCAGCTCCAGCGCAAGCCTGCGGTGAATCGTGAGATGGGCGTCGAGCTCCAGCGTGGCCAGGCGGCCGTCGACGACGGCCACGCGCCCGTTGATCACGCTGTGCGACACGTTGGACGGCGCGCAGAACACCAGCGCCGCGACCGGGTCGTGGTCGGCGCCGGCCAAGCCCGGCTGGTGGCGGTCGAAGCTGACGAAATCCGCCGACATGCCGGGCGCCAGCGCGCCGATGTCGTCGCGGCCCAGCACGCGGGCGCCGCCGAGCGTGGCGATCTCCAGCGCTTCGCGCGCGCCCATCGCCGCCGGGCCGAAGCCGACGCGCGCCAGCAGCATCGCCTGGCGCGCCTCGCCGAGCAGGTGGGCGCCGTCGTTCGATGCGCTGCCGTCCACCCCCAGGCCGACCGGCATCCCGGCATCGCGCATGGCGCGCACGGGCGCGATGCCCGAGGCGAGCCGCATGTTCGAGCACGGGCAGTGCGCCACGCCCGTACCGGTGCGCGCGAACAGGTCGATGCCGTGCGCGCCCAGCTTGACGCAGTGGGCATGCCAGACGTCGCGGCCGACCCAGCCGAGGTCTTCGGCGTATTCGGCCGGCGTGATGCCGAACTGCTCGCGCGAGTAGGCGATGTCGTTGTCGTTCTCGGCCAGATGGGTATGTATCGACACGCCGTAGCTGCGCGCCAGCCGGGCCGATTCGCGCATCAGGTCGCGCGACACCGAGAGCGGCGAGCAGGGCGCTACCACCACGCGCAGCATCGCGTGGCGATCGGCGTCGTGCCAGGTTTCGATCAGGCGCTGGGTCTCGCGCAGGATGGCGGCTTCGCCTTCGACCATGCGGTCCGCCGCCCTGGCTGCGGCCGACGCTCATGCTGCCGCGCGCGGCGTGAAAGCGCATGCCGATCTGCTGCGCGGCCTCGATGGCATCGTCGAGCCGGCAGCCGTTGGGATACAGGTACAGGTGATCGCTCGAGGTCGTGCAGCCCGACAGCATCAGTTCGGCCATCGCCGTCAGGGTCGACACGCGCACCATCTCCGGTGTCAGGCCCGCCCACACCGGATACAGGTGGGTGAGCCAGCCGAACAGCTCGGCGTCCTGCGCGGCGGGCAGGGCGCGCGCCAGGCTCTGGTACATGTGGTGGTGCGAGTTGACGAAGCCGGGCGTGACCACGTGGTCGCGCAACTCCGGCACGCGCACATGGGGGCGGCCGATCGCCTCGCGGTACGGCGCGGGCAGGTCGGCGCCGACCCACTCGATCACGCCGCCGCGCGCCACCAGCGCGCCGTCGGCAAGCTCACGGCGCTGCGCGTCCATGGTGACCAGCACGTCGGCGTGGCGGGCGATCAGGAGTGGATCGGTGCTGGCGCGGTGGCGGGTCATGCGCTCACTCCGCGCTGTGCGTGGTGGCCGCGGCCGCGCGCATCGCGTGCTCGGTCGACTGCATGCCGTTGTAGTAGAGGTTCAGGATCACCGCCACCAGCGTGCCCAGCACGATGCCGCTGTGCGTGACCGGCTCCAGCCAGTGCGGCAGATACTGGAAGAAGGCCGGCGCCAGCGTCGGGATCATGCCGAAGCCGATCGCGATGGCCACGATGAAGAGGTTGTGGCGATGCCGGTTGAAGTCGATCGAGCCGAGGATGCGCACGCCGGTGGCGGCCACCATGCCGAACATCACGATGCCCGCGCCGCCCGGCACGAACGACGGCACCGAGGCCACCACGTGCGCCATCTTCGGGAACAGCCCCAGCGCGATCAGGATCACGCCGCCGGTGGCCGCCACGAAGCGCGAGCGCACGCCGGTGACGGTCACCAGCCCGACGTTCTGCGAGAACGAGGTGTAGGGGAAGGTGTTGAAGAGGCCGCCGATCAGCGAGCCCAGGCCGTCGGCGCGCAGGCCGCGGGTCAGGTCCCCGGGCGTGAGCTTCTTGCCGGTGATTTCGGCCAGCGCCAGGAACATGCCGGTCGATTCCACCAGCGTGATCATCATCACCACGCACATCGAGGCGATGGCCCCGAGGTGGAAGGTCGGCATGCCGAAGTGCAGCGGCGTGACGACGGCCATCCAGTCGGCATCGGCCACGCCGGCGAAGCTGACCTTGCCGGCCGCCATGGCGATCAGCGTGCCGCACACGATGCCCAGCAGCACCGCGATGTTGCCGATCAGGCCGCGCCCGTACTTGGTCAGCAGCAGGATGATGACCAGCACCGACAGTGCGATCGCCAGCCCGCCCGGATCGCCATAGGCCGGGTTGGGCACGGTCCTGAGCACGCCGTCCACCATGGCCTTGAGGGTGGGCTGGCCGCCCGCGGCCCAGTTGATGCCCACGCCCATCAGCGACACGCCGATCAGCGTGATGACGGTGCCGGTCACCACCGGCGGGAACAGCCCCAGCACCCGCCCCATCAGCGGCGCGACCGCGATGCCGAATAGCCCCGCCGCGATGACCGCGCCATAGATGCCCAGCAGGCCGCTGCCCGGGGCGCTGCCGATGGCGATCAGCGGGCCGACCGGGGCGAAGGTCACGCCCATCATCACCGGCATGCGGATGCCGAACTTCCACAGGCCGAACGACTGGATCAGCGTCGCCAGCCCGGCGGCGAACAGGTCGGCGTTGATCAGGAAGGCGAGCTGCTCCTTGGGCAGATGCAGTGCGCCGCCCACGATCAGCGGCACCGCCACGGTGCCTGCATACATCACCAGGACATGTTGCAGGCCGAGGGCGAGCAGGCGTGCGGAGGCGACGCGCTCGTTGGTCAGGTCCGCCGGCGGGGCGGCGAGGGTGCTTGCCATGGGGGTCTCCTTGTGGTGGCGGGCCGGATCGCGCCGGCCGGTGGCGGCCAGCCTCTATCGGGCCGGCTCGCCTGATCGGCAAAACGGGTCCCCAGGGGCTAGGGGGTGCCGTCGCCCCGGCCCAGCACCGAGCGCAGGTCGAAGTCCGCGGGGGCTTCCGGGCGGACGCGGTCGGCACAGCATTGCAAGTGCTGGGCCATGTGCGCCTGCGCGGCGCCGGCATCGCCGCGCTCGAGCGCGCGGAGGATGTCGAGGTGCTCGTCGAACGAGCAGGCGTTGTGGCCCGGCGCCTCCACGCTGGCGATCATCAGCGTGGTGCGAGAGACCAGCCGCCGCATGATCTCCACCACCAGCGGGTTGCCGGCCTGCTCGGCCAGCGCCACGTGGAATTCGGCCGACAGCCGGATCCAGCGCGGCCTGTCGTGGCCGACGAAGGCCTGGCGCTCTTCCTTGACCAGTTCCTGCAGCGGCGCGATGGCTGTCTTCGGGTCGGCGCTGCGGCCCACTTTGTCGAGCACCGCGCGCTCCAGGATCTGGCGCAGTTCGAACATGGCATGGGCTTCGTCGATGGAGGGCGCGGCGATGAAGGCGCCGCGGTTGGGTTCCAGGTCGACCAGGCCGTCGGCGGCCAGTTGGGAGAACACCTTGCGCACGGTATGGCGCGCGGTGGCATAGATTTCGCAGAGCGCATGCTCCGTCAGCTTGGTGCGCGGCGGCAGGCGGTGTTCCATGATGGCGTCATAGATTTCGCGGTACATCCGTTCTTCGACCGACATGCGTGTTGGTCCCGATGCCTTCGCGCCCGGCTTCGATGCCGTTTCGGTGGTGACCAGCTTGAGACTTTTGGTTTTGGACATGACAGACCCGCTAGAGAACAGTGCGATGCAGCATCGGCGACCGCGAAAACCTGTTGACAATTATTCGATTCCGTCATCAACATTGTCAACAAAATGTGTCCGGGTTTCCGACAAACTAGGGAAATCCATGTTGCCCTTCCTCATGCCGGCATGGGGGCGGACCCCGGGCATGCGACGGCTTTGCCGGTCTGGCTGGTCCCTTCCACGCGGAGGCGGCCGGCGTCAACCGGCAGGACGCGCGCCGGGATGCGTGCACGGCACGTACCGAGCGGGCCCCGACGCCAACCCTTGTCACACATGGGGTGGGTGCGAGGTGCAAGTGGAGGCAGCGGCGCTTCTGATGATTCCAACAATAGAGGAAGACAAATGGGACGCTTGACCACCCATGTGCTCGACACCGCTGCAGGCACGCCCGGCAAGGATCTGGCGATCGCCCTGTTCAGGATTGCCGACAATCGTAGGCAGCCGATCGCAACAGTCCGCACCAACCACGATGGCCGCTGCGATGCGCCGCTGCTCGAAGGCGAGGCGCTGCAGGCCGGCATCTACGAGTTGGACTTCGCCGTGGGCGACTACTACCGCGCGGCTGGCGTCAGGCTCCCCGAACCCGCGTTCCTCGACGTGGTGACGCTGCGCTTCGGCGTGGCCGATCCCGGCGCGCACTACCACGTGCCGCTGCTGGTGTCGCCGTGGTCGTACTCCACCTATCGCGGCAGCTGAGGGGGGCGTCATGGAAGGCTATCTCCTCGACTGGGCCAACCTGCTGCTGCGCTGGCTGCACGTGATCACGGCGATCGCGTGGATCGGTTCATCGTTCTACTTCGTCTGGCTCGACAACAGCCTGACCCGGCCCACCGCGCCGGACCTGCTGGAAAAGGGCGTGGACGGCGAGCTGTGGGCCGTGCACGGCGGCGGGTTCTACCACCCGCAGAAATACCTGCTGGCACCGAAGCAACTGCCCGAACACCTGCACTGGTTCTACTGGGAGTCGTACTCCACGTGGATGTCCGGTTTCGCGTTGCTGGCGGTGGTGTACCTGTTCAACGCCAACGTTTACCTGATCGACCGCAGCGTGTTCGACATGACGGCGACGACGGCGGTGCTGCTGGCGCTGGCGTTCCTGGCGCTCGGCTGGCTGGTGTACGACACCATCTGCCGCGTGTTCGGCCACAGCGACCGGCTGGTGGGCGTGCTGGTGGCACTCTACGTGGTGATCGCAGCGTATGCGGCGTGCCACCTGTTCTCGGGCCGCGCGGCGTTTCTGCTGGTCGGCGCGATGATCGCGACCATCATGAGCGCCAACGTGTTCTTCTGGATCATCCCGGGGCAGCGCAAGGTGGTGGCCGCGCTCAAGGCCGGCGAGAGGCCGGACCCGATCCACGGCAAGCGCGGCAAGCAGCGCAGCGTGCACAACACCTACTTCACGCTGCCGGTGCTGTTCGCCATGCTGTCGAACCACTACAGCATGACCTATGGCCACCAGTCCAACTGGGTGGTGCTGGTGCTGATCATGCTGGCCAGCGTGCTGATCCGCCAGTTCTTCATCCTCAAGCACAAGGGTGTGTGGAACATGTGGTATCCGGTGGGCGGCGTGGCGCTGCTGCTGGGCACGGCGGTGTGGCTGGCGCCGGTGCAGCGCCCCTCGGCGCCGGAGGCGAATGCGGCCGCCGCCGTTGCAACACCGTCGGCGCTGGCGGCACCAGGTGGGGCGGCGGCCCCTGGCGGCACGGACTTCGCCAAAGTACAGGCAGTCGTTACCGCACGGTGCTACCAATGCCACTCGGCGCATCCTACGCTGATGCCATCACCGGCCAAGGGCGTGCTGCTCGATACGCCGGACCAGTTGGCGGCGCATGCGCAACTCGTCTACCAGCAGGCCGTGCAGCAGAAGCTGATGCCGCTGGGCAACATCACGCAGATGACCGACGAAGAACGCACAGTGATCGCCAAGTGGTTCGAGGGCGGGGCCAGGACCGCCAACTGACGATGGGCAGGCATGGATTATCGGAGCATGCCGTCCGCCTTCGGGCGGGCGGCATGACCGGTGAGGGTTGAACGGGGCTGCGGTCCCGTTTTTTTCATCCGAGGCCGCTTCGGTGACACAGCGCGATTCGGCGTTCAGAGTCTTCGCAGGCATGGGGCGCGCATGCCGAACGCCGGGGACGATGGTGCGCTAGGCGATGCGGTTGGCTTCGCGCTCGTACTCGCGGCTCCTGATGCCGCTTTCCGCGTCCACGTACTTGAATGGCGCGCAACCCATGGCGTCGGCCTTGGCCTTCGCGAGCGCGACCAGCGCGCGGTCCACCGCATCGCCTTCCCGGATGCCCGGATTCTCATACAGGCGTTCGAGGTGCAGCGCCGGTGTCCCATCCTCCGCATTGACCCGCACCCGTAGCATTCGTCTTGTGGTGAGGCGTCCGTCATCGTGGTTTTTCGCGGCGGGCATCCGATACCAATATCGGATGTCAGCGCTTCTTAACCGCCCGCGAACGTGGCGACTGTTCGATGTGTAGTCGCTCCGCTGCTCGGGCGAAATGGAGCTCCTCGGCAACAGCGAGAAAACAACGTAGATGATGAAGCTCCGCCCATCAATCCCCCTCACGTCGGCCACCCGACGTGAACGCATCTCGCTGGGCCTGATTAGACGACGTTCATTCGCTCGAACAATGCCTCGCCCTGCTTACGTGTGTTAAGGAAGGTCTGCATAACGAGTTGGTGGCCAAGCGCGAACAACTGCTGGTGTTCGCCGAGCTGGCAACCTGCGACAGGTGATCTCCCAATCGCACATTCAACTCCGCCACTGCGGCGTAGGAAGCCGTTTGCCACTCCATTTGCGGCCCATGGGGCCATTGCGCACGCTTATCCCCGTGCGCACTGAACAATTCGTTTTCTGACCATCCACAGGTTGACCAAGGCAAACAACGTCTTGAGCTGCGCTGTGTTTTTCGCCAGCCCGCGGTAGCGTACTTGGTCATTGACGCGGCGCGCCAGATCGATACCGTGATGCCCCAGGTTGTTGAGGCCCGGGGTCGTCAGCGAGAGAACCTGCATGTCGACGCCGGTTTCGTCCATCAGCGCCAACCGTTGCTCGGCGAGATTGGCCAGACGCTCGCCGAGCTCGCCCGCATTTAACGCAAGTGTCCCATCGTCGGCGCCGGGGACCGTGTTCCACGCCTGTTTCACCGCATCGGGTAGAACGTGCTCTTCGATGGCGATGATCTTCATGTCAGGGCTTCGCCGTAAGCTGCCTGACGACAGCTTCGCCGACTCCGTGGGCCGAGGCCGGGTTCTGGCCGGTGATCAGGCGACCGTCAACCGCCACGTTCGGCGCCCAGTTGGGTGCGGGCCGGTGCAGCGCGCCCCGTTGTTTGAGGGTGGTCGCGAGCAGATAGGGCACGACGTGCGTGTACTTGACCTCCGCTTCCTCCTCGTCGGTAAAAGCGGCGATCTTCTTGCCGTCAATGAGATAGCTACCGTCGGAAAGCGTCGCATTCACCAGCGCGGCCGGGCCGTGGCAGACTGCGGACACGATGCCGCCGGCTTCGTAGATGTTGCGAATCACACGCTGCACGGCCGGGCTGTCGGCAAAGTCCCACATCGTGCCGTGGCCGCCCGCGAAGAACACCGCCGAGTAACGTGAGGGATCGACTTCGCCAAGGACCCGTGAGTGGGCGAGCGCCTGGCGGAATTCGGCGTCGTGCCAGAAACGATCATTGACCGGATCCTTGAGGTCGAAGAAGTCGATCGGCGGGTGCCCACCGCGGATCGAGGCGATCTCGGTAGGGATGCCGGCCTGGCAGAAGACGTCGAGAGGATGCGTGAGCTCGGCCATGGCAAAGCCGGTGGGCTCGCCGGTATCGCCCCGGATAGGATGGCTCGTGACGACACACAGGACAGGCTTGATGCTATTTGCCATCAACCGGCTCCTTACGATTTGAGCGAGGCCATGTCGATGACAAAGCGATATTTCACGTCGCTTTTCAACATGCGCGCATAGGCTTCGTTGATCTGTTGGATCGGGATGATCTCGACATCCGAGACGATGCCGTGCTGGCCGCAGAAGTCGAGCATCTGCTGGGTTTCGGGTACGCCCCCGATGAACGAGCCCGAGATTGCCCTGCGACCCCGAACAACGCCTCCAGCGTTCACCGGCGTGCTGAGCGGCCCCATGTAGCCGACCAGCACGAGTACGCCTTCGCGTGTCAGCGTCGGCATGTAGGGATTGACGTCGTGGTCATAGGGCACCGTGTCGATGATCAGGTCGAAACGCCCGGCGATCGCCGTCATCTGCGCCGGATCGCTCGACAGCACCACATGATCGGCACCAAGGCGGAATGCATCCTGCTCCTTGCCGGTGGAGCGCGTGAACAACGTCAGGTCAGCCCCCAGCGCTTTCGCCAGCTTCAACGCCATATGACCGAGTCCGCCCAAGCCGATCACCGCGACCTTGCTGCCCTGGCCGACCTTCCAGCGGTGTAGCGGTGACCAGGTGGTGATGCCCGCACACAGAAGCGGCGCAGCGCCGGCAGGATCGAGCCCGTGGGGAATGGACAGAACAAACTTGTCCCTGACCACGATCGAGTCCGAATAGCCGCCATAGGTCACCGTGCCGTCATGCCTGTCGGTGCTGTTGTAGGTGAAGGTCGCCCCCTCGGTGCAATCCTGCTCCCACCCTGTCAGGCAAGGTTGGCAATGCTGGCAGGAATCGACCATGCAGCCGACGCCGACCATGTCACCGGTCTTGAAGCGGCCGACCTGCGCGCCGACCTGCCGAACCTTTCCGATGATCTCGTGGCCCGGAACGATGGGATAGGTCGTAAAGCCGCCGTGGTTACGCGCCAGGTGGAGGTCCGTGTGACAGACCCCGCAATACAGGATGTCGATCACGACGTCATCGGGCCGCGCGGTGCGCCGTTCAAACGCAAAAGGCTCGAGAGCATTGGTGGCAGACGGCGCTGCATAGCCCAGGACTTTCATGGTCAGTGATATCAAGCGTTGCCGGGCGCGAAGAGCAGTTCCCAGTTCGTGAACGGTCCGAGCGGGATCACGTCCCAGTCGATGAGCCCTGCCTTGGCGAGCGGAAATTCGCTCAATGCCATTTTGGCCGCGTCAATCGAATCGGCTTCGGCGATAACGGCTACACCGGGGCGATCCTGGCGGAAATAGATATCGCGCACGATGCCGCTCTTGTAGAGCTGCCAGCCATGACGGGCTTCGTCCCGCATGTGCGGCAGGTACTTCTCCGGGCTGGCACCGGGTTGAGGGATGTCGAGGCAAAGGAATTTCATAGTGAGGCGACCTGGTGGGACAAATGGAATCGGAAACGCATCGAGCAGGCTGAAGTCGGCGCACGGTCTCGGCTAGCCGTGCCTTGGCGCCTGCCGCGCTGTCGTGGACGTTGCGATCGACTTCACCGGAAAAGATGCTACTGTAGAAATATGTGCGCTAGTGGCGATAATTTTTCCCGGCTTTGTAGAGAAAAGCGCTACATACCGTCATGCTTGGACAGCGATGCTTGGCACGGGCGGCGGGCGATGCGTGAGCGCTCCGATCGCGGAACACGCGCTTGTTGCGAAGGCGTGCGCGCACTTTTCCGATGAGGGAGGCTTTGATGAAAACGGACACCCGGGGCCGGTTGGACGGCGTAGCGGTCTTCGTGGAAGCGGTGGAAGCCGGTGGCTTTGCCCGCGCCGCCGAACGCCTGGCGCTATCGCGATCGGCCGTGGGCAAATCGATCGCGCGCCTGGAAACCCGCCTGGGCGTTCGTCTCTTCCATCGCACGACGCGAACCCAGAATCTGACCGAGGATGGCCAGATCTACTACGAGCGATGTTTGCGGGCGATTGAAGAATTGCGTGTCGCCGAATCGCTGCTGGAATCCGGCAAGCAGGAAGTCGCCGGACGGTTACGAATGACCATGCCGGTGCTGTTCGGCCGCTATTGCATTGCGCCGATTCTGCTGGACTTTGCGCGTCAGCACCCCAAGCTGGAGCTTGAACTGAGCCTCAGCGACCGGCCAGTCGATATGATCGCGGAAGGTTTTGATCTCGGCATTCGAAGCGGCGCATTGGGCGAAGCCACCGGGCTTTGCGCACGCCCCTTGGCCACGCAGCCAAAAGTCTTGTGTGCTGCCCCCGATTACCTCAAGGCTCGAGGCGAGCCCGATACGATCGAAACCCTGGCCACGCACGATGTGCTGATTCACTGGCGCACGGGCCATCCATACCCGTGGCTGTTGCCGGGCGCGGATGGCCGGTTGACCGATGTCAGGCTCGCTTCGCGCCTGCGGTTCGATGATCTGGAAGTGACTGCCGATGCGGCCGTGGCTGGCATGGGCATCGCGTGGTTGCCTCGTTGGCTCGTGCGCGATCGCATTCAGGCGGGCGCGCTCGTTGCGCTGTGGGAGAACCGGCCAGCAGCTTCCATGGACAGCCATGCCATCTGGCCGGCAACGGATTACATGCCGCTACGTGTGCGCCTTGCCATCGACACGCTCGTTGAAAAGCTGCCGGGCGTCGTGGTGGGAGTGAAGCCTCCCACCGTGCGCCCAGGAGGGCACGCACAAGGCGTGACGGCCGCCTCTTCACCGTCACCGCAGCAAAAGCCGCGCCGAACGCGCTGACGCAGAACCCGGCCAGCACGTGCAAGTGCGAGTTGGCGCTTGCGGTTCGGCACAGATTCAATGTTCTGGCATAGCGGCAAGCTGTCCGAGCTGACGCAACTCGCTGGCCGTAATGCCGGCGTTCATGCTGACGCGCATGTGCGCTTGCACTTGCGGTTAGGCTCCCGGCAACGCAGTCAATATCGGCACGGTCGCCGGCCCCGCTTGCTGTCAGGCCCTCACGCAGACCGGGGAGGCGCCCATCTTTCGGCTGGTCGGCCTTACGCGGAGCGGGATGCGTCGGCCGCGTTGGCTTCGTAGAGCGCCATGTCGTCAATGGCCAGGATGAACTCGACGATGTTTCCGAGCGGCTGCTCGCCCGGCGCGGGAACGTTCGGCAGGGAAAACACGGCAGTCTGGAGCGCCGCGCGCCGCCGTTCCGCGCTGGGGCCATCGAACAGCCGGCACGCGCCTTCCCACAGGAGCGTGCGTCCCAGCGGGTTGTAGTCGTACGTGCTGGCCGCGAGGTTCGGCAGGATGCTGTTGAAGGTGCGGGCCGGCGGTTCGGCTTCGCTGTCCGCCTTCAACTGGAGCTGGTCGAGGCACAGGCCATCGTAGGCGCGCTTGGCAACGTATTCGCCCAGTCCGGGGCCATCGGCTTGTGTCACCGTCTCGAGGGTGTTCAGCAGCAGGGCCTTGTCGGCCGGCGCGTGGGGCGACGCGTTGGCTGCTAGGAACAGTATGTCGCGGGCCCGCGTGAGCTGCGCGGGATTGAGCTTGCCGCGCAGCGATGCCAGCACTTCCAGGCACCGCCAGGCCTCGGGCATCGGCGCATGCGGCTGCCCGGCCGGCGGCACGGCGGCGCAATGCTCCGCGATCCGCATGGCCACGTCCATCAGCCGGGCCGCCAGGCGCGGCGCGAGGCTGTTGTCCGTGGCGCCCGTGGTGCCGGTGAAGTGGAGTTCTGTCTCCAGCGCGGCCGCGCTGATGAGGGCCTTCTGCGCTGCGAGGCTTGCGGCGATGCCGATGGCGGGCAATGCCGGCGGGGCCGACGAGGGCGCGCCGCGCGTGCGCAGGCCCAAGGCCTGGAGATGGCCGGACGAGCGCGCCCGTCTCAAGGGTGCGCTGACACGGGGCGGTGTGCCCAGGGTGTCGCCGGGATGGAGGAGCGTGTCGTCGGAGCGATGGACGTTGCGTATCTGCATGGGTGTCGGAACGATGAGGCGCGCGGCGGGGAGGGCGCCGGATCGCCACCTTGGGCAGCGGTTCCGGAAGTCGCCGTCCGGCGCACCGCGCACGCTGGAAGGCGGCGCGGGGAACGCCGGCGGCCGTGTGAGCACGGCAGGTTACCCGCCCTGCAGGAAGAGGTGCGGCGGGAAGGGGAAGCGGTGATGCCGAAAGCGAAACCGGATCCCGTCCGAGGCCGGCGGCCAAGCTTGCCATGCAATCGGCGTCATCCCGGCCGTGCGGGGTGCCACGGGTACCGACGCCGCCCGGAGCGGCCCCGATCCGGCCGCGTCGGCCAGCGTGCGCCGCGCGTCCTGACTTGCCTAATCGCTTACTTGCCCACGCCCAGCAGTGCCAGCACGCCCAGCACCAGGAAGATCAGCGCGGCGATGCGGTGCACCAGCTTGATCGGCATGCGCGAGGCGAACTTGTCGCCCAGCAGCACCGCCGGCACGTTGGCCAGCAGCATCCCGATGGTCGTGCCCGCGACCACAGAGGCGACGTCTTGGAAGCGTGCCGCCAGCGCCACGGTGGCGATCTGCGTCTTGTCGCCCATCTCGGCGAAGAAGAACGCGACGATGGTGGTGCCCAGGATGCCGAGGCCGCGCTGCGTGCCGCTCGGGGCTTCTTCCTCGTCGAGCTTGTCGGGGATCAGCATCCACGCCGCCATGGCGATGAAGCCCGCGCCCAGGATCCAGCGCAGCACGTTCTCGCCGAGCACGTGCGTGATCCAGCCGCCCACCATGCCGGCGCAGGCATGGTTGACAAGGGTGGAGAGGAAGATGCCGAGGATGATCGGCACCGGCTTGCGAAAGCGCGCGGCCAGCAGGATCGACAGCAGTTGCGTTTTGTCGCCGATTTCCGCGAGCGCGACGATGCCGGTGGAGACGAGGAAGGCTTCCATGTTGTAGTGGGTGTCCGGGCCGTGTACGAACCAATGACGCACCTCTCCCGGCCCTGTCCGGAAAGGCGTGTCATCGGTCTCGCCAGGCGCGTCACCGGGTGCGGGGCACCCTGAGTGCGGCTGACCACGCCATAACCGTCTGTCGTTGCGATGTCGTTGCGACAGCGGTCAAGTCTGTTGACGTGGCCCCCGGAGCCTCGGCTCCAGGCGGCTACTCCCCAATGGAAGCCGGCATTATAAGAGGATCACGCGGATACGCCAATCGCGAATTTGGCGGGTTCGCCCTGGATGTAAGTGGCGGCCACCGCACGGTCTTCGCCCAGCAGGGCCAGCGAGAACAGCAGTTCCTCCAGCGTCTCGGAGCGGGCGTTGCGGCGTGCCAGCAGCGGCGTGGCGGCCGGGTCCAGCACGATGAAGTCGGCTTCCGCGCCGGGCACGAAGCTGCCGATGCGGTCTTCCCATCCGAGCGCCTCGGCGGCGCCGCGCGTGGCCAGGTAGAACATGCGCAGCGCGGTCAGGTGATAGCCGCCCATGCGCGCGACCTCGTGCGCGGTGCCCATGGTGCGCAGCATCGAGAACGAGCTGCCGCCGCCCACGTCGGTGGCGAGCGTGAGCGGCAGGCGGTGCGCGTCGTTGGCGTGGAAGTCGTACAGGCCGCTGCCCAGGAACAGGTTGGACGTGGGGCAGTGCGCCACGGCCGCGCCGGATTCGGCCAGGCGCCGGCGGTCGCCGTCGTCCAGCCAGATGGCGTGGCCGTAGAGGGCGCCGCGGCGCAGCAGGCCGTGGCGGTCGTACACGTCCAGATAGCTGCGGGCGCTGGGGAAGAGCTCGGCCACCCATTTCACTTCGTCGGGGTTCTCGGCGACGTGGGTCTGGAAGAAGACGTCCGGATAGTGGCGGGCCAGTTCGCCGCACGCGGCCAACTGCGCTTCGCTGGAGGTGGGCGCGAAACGCGGCGTGATGGCATAGGCGAGGCGGTCCTTGCCGTGCCAGCGCGAGATCAGGTCGGCCGAATCGCGCGCGCCGCTCTCGGCCGTGTCGCGCAGGTATGCGGGGCAGTTGCGGTCCATCATCACCTTGCCGGCGATCAGGCGCATGCCGCGCGCGCGGGCCTCCTCGAACAGCGTCTCGGCCGAGCCGCGATGCACGGTGCTCCACACCATCGCGCTGGTGGTGCCGTTGCGCAGCAGCTCATCGAGGAAGAACGATGCCACGCCCGCCGCGTACTGCGGGTTCTCGAAGCGGCGCTCCTCGGGGAAGGTGTAGGTCTCCAGCCAGTGCAGCAGGCCCGGCGCCGGCGAGGCGATGATGTCCGTCTGCGGGTAGTGGACGTGCGTGTCGATGAAGCCGGGCACGATCAGCTTGCCGCTGTAGTCGCGCACCCGCGCGCCTGCGGGCAGGGTGTCCTTGAGCGCGGCGTAGTCGCCGGCCTGCACGACCTTGCCGGCGGCGATGACCAGCAGCCCGTCTTCCCAGTACTGATAGGCGTCGCGCTCGCGGTACTGCGGGTCGTGCAGGAAATGCAGCACGCGGCCGCGGCAGGCGTGGATATGCGTGTCGGGCGTCGGGGGCATCGTGGTCATCGGTGTTTCGGCGGGCTCAGTGCGCGGCCTTCCAGTGGTCGTCGACCCTGGCGAGCCACAGGGTTTTGTCCTGCTCGGGCAGGAAGGAGGCCTCGAAGCTGTTGCGCGCGAGCGCGTGCGCATCGGCGGTGGACAGGTCGAGGGCGTTGAAGGTGGCGAGCCAGTTGGTGTTCATGTAGCCGCCGAAGTAGGCCGGGTCATCCGAATGCAGCGTGACCGCGCAGCCGGCGTCCAGCAGTTGCTTGAGCGAGTGGTCGCGCAGGTCGGGGTAGACCTTGAGCTTTTCGTTCGACAGCGGGCACACCGTCAGGGCGACGCGGCTGGCGGCCAGGCGCTTGACCAGGGCGGCATCGTCGATGGCGCGCACGCCATGGTCGATGCGCTCCACCCGCAGGATGTCGAGCGCGTCGGTCACGTACTGCGCGGGGCCTTCCTCGCCGGCGTGGGCCACCAGGCGCAGGCCCAGTTCCTTGCAGCGGGCGAACACGCGCGCGAACTTCTCCGGCGGGTTGCCGCGCTCCGACGAATCGAGCCCCACGCCGATGATGCGGTTGGCCGGGTCCTGGATGTAGGGCAGGGCGGCTTCCAGCGTGTCGAAGGCATCTTCCTCGCTCAGGTGGCGCAGGAAGCAGAGGATCAGGCGGCTGGAGAAGCCGTGCGCGCGCTCGGCGTCGTCCAGCGCGCGGACGATGCCGCCGATCACCACGTGCATCGGCACGTCGCGCGCGGTGTGCGTCTGCGGGTCGAAGAAAATCTCGGCGTGGCGCACGTTGTCGGCCACGGCGCGCGCCACGTAGGCGGCGGTCATGTCGTAGAAGTCCTGCTCGGTCAACAGCACGCTGGCGCCGGCGTAGTACAGGTCCAGGAACGACTGCAGATCGTCGAAGGCGTAGGCGGCGCGGACGGCCTCGACCGAGGCGTAGGGCAGCTTGACACCGTTGCGCTCGGCCAGCGCGAACATCAGTTCGGGTTCGAGCGAGCCTTCGATGTGGATGTGCAGTTCGGCTTTCGGGCTGGTGGCGATGCGTTCTGCGAGGGCGGGCGAGATCGGCATGGTGTCAGGCGGAGGTGGGGATTCGGTGGGGAACCGCCGCGCCGCGGCACGCACTGGCCAGCGCGTGCCGCTGCTGCTCGCGGACCTGCAGCAGTTGCGCGACGACGGATACCGCAATGATATCCGGCGCCTTGTCCGCGATGCCGGCCACGCCGATCGGGCAGACCATCTCCGGCAGCCGCGCGGGGTCCACGCCGTGCTCGACCATGCGGTGCTCGAAGCGCGCGCGCTTGGTCTTGGAGCCGATCAGGCCGAAGTAGGCGAAGTCGGTGCGCCGCATGATGCGTTCGCACAGCGCGAGATCCAGCGCGTGGCTGTGCGTCATCACCAGGAAGTAGGCGCCGGCCGGCGCGGCGTCGATCACGGCTTGCGGCGTATCGGTGGCCTCGATGACGACGTTGGCCGGCACCTCGGCTGGGAACATCGCGTCGCGCTCGTCCACCCAGGTCACGCGGCACGGCAGGTGGGCCAGCGCCCGCACGATGGCATGGCCGACATGGCCCGCGCCGCACAGCACGATCGGCATGTCGGGCGGCAGCACCGTCTGCGTGAAGCCGTTCGCGTCGAGCAGGACACCGGCCGCCGCGGCATCGCCGATGGTTGCTTCGACCGGCAGCGACGCATCGGCCGGCACGAAGCGGCGCACGCTGCGGCGCTGGCGCATGGCCTCGTCCGCCAGGGCGATCCATGCGGCGTCGCGCGTGTCCAGCCGCTCCAGCGACAGCCGCACCACGCCGCCGCAGCACTGGCCGAGCGCCGGCCCGAGCGCAATGCGCATGCACTGCCGGCGCGCCTGGCCGCCGGCCTCGGGCGCGGCCATCATGGCCTGCGCGATCTCCATCGCGCGCCACTCCAGGTGGCCGCCGCCGATGGTGCCGAAGAAGCCGTCGCCGCACACCAGCATCAGCGTGCCCGGTTCGCGCGGCGCGGAGCCTTGCACGTCAACCACCGTGACCAGCACGCAAGGCTGCCCGGCCTGCACGGCGGCCAGCGCATCGGCGAAGCGGAACGGGCGCAGTTGCTGCTGTTTCGTCACCTGGTCCATGGCGGTCTCCGGGCGCAGTGTGTCGGGTCAGGCGGACAGCGGCGCGCCGCGCAGCGCGTCCACGGCCTGGAGGATCGCCTCGCAGGTGGCGGGCGCATGCAGCGGCGGATTGGCGCGGCCGTCGCCGACCGCCGCCACCGCGTCGCGGATGGCGAAGAACACCGAGAACGGCAGCAGCAGCGGCGGTTCGCCCAGCGCCTTGGAGCGGTGGATGCTGTCCTCGGCGTTGGCGTTGTTGAACAGGCGCACGCGGAAGTCCGGCGGGCAGTCGTTGACGGTCGGAATCTTGTAGGTGGACGGCGCATGCGTCATCAGCTTGCCCGACGGGTTCCACCACAGCTCTTCGGTGGTCAGCCAGCCCATGCCCTGGATGAATGCGCCTTCCACCTGGCCGATGTCGATGGCCGGGTTGATCGAGCGGCCTGCATCGTGCAGCACGTCAGCGCGCAGCAGGCGCCATTCGCCGGTGAGCGTGTCGACCACCACTTCCGAGACCGCCGCGCCATAGGCGAAGTAGTAGAACGGGCGGCCATGCAGCTTGCTCTGATCCCAATGCAGCTTGGGTGTGGCGTAGAAGCCGTCGGACCACAACTGCACGCGCGCCATGTAGGCCAGGCGCACCAGTTCGTCGAACGGCACGCGGCGCGCCTCGATCTCGACCTGGTCGGCGACGAAGGCGACGGTCTCGGCGGGCACCTCGTAGTGCTGCGCGGCGAAGGCGGTCAGGCGCTCGCGGATCTGGCGCGCGGCGTCTTGCGCGGCCTTGCCGTTCAGGTCGCTGCCGGTGGAGGCCGCCGTCGCGGAGGTGTTGGCGACCTTGCTGGTGTCGGTGGCCGTCACGCGCACGCGGCTGAAGGCCACGCCCAGCTCATGCGCCACCACTTGCGCCACCTTGGTGTTCAGCCCCTGGCCCATCTCGGTGCCGCCGTGGTTCACGAGGATGGAGCCGTCGTTGTACACATGCACCAGCGCGCCGGCCTGGTTGAAGTGCCGCACATTGAACGAGATGCCGAACTTCACCGGCGTCAGCGCCAGGCCGCGCTTGAGCACCGGGCTGGCCGCATTGAACGCGCGCACGGTTTCGCGCCGCGCGCGGTAGTCGGACGAGGCTTCCAGCTCATCGAGCAGTTCGTGGATGACGTTGTCTTCGACCGTCTGGCCGTACGGCGTGACGTTGTTCCGGTCTTTGCCGTAGAGGTTGGCGCGGCGCACATCCAGCGGGTCGCGGCCCACCGCGCGCGCGATGTTGTCCAGGATGTACTCGATGGCGAACGCGCCCTGCGGCCCGCCGAAGCCGCGGAAGGCGGTGTTCGACTGCGTGTTGGTGCGCGCGCAGAAGCCGTCGATCTGCACTTCGGGCAGCCAGTAGGCGTTGTCGAAGTGGCAGATGGCGCGCGTCATCACCGGACCGGACAGGTCGGCCGAGAAGCCCGCGCGCGATGTCATGTCGACCTTCACGCCCAGCAGGCGGCCGTCGTCGTCGTAGCCGGCTTCGTATGCGAAGCGGAAGTCGTGCCGCTTGCCGGTGATCATCATGTCGTCGTCGCGGTCCGGGCGCAGCTTCACCGGGCAGGCCAGCTTCCATGCGGCCAGCGCGGCGCAGCAGGCGAACAGCGCCGACTGCGATTCCTTGCCGCCGAAGCCGCCGCCCATGCGCCGGCATTCCACCAGCACCTGGTTGGCATGCCAGCCCAGCATGTGCGACACGGCGTGCTGCATCTCGGTCGGATGCTGCGTCGAGCACCAGACGTGCATGCCGTTGTCTTCCTTGGGCACGGCGTACGAGATCTGGCCTTCCAGGTAGAACTGCTCTTGCCCGCCCAGCGACATGCGGCCGGCTTCGGCGTGCGGCGCGGCGGCGATGCGCGCGTCCGGCTCGCCGCGCTTGAGGTGCATCGGCGGCAGCACGCAGCGGCCGGCGGCGCGCGCGTCTTCCGGCGTCAGCAGCGGGGGCAGGGCTTGGTATTCGATGGTGCCCAGGCGCGCCGCGCGGCGCGCGGCATCGTGCGAGGTGGCCACCACCAGGAAGACCGGCTGGCCGACGTAGTGCACCGTGTCGGTGGCGAGGATCGGATCGTCATGGAGGATCGGGCCGCAATCGTTGGTGCCCGGAATGTCGGCCGACGTGAACACGGCGATCACGCCCGGCGCTTGCCGCACGCGTGCCAGGTCCATCTTGACGATGCGCGCGTGCGGCTGCGTGCTCATGCCGAGCGCGGCATGCAGCGTGCCGGCCAGCTCGGGAATGTCGTCGGTATAGGTGGCGGTGCCCGCGACATGCAGGTGCGCCGATTCGTGCGGCCGGGCGACGCCGACCACGGCATCGCGCCGGGCTTGCGCATCCGCTGCGATGTCGGCTTGCGCCAGCAGGAAGGACTCGGTTTGCTTGTTCATGCGAGGTCTCGTTCGCGATCCGCTCAGGCGATGGCCCTTGTATCCGGTTCGACCGCGCGCACGTTGATCTGTGCCGCCTGCAGCGGGGCATCGGGGCGGGTCTCCAGCCAGAAACGGTACACCGTGTTGGCGGCCGCGGTGCGGCGGTAGTGCTCGCTGGCGCGCATGTCGGTCAGCGGGGTGTAGTCGCGCGACATGGCTGCCATGGCAGCCCGCACGGTCGCCTCGTTCCACGGCTTGCCGGTGATGGCGGCTTCCGTTTCCGCAGCGCGCTTCGAGGTGGCGGCCATGCCGCCGTAGGCGATGCGGGCACTGCGTACGATGTTGCCGTCCAGTTCGATGGCCAGTGCCGCGCACACTGCGGAGATGTCCTCGTCGAAGCGCTTGGACAGCTTGTACGTCCGGAAACGCAGCGCATCGCGGCCGGCGCGTGCCGGCACGCGCAGGCCGGCGACGAACTCGCCCGGCGCCATCGCGTTCTTCATGTAGGCCAGGTACAGGTCTTCCAGCGGCAGTTCGCGGCGGGCCTCGCCGTGCTGCAGCACCACACGCGTGCCCAGCGCGATCAGCGCCGGGGCCGAGTCGCCGATCGGCGAGCCGTTGGCGATGTTGCCGCCCAGCGTACCGGCATTACGGATCGGCAGCGAGGCGAAGCGGCGCCACATTTCGGTGAGCTCGGGGTAATCCTGCGCGAGGAAGGCGTAGGCGTTCTCCAGCGACACCGCGGCGCCGATCTCGAGCCAGCCGTCGCGCTGGTCCAGCGCGCACAGCTCGGCCACCTGGCCCACGTAGAGCAGGTCGCCCGGTTCGCGGAACTGCTTGGTGACCCACAGGCCGACGTCGGTGCTGCCGGCCAGGATGCGGATGTCCGGGCGGGCGGCCTTGAGCGCGGCGAAGGCGGAGAGGGTGCGCGGCGCGTAGAAGCGCGGGGCCTGCGCGCTGCCGGCGGGGGCATAGCAGAAGGTGTCGGCGCGCGGCAGGGCGCGCAGCGTTTCGGCCAACTGCGTGCGGTCGATGCCGGCGGGCGCGGGCAGCTCGTACATGCGCTGGCCGGCGTCGATGATGGGGCGGTAGCCGGTGCAGCGGCACAGGTTGCCGGTCAGCGCATCGCAGAGGGTTTCGCGCGAGGGCGGTGCGGCGGCACCCGCGCCCGTGTTCTCGTACAGCGCGTATAGCGACATCACGAAGCCCGGTGTGCAGAAGCCGCACTGCGAGCCATGGCACTCGACCATCGCCTGCTGCACCGGGTGCCGTGTGCCGTCCTGGCCGCGCACGTCCTCGACGGTGAACAGGGCCTTGCCGTCCAGCGTGGGCAGGAATTGGATGCATGCGTTGACGGCCTTCAGCTCGACGCCGCCGTCCTGCCGCAGTTCGCCGAGCACCACCGTGCATGCACCGCAATCGCCCTCCGCGCACCCTTCTTTGGTGCCTGTGCAGTGGGCGTCTTCACGCAGGTACTGAAGCACCGTCCGGGTGATCGGAGCATCCGTCACGGTGCGCACCTGGCCGCGATGGAAAAAGCGGATGGACTGAGTCTCCATGAGGGATCTGCGCCTGTCTTTGTGTGTGTAACTGAACCATAGCACCACCCCCTTCCCGCAATATTCGGTCCAGGTGATAACCCGCATCGGAACGCCAGAATCGGGGGTTTACCCACCGGACGCGATCTGGCGGCGCGCACGACAGCTGACTTACACTGAGGCGACTCCCCCACGCGATTTTCCTGGCGGCGCGCCCCCATTGGCGCGCCGGATGCAGATGCACGGCAAAGACCACCTCGACACTTATCTCCTGCGCGTCCTGTACACGCTGCTGACCGAGCAGAGCGTGACCCGGACGGCCGTCAAGCTCGGGCAGTCGCAGCCGGCCGTCAGCAACACGCTCAAGCGGCTGCGGGAGATCACCGGCGACGCCATCCTCGTGCGCGGCAAGAACGGCATGGTGCCGACCGAGCGCGGCCATGAACTGCTGGCGCTGGCGCAGCAGAGCCTGGAGGCGATGGAGCGCATCGCCCGGCCATCGCAGGCGTTCGATCCGGCCACCACCACGCGCACCTTCCACCTGGGCGCGCCGGACTATCTCGATGCGTTCTTCCTGCCCAACATCATCGAGCGGCTGCGCAAGCACGCGCCGCAAGCCAGGCTGATCGTGCATCCGCTCAACGCGGGCGTCGATTACCTGGCCGCGCTGGAGCAGGGCGGCATGGACCTGGTGATCGGCAACTGGCTCTCGCCGCCGGAGCACCTGCACATCTCGCCGCTGTTCGACGATGAGGTCGTCTGCATGCTGGGCGCGCAGCATCCGCTGGCGCGCAAGGGCCTCTCGCTCAAGCACTACATCGAGATGCCGCACCTGGCGCCGGCGCCGTATGCCGTCATGCAGCGCAGCATGATCGACCAGGCACTCGCGGAGCAGGGGCTGAAGCGGCAGATCCAGGTGTCGCTGCCGTATTTCGGGCTGGTGCCCTACGTGCTGATGCGCACCGACCTGGTCTTCACGACCGGCCGGCAGTTTGCGGCGCATTGCGCACAATACCTGCCGATCCGCATCCTGCCGGCCCCGGTGGCTTTCCCCAAGATGCGCTTCTACCAGCTCTGGCACGAGCGCAGCCACGCCGCGCCGGATGTGATGTGGCTGCGCCGGATGATCGGCGAGGTGGCGGCGGAACTGCCGCAGCATCCACAGTTGGAGACGGCGGCATAAGCGGGCGGGCGTAAGGGGGGCTTCCCCGCGCCGCCGGCGCTACTTGCCGCCGGCGAGCGCCTTCCCGTAGTTCGGAAAGAACACCTGCTCCCCATTCACCTTGAATTCGGCAATCGCCTGCTGGCCGGCGATCGACGTGATCCACTCGATCAGCCGGGTTGCGTCGGCATAGTTGACGCCGGGGTGTCTGGCCGGATTGACGGCGATGATGCCGTAGGGATTGAACATGCGCGGGTCGCCGGCCAGCACGATGTCGAGCCCGGTCCGGGCACGGTAGGCGCCGTAGGTGGCGCGGTCCGACAGCGTGTAGGCGTCCATCTGCGCGGCCATGTTCAGGACTTCGCCCATGCCCAGGCCCGCGCTCACGTACCAGGGCTTACCCTTGGGATCGATGCCGGCTGTCTTCCAGTAGCTCTGCTCCATGACGTCGGTGCCCGAGTTGTCGCCGCGCGAGACGAACTTCGCGCCGGCGGCGGCAATGGTCTCCATGCCCTGGATGACGTTCTTCTGCGCGCGCACGTGCGCCGGATCGGCGGCCGGGCCGACCAGGATGAAGTCGTTGTACATCACGTCGCGCCGGTCGATGCCGCCGCCCGAGGCGACGAACGCGTCTTCCAGCGGCCGGGCGTGCACGAGCACCACGTCGACATCGCCGGCTTCGCCCAGCTTGACCGCCTTGCCCGTGCCCACGGCAATCACTTGCACGTGCACGCCGGTGGCGGCCTCGAACCTGGGCAGCAGCACCTTCAGCAGGCCGGAGTTTTCCGTGCTGGTGGTGGTGGCCATGCGGAGATCGCCCGCATAGGCGGTGCCGGCGACGGCGAACGCCATGCAGAGGAGCGTGTGGAACCGGAGGATCGCGAACACTTTGGACATGGCGCAGGGGGCGTGGGCAACGTGGACGCTTTATGTCGGATGCTGCATGATGTCGGCGGGCGGCGGCCAGGACGCCCTTAGGAGACGGTTGAATTCTTCTCGCGCTTTTCGGGGAAGTAAATAGGAAACCAAAAACATAAAATGACATTCCAGTTCGATGTGTTTCCGGTGGTCGGGCCGGACGACAATCCGAGGGCCAACGCCAAGGTATTCCAGTTGCTGCGTGCGGTGCGCGAGACCGGTTCGCTGCACCGCGCGGCCAAGCAGGTCGGCCTGTCCTACCGGCACGCATGGGGCGTGATGCGCGGCTGGGAAGACATGCTCGGGCGGACGCTGCTCGACATGGAGCGCGGGCGTGGTGCATCGCTCACCCTGTTCGGTGAGCGCATGCTGCGAGCGGAGTTGCGCCTGCGCGAGCAGATCGATCCGCTGCTGCGTCAAGCGATGGGGCAGTTCCTGTCGGAGCTGGAAGACGCTTCGCAGTCGCAGTCGCGCATCCGCTTTTCCGGCAGCCATGACCCGGCGGTCGAAGCGCTGGCGCAGACCTTTGCCCGGCAGGCTGACGGCGCGCAGTTGGATGCCGTGTTCTGCAGCGCGGTCGAGGGCCTGATCTGCCTGCAGGAGAAGCAGTGCGAGGTGGCCGGCTTCTATGTGGCGCCGCAGCAGGGCAGCGGCTCGATCGCGCACCAGACCTTGCGCAAGTGGCTGCGGCCGACCGCCGTGCGGCTGATCGCGCTGGCCGACCGGGAACAGGGGCTGATGATGTCGGCGCAGTGGGCCGGGCGTGTGCAATCGCTGACCGATCTGGCGCGCACCCGGGCACGCTTCGTCAATCGCCAGCGCAGTTCCGGCACCCGCCTGCTGTTCGACCAGTTGCTGGTGGCCGAGGGCCTGTACCCCGACCAGATCAACGGTTACGACGAGCAGGAGTTCTCCAGCGACAAGATCGCCGTGGCGGTGCAGGAGGGCCGCGCCGACGTCGGCTTCGGCCTGCGCCCCGGCGCCGAGGCGCATGGCCTGCACTTCGTGCCGCTCACGCGCGAGACCTACTACCTCGCGGTGCGCCGCAACGACGCATTGGCACCCTGGGTGCGCGAGCTGACCGAGCGCATCGGTTCGTCCGCGTTCCGCGAAGGGCTGAGCCACCTGGCCGGCTATCGCGCGCCCGAACACGTCGCATTGCTGAGCGCCGAGCAGGCGCTGCCCTGGCACGCCGACGAGTCCCGCGCGGCCATGCGCTGACTCGTGCGAACATGGCGGGTGTCGCGCGGGGCCCGCGCTCTCCATCCGTCCTGTCCATGTCCCGTTTTTCCATCCCGGCCCAGTCGCTGCGCATGCTGCGCCGCGACTGGCGCGCCGGTGAGCTGAGCCTGCTGCTGATCGCGCTGGTGCTGGCCGTGGCCGCGCTGTCCTCGGTCAGCTTCCTGGCGGATCGCATGCATGCCGGGCTGGAGCACGATGCCCGCCAGTTGCTCGGCGCCGACGTGGTGATCGTCTCCGATCTGCCGCTGCCGCCGGACATCGAAGCACACGCCACCGCGAGCGGCCTGCGCGTCTCCCACACGGCCACGTTTCCCAGCATGGCCAGTGCGCTCGCGGCCGGCGCGTCGGGCGAGCCCGCGTCGCGGCTGGCGGCGGTCAAGGCGGTGGACAGCGGCTATCCGCTGCGCGGCGCCGTCAAGGTGAGCACTGCGCGCGAGGCCGCGGGCGCACCCATCCACACGATTCCCGAGGCCGGCACCGTGTGGGTCGATGCCCCGCTGCTGGACGCACTGGGCGTGCGCGTGGGCGAGGCGATCCGGCTCGGCACGCGCAGCTTCAGGGTCGCGCACGTCATCACCCAGGAACTGGACCGCGGTGCCGGTTTCATGAACTTTGCGCCGCGCGTGATGTTGCCGATGTCCGACCTGCCGTCCACCGGCCTGGTCACCTTTGGCAGCCGCGTGACCTACCGCCTGCTGGTGGCCGGCCCGGACACCGCCACGCTCGCCTTCCATGCCTGGGCCGAGAACGCGCTGCAGACGCGCCACCTGCGCGGCGTGCGCATCGAGTCGCTGCGCAACGGCCAGCCGCAGATGCGCGAGACCCTGGACCGCGCCGAGCGCTTCCTCTCCCTGGTCGCGCTGCTGGCGGCGATGATCGCCGCGGTGGCGATCACCATGGCGGCGCGGCGCTACACCGCGCGGCATACCGATGCGGTGGCCATCATCAAATGCCTGGGGCTGCGGCAGGGCCAGATTCTCGGCACCTTCGCGCTGGAGTTCCTGGCGGTCGGCCTGATCGGCTCGGCGGTGGGCGTGGCGCTGGGCTATGGCGCGCACTGGCTGCTGGTGGCATCGCTGGGCAGCCTGGTGACGGCGTCGCTGCCGGCGCCATCGGTGTGGCCCGCGCTGGTCGGCCTGGTGGCGGGGCTGGTGCTGCTGGTGGGCTTTGCCGTGCCGCCGCTGCTGAGCCTGGTGCGGGTGGCGCCGCTGCGGGTGCTGCGGCGCGATGCCGGCGAACGCGCCATCGCGACGTGGATCGGCTATGCGCTGGGCGCGGCGGCGTTCTTCGCGCTGTTGCTGGTGTCGGCGCGCGACCTCAAGCTGGGTGCGCTGACCGCGGCCGGGTTTGGCGGGGCCATCGCGGTCTTTGCGCTGATGGCCGCGGGCGGCCTGCGGGTTCTGGCGGTCTCGCTCGGCCGGGGGCGTGCGCTGGCGGTGGGCTGGCGCTTCGCGCTGGCCGTGCTGGAGCGCCGCCGCGGCGTGAGCGTGCTACAGACGGTCTTGCTCGCGGTCGGGCTGATGGCGCTGCTGCTGCTCGCCATGACGCGCAATGACCTGATCCGTTCGTGGCACAACGCCGCGCCGGCCGACGCGCCCAACCGCTTCATCATCAACATCCAGCCCGACCAGGTGGCGCCGGTGTCGCAAACGCTGGCGCAGGCGGGCGTGATCGATCCGAAGCTCTACCCGATGGTGCGCGGCCGCCTGACGCAGGTAAACGGCCAGGCCATCGGCCGCGATTCGTATGCCGAGTCGCGCGCGCACAACCTGGTCGAGCGCGAGTTCAACCTGTCCTACGCCACCGCCCAGCCGCCCGAGAACCGCATCGTCGCCGGGCAATGGTTCAGCGGGCAGCGGCCCGAGGCCTCGGTGGAGGAGGGGATCGCCAAGACGCTCAACCTGCGCCTGGGCGATGTGCTGCGCTTCGATGTCGCCGGGCAGACGGTGGATGCGCCCATCACCTCGCTGCGCAAGCTCGACTGGAGCTCGATGCGCGTGAACTTCTTCGTGATCCTGCCGCCGGTGGCGCTGCGCGACATGCCGCAGACCTACGTGACGGCGTTCCGTATCCCGGCCGGCCAGGCCGATCTGCCCGCCAGGCTGGTGCGCACGTTTCCCAACCTGACGGTGGTCGACACCGAACTGATCCTGCAGCAGGTGCAGGACGTGCTGGACCAGGTGACGGCGGCGGTGGAGTTCCTGTTCGTCTTTACGCTGGCCGCCGGCGTGCTGGTACTGTACGCGGCGCTGTCCGGCTCGCGCGACGAGCGCCTGCGCGATGCCGGCGTGCTGCGCGCGCTGGGCGCGAGCTCGGCCGTGGTGCGGCAGACGCAGTATGCCGAGGTGCTGATCGTCGGCGGGCTGGCCGGCCTGATGGCGAGCCTCGGCGCCATCGCCATCGGCTGGGTGCTGTCGGTGCATGTGTTCGATTTCCCGTATCGTTTCAACCCGGCGATCCTGCCGGTGGGCATCGCGGCCGGTATGCTGTGCGCCTTCGCGGGCGGCTGGCTCGGCCTGCGCGAGGTGCTGCGGCGTCCGGCCATGGCCACGCTGCGCGATGCCTGAACGTCTTCCAGATGTAATGCCGTATGACTGATGCCGCTTCCGGCCAGGACACCCTGGCCTTCGACCTGCTCGGCGGCGAGGCGCGCGTGCGCGAACTCGTCGACCGCTTCTACGACCTGATGGACCTGGAGCCGGAGTTCGCCGTGCTGCGCGCGCTGCATCCGCCCAGCCTGGAGGGCTCGCGCGACAAGCTGTTCTGGTTCCTGTGCGGCTGGCTGGGCGGCCCCAGCCACTACATCGAGCGCTTCGGCCACCCGCGCCTGCGCGCGCGCCATCTGCCGTTCGAGATCGGCACGCAGGAGCGCGACCAGTGGATGCGCTGCATGGCCCTGGCGATGCAGGACCTCGGCATCGACGAAGCCCTGCAACTGCGCCTGATGCAGGCCCTCTGGCAGACTGCCGACTGGATGCGCAACGTGCCGCGCTAATCCCTCGCCCAGCGCGCAACGACCACCCGGAGACCCCCATGATCGGCCTGCCCACCGCGGACGACGTCCTCGCCTTCTGGTTCGGCACCGCGCCGATCGCCGCACCGCGCGCGGCATGGTTCGACAAGTCGGATGCCTTCGACGCCGAGGTCCGCGCGCGCTTCCTGCCGCTGTGGGAAGCGCTCTGCACCGGCAACGCCGACACCTGGATGGACACGCCGCTGGAGGCCATCGCGCGCATCGTGGCGCTCGACCAGTTTCCGCGCAACATGTTCCGTGGCGCGCCGCGCGCCTTCGCCAGCGATGCGGCGGCGCTGCACACCGCGCGGATCGTCGTGGCCGCCGGCTGGGATGCCGAGCTGCCCACCCGCTTTCACCGCATGTTCTGCTATCTGCCGTTCGAGCACAGCGAGGCGCTGGCCGAGCAGGACGAGTCGATCCGCCTGTTCACGCGCCTGCGCGACCAGGAAGGGGATGCCGATTCATGGGTGTGGGCGCACAAGCACCGCGACATCATCGCCCGCTTCGGGCGCTTCCCGCATCGCAATGCCGTGCTTGGGCGCGCGTCGACGCTCGAGGAGAGCGTCTTCCTGACCCAGCCCGGGTCGGCGTTCTAGCGCGGTCGAGTCTCGGTCGCCGTGCGATCCGGGTGGGTTTTCGGCCAGGCTTGGGCGAGGGCGATGCCTCGCTCGCGATGACCACTGCCGTGCAAATGGGGGCACCCGCAACCGCCGGGTTCGAGCCGGGCCGTGCCGATCCTGCGACACAGGAGCAGACCGCGTGGTCTGTCGTTCATCGGCGGTGTCGAGTTGCTCAGCGGCCCAGCATCGAATACATGAGCGTGCCCGAGAACATGAGCAGCATCAGCGACGCACCGCGCAGCAGCACCGGCGTATGGCGCGCCCACGTGCGCCGCGATGTCAGCAGGACACCAAGACAGGACCAGCCGAGGCCGATCGGCGCGAGCACGATCAGGAACACGGCGATGGTCCACGCAAAATAGGTGGCGGACTGGAAGGCTTCGAGCGGAAACAGGGTGCTGGCGAACAGCAGCGCTTTCGGATTCATCAGCGTGGTGATGAACATATCGCGCAAACTCACGGGGCCGGCCTCGACCTGCTGGAGTGCCCGGCTTTGCCTCCACATCTTGACCGCCAGGTAGAGGATGTAGACCGCGCTCAGCACTTTGATGGCGTTCAGGAGCCAGGGCCGGCCGGATGCCAGCGAGCACAGGAAGAACCCCCACAGCGAGATGGCGATGACATAGCCCAGCGCCTCGGCAACGATGAGGGGGCACGTCCGCCGCACCCCGACCTTGAGCCCCGAGGACAGCAGCAACGTGTTGGTCGGTCCCGGTACGATCAGCACCAGCGACACGTAAAGCGACAGCTTGAACAATATTTCCTGAACGGGCAAAACGGTTCCTCGGGTGGTCGGCTCATTGGTGCAAGCGCCTTTGCGGCCGACGGCAGTCATTCGGCAGTTGCTCTGTCCGGCAAGGCGCGCCGGCTCCCGGGTGTTGGCGGGTGTGCGCGGAGCCAGGTTGGGCTCAGGTTTGCTCGCGCCGCTGCGCCCATTTGTCGACCGCCTCGCGCGGCGCGCGCTCGAGCAGGTCGATCAGGGCACCGGGATCGTCGCTGACGTGCAGCAGGTCGGCATGGTGGCGCATGAGGAAGCCTTCGTCCACCGCATGGTCGATGAAGGCGAGCAGCTTGTCGTAGAAGCCCGCCACATTGAGCAGGCCGATCGGCTTGCCATGGTAGCCGAGCTGCAGCCAGGTGAAGGTCTCGAACAGCTCTTCATAGGTGCCGATGCCGCCCGGCATGGCGATGAAGGCGTCGGCGCGGTCCGCCATCATCTGCTTGCGCTGGTGCATGCTGTCGACGATGTGCAGTTCGGTCAGGTCCTTGTGGCCGACCTCCTTGCGCACCAGCGATTCGGGGATGATGCCGATGACCGGGCGGCCGGCCTGCAGCACAGCGTCGGCCACGATGCCCATCAGGCCGACGTTGCCGCCGCCGTAGACCAGCGTGAGGCCGCGCCCGGCCATCTCGTTGCCCAGCGCGATGGCGCTGGCCTTGTATTCCGGGCGCACGCCCGGGCTGGAACCGCAATAGACGCAGATCGATTTCATTGAGCAGGGGCGGTTGCGAGCGGCGGATCGTTGCTGCGGCTCACCGCCAGCAGATCGAAGGCGCGCCGCGGCTTGCCGCGCAGGTAGGGCGCGAGAATCGACAGGATGTGATAGCTCGCACCGTGCAGGTGGTCGCGGATGGCGTTCGGGTCGTTGTACTGGCGCGGATGCTGCACGAACTGGAACGACAGCCAATAGGTGCCCACGACCACCATGTTGGTGCAGATCACGTCGACCTGCTCGGGCGTCGCTTCCATCTCGCCGTCCTGGATGAACTGGTGGCAGATGTCCATCGCGAAATGGCGCTTCTGCTCGACGATGCGCTTGAAATTCAGCTCCAGCATGCGATTGCGTGCCAGCAGGTCGTTGATATCGCGGTACAGGAAGCGGTAGTTCCAGATGAACTCCGACATGTACTGCAGATAGCCCCAGGTCTCGTCCAGCGTGGCCTTGTGGTCTTCCGGCAACCGCAGGCGCCGGCTTATCTCTTGCTCGAACAGGACGAAGATCGAGTTGATGATGTCGTCCTTGTTGCGGAAGTGGTAGTACAGGTTGCCCGGGCTGATCTCCAGTTCTTCGGCGATCGTGGTGGTGGTGACGTTGGGCTCACCCAGCTCGTTGAACAAGCGCAGCGACACTTCGAGGATACGGTCGCGAGTGCGGCGGGGGCCGGTGGCGTGCTGCTTGGTTTCCATTGAACTGCCAAGGCGCGGGGCCCTGTCTCCGTGGCATGTTGTTGCCCGAGATTATAAGAGATCGTGCTGGAGCAACGATTCCCGCCGGCCGCGGGGCCCGCGCCCGGCGGGCGCTCAGCGCAGCAGCGACGCCACCCATGGCCACGCGATCGCCACCCAGGTGCCCGCGCACAGCAGCAGGGCCAGCATGACCGCCGCGCTGCCGAAGTCCTTGGCGCGCTTGGACAGCCCGTGCTGCTCCAGCGAGATGCGGTCCACCGCCGCCTCCACGCTGGAATTGAGCAGCTCGACGATCAGCACCAGCACCAGCGTGCCGATCATCAGGATGCGCTCCACCACCGTGGCCGGAATAACGAAAGCGCACGGCAGCAGGATGGCGCACAGCGTCAACTCCTGGCGGAACGCGCTTTCTTCGTCGATGGCGAAGCGGATGCCGCTGATGGAGTGCTTGAGCGCGAACCACGCCCGCGTGAGGCCCCGGTTGCCTTTGTGCGGGTTGTCGGCGGGCGAGTAGGCGCCCGCCGCGCTTGGCGGCGTGGGGCGTTCCGGCGGCGTGGTGGGTTTCATGGAGTGCAAGCGTCACGCCCCCGCAGCGGTGGAGGGCCGCGCCCCCTGCGCGTCGGCAGCCTGCGCCGCGGACAGTGGGCGCAGGTGCGCCAGGAACTGCTCGGACGCCGCGCGCCACGAGAAAAGCTCGGCATGCGCGCGCGCCGTGGCGCGGTCGATGCGCAGCGCTTCCAGGCAGGCCTCGCGCAGGTCTTCGCGCATCACGCCGGCCGGCGCATCGCCCAGCACATCGATCGGTCCGGTCACCGGATACGCCGCGACGGGCAAGCCGCTGGCCAGCGCTTCCAGCAGCACCAGGCCGAAGGTGTCGGTGCGGCTCGGGAAGACGAACACATCGGCCGAGGCATACACCTTGGCCAGTTCCGGCTGCTTGAGCACGCCGAGGTAGTTGGCGTTCGGGTACTTGGCCTTCAGGCCGGCCAGCGCCGGGCCTTCGCCCACCACCCACTTGGAGCCGGGCAGGTCCAGCGCCAGGAAGGCCTCGACGTTCTTCTCCACCGCCACACGGCCAACATAGAGGAAGATCGGATGCGCTGTGTTGAGCATGTTGGGGCGCTGCGTGGTGAAGACGTCCAGGTCCACGCCGCGCGTCCACAGCACGCCGTTGGTGATGCCATAGGCCTCCAGGTCGCGCAGCACCACGGGCGTGGGCGCCATCACCGCCTGCGCGGGGCCATGGAACCAGCGCAGAAAGCGATACGTCCATGCCAGCGGAACGGCGAAGCGCGCCTGCACGTACTCCGGAAAGCGCGTGTGGTAGGCCGTCGTGAAGGGCAGCTTGTGGCGCAGCGCGTACGCGCGCGCGGCCAGGCCCAGCGGCCCTTCCGTGGCGATATGCAGCGCCTGCGGCGCGAACGTCTCGATGCGCCGGCGCACGCGCTTGGCGGGCAGGATCGACAGCCGGATCTCCGGATACGTCGGGCACGGCACCGTCGTGAATTCGAGCGGCGTGATCATGTCGACGATGTGCCCCATGGCTTCGAGTTCACGGCGCGTCGATGTCAGGGTGCGGACGACGCCGTTGACCTGCGGTTCCCAGGCATCGGTGACGATCATGACTTTCACGGGTTCTCCTTGGACAGTGGGTGTCGCGTGGGCGTGGGCGGGGGCGGACTGGATCAGGTCGACGGTGGTCATGGTCATGAGGGTTCCGGTCAGGCAGCGGCGGCCGCATCGCGGCGCGCGCGGCGGGAGGTGCTCGGCGCATCGAGCAGATGCGTCCAGTAGACGATCTGCAGCTCGCCTTCCATGGTTTCGACCAGCGCCGAGAGGCTCTCGACCCAGTCGCCGTCATTGCAGTAGAGCTGGCCGTTGATCTCGCGGATCTCGGCCTTGTGGATGTGCCCGCAGACCACGCCGTCGCAGCCGCGCCGGCGCGCCTCGTCGGTCATCACGCGCTCGAACGAGTTGATGTAGTTGACCGCGTTCTTCACCTGGTGCTTCAGGTATTGCGACAGCGACCAGTATGGAAACCCCAGCCGCACGCGGATGCGGTTGAAGTGCCGGTTCATTGCCAGGATCAGCGTGTACAGCGTGTCGCCCACGTAAGCGAGCCAGCGCGCGTGCTGCATCACGCCATCGAACAGGTCGCCGTGCACCACCCACAGGCGCTTGCCCGTGGCGGTCACGTGGACGGCGTCCTCGGCCACCTCGATGTCGCCGAAATTCAGGCCGTGGAACTGGCGCGCCATCTCGTCATGGTTGCCCGGGATGAATACCACGCGGGTGCCCTTGCGCGCGCGGCGCAGCACCTTCTGCACCACGTCGTTGTGCGCCTGCGGCCAGTACCAGCCGCGGCGCAGTTGCCAGCCATCGACGATGTCGCCGACGAGGTACAGCGTGTCGGAGGCGTTGTGCTTGAGGAAATCCAGCAGGTAGGTCGCCTGGCAGCCCGAGGTGCCGAGGTGGATGTCCGACAGCCAGATGGTGCGGTAGCGGTGGACTTGCTCGGCGGGCGGGTCGGTATCCGTCTGCGCCTGGTGGTCGGGAGCCATCGTCGGCACCGGCGCGGCGGCCGGCGCTTCATGGTCGCGCACGTCGCCCCGCCCGGCGGGCGCGCCGAGCGCACCGGCGGCGGCCAATCCGGCGGCCATCCGCATCAGGGGCGGAGCGGCGTTCCAGTGGGAAGCGGTGGCGGGAGCGGCGCGAAAACGTTGCGCGAGGCGGCGAAAGAAACCGGGGCGAGTTGGCAAGACCATGTCGGCAACGGTGGCTGCGTTGGACGGATTTCGCCACCGCTGTATGAACAAGCCGTGTCGGAAACATGACCGTCACATGACGCCGTCGCCGTTGGCGCGCCGCCGGTCGGTGCGAGAGCCGCGCCCCGTGCGGGTCTCAAGCTGAGGGGGCGGTGCCGTGCGGATCGATGCGCGCGAGCTCCGCCAGCACCGCGTCGCGCACCCGTGCGTCGCACAGCAGCGACACATGGCCGATGCCGGACAGCGGCACGTGCCGCGCGCCCGCCAGCCACGAGGCGCCGGGCGGCCCGACGATGGAGTCGTGCCAGGAGAAGATCGAGGTGATGCGCGCGCGCATCGCCGGCGTCTCGGCGGCGGCCAGCTCGCGCAGCCACGGATTGGCCCAGGCCATCTGCCGGATATTGCGCCCGCGGCCAGCCCGTGCCATCGCCGTGCCGCGATGCGGCGTGCCCAGCGTGATGACCTGCGCGACCGGCAGCGTCTCGCGCGCCTGCCGCAGGAAGGCACGCGCTGCCAGTCCCCCCATGCTGTGGCAGAGCAGCACCGGCGCGCGGCCATGGCGCTGGGTCAGCTTCGTCACCGCGTCGGCGATGTCGCCAGCATAGTGGTCGATGTCGCCCAGCAGCGGCATCAGGTCGATCGCCTCGGTGGGGTGGCCGGCCGCGGCCAGCGCGCGCTGCATGGGCAGCCAGACCGCGCGGTTGCAGCCGTAGCCATGGATCATCAGGACCGGTACGCGAACCGTGCCGGGCGTGGCAGGCACAAAGGCAGCGCGCGCGCGAAACGGCTGCAGCACGTCGAACATCCAGGCCACCGACGCACACTCGCGCAGCCAGCACGACAGCGCACCGCCGACGCCGAGCCGTTGTTCCGGCGGCACGGGCACGCGGCGCCACTCCGGTTCATCCGGCACATGCGCGCCGAGGCCCGTCAGCGCGATGGCGAAGGCCCAGCCGACCGAGACCAGATACCCGCCGGCCAGCGCGCCCAGCGCAATGGCGGCGGCCCAGCGCCAGTCCACGGCGGCCCACCGGTGCACAGCGTATGCAATGCCCAGCGTTGCCGCGCATTGCAGGGCGACGGCCGCCCGACGCGCATTGGCCGCCGTCACCGAGGCCCAGGGAACCGGAGCGGTGGGCAGGCTGGCGCGGGTCATGGCGGAATCGGCGGGGTGGCGGGGGGTGGGAGTCAGTCGCGTATCAGCCGTGTGCCGGCCAGCCGGTCGTGCAGGAACCGGTGCTGCGGATCGAGCCAGGCCAGCGCGGTCCACGCCAGCATGCACGCCAGCGCAACACAGGCCCCCGCCCAGCGCGAGAGTCCGCTGACATGGATGACGGCGACCGCCACGGCCACCCAGATCCACGCCAGGACGTAGCGCGCGATGGCTTGCCCGAGCGACACCGGTGCGCCGTCCGCGCTCACCAGGCGGATGCGCCACGTTTGCATTGCCAGCGTCTGCCCGCGCTTGCGCCAGAACCCGACAAAGTACAACCCGAGCGCGAGGAAACCCCAGACCTGCAGCCCCACATCGCCCGTGCGTGCCAGCGGCGGCACGATCGCGCGCAGGATCAGCAAGAGGGCGGTGGCACCGAACAGCACGCCGAACAGCAGCAGGCCCTCGTAGAGCATCGCGGCAAGGCGCCGGCGCAAGGTCGGTACGGTCGATGCATCGATCGCCCCGCCGGAGGCGGCGGGGGCAGCAGGAGAGGTGGCAGCCATCGGTATCCAAGGCTCCGCAGGCGGACAGCGGAGGTGTCATGCGCCGGCAACGGGGAGGGCGCGCGTCCCGATCCCGATTATGCCAAAGGCGTATCGCCGGCCTTACCCGCCGAGCACAGTGGACGGCGGCGGCGTGCCCATTTCACCGCCCGGGTTGGCGGGCGGCGCCACCGGATGCGGCGTCAAGGCGGGCACGGGCGAACTCGCGGGCGCGCTGGCGGCGGCCGGGGCCGCGGCGGGCACGGCAACCGGGGCGGAGGCCGTAGCGGTCGGCTTGGTCGGAGCAAGCGGGTTCGGTGCCGAGCGCGTGGTCCCCGGCCGGGTTCGCGCGCCGTGATGGATTGTCTTGGCAGCGTCCTTCGCCAAGCTGGTGTTGCCAGGCAGCGCCGTCACCGCGGACGGCGGCTTCTGCGCCTTGGCCGCGGCGGCCAGGGCTTTCTTCTGCTCTTCGGGCAACTGCTGGTAGTTCTGCCACGCCTCGCTCTTCTTCTGCACGGGCAGCGACTTGCTGGTCTGGTAGTTCTCGCGCGCGCGGTGGCGCTGTTCCGGCGTCAGCTTGACCCAATCGGCCATGCGCGTTTGCAGGCGCTGCTGCTGGGCGGGCGTGTACTTCGGATAGGCCTGGGCGATCTGCAGCCACTTCTTGCGCGCCAACTCCGGCATGCCGTTCCACTCCGGGGCCAGCGGCGCCAGGATGCGCTGCTGCAGGATGCCGAGTTCGGACCAGTTCGGGTGGGTCGACGGCTGCGGGTTGGTTGCCGGCGCCGCCGGCACGCCGGCCGGTACCGCAGGGGCCATCGCGCCCGGGCCCGAAGCCGACGGCACCTGTGCCGCGGCGACACAGGCGACGAGTCCGGCGGCGCAGGCGAACGCCGCGCCGGCCAGGCGGCGACGCAGGCTTCGATCGCCTCGCGGTGGTTGGCCGGGGGTGCGTTGGAAGTGGCTCATCGATCAGCCTTTACTGATCGCGCTTGAGATACTGATGGAAGCCTTGATCGGCGTAGGCGGCCAGCGGCAGGTCGTCGAGCATCATCGCGGTGTCGACCTCGGCGAGTTCGTCCACGCGCTGCTGCTGTTGCCACTGATAGATGCCCGCCAGCCCGGCGACCAGCGCAATGGCCGGCCACAGCAGGCCCAGGCGGCGCAGCAGGTTGAGCACCTTGCGTGCCGTGGACGGCGCTTCGCCGTCCACGTCCAGCGACATCGAGCCGACGCCCGGCAACGCCAGGACGGGAGAATGGACCGTCTGCGGTGCTTCGGCCTTCTTGTGCGCAAGCGCGGTCCGGCGCGCGGCCGCCAGGCGGTCGCTGACATCGGGCGGCAGCTGTCCGGCCGACTCGTTCAGAGCGGTGCGGATGGCATGCGCGAAGCGGCGTTCTCGGAGTTCTGCTGGGTTCATAGTCGGATTCCTCGCGCCCGGAGCGCTTGCGCGAGGGCGTGCGTTGCCCGCGAGCAGTGTGTCTTCACACTGCCCTCGGAACAGCCCATGGCCTGGGCTGTCTCGGCAACATCCATGTCTTCCCAGTAACGCATCAAGAAGGCCTCCCGTTGACGTGCGGGCAGCTTCTCGATTTCGCGCTCCAGGATTTCCAGCATCTGGGCGCGCTCGAACTTGTCGGCGCTGCTCTCCGCCGCAGTGGAGCCGGCTTCGCTTTCGATCAGTTCGAGCGGGTCGGTCTCGTCGCCTTCGTTGTCCGTGCGGAAGCTGGAGAACAGGCTGACCCAGGTGTTGCGCACCTTGGTGCGCCGGAACCAGTCGTGGATCGTGTTCTGCAGAATGCGCTGGAACAGCAGCGGCAGTTCGGCCTCGGGCTTGTCGCCGTATTTCTCGGCCAGCTTGATCATTGCGTCCTGGACGATGTCGAGGGCGGCATCGTCGTCGCGGACCGCGAACACCGCCTGCTTGAAGGCGCGTTTTTCGACGCTTAGGAGGAAGGCCGACAGTTCCTGTTCAGAGGCCATACAACGGCGAGAGCGAATCCTGTGGGGTGTCGCGCAACAAAATGTGATGAATGGTGCGCGCGAACAGTGCGGCCGAGCCGCCAAAAATGGTGCGATGCTAGCAAAAATGCGGGTCGCCGGACAGCCCGGCCGCGCGACAGGCTCCCGCGCTGTGGCGAATGGCGCGGTCGCTGGACCGCCCTGCGGCATTGCAGTATCATCGCCGGTTCACAACATCTGTGGTTGTCTCATCTGGCCGCTCAACAGGCGGACCATCCATGCAGACGCGCACCGCTCGAACCCGCGCCACAAGCCCGGTAGAGAGCATCCGAACAATTTTTTGCCGAAAATTGCAAAGGACTGACATGAATATGCCAAGCGCGGAATTTTCCCACGCCAATAGCGGTTCATCTGCCGACATGATGGGGGCCGACATCCTCGTCAATGCGCTCGCGGCAGAGGGCGTCGAGTTCGTCTGGGGTTATCCAGGCGGCGCGGTGCTCTATATCTACGACGCGTTCTACAAGCAGAACAAGATCGAACACATCCTGGTGCGCCACGAACAGGCGGCGGTCCATGCGGCCGACGGCTATGCGCGCGCCACGGGCAAGGTCGGGGTCGCCCTGGTGACATCCGGCCCGGGCGTGACCAATGCCGTGACCGGCATCGCCACCGCCTACCTGGATTCGATCCCGATGGTGATCATCACCGGCAACGTGCCGACGCATGCCATCGGCCAGGACGCCTTCCAGGAGTGCGACACCGTCGGCATCACGCGCCCGATCGTCAAGCACAACTTCCTGGTCAAGGATGTGCGCAACCTCGCCTCGACCATCAAGAAGGCGTTCTATATCGCCTCGACCGGCCGCCCGGGTCCGGTGGTGGTGGACATCCCCAAGGATGTCTCGCGCGACCTGTGCAAGTACGAGTATCCGAAGACCATCGAGATGCGCTCGTACAACCCGGTCAACAAGGGCCATTCCGGCCAGATCCGCAAGGCGGTGAGCCTGCTGCTGCAGGCCGAGCGTCCGTACATCTACACCGGCGGCGGGGTGGTGCTGGCCAATGCCAGCGAAGAGCTGCGCCAACTGGCGGCGCTCACCGGCTACCCGGTGACGAACACGCTGATGGGCCTGGGTTCGTTCCCCGGCACCAGCAAGCAGTTCGTCGGCATGCTGGGCATGCACGGCACGTACGAAGCCAACATGGCCATGCAGCACTGCGACGTGCTGATCGCCGTCGGCGCGCGCTTCGATGACCGCGTGATCGGCAGCCCGGCGCACTTCGCCTCGCAGCCGCGCAAGATCATCCACATCGACATCGATCCGTCGTCGATTTCCAAGCGGGTCAAGGTGGACATCCCCATCGTCGGCAACGTCAAGGACGTGCTGCAGGAGATGATCGCCCAGATCCAGGCGGGCGAGGCCAAGCCGAACAAGGCGGCGCTCGCCAAGTGGTGGGAGCAGATCGAGCAGTGGCGCAGCGTCGACTGCCTGAAGTACGACCGCACTTCCGAGATCATCAAGCCGCAGTACGTGGTCGAGAAGATCTGGGAACTGACCGCGGGCGATGCCTTCATTTGCTCCGACGTGGGTCAGCACCAGATGTGGGCCGCGCAGTTCTACAAGTTCAACGAGCCGCGCCGCTGGATCAACTCCGGCGGCCTGGGCACGATGGGCGTGGGTCTGCCCTATGCCATGGGCATCAAGAAGGCGTTTCCGGACAAGGAGGTCGTCACCATCACCGGTGAGGGCTCGATCCAGATGTGCATCCAGGAACTGTCCACCTGCTTGCAGTACAACACGCCGGTGAAGATCGCCGCGCTCAACAACCGCTACCTCGGCATGGTGCGCCAGTGGCAGGAGATCGAGTACGACAACCGCTACTCGCACTCCTACATGGAAGCGCTGCCCGACTTCGTGAAGCTGGCCGAGGCCTATGGCCACGTCGGCATGCGCATCGAGAAGACGGCGGATGTCGAACCCGCGCTGCGCGAGGCCTTCAAGCTCAAGGACCGGACCGTGTTCATGGACTTCCAGACCGACCCCACCGAGAACGTCTGGCCGATGGTGCAGGCGGGCAAGGGGATTTCCGAAATGCTGCTCGGCGCGGAGGATCTGTAATGCGCCACATCATTTCCGTCCTGCTGGAGAACGAGCCGGGCGCGCTGTCGCGTGTGGTCGGCCTGTTCTCGGCCCGCGGCTACAACATCGAGACGCTGACGGTCGCCCCGACCGAGGATGCGTCGCTGTCGCGCATGACCATTGTCACGACCGGTTCGGACGATATCATCGAGCAGATCACCAAGCACTTGAACCGGCTGGTGGAAGTCGTCAAGGTCGTCGACCTGACCGAGGGCGCGCACATCGAGCGCGAGCTGATGCTCGTCAAGGTGCGCGCGGTCGGCAAGGAACGCGAGGAGATGAAGCGCACGGCGGACATCTTCCGCGGCCGCATCATCGACGTGACCGAAAAGACCTACACGATCGAGCTGACCGGCAACGGCACCAAGCTCGATGCGTTCCTCGATGCCATCGATCGCACCGCCATCCTCGAGACCGTCCGCACCGGCGGTTCGGGCATCGGCCGCGGCGAGCGCATTCTGAAGGTTTGATCCGACAGCATCCTGCTGCCGGAACCCATGCATATTTGAAAACTAGGACATCACCATGAAAGTGTTTTACGACAAGGACGCCGATCTCTCCCTGATCAAGGGCAAGAACGTCACCATCATCGGCTACGGCTCGCAAGGCCATGCCCACGCCCTGAACCTGAACGACTCCGGCGTGAAGGTGACGGTCGGCCTGCGCAAGAACGGCGCGTCGTGGAACAAGGCCGTCAACGCCGGCCTGCAGGTCAAGGAAGTGGCCGAGGCGGTGAAGGACGCCGATGTCGTCATGATCCTGCTGCCGGACGAGCAGATCGCCGACGTGTACAAGAACGAAGTGCACGGCAACATCAAGCAGGGCGCGGCGCTGGCGTTCGCCCACGGCTTCAACGTGCACTACGGCGCCGTGATTCCGCGCGCCGACCTGGACGTCATCATGGTTGCGCCGAAGGCCCCGGGCCACACGGTGCGCGGCACCTACGCCCAGGGCGGCGGCGTGCCCCACCTGATCGCTGTCCACCAGGACAAGTCCGGCGCGGCCCGTGACATCGCCCTGTCGTACGCCACCGCCAACGGCGGCGGCCGCGCCGGCATCATCGAGACCAACTTCCGCGAAGAGACCGAAACCGACCTGTTCGGCGAGCAGGCCGTGCTGTGTGGCGGCACCGTCGAGCTGATCAAGGCCGGCTTCGAGACGCTGGTGGAAGCGGGCTACGCTCCGGAAATGGCCTACTTCGAGTGCCTGCACGAGCTCAAGCTGATTGTCGACCTGATCTACGAAGGCGGCATCGGCAACATGAACTACTCGATCTCGAACAACGCCGAGTACGGCGAGTACGTCACCGGCCCGCGCGTCGTGACGGCCGAGACCAAGAAGGCCATGAAGCAGTGCCTGCATGACATCCAGACCGGCGAGTACGCCAAGAGCTTCCTGCTGGAGAACAAGGCCGGCGCCCCGACGCTGATCTCGCGCCGCCGCCTGACCGCCGATCACCAGATCGAGCAGGTCGGCGCCAAGCTGCGCGCGATGATGCCGTGGATCGCCAAGAACAAGCTGGTCGACCAGTCCAAGAACTGATCGTCCGCGTCTTGTGCGAGAAAGCCAGCCTGCGGGCTGTAATGCCGTTCAGTTAAGGCAAAAAAGGCCGCCCCGATTGACGTCGGGGCGGCCTTTTTCCTTGTTGTTGACTCAGTTCGCGTTGCTGCGAGCCAGCCAAGTCATGCTTAACTGAACTGCATTAGCCTGCGGGCTGGCTTTTTTCATGCGCAACCGTGTTGGCCGGAGGGTGTTTCCGGTACTGGCCCGGTCGCGCGTCGGCTAGAATGCCGCATTTCCTTCACGACGCCTTTTGAGTTCTGAGGTCAGATTTTGAACAACACGTATCCGCACCCCATCATCGCGCGGGAGGGCTGGCCGTATCTGGGCGGAATCTTCATCGTCACGCTCATCGTCCACGCCGCTGCCGGCATGGGCTGGGCGTGGCCGTTCTGGCTGCTGACGCTGTTCGTGCTGCAGTTCTTCCGCGATCCGGCGCGCACGGTGCCGACGCAGGCCAACGCGATCCTGTCGCCCGCCGACGGCCGCATCGTCGCCGTGGAGCAGGTGCGTGATCCGTACGCTGATCGCGATGCGCTGAAGATCAGCGTGTTCATGAACGTTTTCAACGTGCACTCCAACCGCGCGCCGGTGGACGGCACCGTGCAGCAGGTGCAGTACTTCCCCGGCAAGTTCGTCAACGCCGACCTGGACAAGGCCTCGCTCGAGAACGAGCGCAACGCCGTGGTGCTGCGCCGCGCCGATGGCCAGATGGTCACCTCGGTGCAGGTGGCCGGGTTGATTGCGCGCCGCATCCTTTGCTATACCAGAGCCGGCGAGACGCTCGCGCGAGGCCAGCGCTACGGCTTCATCCGCTTCGGCTCGCGTGTCGACGTGTACCTGCCGCTCACGGCGCGCCCGCGCGTGACCATCGGCGAGAAGGTGTCCGCCACGCTGACGGTGCTCGCTGAGCTGGACTGACCCGGAGGCCATCATGCCCGCGTTCAATCGGCGCAAGAAGCGCTTTACCGCCAGCAACGTGATGCATCTGCGTCCGCTGCGCCACAACCAGCCGCGCTCGGACGACGACGAGTTGGAGGCCGTGCGCCCGCGCCGCCGGCGCGGCATCTATCTGTTGCCCAACGCCTTCACGACGGCCGCGCTGTTCGCCGGCTTCTTCGCCATCGTCCAGGCGATGAACCTGAACTTCGAGACCGCCGCCATCGCCATCTTCGCGGCCATGGTGCTCGACGGCATGGACGGCCGCATCGCCCGCATCACCAACACGCAGAGCGCGTTCGGCGAGCAGTACGACTCGCTGTCCGACATGTGCTCCTTCGGTGTCGCGCCGGCGCTGGTGATGTACGAGTGGATCCTGCGCGACCTGGGCAAGTGGGGCTGGCTGGCGGCCTTCGTCTATTGCGCCGGCGCGGCGCTGCGGCTGGCGCGTTTCAACACCAACATCGGCGTGGTCGACAAGCGCTTCTTCCAGGGCATGCCGAGCCCCGCTGCCGCGGCATTGATCGCCGGCTTCGTCTGGCTGGCGATCGACAACAAGCTGCCGGTCAAGGAACTGTGGATGCCGTGGGTCGCCTTCGGCCTGACGCTGTATGCGGGGTTGTCGATGGTGTCGAACGCACCGTTCTACAGCGGCAAGGCGCTGGACGTGCGGCATCGGGTGCCGTTCGGCGTGATGGTGCTGGTGCTGGTGCTGTTCGTGGTGGTGTCGAGCGACCCGCCGGTGGCGCTGTTCGGGCTGTTTGTCGGCTATGCGGTGTCGGGGTATCTGCTGTGGGGCTGGCGGACGGTGCACGGCCAGGCGGGCAGCCCGCGCCTGCCGCGCGAGGCCGCGCCGGACGCCGACGAGTGATTGCCCCGCGTCTTCGCACGCGGCATCATAGGTTTCTTCTTGCGCGCTTGCGCCGGTTTTTGAATTCGTCTATAGTCGTCCGCATGCTTTCGTGCCCGATTTCCATTCTGATTACGCTAGTCTCGATTGATGGCCTACTAGGTCGTCAGGTCGGGACACGCGCATAGGAAATCGCAGAACAGGCAACCAGGAACCGCCTAGTCTTCGCGAAACAGGAATCACAGCGCCCCGGCCTGCAACCATGCACGCCGGGGCGTTTTGCATTCTGCGCCGCGGAAAGCGCAACCGGGATCACCACCAAGACCGACGCCAAAAACGTCACCCCACGAAGGAGCCGCCATGAGCGACAAACTGATTATTTTCGACACCACGTTGCGCGACGGTGAGCAGTCGCCCGGGGCGTCGATGACCAAGGAGGAGAAGATCCGCATCGCCAAGCAGCTCGAGCGGCTGAAGGTGGACGTGATCGAGGCGGGGTTCGCCGCCAGCTCCAACGGCGACTTCGAGGCCATCCGCGCGATCGCCCAGTCGGTCAAGGATTCCCGCATCTGCTCGCTGGCCCGCGCGAACGACCGCGATATCGCCCGCGCCGCTGAAGCGCTCAAGCCGGCGGGGCAGTTCCGCATCCACACCTTCATCGCCACGTCCGCGCTGCACATGGAGAAGAAGCTGCGCATGACGCCCGACCAGGTGTACGAGCAGGCCCGCCTGGCCGTACGCTTCGCGCGCCAGTTCACGGACGACATCGAGTTCTCGCCGGAAGACGGCAGCCGCTCCGACATGGATTTCCTGTGCCGCGTGCTGGAAGGCGTGATTGCCGAGGGGGCGACCACCATCAACCTGCCGGACACGGTGGGCTACGCGGTGCCCGAGGGCTACGCCGCGCTGATCCGCTCGGTGCGCGAGCGCATCCCGAATTCCGACAAGGCGATCTGGTCGGTGCACTGCCACAACGACCTGGGCATGGCGGTCGCCAACTCGCTCGCCGCCGTCAAGCTGGGCGGCGCGCGCCAGGTCGAGTGCACGATCAACGGCCTGGGCGAGCGCGCGGGCAACACCAGCCTCGAAGAGGTGGTGATGGCCGTCAAGACCCGCCGCGACTACTTCAACCTCGACATCGGCGTCGACACCACGCAGATCGTGCCGGCCTCCAAGCTGGTCTCGCAGATCACCGGCTTTGTGGTGCAGCCAAACAAGGCAGTGGTGGGCGCCAACGCCTTCGCGCATGCCTCCGGCATCCACCAGGACGGTGTGCTCAAGGCGCGCGACACGTACGAGATCATGCGCGCCGAAGACGTGGGCTGGACCGCCAACAAGATCGTGCTGGGCAAGCTCTCGGGCCGCAACGCGTTCAAGCAGCGCCTGCAAGAACTCGGCATCGAGCTCGACTCCGAAGCCGAACTGAACGCCGCCTTCACGCGCTTCAAGGAACTGGCCGACCAGAAGGCCGAAATTTTCGACGAGGACATCGTCGCCATCGTCTCCAACGAAGCGCAGCACGCCGAGGGCGAGCACTTCCGCTTCGTGTCGCTGTCGCAGCGTTCGGAGACCGGCGAGCGCCCGCACGCGCGCATCGTCTTTGTCGCTGACGGCAAGGAGGTGACGGGCGAGGCGGAGGGCAACGGTCCGGTCGATGCCACGCTCAACGCCATCGAAAGCCAGGTCGCCAGCGGTGCCGAGCAACTGCTGTACTCGGTCAACGCCATCACGACTGGCACGCAGGCGCAGGGCGAGGTGACCGTGCGCCTGTCGAAGTCGGGCCGCATCGTCAACGGCGTCGGCACCGATCCGGACATCGTCGCGGCATCGGCCAAGGCGTACTTGGCCGCGCTGAACAAGCTGCAGGACAAGAGCAGCGAGAAGCTCAACCCGCAGATCTGACCGCCGGTCGCGGTTGCAACGAACACACGCAGGCGCCAGCACGGACCTGAACACGATCACAACAGAGCGCGCACCCGGTCACCCACCGGGCCGCGAAGCGGGTGCGGCGGCAACGCTGGCGTGAACAGCGCCATCCGGAACCGTCCGTCCTTGAAGGCGATGCCCGTGCGATCCACGGCATGGCCGACCCGAACATCCATGCCAGGCAATGCGCCTCGCGTGGATGTTGCCGCTTCAAGCGATGCCGGATGCGGTGCGCTCAGCAGCGCGAGTGGGCGTCGTGGTCGTACAGCGGGTCGGGGCTGACCTGCGTGAGCCGTACGATGCCGTCGCGGTCGAAGTAGAAGTGCATCAGCGACGGCCACACGCCTTCGTCCTTGAAGCGATAGGACCACACCTGCCGGTCCATCAGGCGGAAGTAGGCGGTCTCCTCGGGCTTGCCGAACATCCGCAGCACATCCTGCTGTGTCGACGTGCCGACACGGATCTGCGCGAAATCCAGCGTGGTCAGGATTTGCCGGAAAGAGACCAGACGCCCGGAGGCGTCGAAATCCGCGGCGTAGGTGAATTGCCCGAAGGGCTGGGTCGGATACAGCCAGCGTGTGCCGCCGCCGGCACGCGGATACTGCTCGGGCGGCTTGCCGAAACGCGCCTCGACCGCGGACACGGGCTGGCCGATCAGGGCCTGGCCGGCCGGAACGGGCGAGAGCACCGCGCAGCCGGCAGCCAGCACCGATGCCATGGCCGCCGCGCCCAGGCGAAGGATCAAACGCGCTTTCATGATGCGTTCTCCTGCAATGTCTTGAGTGTAGGGCGGAACGCGGCTTGTGTTGGCGCGGCGCCACGTCTTACCATCCGCTCCTCACGGGGAGTTGCCATATGTTTCGTCTGTTGGTGGCCGCGCTGGCGGCCATGGGGCTGTGCGCCGCCGCCGCCGCCGCCGCCCGGCCCGAGGCCGCGCCGATCCGGCTGGCGTTGATCGAGGGCCTGTCCGGGCCGTTCGCAAACGCGGGCGAGGCGGTGGATCGCAATCTGCGCATCGCCATCGAGGGTGTGAATGCGCGCGGCGGCATCAGGCTGCCGGACGGGCACCATCCGCTCGCACTGGTGCGTTTTGACAGCAAGAACACGGTCGATGAGTCGCTGCTGCAGTTGCAGGCGGCCACCGACGCCGGCATCCGCTTCGTCCTGCAGGGGAACAGTTCGGCGGCAGCGGCGGCGTTGTCGGCGTCGATCGCGCGCCACAACGAACGTGATCCGGATGCCCGCGTGCTGTTCCTCAACTACGCTGCCGTCGATCCGGCGCTGACCAACGAAGCGTGCAGCTTCTGGCATTTCCGCTTCGATGCCTCGGCCGACATGCGCATGCACGCGCTGACCGAAGTGATCCGCGCCGACCCGTCTGTCAAAAAGGTCTACCTGATCGGCCAGGACTACACCTTCGGCCGGCAAGTGGCACAACTGGCGCGCCGGCAACTGGGCGAGAAGCGGCCGGATATCGTCATCGCCGGCGAGGTGCTGCATCCGATCGGCAAGGTGAAGGATTTTGCGCCCTATGTGGCCCGCATCGCGGCGTCGGGCGCGGATACCGTCATCACGGGCAACTGGGGCAACGATCTGACGCTGCTGGTCAAGGCGGCGCGCGACGCGGGGCTCAAGGCACGCTTCTTCACGTTCTACGGCAACTCGCTGGGTGCGCCGGGGGCGATGGGGGAGGCCGGTGTCGGCCGCGTGGTGGCGGTGGCGGAGTGGCACCCGAACCAGGGCGGCGCCAAGTCGGATGCGTTCTACACGGCCTTCCGAGCGCGCTATCCGGCACCGGCGGACGACTATCCGCTGCTGCGCGACCAGATGATGATCGACATGCTGGCTGCCGCGATCGAACGTGCGGGCACGACCGAAGCCGGCGCGGTTGCGCGTGCGCTGGAAGGCGCTTCGCTCGACAGCGGCTTCCACCGCATCACGTTGCGGGCCGAGGATCACCAGGCCATCCAGCCGCTCGCCGTCATGCAGATGGCGCGCGCGGGCACGCCGGGCGCCCCGTTCGACATCGAAGGTTCCGGCTATGGTTTCCGGACGTTGAAAGTGATTCAGGCGGCTCAAACCGCGTTGCCGACCACGTGCAAGATGGTGCGCTATTGAACAGTCCCGACACAGAACTGTCGTCCGGCGGGGGGGATTGGGCTATAATCGCGGCCTTGCCGTCCGGACCGGGTTCGGAATGGGCAGGCAAGATCATCGTTCAACACGGCACCGGCGGCGGCCATCCAGGCGCTGCAGTGTCCGCAAGTCAAAGGAATCGAAATGTCCGTCGCTGACATCAACAAGCAAGAAATCGTCAAGGATAACGGCCGCAGCGCCAACGACACGGGTAGCCCGGAAGTGCAAGTCGCACTGCTGACGGCCCGCATCAACGAACTGCAGCCGCACTTCAAGGCGCACATGAAGGACCACCACAGCCGCCGTGGCCTGCTGAAGATGGTGAGCCGCCGTCGCCGTCTGCTGGACTACCTCAAGGCCAAGGACGCCGACCGCTACACCGCGCTGGTTGCGAAGCTGGGTCTGCGTAAGTAAAGGTGGGCCTCACGCACTGTGCGTGACGAACAAGTGCCTGCGTCAGCATGCTGATGCAGGCATTTTGTTTTTTGCGGCCGCATGCGCGGCCGCGCCGGGTAACCGGCAAGCGATGGCAGCCGATTGATCGGCTGCCGGGGACCGGGGACGGCAGGAAGCAGAGTCTTGTGTCATTCCAGCACGGCGCTGGGTGTCAGCACCGCGCTGGAATGGCATAAACACACCTCTGCAACCGCACCGTCTTCCGGAGCGTGTTGGTCGCGGCGCAAGCAACGATGCGCGCCGCGCATACCGAACAGGAGAAGACATGTTCAACAAGATCGTCAAGGAATTCCAGTGGGGCAACCACAAGGTGCGCATGGAGACGGGCGAGATCGCCCGCCAAGCCAGCGGCGCCGTGCTGCTCGACATGGACGACACCGTGGTGCTGGCCACCGTGGTGGGCGCCAAGAACCCCAAGCCGGGCCAGGATTTCTTCCCGCTGACCGTCGACTACATCGAGAAGACCTACGCTGCCGGCAAGATCCCGGGCGGCTTCTTCAAGCGTGAAGGCCGTCCGTCGGAAAACGAGACGCTGACCTCGCGTCTGATCGACCGTCCGCTGCGTCCGCTGTTCCCGGAAGGCTTCTACAACGAAGTCCAGGTGGTCGTGCACGTGCTGTCGATCAACCCGGAAGTGCCGGCCGACATCCCGGCGCTGGTCGCCGCCTCGGCCGCACTGGCCGTGTCGGGCCTGCCGTTCAACGGCCCGGTGGGCGCCGCCCGCGTGGGTTACAAGGATGGCCAGTACCTGCTGAACCCGAACCGCGCGCAACTGGCGCATTCGGACCTGGACCTGGTGGTGGCCGGCACCGAGCGTGCCGTGCTGATGGTTGAGTCGGAAGCGCAGCAACTGTCGGAAGAAGTCATGCTGGGCGCCGTGGTGTACGGCCATGAGCAGATGCAGATCGCCATCAACGCGATCCACGACCTGGTGCGCGAAGGCGGCAAGCCGGAGTGGGATTGGCAAGCCGCTCCCAAGAACGAAGCGCTGGTCGCCAAGGTGTCCGAACTGGGCCTGGCCGATCTGCAGGCCGCTTACCAGCTGCGCCAGAAGTCGGCACGCAGCCAGAAGCTGAAGGAAGTCTACGCCTCGGTCGCGGCCAAGCTGGCCGAAGCCGGCGTGGATGCCGACGGCGTGGAAGTCGACAACATCCTGTTCGAGCTCGAGTCGAAGATCGTGCGCGGCCAGATCCTGAACGGCGAACCGCGTATCGACGGCCGCGACACCCGCACGGTGCGCCCGATCGAGATCCGCTCCTCGGTGCTGCCGCGCGCGCACGGTTCGGCGCTGTTCACCCGAGGTGAGACGCAGGCGCTGGTGGTGGCCACGCTGGGCACCAAGAGCGACGAGCAGATCATCGACGCGCTGCAGGGCGAGTACCGCGACCGCTTCATGCTCCATTACAACATGCCGCCGTTCGCCACCGGCGAGACCGGCCGCGTGGGCAGCCCGAAGCGCCGCGAGATCGGCCACGGCCGCTTGGCCAAGCGCGCACTGATCCCGGTGCTGCCGAAGGACGACGAATTCGCCTACACGATCCGCCTGGTGTCGGAGATCACCGAGTCGAACGGCTCGTCGTCGATGGCTTCCGTCTGCGGCGGCTGCCTGGCGCTGATGGATGCCGGCGTGCCGGTCAAGGCGCACGTGGCCGGCGTGGCCATGGGCCTGATCCTGGAAGGCAACAAGTTCGCCGTGCTGACCGACATCCTGGGTGACGAAGATCACCTGGGCGACATGGACTTCAAGGTGGCGGGTACCGACAACGGCATCACCGCGCTGCAGATGGACATCAAGGTCCAGGGCATCACCAAGGAGATCATGCAGGTCGCGCTGGCGCAAGCCAAGGAAGGCCGCCTGCATATCCTGGGCAAGATGCAGTCCGCGATGGGCCACGCCCGCACCGAGCTGTCGGCGCACGCACCGCGCATGATCACCGTCAAGATCAATCCGGAGAAGATCCGCGACGTGATCGGCAAGGGCGGCTCGACCATCCAGGCGCTGACCAAGGAAACCGGCTGCACGATCGACATCCAGGAAGACGGCACGATCACCATCGCGTCGACCTCGTCCGAGGGCATGGCCGAAGCCAAGCGCCGCATCGAAGGCATCACGGCCGAAGCCGAAGTGGGCAAGATCTACAGTGGCACCGTGCTCAAGCTGCTGGATTTCGGCGCGATCGTCAACATCCTGCCGGGCAAGGACGGTCTGCTGCACATCTCGGAAATCGCCAACGAGCGTGTCAACCAGGTGTCGGACTACGTCAAGGAAGGCCAACTGGTGCGCGTGAAGCTGCTGAGCACCGACGAGAAGGGCCGCATGCGTCTGTCGATCAAGGCCGCCAAGGCCGAGGAAGGCGACGTGCCGGCCGCCGCGCCGCAGGCACCGGGTGCCGGCGACGCCGTGTCGCAACAGCAACAACAGCAGTAAGCGCGGGATTGCCCGTCACGAAAACGGCTGGACAGTGTCCAGCCGTTTTTTTGTTTACACTGCGTCGCGGGTTCCACCACAGCGACCGACCATGAGCCGCCTGTTTGAGCAAAACCGTATCGCCATCGTCTGGGATTTCGACAAGACGCTGATTCCGCGCTACATGCAAGTGCCGCTGTTCGAGCGCTACGACATCGCCGAGCAGGGCTTCTGGGATGAGGTGGGTGCCGGCTCCAAGCACATCGAGTCGCACGGCCAGAAGGTCAATCACGAGACCTTCTATCTCAACGTCCTGCTGCGCCACGTGCGCGACGGCCGCATGGGCGGCCTCGACAACGCCACGCTGCGCCGGCTCGGCGCGGAACTGGAGTTCTTTCCCGGCGTGGCCGATTTCTTCGCGCGCAGCAAGGCCTGGGTCGCCGGCAATCCGGCCTATCAAGCCTTCGATATCAAGCTCGAGCACTACATCGTCAGCACCGGGTTGACCGAGATGATCAAGGGCTCACCCATTGCTCCGCACATCGACGGGGTGTGGGGGTGCGAGTTCCTGGAGGTGCCGGATGCGGGCGGTCGTCCGGTGATCTCCGAAGTCATCTACGCCATCGACAACACGACCAAGACGCGCGCGCTGTTCGAGATCAACAAGGGCGTCAACAAGCACCCCGAGGCGGTCAGCGTGAATGCGTCGATTGCCGAGGAGGAGCGGCGCGTGCCGTTCGCCAACATGATCTACGTGGCCGACGGCCCGAGCGACATCCCGGCGTTCTCCGTCGCGCGCAAGGGGGGCAGCCGTACCTATGCGGTCTACAACCCCGATAGTCCGCGCTCGTTCGAGCAAGCGGACAACCTGCGTGCCGACGACCGTGTCGACATGCTCGGTCCGGCAGACTACCGTGTCGGCTCGCCGACGGAGATGTGGCTGAAATTGCATATCGGCAAGATCGCCGACGCGATCGTCCACGGCAAGCAGGAGATCCTGCGCGAGACCACGCGCGGCATTCCGCAGCACTTCGTCGAGCCCAAGCGCGCCGTACCGTAATCCCGATCCCGGATGCTGAAAGCCATGAAAGCGATTGAAATCACGCAGTACGGCGGTCCCGACGTCCTGAAGCCGGCCGAGCGGCCGATGCCGGAGCCCGGGGTGGGCGAGGTGCTGATCCGCGTGCGCGCTGCCGGCGTGAACCGGCCCGATGTGTTCCAGCGCACGGGCAACTATCCGGTGCCGCCGGGGGCTTCCGATATTCCGGGCCTGGAAGTGGCCGGCGAAATCATTGGCGGCGATCTGGCGCACGCCGACAACCGGTACGGCCTGAAAGCGGGCGATCGCGTTTGCGCGCTGGTGCAGGGCGGCGGCTACGCCGAGTTCTGCACGGCGCCGCTCGGCCAGGTGCTGCCGGTGCCCGTGGGGCTGTCGGACATCGAGGCGGCGGCGCTGCCCGAGAACTACTTTACGGTGTGGTCCAACGTGTTCGATCGCGGCCAGCTGGGGCAGGGGGCGCATGGCAGGGGCGAAACGCTGCTGGTGCAGGGCGGTTCCAGTGGTATCGGCACCACGGCCATCCAGATGGCCTCGGCGCTGGGCTACCGCGTGTTCGCCACGGCCGGCAGCGCCGAGAAGTGCGCCGCCTGCGTCGCGCTCGGAGCCTCGCGTGCCATCCATTACAAGACCGAGGATTTCGCCGAGATTGTCAAGGCCGAGACCGGGCGTGGCGTCGATGTCGTGCTCGATATGGTTGGCGGTGCTTATGTCGCGCGCGAGATCGCCTGCACGGCGGACGATGGCCGCATCGTCCTGATCGCGTTGCTGGGCGGCGCCAAGGCCGAGGTGCCGCTGGGCGACATCCTGCGCCGGCGCATCACGTTGACGGGCTCGACGCTGCGGCCCCGCCCCGCGGCGTTCAAGGCGGCGATCGCCGCGCACCTGCATGAAACGGTGTGGCCGCTGCTGGCCTCCGGTCGCATCCGGCCGGTCATCCATGAGGTCATGCCGGCGGAGCACGCCGCACGGGCGCATACGCTGATGGAATCGAGCGTGCACATCGGCAAGATCATGTTGACCTGGGGCTAGGGTCTGTCATCAAATAGTCCAGATCACAGCGGAGGCCAGATGGATGGCGCCGAGGAAAGCGGCGGCAGTCTTATCGTAGCGAGTGGCAATGGCCCGGTATTGCTTGAGCTTGGCGAAGAAGTTCTCGACGAGGTGGCGAGCTTTGTACAGGTGCGCATCGTATTCGCGCTGCACCTTGCGAGTTCGAATGCTGGGGATGACGACCGCCTTGCCGGCCTGCAGTAACGGCTCAACGACGCGCTGTTGTGCGTCGTAGCCCTTGTCTGCGATGACCGTCTGCGCTTCGGTGTCCTTGAGCAAGACGTCGGCACCCTCCAGATCCGAGGCTTGCCCAGGCGTCAGATACAAGCCGGTGGGATTGCCCAGCGCATCCACGGTTGCGTGGATCTTGGTGCTCAGGCCTCCTCGGCTGCGCCCGATGGCTTGTGAAGCGGCCCCCCTTTTCCTCCAGCGCTGTGCTGATGGGCTCGCACGATCGTAGCGTCAATCATGGCGTATTCGTTATCTGCGTGTTGAGCCAGCGCTTCGAAGACCCGCTGCCACACTCCGCGCCGACTCCAGCGCATATGGCGTAAATGCACTACCCGAAAGTCACCAAAGCGTTCGGGGAGATCGCGCCAGGCAATGCCAGCACGGTAGCGATAGAGCACGGCATCCACAAACAATCGATTGTCCTTCGCTGGCGCTCCCACATGGCCGCGCCTACCAGGCAGCAATTCTTGTATGCGCTCCCATTGCGCGTCTGTCAGGGCGTATCTGCGAGTCATACACTTCTAACGCTCATCGCGGGAATTCGATGACAGGCCCTAGCTCCACGCTGGGTCGCGTCCGGGCGACAAAATTGACCCCGTTTTTGCCGCCACGGTAGAATGCCGGGTTTATTTGACTGTCGACTTGTCGGAACAACAACGTGAGCGCAAGACCGAAGCTGGTGGTGGGCAACTGGAAGTTGCATGGCAGCCTGAACGGCAACGCCGAGCGCCTTGAGAAGATCAAGGCGGCCGGCCAGACCCGCGCCGCGCTGGCAGTCTGCGTGCCGTTCCCCTACCTGGCCCAGTGCCAGTCGCTGCTCGCCGGCTCGGCCGTGGCCTGGGGCGCGCAGGATGTGTCGGCCGAGGCGCGCGGCGCCTTCACCGGCGAGGTGGCGGCGTCGATGCTGTCCGAATTCGGTTGCGGCTACGTGATCGTGGGACACTCCGAGCGCCGCACGTATCACGGCGAGGCCGACGCGCAAGTGGCGGCCAAGGCGCTGCGCGCGCTGGAGCACGGCATCACCCCGATCGTCTGTGTCGGCGAAACGCTGGCACAGCGCGAAGCCGGGGAGACCGAGCAGGTCGTGGCCCGTCAACTGGGCGCGGTGCTGGAGGCGCTGTCGGTGGAGCAACTGGGCCGCATCGTCGTGGCCTATGAGCCGGTCTGGGCCATCGGCACCGGCAAGACCGCGACCAGCGAGCAGGCGCAGGCGGTGCATGCGTTCCTGCGCGGCCGCGTGGCCGCCTGCGACGCCGGTGTTGCGCGGCGCATGCCGATCCTGTACGGCGGCAGCGTCAAGCCCGACAATGCGGCCGAGCTGTTTGCGATGGCGGACATCGATGGCGGCCTGATCGGCGGCGCATCCCTGAAGGCCGAAGATTTCCTGGCGATCGGCCGGGCCTGATCGGCCCCGTGATCGCCGCCCGTTGAGGCCTCCGGGGTCACAACACATTATTGAGAGAAGCGAAATGGCAATTCTGAAGACTCTGCTGCTGGTGGCGCAAATCCTGAGCGCGCTCGGCGTGATCGGTCTGGTGCTGCTGCAGCATGGCAAGGGCGCTGACGTGGGCGCGGCCTTCGGCTCCGGCGCGTCGGGCAGCCTGTTCGGTGCGACCGGCTCGGCCAACTTCCTGTCGCGCACGACGGCCGTTCTTGCGACGGTGTTCTTCGTCGCCACCCTGGCGCTGACGCTGATCGGCACCAGCAAGGGCAGCGTGTCGGCGGGCGTCATGGGCGGTGCCGCACCGGTTTCGCCGGCGGCGTCCGCACCCGCGGCATTGGCGCCGGTACCCGCATCGGCGCCGGCCGTGCCGAAGTAATCCGGCACCGGGATGACAGGCGCACCATGCAGTTGCGCGGTGCGCCTCAACGGTGCAAGTTTTTTGTTTGTGCATTGAACAAAAGCGCTGCTTTGCGGTAGAATGCAAGGCTTGAAACAATAAGGAAAACGGAGACGGCGCAGGCCTGAACCGGCTTCCTGAAGAAAAGGTTTTCCCCCAGCCGACGTGGTGAAATTGGTAGACACGCTATCTTGAGGGGGTAGTGGCGAAAGCTGTGCGAGTTCGAGTCTCGCCGTCGGCACCAATCATTTTCGGGGTCTGTTCAACGGGGTTGTTCCGTGCAGGCCTCATCCGCAAAATGGCGCGTCAGTCGGAGCGTCGTGAGGCTGCGGACCCGGCGCCTTTGATGGGGCGACAAGGCGCCGCCTGCGGGCAGTGCTTGTTGCAACCATTCAAAAAGGCGGGCGTCCCTTGAACCTCGAAGCCTATTTCCCCGTTCTGCTGTTCATCGTCATCGGTGTTGGCCTTGGCTTGGCACTGATGAGCATCGGTCGAATTCTCGGACCGAACAATCCCGATCCTGAAAAGCTCTCGCCGTACGAGTGTGGCTTCGAAGCCTTCGAAGACGCACGCATGAAGTTCGACGTGCGCTACTACCTCATCGCCATCCTGTTCATCCTGTTCGATCTCGAGACCGCGTTCCTCTTCCCCTGGGGCGTGGCGCTGCGCGAAATCGGCTGGCCGGGCTTCTTTGCGATGGGCGTGTTTCTTCTCGAGTTTCTCGTGGGCTTCGTCTACATCTGGAAAAAAGGCGCCCTCGATTGGGAGTGATGTGAAATGGCGATCGAAGGCGTACTCAACGAAGGCTTTGTCACGACTACCGCTGACAAGCTGATCAACTGGACCCGCACCGGGTCGCTGTGGCCGATGACCTTCGGCCTGGCCTGTTGCGCGGTGGAAATGATGCACGCTGGCGCGTCGCGTTATGACCTGGACCGCTTCGGCGTGGTGTTCCGCCCGTCGCCGCGCCAGTCCGACGTGATGATCGTGGCCGGCACACTGTGCAACAAGATGGCGCCCGCGCTGCGCAAGGTCTACGACCAGATGGCCGAGCCGCGCTGGGTCATCTCGATGGGCTCGTGTGCCAACGGCGGCGGCTATTACCACTACTCGTACTCCGTCGTGCGCGGCTGCGACCGCATCGTGCCGGTCGACGTGTACGTGCCGGGCTGCCCGCCGACGGCTGAAGCGCTGATCTACGGCGTCATCCAGCTGCAGGCGAAGATCCGCCGCACCAATACCATCGCGCGCAAGGGCTGACATGACCGACAAGCTTGCCACCCTGAAGGCGGCGCTCGAGAAGGCGCTCGGCGACCGCATCCAGAGCCTGACCGAGGCGGTCGGCGAACTCACGCTCGTGGTGAAGGCGGCCGATTACCTGGATGCCATGCGCACGCTGCGCGACGATGCCGCGCTCAAGTTCGAGCAGCTGATCGACCTGTGCGGCGTGGACTATTCCGCGTATGGCGACGGCGCCTGGAACGGCCCGCGCTTCGCCGCCGTGTCGCACCTGCTGTCGGTCACGCACAACTGGCGCGTGCGCGTGCGCGTATTCGCGCCGGACGACGATCTCCCCGTCGTGGCGTCGGTGGTCGATGTCTGGAATGCTGCCGACTGGTTCGAGCGCGAGGCGTTCGACCTGTACGGCCTGGTCTTCGAAGGCCACCCGGACCTGCGCCGTATCCTGACCGACTACGGTTTCATCGGCCATCCGTTCCGCAAGGATTTCCCGGTGTCGGGCTATGTGGAAATGCGTTACGACCCCGTGCAGCGCCGCGTGATCTACCAGCCGGTGACCATCGAGCCGCGCGAGATTACGCCGCGTGTGATCCGCGAGGATCAGTACGGCGGCCTGAAGCACTGAAGGGCGCCCGATCATGGCTGATATCAAGAACTACACCCTCAACTTCGGCCCGCAGCACCCGGCCGCGCACGGCGTGCTGCGCCTGGTGCTGGAACTGGACGGCGAAGTCATCCAGCGTGCCGACCCGCACATCGGCCTGTTGCACCGCGCGACCGAGAAGCTCGCCGAGCAGAAGACCTGGATCCAGAGCGTGCCCTACATGGACCGCCTCGACTACGTGTCGATGATGGTCAACGAGCACGCCTATGTGATGGCCATCGAGCGTCTGCTCGGCGTCGAGGTGCCGCTGCGCGCGCAGTACATCCGCGTGATGTTCGACGAGATCACGCGGATCATGAACCACCTGATGTGGATCGGCGCGCACGCGCTGGACGTCGGTGCCATGGCGGTGTTCCTGTACGCCTTCCGCGAGCGCGAAGATCTGTTCGACATGTACGAGGCGGTGTCCGGCGCGCGCATGCACGCCGCGTATTACCGTCCGGGCGGTGTCTACCGCGACCTGCCGGACACGATGCCGAAATTCAAGGCGTCCAAGGTGCGCAACGAGAAGGCGCTGGCGGCCCTCAACGAGACGCGCTCGGGTTCGCTGCTGGACTTCATCGAGGCATTCACCGACCGTTTCCCGAAGTACGTCGACGAATACGAGACGCTGCTGACCGACAACCGCATCTGGAAGCAGCGCCTGGTCGGCATCGGCGTGGTGACGCCGGAACGCGCGCTGCAGAAGGGCCTGACCGGTCCGATGCTGCGCGGTTCGGGCATTGCCTGGGACGTGCGCAAGAAGCAGCCGTACGAGGTGTACGACCGCGTCGACTTCGACATCCCGGTGGGCGTGAACGGCGATTCCTACGATCGTTACCTGGTGCGCGTGGAAGAGATGCGCCAGAGCAACCGCATCATCCGTCAGTGCATCGACTGGCTGCGCAAGAACACGGGTCCGGTGATCACCGACAACCATAAGGTGGCACCGCCGTCGCGCGTCGACATGAAGACCAACATGGAAGAGCTGATCCACCACTTCAAGCTCTTCACCGAAGGCATGCATGTGCCTGAGGGCGAAGCGTATGCCGCCGTCGAACACCCGAAGGGCGAGTTCGGCATCTACGTGATTTCGGACGGCGCGAACAAGCCGTATCGCCTGAAGATCCGCGCACCGGGCTTCGCGCATCTGGCGGCGCTCGACGAGATGGCCCGCGGTCACATGATCGCCGATGCGGTGACGATCATCGGTACGCAAGACATCGTGTTCGGCGAGATCGACCGCTGAACCGGCAGGAAACAACGGTTTGACGCGCTGGCAGGCGCGGCTGTGAATCGAGGACGCACGCCGGGGCGACAGCCCCGCGTCCCGCACCAATCGCAACGAAAATGCTATCAGCAGAAGCTCTCAAGGAAATCGACCGGGCGGTCGCGAAATATCCCGCCGACCAGAAGCAGTCCGCCGTGATGGCAGCGCTGGCGGTCGCGCAGAGCGAGAAAGGCTGGGTCTCGCCCGAAGTCATGCAGTTCGTGGCCGAGTACCTCGAAATGCCGCCGGTGTGGGTCGAGGAAGTGGCGACGTTCTACAACATGTACGACACCAAGCCGGTGGGCCGCTTCAAGCTGTCGGTGTGCACGAACCTGCCGTGCGCGCTGTCGGGCGGCGAGCGTGCGGCCGATTACCTGAAGAAAAAGCTGGGCATCGGTTTCAACGAAACCACCGCCGACGGCAACTTCACGCTGAAGGAAGGCGAGTGCATGGGCGCGTGCGGCGATGCACCGGTCATGATCGTCAACAACACCCATATGTGCAGCTTCATGAGCAACGAGAAGCTCGACGCGCTGATCGCCGATCTGCAGGCAAAGGCGCCGACCAACGGAGCGGGCAAGTAAATGACCTCCCTGCACGATCGACACATCCAGCCGCTGATTCTCGCCGGCCTGAACGGCGACAACTGGCACCTTGAAGACTACGTCAAGCGCGGCGGTTATCAACAGCTCAAGCGCATCCTGACCGAAAAGATTTCGCCTGAACAAGTCATCGCTGACGTGAAGGCTTCGGGCCTGCGCGGTCGTGGCGGTGCCGGCTTCCCGACCGGCCTGAAGTGGAGCTTCATGCCGCGCCAGTTCCCGGGCCAGAAGTACCTGGTCTGCAATACGGACGAAGGCGAACCGGGCACGTTCAAGGATCGCGACATCATTCGCTACAACCCGCACGCGCTGATCGAAGGCATGGCCATCGGCGGCTACGCGATGGGGATCACCGTGGGCTACAACTACATCCACGGCGAGATCTGGAACGAGTACAAGATTTTCGAGCAGGCGCTTGAAGAGGCGCGTGCTGCAGGTTTCCTGGGCGACAACATCCTCGGCTCCGGTTTCAACTTCCAACTGCATGCGCACCATGGCTATGGCGCGTACATCTGCGGTGAAGAAACCGCGCTGCTCGAATCGCTGGAAGGCAAGAAGGGCCAGCCGCGCTTCAAGCCCCCGTTCCCGGCCAGCTTTGGCCTGTACGGCAAGCCGACCACGATCAACAACACCGAAACCTTTGCCGCGGTGCCGTTCCTGCTGGCCATCGGTCCGGACAACTACTTGAAGATGGGCAAGCCGAACAACGGCGGCTCGAAGATCTTCTCGGTGTCCGGCGACGTGGAGCGCCCGGGCAACTACGAGATTCCGCTCGGCACGCCGTTCTCCAAACTCCTGGAGCTGGCCGGCGGCATGCGCGGCGGCAAGAAGCTCAAGGCGGTCATCCCGGGCGGATCGTCGGCGCCGGTGGTGCCGGCCGACCTGATGATGGCCTCCGACATGGACTACGACTCGATCGCCAAGGCCGGCTCGATGCTGGGCTCGGGCGCCGTCATCGTGATGGACGAGACGCGCTGCATGGTCAAGTCGCTGCTGCGCCTGTCGTATTTCTACTTCGAGGAATCGTGCGGCCAGTGTACGCCGTGCCGTGAAGGCACCGGCTGGCTGTACCGCGTGGTTGATCGCATCGAACACGGCAAGGGCCGCCAGGAAGACCTGGATCTGCTCAACAACGTGGCCGAGAACATCATGGGCCGGACCATCTGCGCGCTGGGCGATGCCGCCGCGATGCCGGTCCGCGGCATGCTCAAGCACTACTGGGACGAGTTCGCGTATCACGTCGAGCACAAGCAGTGCATGGTGCCCACCTACATCTAAGCGTGGCAGAACATGGTTGAAATCGAAATCGATGGTAAGAAGGTCGAGGTTGCCGAAGGCAGCCTGGTGATGGAGGCCGCTCGCCAGGCGGGCACCTATATCCCGCACTTCTGCTATCACCGCAAGCTGTCGATCGCGGCGAACTGCCGGATGTGCCTGGTCGAGGTCGAGAAGGCGCCCAAGGCGCTGCCGGCCTGCGCCACGCCGGTCACCGCAGGCATGAAGGTCTTCACCAATTCCGACAAGGCGGTGAAGGCGCAGAAGTCCGTGATGGAGTTCCTGCTGATCAACCACCCGCTGGATTGCCCGATCTGCGATCAGGGCGGCGAGTGCCAGCTGCAGGATCTGGCCGTGGGCTACGGTAAGTCCGAATCGCGCTACCAGGAAGAGAAGCGCGTGGTGTTCCATAAGAACGTCGGTCCGCTGATCTCGATGGAAGAGATGACGCGCTGCATCCACTGCACGCGCTGCGTCCGCTTCGGCCAGGAGGTCGCCGGCGTGATGGAGCTGGGCATGCTCAATCGCGGCGAGCATTCCGAGATCACCACGTTCGTCGGCCAGACCGTCGACTCCGAACTGTCGGGCAACATGATCGACCTGTGCCCGGTTGGCGCGCTGACCAGCAAGCCGTTCCGCTACCAGGCCCGCACGTGGGAGCTGGCGCGCCGCAAGTCGGTGTCGCCGCACGACGGCCTGGGCGCCAACGTGATCGTCCAGACCAAGAACCAGCGCGTGATGCGCGTGCTGCCGCTGGAAAACGAAGCCATCAACGAATGCTGGCTGTCCGACAAGGACCGCTTCGCCTATGAAGGCCTCAACAGCGACGAGCGCCTGACCCAGCCCATGCTCAAGCAGGGCGGTCAGTGGCAGACCGTGGATTGGACGACGGCGCTGGAGTATGTCGCCAACGGCCTGAACGAGATCAAGCGCGACCACGGCGCCGAGCAGATCGGTGCGCTGGCCAGCCCGCACAGCACGCTGGAAGAACTGTTCCTGCTGCAAAAGCTGGTGCGCGGCATCGGGAGCGACAACGTCGACTTCCGTCTGCGCCAGTCTGATTTCTCCGCCAAGCCGACGGGGGCGCCGTGGCTGGGTATGCCGATCGCCGAGGTGTCGCTGCTGCAGCGCACGCTGGTGGTGGGCGCCTTCCTGCGCAAGGATCATCCGCTGCTGGCCGCGCGTCTGCGCCAGGGCGGCAAGAAGGGCGCGCAACTGAGCGTGATCGGTGCCGGTGGCGAAGACCTGCTGATGCCGGCGACGCAACTGCTGGGTGCGCCGTCGCAGTGGCTGTCGCTGCTGTCGGAGGTGGCCGTGGCGATCGCTGCCGCCGGCAATGTCGCCCGTCCGGGCGGCACCGACGGCGTCGAAGCCGGCGAAACCGCCAAGCGCATCGCCGCGAGCCTGGCGTCGGGCGAGCGCAAGGCCGTGTTCCTGGGCAACGCCGCCGTGGCCCATCCGCAGTTCTCCAAGCTGCATGCGCTGGCCCAGTGGGTCGCGCAGCAGACCGGCGCGACGCTGGGCTTCCTGACCGAAGCCGCGAACACCGTCGGCGGTTACATCGCCGGTGCGCTGCCGCAAGGCAATGGCCTGGACGCCGCCGCCATGTTGGCGCAGCCGCGCCGCGCCTACGTCATCGTGGGGGCCGAGCCGGAATTCGATGCCGCGAATCCGCAGCAGGCGCGTGCCGCGCTGGAGCAAGCCGATACCGTGGTCGTGCTGTCGCCGTTCGCCTCGCGTGCCGCGATGGAGTACGCCGACGTGCTGCTGCCGGTCGCGCCGTTCACGGAAACCTCGGGCACCTTCGTCAACTGCGAAGGCTTGCCGCAAAGCTTCAGCGGCGTGGTCCGCAGCCTGGGCGATTCGCGTCCAGCGTGGAAGGTGCTGCGCGTGCTGGGCAACCTGCTGGGCCTGTCGGGCTTCGACTACGACACCTCGGAAACCGTGCGTGACGAAGTGCTGGCCAAGCCGGTCGCCGGTCGGCTGTCGAACGCGACTGCCGCGCAGACCGCCGCACCGGCCGCGGCCGCGGGCGGCATCGAGCGCCTGGCCGACGTGCCGATCTATCACGCCGATCCGATCGTGCGCCGTGCCGGTGCGCTGCAACTGACGGCCGCATCCCGCGCCGCGGTGCGCGCCGGGCTGCCCGCCGACCTGTTCGAACAGCTGGGCCTGGCTGCCGGCGACGCCGTGCGCGTAACGCAAGGGCAGGGCAGCGTGGTGCTGCCGGCGGTGCTGGACCGCACGCTGGCCTCCGGTGTGGTCCGTGTGCCGGCCGCGACCGAGGCTTCGGCGCAACTGGGCCCGATGTTCGGCGCGGTGAGCGTTGAAAAGGTCGAATCTTCCGCACTGGCGGCTACGGCGTAAGGATCAACATGATCGAGTCGATTACTTCTTTCGGCGCCGCGACTTTCGGCGGCTGGTGGCCGCTGATCTGGACGCTGGTGCGTGCCGTGTGCATCATCCTGCCGCTGCTGCTGTGCGTGGCTTACCTGATCCTGTGGGAGCGCAAGCTGATCGGCTGGATGCACGTGCGCGTGGGCCCGAACCGCGTGGGCCCGATGGGCCTGCTGCAGCCGATCGCCGACGTGCTCAAGCTGCTGCTCAAGGAAGTCATGGTGCCAAGCGCGGTCAGCCGTGGCATGTACATCATCGCGCCGCTGATGGTGCTGATGCCGGCCGTGGCGATCTGGGCGGTGGTGCCGTTCCAGGCCCAGGCGGTGGTGTCGAACATCAATGCAGGCCTGCTGTACGTGATGGCGATCAGTTCGGTGGGCGTGTACGGCGTGATCCTGGCCGGCTGGGCCTCGAACTCCAAGTACGCCTTCCTGGGTGCGATGCGCGCCTCGGCACAGATGATCTCGTACGAAATCGCCATGGGCTTCGCGCTCGTGACGGTGCTGATGGTGACCGGCAGCCTGAACCTGTCGGACATCGTCAACTCGCAGAACCGCGGTTTCTTCGCCAATCACGGCATCAACCTCCTGTCGTGGAATTGGCTGTCGCTGCTGCCGATGTTCGGCGTGTACTTTATCTCGGGCGTGGCCGAGACGAACCGCCACCCGTTCGACGTGGTGGAAGGCGAGTCGGAAATCGTGGCCGGCCACATGATCGAGTACTCGGGCATGGCGTTCGCACTGTTCTTCCTGGCCGAGTACATCAACATGATCGTCATCTCGGCGATGACGGCGACGATGTTCCTGGGCGGCTGGGCTTCGCCGATCGACGCACCGGTGTTCAACTGGATTCCGGGCTTCTTCTGGCTGCTGATCAAGGTCTTTCTGCTGCTGTCGGTCTTCATCTGGCTGCGTGCGTCGTTTCCGCGTTATCGCTACGACCAGATCATGCGTCTGGGCTGGAAGATCTTCATTCCGCTCACCGTGGGCTGGCTTATGGTCGTCGCCATCTGGCTGGTGTCGCCGTGGAATATCTGGAAGTAACGGGACAATAGGAAGGCACCATGTTGCTTGCCATCAAGGAATTCTTTAACAGCCTGCTCCTGAAGGAACTCTTCAAGGGGCTGGCGCTGACCGGGCGCTACCTGTTCGCGCGCAAGATCACCGTGTTCTTCCCGGAAGAGAAGACGCCGCTGTCGCCGCGCTTCCGCGGCCTGCACGCGCTGCGCCGCTATCCGAATGGCGAAGAGCGCTGCATCGCGTGCAAGCTGTGCGAGGCGGTGTGCCCGGCCCTGGCCATCACGATCGAGTCGGACCAGCGCGACGACGGCACCCGCCGCACCACGCGCTACGATATCGATCTGACCAAGTGCATCTTCTGCGGCTTCTGCGAAGAGGCGTGCCCGGTGGACGCCATCGTCGAGACGCACATCCTGGAGTACCACGGCGAGAAGCGCGGCGACCTGTACTTCACCAAGGATATGCTGCTGGCCGTGGGCGACCGCTTCGAGCCGGAGATCGCGGCCAATAAGGCAGCCGACGCGAAGTACCGCTGATGCAGATTCAAGACGCCCGCGACGCAGGCCGCGGGCGGCGCAGTTGAAATTCCGGTTGGACAACGGCTCCTCGTGAGCCAGCCAGTTGCGGCGGTGTCATGCCGCCGCGGCTTTGGATGAGCGCGTGCCGCCAAACGGCCCGCGTCAGGGATCATGGAAATCACGACGATCATCTTCTACTGTTTCTCGCTGGTGCTGGTGCTGTCGGCGCTGAAGGTCATCACCGCGAAGAATCCGGTGCACGCGGCGCTGTTCCTCGTGCTGTCGTTCTTCACTGCGGCGGCGATCTGGATGCTGCTGAAGGCGGAGTTCCTCGCCATCACGCTGGTGCTGGTCTACGTGGGCGCGGTGATGGTGCTGTTCCTGTTCGTGGTGATGATGATCGATGTCGATATCGAGCATCTGCGGCGCGATTTCTGGACCTATGTGCCGATGGGCGCGTTCGTGGGCGCCATCATCATCATGGAAATGGCCGTGGTGCTGACCAAGGCCTTCATGGGGCGCTCGCAGCCGGTGCAGGAGCTGCCCAAGGCGCTGTCGGGCCCCAACACCCAGGCGCTCGGCAAGCTGATCTACACCGACTACCTCTACGCGTTTGAAATCGCCGGCGCGGTGCTGCTGCTGGCGATCGTGGCCGCCGTGGCGCTGACCGCCCGCCGCCGCAAGGACACCAAGGCCCAGAAGGTGGCCGACCAGGTCCGCGTGCAGCGCAAGGACCGCGTCCGTCTGGTCTCGATGCCGGCGGAGAAGGCCGCGCCCGCGGCGTCGACCGAGACCAACAGCTGAGCCCCGGGAGAACTCACATGCTATCGCTCGCCCATTACCTCGTGCTCGGCGCCGTCCTGTTCGCCATCAGCATCGTCGGCATCTTCCTGAACCGCAAGAACGTCATCGTGCTGCTGATGGCGATCGAACTGATGCTGCTCGCGGTCAACATGAACTTCGTCGCGTTCTCCCATTACCTGGGCGACCTGGCGGGGCAGGTGTTCGTGTTTTTCATCCTGACGGTGGCCGCGGCGGAATCCGCGATCGGTCTCGCCATCCTGGTGGTGCTGTTCCGTAACCTGGACACCATCAACGTCGACGATCTGGACAGCCTCAAGGGCTGATCGCCGCATTCACATACAAGAAGCTCCATGGCTACCACGCTCAATCCCAACCTGCTGCTGGCGATCCCGCTTGCGCCGCTGGCCGGCGCGGCGATCGCCGGGCTGTTCGGCACCAAGTTCTTTGGCGAGAAGATCGGCCGCGCGGCGTCCCACAGCGTCACCATCCTCGGTGTTGCGATCGCCTTCGTCCTGTCGGCAATTGTGCTGTATCAGGTGGCGACCGACGGCGCTGCCTACAGCGGCACCGTCTACGAATGGATGACGGTCGGCTCGCTGAAGATGGAAGTCGGCTTCCTCATCGATTCGCTGACCGCGATGATGATGTGCGTGGTGACCTTCGTCTCGCTGATGGTGCACATCTACACCATCGGCTACATGCAGGAAGATCCGGGCTACAACCGCTTCTTCGCGTACATCTCGCTGTTCACCTTCTCGATGCTGATGCTCGTGATGAGCAACAACTTCCTGCAGCTGTTCTTCGGCTGGGAAGCGGTGGGCCTGGTGTCGTATCTGCTGATCGGCTTCTGGTTCAAGCGTCCGACGGCCATCTACGCCAACATGAAGGCGTTCCTGGTCAACCGCGTGGGTGACTTCGGTTTCGTGCTCGGCATCGGCCTGCTGCTGGCCTACGCCGGCAGCCTGAACTACGCCGATGTGTTCGCGGCACGCGAGAAGCTGGCCACCATCGGCTTCCCCGGCTCCGACTGGCAAATGCTGACGGTGGCGTGCATTTGCCTGTTCATCGGCGCGATGGGCAAGTCGGCGCAGTTCCCGCTGCACGTGTGGCTGCCGGACTCGATGGAAGGCCCGACGCCGATTTCCGCGCTGATCCACGCGGCCACCATGGTGACGGCCGGCATCTTCATGGTCGCGCGCATGTCGCCGCTGTTCGAGCTGTCGGACACCGCGCTGTCGTTCGTGCTGATCATCGGCGCCATCACCGCGCTGTTCATGGGCTTCCTGGGCATCATCCAGACCGACATCAAGCGCGTGGTGGCGTATTCGACGCTGTCGCAGCTCGGTTACATGACGGTGGCGCTGGGCGCGTCGGCCTACCAGGTGGCCGTGTTCCACCTGATGACGCACGCGTTCTTCAAGGCGCTGCTGTTCCTGGGCGCGGGCTCGGTCATCATCGGCATGCACCACGACCAGGACATGCGCAACATGGGCGGCCTGCGCAAGTACATGCCGATCACGTGGCTGACGTCGCTGGTGGGGTCGCTGGCGCTGATCGGCACGCCGTTCTTCGCAGGCTTCTATTCGAAGGATTCGATCATCGAGGCGGTGCGCGAATCGCACCTGCCGGGCGCGGGCTTTGCCTACTGGGCGGTGCTGGCCGGCGTGTTCGTGACCGCGTTCTATTCGTTCCGCATGTATTTCCTGGTGTTCCACGGTGAAGAGCGCTTCGGCAAGGAGCACTCGCACCACGAAGGCAATCACGTGGACGAGGAAGAGACCGCCGATCACCACCACGGCCTGGCCCCGGGCCAGAAGCCGCACGAGTCGCCGTGGGTGGTGACGGTGCCGCTGGTGCTGCTGGCGATTCCGTCGGTCATCATTGGTGCGATGGCGATCCAGCCGATGCTGTTCGGCGAGTTCTTCAAGCACGGCGTGGCCTTCACCGACGTCATCTTCAATGGCGAAAACCACGAAGCGATGAAGGTGCTGGGCGAAGACTTCCACGGCTGGGTGGAGATGGCACTGCACGGCTTCACTTCGGCACCGTTCATCCTGCTGGTGGCCGGCGTGGTGCTGTCGTGGTTCTTCTACCTGAAGCGCCCGGACATTCCGGCCGCGATCGCCAAGCGTTTCTCCGGCGTCTACAAGCTGCTGGACAACAAGTACTACATGGACAAGATCAACGAGATCGTCTTCGCCAACGGTGCGGTCAAGTTCGGCCGCGGCCTGTGGAAGGGCGGCGATCAGGGTGTGATCGACGGCGTGGTCGTCAACGGCAGTGCGCGTCTGGTGGGGTGGTTTGCCAGCGTGGTGCGTCTGCTCCAGTCCGGCTACATCTATGACTATGCGTTCGCGATGATTGTCGGCACGGTTGCCCTGCTGACGTACTTCGTGTTCCTGGCGGGCAAATAAGGGATAACGAAAAATGGTTCTGTCTTTTGCGATCTGGCTGCCGATCTTTTTTGGCGTGCTGGTGCTGGCTTCGGGCTCAGACCGCAATCCCGGTTATGTCCGCTGGATGTCGCTGATCGGCTCGCTGATCAGCTTCGTGATCACGCTGCCGCTGATCACGCGCTTCGACAAATCGACCGCGGCGATGCAGTTCGTCGAGAAGTCGAGCTGGATCGAGCGCTTCCATATCAGCTACTACCTCGGGGTCGACGGCATCTCGATGTGGTTCGTGGTGCTGACGGCGTTCATCACCGTGATCGTCGTGATCTCGGCGTGGGAGGTGATCACCGAGCGTGTCGCGCAGTACATGGCCGCGTTCCTGATCCTGTCGGGCCTGATGATCGGCGTGTTCGCGGCGCTCGACGGCCTGCTGTTCTACGTGTTCTTCGAGGCCACGCTGATCCCGATGTACATCATCATCGGCGTGTGGGGCGGCCCGAACCGCGTGTATGCGGCGATCAAGTTCTTCCTGTACACGCTGCTGGGTTCGCTGCTGACGCTGGTCGCGTTCCTGTACCTGTACCTGCACAGCGGCACGTTCGAGATCCTGCAATGGCATCAGCTGAAGCTGTCGCTGAACGAGCAGATCCTGCTGTTCATCGCGTTCTTCATGGCGTTTGCCGTGAAGGTGCCGATGTGGCCGGTGCACACCTGGTTGCCGGACGCCCACGTGGAAGCGCCGACCGGCGGTTCGGTGGTGCTGGCCGCGATCATGCTGAAGCTGGGCGCGTACGGTTTCCTGCGGTTCTCGTTGCCGATCGCGCCGGACGCGAGCCATAGCCTGGCGGCCTTCGTCATCGCGATCTCGCTGATCGCCGTGATCTACATCGGCCTGGTGGCGCTGGTGCAGGCCGACATGAAGAAGCTGGTGGCGTATTCCTCGATCGCGCACATGGGCTTCGTCACGCTGGGCTTTTTCATCTTCAACGAGATCGGCGTCGAGGGCGGCATCGTGCAGATGATCTCGCACGGCTTCATCTCGGGCGCGATGTTCCTGTGCATCGGCGTGCTGTACGACCGCGTGCACTCGCGCCAGATCGCCGACTACGGCGGTGTGGTGAACACGATGCCGAAGTTCGCGGCGCTGTCGGTGTTCTTCGCGATGGCCAACTGCGGCCTGCCGGCGACCTCCGGTTTCGTGGGCGAGTTCATGGTGATCCTGGGCTCGGTCAAGTTCAACTTCTGGATCGGCCTGCTGGCGGCCACCGCGCTGATCTTTGGCGCCGCGTATTCGCTGTGGATGGTCAAGCGCGTGATCTTCGGCGACGTGGGGAACCAGCAGGTGGCCGAGCTGCAGGACCTGAATGCGCGCGAATTCTTCATGCTGGGCGTACTCGCGATCGCGACCCTGTACATGGGCCTGTATCCGAAGCCTTTCACCGATGTCATGCATGCGTCCGTGGTGAACCTCCTCACCCACGTGGCCCAGACCAAGCTGTAAGCGGGGAGTCGAAACGATCATGCAAAACATGAACTGGGCACCGTTGTTGCCGATTATTTTCCTGTCGGTGATGATCGCCGTGATCCAACTGGCCGACGTGTTCCGGCGCGAGCAGAGCAACAGCCCGGCTTACTGCCTGAGCCTGTTCACCACGCTCGCGCTGACGGTCTGGTTTGCCGTGCAGGCCGCCTCGGGCGAGACGCACTACGTGTTCAGCAACATGGCGGTGTTCGACCCGATGGCGCAGGTGCTGTCGTCGTTCTGCGCGCTGGCTACGCTGGTGACCTTCGTCTACACCCGCACCTATCTGGCTGACCGCGACATGTTCAGCGGCGAGTTCTACATCCTCGCGCTGTTCACGCTGCTGGGCCAGATCGTGATGATCTCGGGCAACAACTTCCTGACCCTGTACCTGGGCCTGGAGCTGCTGTCGCTGGGTTCGTACGCGCTGGTGGCACTGCGCCGCCGCTCGAACGTGTCGTCGGAATCGGGCATGAAGTATTTCATTCTCGGTGCGCTGGCTTCGGGCCTGCTGCTGTACGGCATGTCGATGCTGTACGGCGCGACCGGGTCGCTGGACCTGGGCAAGGTCTTCCACGCGATCGAGAGCGGTGACATCAACAAGACGATCCTGGTGTTCGGCGTGGTGTTTATCGTGGCCGGCCTGGCGTTCAAGCTGGGTGCCGCACCGTTCCATATGTGGGTGCCGGACGTGTACCAGGGTTCGCCGACGGCGGTGACGCTGCTGATTGCCGGTGCGCCGAAGGTGGCCGCATTCGCGATGACGCTGCGTATTCTGGTGGAGGGGCTGCTGCCGCTGGCCTTCGACTGGCAGAACATGCTGATCGTGCTGGCCGTCGTGTCGCTGGCGATCGGCAACATCACGGGCGTGGTGCAGACCAACTTCAAGCGCCTGCTGGCCTATTCGACGGTGTCGCACATGGGCTTCCTGCTGCTGGGCCTGCTGTCGGGCGTGAGCAGCGGCAAGGCCGATCTGACCGCGCAGGCCTACAGCGCATCGATGTTCTACGCCATCACCTACGTGCTGACCGCGCTGGGTGCCTTCGGCGTCATCCTGCTGCTGGCGCGCAAGGGCTATGAGGCCGAAGAGATCGCCGACCTGCGGGGCTTGTCGAAGAAGAGCCCGTGGTTCGCGCTGCTGACGCTGTTCATGATGATGTCGCTGGCGGGTCTGCCGCCGACGGTGGGTTTCTACGCCAAGCTGTCGGTGCTGAGCGCGGTGATCGATGCCGGCATGCCGTGGCTGGCTATCGTGGCCGTGCTGTTCTCGCTGGTAGGTGCGTTTTACTACCTGCGTGTCGTCAAGGCGATGTATTTCGACGCGCCGGCCGACGACGTTCCGGTGCAGGCGACGCTCGGCTTGCGCTCGCTGCTGTCGGTCAACGGCCTGCTGGTGCTGGTGCTGGGCCTGTTCCCGGCCGGTCTGATGGGTCTGTGCTACCAGGCCATCCGCCTGACGCTGGCTTCCTGAGCCGGCGGCGAACGGCATGGGCACGACGTCGACAGGCAGCCTGTTTGTCATCGTGCTGGCATTGATCTGTGCCAATCTGCCGTTCGTCAACCAGCGCGTGCTGGCGGTGCTGCCGGCACGCTGGCCGCGCAAGCCGTTCTGGCTGCGCGGCATTGAGTTGATGACCATGTATGCCGTGGTCGGCCTGGTCGGCTTCGGCATCGAATCGGGGCAGGGCAATGCCTTTCCGCAAGGCTGGCAGTTCTATGCCATCACCGCCTGCCTGATGCTGGTGTTCGCCTTTCCCGGCTTCACCTGGCAGTATCTGGTGCGCCACCAACGTCGTTGATTTTCCGCCGGGCACGCCAGCGTTCCGGCGACCGAGGTTCCCATGAAACCCGATCCTGCCCGCCAGTCCGCCGACTTCAATGAGGCCGAGTCCGATCCGGATGCCGGCCTGCGCGAAACGCAGGTGGCCTCGGCGCTGATGCACCAGGGCAAGTTCCTGACGCTCAAGCAGGACATCGTCCGTCTGCCGGACGGACGCAACGCCAGCCGCGAGTACCTGATCCATCCCGGCGCGGTGATGATGATCCCGCTGTTCGACGATGGCACCGTGCTGATGGAGCGCCAGTTCCGCTATCCGGTGGGGCGGGTGATGATCGAATTCCCGGCGGGCAAGCTCGACCCGCAGGAAGGCGCGCTGGCCTGCGGCAAGCGCGAGCTGCGCGAGGAGACGGGTTATACGGCGGGACGCTGGGATTTCCTGACGCGCATCCATCCGGTCATCTCGTATTCCACCGAGTTCATCGATCTCTATCTTGCCCGCGACCTGCAGCAGGGCGAAAGCGCGCTGGACGAGGGTGAGTTCCTCGAGACTTTTGTCGCGCCGGCCGGCCAGTTGATCGACTGGGTGCGCACCGGCCGGATCTCCGACGTCAAGACCATCATCGGCGTATTCTGGCTGGAGAAGATCCTGTCGGGTACCTGGACCCCAGGCGACGTCTAAGCCGCTTCTACGGCTTTTTTCCGGTGGCTTGATCTGCCGCCGGATGCCCCCATTTGTCGACTTCCGACACCCGGGCGGGCGACTGTGCGATAAAATTAGCACGACCGTTCAAAAATTTTCCAATCGGGGATACACTGCTCCCCATGCGCTGGACCGATCATGAAAGTGCTGGATCTCCGCTGTGCCAATGACCACCGCTTCGAAGGCTGGTTCGACTCCGATACCGACCTGCAGTCGCAGCGCGAGTGCGGGCTGTTGACGTGCCCGGTCTGCGGCCATACCGAGGTCGAGCGCTTGCCGAGCGCGCCGCGCCTGAATCTGTCGTCGTCGCGTTCGGAGACTGCCCCGCGGGGGAGTACCGCGAAGACGGCCGAAGGCGAGGGCGGCGCGCCGGTGCCCCTGCAGCAGCTCTATCTCAAGGCCGTGCGCCACATCCTGGCCAATACCGAGGACGTGGGCGAGCGGTTCGCGGAGGAGGCACGCCGGATGCATTACAAGGAGGCGCCGGAGCGGGGCATTCGCGGGACGACATCGCACGAAGAGGTGCTGGAGCTGGCTGACGAAGGCATCGAGGTGATGCCGCTGCTGGTGCCGGACGCGCTCAAGCAGCCTGTGCATTAGTCGCACGCGCGCATCAGGTCCGCGCCGATCCGAAGAACGCCCCGCCGGTTGCCGCGGCGGTGGCGATACCACAGGAGACAGGCATGGATCTGAACTACTCGGCGGCCGACGATGCGTTCCGCCAGGAAGTCCGCGGCTGGCTGGAGGCGCATCTGCCTCAGGACATCCAGGACAAGGTGCTGAACCACCGCCGCCTGAACCGCGACGATTTCGTCCGCTGGCACAAGGCGCTCGCGGGGCAGGGCTGGTCGGCGCCGCACTGGCCGGTCGAGTGGGGCGGCACCGGCTGGAGCCCGATCCAGAAGCACATCTGGGACGAGGAATGTGCCCGCATCGGCGCGCCGGGCGTGTTGCCGTTCGGCGTCAGCATGGTGGCGCCCGTCATCATGAAGTACGGCAACGCGGCGCAGAAGCGCTATTACCTGCCGCGCATCCTCGACTGCACCGACTGGTGGTGCCAGGGCTACTCCGAGCCCGGTTCCGGCTCCGATCTCGCTTCGCTCAAGACCCGCGCGGTGCGCGAGGGCGACCACTACATCGTCAACGGCCAGAAGACCTGGACCACGCTCGGCCAGCACGCCGACATGATCTTCTGCCTCGTGCGCACCGATCCGGATGCGAAGAAGCAGGAGGGCATCTCGTTCCTGCTGATCGACATGAAGACGCCGGGCATCACCGTGCGGCCGATCATCATGCTGGACGAAGAGCACGAGGTGAACGAGGTGTTCTTCGACAACGTGAAAGTGCCGGTTGAGAACCTGATCGGCGAAGAGAACCGCGGCTGGACGTACGCCAAGTACCTGCTGGGCCATGAGCGCACCGGCATCGCGCGCGTGGGGCATTCCAAGCGCGAACTGGCCTTTCTCAAGCGCGTGGCGCTGCGGCACCAGAAGAACGGCAAGCCGCTGCTGGAGGACCCGGTGTTCGCCGCCAAGGTGGCGTCGCTGGAGATCGAACTGATGGCGCTGGAGATCACCGTGCTGCGCGTGGTGTCGAGCGAGGGCGCGGGCAAGGGGCCGGGCCCCGAGGCCTCGCTGCTCAAGATCAAGGGCACGCAAATCCAGCAGATGCTGACCGAGCTGATGGTCGAGGCGGTCGGGCCGTACGCGCAGCCGTTCGACCCGGACTACCTGGAAGGCGGGACGCCGCGCGCCGTCACCGGCGACAACGATGCCGCGCCGCTGGCACCGTACTACTTCAACTATCGCAAGACCTCGATCTACGGCGGGTCGAACGAGATCCAGCGCAACATCATCAGCCAGATGATCCTCGGCGTTTGACCGGAACGAACAGCGGAGACAACCATGGATTTCTCGTTCACCGACGAACAGAAGCAACTGGCGGATGCGGTGCGCCGCTTCATCGACAAGGATTACGGATTCGAGGCGCGCAACAAGGTGGTCTATTCGGCCGAGGGCGTGTCGCAGGCGCACTGGGACGCGCTGGCCGAGCTGGGCCTGACCGCGCTGCCGGTGCCGGAAGCGCAGGGCGGCTTCGATGGCCGCGCCACTGACCTGCTGGTGGTGATGCAGGAGCTGGGCCGTGGTCTGGTGGTGGAGCCGTACGCGGCCACCGTGCTGGGCACGCAAGCGCTCAAGCTGGCGGGCGGCCAGGCTGCGCTGCTGGAGCAGGTGGCGGGCGGCGCGCTGAAGCTGGCCGTGGCGTTCGGCGAGCCGCAGTCGCGCTATGAGCTGTTCAACGTGACCACGCGCGCGACGCAGCAGGGCGGTGGCTGGACGCTCTCGGGCGCGAAGGCCGTGGCCGTGCACGGCGCGCAGGCCGACAAGCTGGTCGTGTCGGCACGCACGGGCCGCATGGACGATGGGGCGCGCGATACATCGGGACTGTCGCTGTTCCTCGTCGACCGCGATGCCGCGGGCGTGACGGTCAAGGATTACCGCACCATCGACAATCTGCGTGCCGCCGACATCCGCTTCGACCACGCGCCGGCCACGCTGCTCGGCCAGGCCGGCGAGGCGTGGGCGATCCTCGATGCGGTGGCGGACTTCGGCTGCGTGCTGCTGTGCGCCGAAGCGGTCGGCCTGATCGACGCGCTGAATGCCGCCACGCTGGAGTACACCAAGACGCGCCAGCAGTTCGGCGTGCCGATCGCGCGCTTCCAGGCACTGCAGCACCGCATGGTCGACATGTTCATCCACGCCGAGCAGGCGCGCTCGATTACCTATCTCGCGGCGGCGCATTTCGAAGACGGCGATGCCGAGGCGCGCCGCCGTTACGTGTCGGCGGCCAAGGCGCGCGTCGGCCAGGCGGCCCGCGAGGTGGGGCAGGAAGCGGTGCAGCTGCACGGCGGCATGGGCGTGACCAACGAACTGCCCGCCGCGCACATGTTCAAGCGGCTGACGATGATCAACACCACCCTTGGCGACGTCGATCATCATCTGGCGCGCTTTGCGTCGTTGCCGGGGTTCCGCAACGCCGCGTGATCCACACCCGGCGCCCCGCGCACCCGCGGGGCGTTGTCTTTTGAGCGGCCGCGCCCGCCCGGCGGATGCGGCAATGGAGGAGAAGCCATGACGGAAGCCACGTTGCCCCACACGTTCTATTTCGACGATTTCGAAGTCGGCCGCACGATGGAGATGGGCACCTACACGGTCACCGAGGAAGAGATCCTGACCTTTGCCCGGCAATACGATCCGCAGCCGTTCCACGTCGATCCGGAAGCGGCCGGGCGCAGCATCTATGGCGGCCTGATCTCCAGCGGCTGGATGACCTGCGCGGTGATGATGCGCTTGATGGTGCAGGGCTTCCTCAGCAAGGCGGCCAGCATGGGCTCGCCGGGCGTGGACGAAATCCGCTGGCTCAAGCCGGTGTGTCCGGGCGATACGCTGTCGGTGTCGAGCACCTGCCTGGAGGTGCGGCCGTCGCAGTCCAAGCCCGATCGTGGCGTGGCGGTCAACCGCTGGGAGGCGCGCAACCAGCGCGGCGAGCTGGTCTGCACGCTGGTCGGCATGGGCCTGTTCGGCCGCCGTCCGGCTGTCTGAGCCCGCAGCGAGGAGACCGCCAACGATGCGCATCATCGAATCGCTCGACGCGCTGCGGGAACTGGTCGGCCAGGAAGTCGCGGTGAGCGACTGGATGGAGATCACGCAGCAGCAGGTCAACCAGTTTGCCGAGGCCACGGGAGACCGCCAGTGGATCCACGTGGACGTGGAGCGCGCCCGGCGCGAGTCGCCGTTCGGCGCGCCGGTGGCGCATGGCTTTCTGACGCTGTCGCTGTTGCCGGCGCTGATGCACAACGCGCTCGACATGCCCGACGTGAAGATGGGCGTGAACTATGGCTTGAACAAGGTCCGCTTCATGGCGCCGGTGCCGGTGGGCAGCCGTTTGCGCGCCCGGGTGAGCCTGCTCGGCATGGAGGTGTTGCCGCCGCTGCAGTCGTCGCCGGATGCACCGGCGCTGACCGGCGCACAGATGACCTGGAATGTGATGATCGAGCGCGAAGGGCAGGAGCGGCCCGTGTGCGTGGCCGAGTCGATTTCGCGCCGGTATTCCTGAACGGTACGCTGCGTGACCGCGAGGCCGACGTTTCCAAGGGGAGCGTCGGCTTTTTTTCTTGCATGTCGATGATGCTGTGCTTGTCTGTGCGCGCTCCAACCGCGGGCGTTTGCCTGCGCAAGATGCGCAGGTTTGGCGCGGTTCCGGCACGGTTCTGGGGCGAAGCTCACGGTCCATGAGCGAAATGCGGTGGCACGCTAGTTGCACTTTTGGCGCTTGGGGGTCGTTCTTGCCACCAACACAACCAAGGAGCCGAAATGAAACGTCGTGCGCTGCTGAAGCTGTCGGCCGTTGCCGCCGCTGCACTGTTGTCGGTATCGAATTTCGCGTTTGCCCAGGCAAGGGAGCCGATCAAGGTCGGCATCCTGCATTCGCTGTCGGGCACCATGGCCATCTCGGAGACGTCGCTCAAGGACGTCGCGCTGATGACGATCGACGAGATCAACAAGAGCGGCGGCGTGCTGGGCCGCAAGCTGGAGCCGGTGGTGGTGGACCCGGCGTCGAACTGGCCGCTGTTTGCCGAGAAGGCGCGCGGCCTGCTCACGCAGGACAAGGTGGCCGTGACCTTCGGCTGCTGGACCTCGGTGTCGCGCAAGTCGGTGCTGCCGGTGTACGAGGAGCTGAACGGCCTGCTGTTCTATCCGGTGCAGTACGAAGGCGAGGAGATGTCCAAGAACGTCTTCTATACGGGCGCGGCGCCCAACCAGCAGGCGATCCCCGCGGTGGAATACCTGATGAGCAAGGAAGGCGGCGGCGCAAAGCGCTTCTTCCTGCTGGGCACCGACTACGTGTATCCGCGCACGACCAACAAGATCCTGCGCGCCTTCCTGCACAGCAAGGGCGTGAAGGACAGCGACATCGAAGAGGTCTACACGCCGTTCGGCCATGCCGATTACCAGACCATCGTCGCCAACATCAAGAGGTTCGCGCAGGGCGGCAAGACAGCGGTGGTGTCAACCATCAACGGCGACTCCAACGTGCCGTTCTACAAAGAGCTCGGCAACGCGGGCCTGAAGGCCAAGGACGTGCCGGTGGTGGCCTTCTCGGTGGGGGAAGAGGAACTGCGCGGCATCGACACCAAGCCGCTGGTCGGCCACCTGGCGGCGTGGAATTACTTCATGTCGATCAAGAACCCGGTCGACGACGATTTCAAGAAGAAGTGGGCGGCCTGGGTCAAGAGCAACAACCTGCCGGGCGGCGACAAGCGCGTCACCAACGACCCGATGGAAGCCACCTACGTTGGCATCATGATGTGGAAGCAGGCGGTGGAGAAGGCCGGCTCGACCGACGTGGACAAGGTCCGCAAGGCGATGTACGGCCAGCAGTTCAAGGCACCGTCGGGCTTTACGCTGGTGATGAACAACAACCACCATCTGTCCAAGCCGGTGATGATCGGCGAGGTGCGCGGCGACGGGCAGTTCAATGTGGTGTGGAAAACGCCGACGGTGATCCGCGCCAAACCGTGGAGCCCGTACATCCCGGGCAACGAGGGCAAGCCCGACCAGGTGATGTGATCGAGCGGGCCGGCCACCCGGACGCGGCCGGCCCATTGAATGACGCTGCATGAAGTGACGGCCTGCGCATGACTGCATGGGCCGCCGCATCGGACCGCCATGACGCGCTTTCTTGCCGCACTGCTGTGCGCCCTCTGCCTGGCCGCCGCGCCCGCCGCATCGGCGTGGGCCGTGGGGCAACCCCTGACCCAGGCCGATCTCAAGCCCCTGGCCGAAGACGATTTCGAGGCCAAGGTGAAGGTGCTCGATGCCCTGGCCGCCGCGCCTGCCGGGCAGGCCGGGCCGATCCTGCAGGCCTTGCAGAACGATGCGTTGTTCTATGCGCCCGCCACCGGGATGGTCCGCCAGGACGGCGAGCACTATCTCGATGCGATCGGCGGCCAGCCGGTCGCTGTCAAGGCCGACGATCTGCAATCGCTGACCCTGAACAACGCGCTGCGCGCCCAGGTGGACAGTGCCGCCAGCGGTTTTGCGCTGCAGTCGCCGGACCGCGCCGCGCGCGCGCAGGCCATCGATACGCTGCTGGCGCATCCGGAGACGGCCTCGCGCACCGTGGTCGACGCGGCCCGCAAGCACGAGACCGATCCCGAGCTGCGCACCCGCTTGCACCTGCTGTGGGCCAACCTGGCGCTCGACGACGGCACGCACGCCGAGAAGCTCGAAGCGCTCAGGCTGCTCGCCGGCGATACCAACCCGCAGACCCGCCAGCGCATCCTGCCGCTGCTGGCCAAGGACAGCGGCGCCGACGATGCGTTGCGCGCCGCCGCGCAGGCCGCGCTCGACGGCCTGTCGGCGCAGCAGCGCAAGGCCGAGCTGGCCGGCAACCTCTTCGCCGGCCTGAGCCTGGGCTCGGTGCTGCTGCTGGCCGCGCTGGGGCTGGCGATCACCTATGGCCTGATCGGCGTCATCAACATGGCGCACGGTGAGTTCCTGATGATCGGTGCGTATGCGACCTATGTGGTGCAGACGATCTTCCGCAACCACTTTCCCAATGCGTTCGACTGGTACCTGCCGGCCGCGCTGCCGGCGGCATTCCTGGCGGCGGCCATCGTCGGCTTCGCGCTGGAGCGCAGCGTGCTGCGGCACCTGTACGGCCGGCCGCTGGAGACGCTGCTGGCCACCTTCGGCATCAGCCTGCTGCTGATGCAGGCCGTGCGCAGCCTGTTCGGCGCGCAGAACGTGGAGGTGGCCAACCCGAGCTGGATGAGCGGCGGCATCGCGCTGTATCCGGGGCTGATCCTGCCGACCAACCGGCTGGTGATCCTGGCGTTCGCGTTGGTGGTGGTGGCGATGGCGTGGGCGGTGCTCAACCGCACGCGGCTGGGCCTGTTCGTGCGCGCTACCACGCAGAACCGCACCATGGCGGCGTGCGTGGGCGTGCGCACGTGGAAGGTGGACAGCTATGCCTTCGCTTTCGGCGCGGGCATCGCCGGCCTGGGCGGCTGCGCGCTGTCGCAGATCGGCAATGTGGGGCCGGATCTCGGGCAGAGTTACATCATCGACTCCTTCATGGCGGTGGTGCTGGGCGGGGTGGGGCAACTGGCCGGCACCATCATCGGCGCGTTCGGGCTGGGGCTGATCAACAAGTTCATCGAGCCGTTCTATGGCGCGGTGCTGGCGAAGATCTTCGTGTTGGCGCTGATCGTGCTGTTCATCCAGAAGCGTCCGCAGGGGCTGTTCGCCCTCAAGGGCCGCAGTGCGGAGGCCTGATATGGCGCAACGTCCGCAACCCGTGTTCTCGCTGCAGATTCCCGCGCGCATGCCGCTGCTGTCGCGGCGGGGCTGGTCCGCGCTGGCGGCGGTGTCGCTGCTGGTCTGCATCGGCGTGCCGGTGTGCGCGCTGGTGGTGCCGCAGGGGCATGCATTGCACCTGTCGGCCTATGCGCTCACGCTGGTGGGCAAGATCATGTGCTACGCGCTGGCCGCGCTGGCGCTCGACCTGGTGTGGGGCTACTGCGGCATCCTGAGCCTAGGCCACGGCCTGTTCTTTGCGCTCGGCGGCTATGCGATGGGGATGTACCTGATGCGCGCCATCGGCCGCGACGGCGTGTACCAGAGCGACCTGCCCGACTTCATGGTCTTTCTCGACTGGAAAGCACTGCCCTGGTTCTGGCACGGCACCGAGCACTTCGCCTGGGCCGCGCTGCTGGTGGTGCTGGTGCCGGGCGTGCTGGCGTGGCTGTTCGGCTTCTTCGCCTTCCGCTCGCGCGTCAAGGGCGTGTACCTGTCGATCATCACGCAGGCCATGACCTACGCGGCCATGCTGCTGTTCTTCCGCAACGAGACGGGCTTCGGCGGTAACAACGGCTTCACCGATTTCAAGCGCATCCTCGGATTCCCGATTGCAGCGGTGTCCACGCGCACGGTGTTGTTTGTCGCCACCTTTATCGCGCTGGTGCTGGCCTTCATCGCGTGCCGGGCCATCGTCACCTCCAAGTTCGGGCGCGTGGTCACGGCCATCCGCGACGCCGAGGCGCGCGCGATGTTCTCCGGCTACAGCCCGCTGGGCTACAAGCTGTTCGTGTGGACCTTCTCGGCCGTGCTGTGCGGCATCGCCGGGGCGCTGTACGTGCCGCAGGTCGGCATCATCAACCCGGGCGAAATGTCGCCGGGCAATTCGATCGAGATGGCGGTGTGGGTGGCCGTGGGCGGGCGTGGCACGCTGGTCGGCCCGATCGTCGGCGCCTTCCTCGTCAATGGCGCCAAGACCGTGCTGACGGCCTGGGTGCCCGAGTACTGGCTGTTTGTGCTGGGGGCGGTCTTTGTGCTGGTGACGCTGTTCCTGCCGAATGGTGTGCTGGGTGTGCTGGGCCTGCTGCGCAGCCGGCCCTGGCAGCACCGGCGTGCGACACACACCGCCGGCGGCGTGGCGGATGCCGGATCGGGTGCACCTGCCGCCGCTGCCACTCCGCCCGCCGGAGACCGCGCATGAGCATCTTCACCGAACGCTCCGAACGCGCGCAGGTCGGAAACGTCAGCGGCACCGCCACCGGCATGGGCCACGTGGTCGAGCCGGACGCCATCGACGTCTCGCACGGCCCCATCCTGTACCTCGAAGACGTGACGGTGCGCTTCGGCGGCTTCCGCGCGCTGAACGCGCTGACGCTGTCAATCGACCACGGCGAGCTGCGCTGCGTGATCGGCCCCAACGGCGCCGGCAAGACCACGATGATGGACGTCATCACCGGCAAGACCGGCCCGCGCAACGCGGACGTGAGCGGCCGGGTCTACCTGGGCCAGAGCATCGACCTGCTGCGCCTGACCGAGCCGCGCATCGCGCAGATCGGTATCGGCCGCAAGTTCCAGAAGCCGACCGTGTTCGAGCAGCACAGCGTGTGGGAGAACCTCGAACTGGCGATGCAGGCCGACAAGCGCTGGTGGGTGTCGCTGCGCGCGCGCCTGGCGGATGCGGGTCGCCGCCGCATCGAGGAAACGCTCGGCCGCATCGGCCTGGAAGCCGAGGCGTACCGGAGCGCCGGCCTGCTGTCGCACGGCCAGAAGCAGCGGCTGGAGATCGGCATGCTGCTGATGCAGCAGCCGCAACTGCTGCTGCTCGACGAGCCGGTCGCGGGCATGACCGATGAAGAAACGATGCAACTGGCCGACCTGCTCAACGGCCTGCGCGGCACGTGCTCGATCATGGTGGTGGAGCACGATATGGCGTTCGTCGCCGCGCTGGCGGGCGAGGCGGGCCGCGTGACCGTGCTGGCCGAAGGCAGTGTGCTGGCCGAGGGCACGCTCGATGCGGTCCAGCGCGACGAGCGCGTGATCGAATCCTATCTGGGACGCTGACATGCTGCAGATCCAGCAACTGAACCAGTACTACGGCGGCAGCCACATCCTGCGCAACGTCAGCTTCGAGGTGCCGAGCGGCAAGCTGACCACGCTGCTCGGCCGCAACGGTGTGGGCAAGACCACGCTGCTCAAGTGCCTGATGGGCGTGCTGCCGGCGGCCAGCGGCACGATCGACTGGGAAGGCCGCTCCATCCAGAGGCTGCCCGCATACGAGCGGGTCGCGCAGGGGCTGGCGTACGTGCCGCAGGGCCGCGAGATCTTCCCGCGCCTGACGGTGGAGGAGAACCTGCTGATCGGCGCGGCGAGCAAGCGCGCGCCGTCGGGGGTGCCGGCGTCGATCTATGCGCTCTTTCCCGTGCTCAAGGAGATGAAGGGGCGGCGCGGCGGCGACCTGTCCGGCGGGCAGCAGCAGCAACTGGCGATCGGCCGCGCGCTGATGAGCGAGCCGCGCCTGCTGATCCTGGACGAGCCGACCGAGGGCATCCAGCCGTCCATCATCCAGGAGATCGGCCGCACGCTGCGCCGGCTGGTGGACGAGTTCGGCATGTCGGTGCTGCTGGTCGAGCAGTACTACGACTTCGCGCGGCACATCGCCGACCGCTACGTCGTCATGCGCCGCGGCGAGGTCATCGCCCGGGGCGCCGGCGCCGACATGGAGGCCGACGGGGTGCGTGGGCTGGTCGCCGTTTGATTCGTCCGATTCTCATGCGGGCAGCGAAAAAGTCGGACGCCGGACGGTGCCAAACCGACGCCATCTCGCTATGATGAAGCTCCATTCCGCTGCCGCGCTGCACGATTGATGCGCCATCCCGATTTTCCCGTCCCGCCACGGATCGATGCGTTCGCTTCCTGGGAAGCCACCCTGCGGCTCGCCTTCGCGCGCCGCGGCGAGCGCACCGTGCTGGCATCGTGCCGGCACCAGGGGCCGCTGCGCGTGCAGAAAGCGCTGTACCCGGAAGGCGAGGGCGTGTGCCACGTCGTGCTGCTGCATCCGCCCGCGGGCATCGCCGGGGGCGACGTGCTCGACATCGGCATCGGACTCGGCGCCGATGCGCACGCGGTGCTGACCACGCCGGGCGCCACCAAGTGGTACAAGTCGCTCGGCCGCACCGCCACGCAGCGGGTCGCCATCCGGCTGGACGCCGGTGCGCGGCTCGACTGGCTGCCGCAGGAGAACATCGTCTTCAACCAGGCGTGTCCGATCATCGATCTGACGCTGGACCTCGCGCCGGGCGCCACCGCCATCGGCTGGGACACCACCATGCTGGGCCGTCATGCCGCCGGGGAGTCCTGGCAGACGGGCCACGTCGCCATGCACACGCGCCTGCGTTGCGAGGGCCAGCCGCTGTGGATCGAGGCCGCCGCCTTCGACGCGCAGTCGCCCGTGCTGGGCGCGACCACGGGCATGGCCGGCTTCCACGTGGTCGGCACACTGTGGGCCGTGGGCGAGGGCGCCACCGAGGCCCTTGCCGAGACACTGGCCGAGCAACTGCCCTATAACGACGACATCCGTGCCGGCGCGACCTGCCTGGTGCAGGAGCGGCCCGGACGGCCCGGCGTACTGCTGCTGCGCGTGCTGGCGCGGCGGCCCGAAGCGGCACGCGCCTTGCTGTCGCAGACCTGGCTGGCGCTGCGCGAACCGATCCATGGCGTGGCGGGCCGTCCGCTGCGCTTGTGGGCGACGTGAGCGCGTCGCCCGTCCGTATCCAACCCTTTCGCCAGAGAGCCTCCCGTGGAACTGACCCCGCGCGAAAAAGACAAGCTGCTGATCTTCACCGCCGCCCTGCTGGCCGAGCGCCGCAAGGCCCGCGGCCTCAAGCTCAACTACCCCGAATCGGTCGCGCTGATCAGCGCCGCCATCATGGAGGGCGCGCGCGACGGCAAGACCGTGGCCGACCTGATGTACTACGGCACCACCATCCTCACGCGCAATGACGTGATGGACGGCGTGGCCGAGATGATCCCCGACATTCAGGTCGAGGCGACCTTTCCGGACGGCACCAAGCTGGTCACCGTCCACCAACCGATTGTCTGAAACCCGAACATCAACCCAGAACGAGTTCTGCCATGACGCACTCCCTGTCACGCTTCGTCCGGCCCGCGGCCGCTATCGCGCTTATGCTGGGCGCTTCCGCCGCGTTGGCGCATCCGGGGCATCCGGGCCACACCGCCGGGGGCAGCCTGCTGGCCGGCTTTCTGCATCCGCTGACCGGTGCCGATCACTTGCTGGCCATGGTGGCCGTGGGCGTGTGGAGTGCGCTGGCGTCGCGTTCGGTGCGCGATGCGCTGTGGGCGCCGGTCGCCTTCGTCGCGCTGATGGTGGCGGGCGCGCTGCTGGGCGCGGGCGGCATAGTGCTGCCGATGGTCGAGCCGATGATCGCCGCGTCGCTGCTGGTGTTCGGCCTGCTGATCGCCACACGCGCGGCCATGCCGCGGTGGGCCGGCGCCTTGCTGTGCAGCGGTTTCGCGCTGTTCCACGGCTACGCGCACGGCACGGAATTCCCGGCCGGCGCACAGGCGATGTTCCCGTACTTCGTGGCCGGCTTTGCCGCGGCGACGGCGCTGCTGCACACGGCGGGCATCGGCGCCGGGTTGGCCCTGAAGCCGCGCCTGGCCTGGCTGGCGCGCCTGTCGGGCATGGGCGTGGCACTGTACGGCGCGGGCCTGCTGGCCGGCGCCGTCTGAGGGGCACGCCATGATCCCCGGCGAACTCCTGCCGCACGACGGCGATCTCGAACTCAACGCGGGCCGGCCCACGCTGACGGTAACGGTGGCCAACACCGGCGACCGCCCCGTGCAGATCGGCTCGCACTACCACTTCTACGAGGTCAACGACGCGCTGCGCTTCGAGCGCGAGGCCACGCGCGGCTACCGGCTCAATATCGCCGCCGGCACCGCCGTGCGCTTCGAGCCGGGCCAGGAGCGCACCGTGGAACTGGTGGCGCTGGCCGGGGACCGCGTCGTCTACGGGTTCGCCGGCCGCGTGATGGGCAAGCTCTGAGGGCACGGACATGACACTCAAGATCACCCGCCGCGCCTATGCGGAAATGTTCGGCCCGACCACCGGCGACCGCGTCCGCCTGGCCGACACCGACCTCATCGTCGAAGTCGAGCGCGATCACACGCTCTACGGCGAAGAGGTGAAATTCGGCGGAGGCAAGGTCATCCGCGACGGCATGGGCCAGAGCCAGCGCGAATCGAAGGACTGCGCCGACACCGTCATCACCAACGCGCTGATCATCGACCACTGGGGCATCGTCAAGGCCGACATCGGCCTGAAGCACGGCCGCATCGCCGCCATCGGAAAGGCGGGCAACCCGGATATCCAGCCGGGCGTGACCATCGTCATCGGGCCGGGCACCGAGATCATCGCGGGCGAGGGCATGATCGTCACCGCGGGCGGGGTCGATACGCACATCCACTTCATCTGCCCGCAGCAGATCGACGAGGCCCTCAACAGCGGCGTGACGACCATGATCGGCGGCGGCACGGGGCCGGCCACCGGCACGTATGCCACCACCTGCACGCCGGGGCCGTGGTACATGCAGCGCATGCTGCAGGCGGTCGATGCCTACCCGATGAACATCGGTTTTCTCGGCAAGGGCAACGGCAGCTTGCCGGGCGCGCTGCGCGAGCAGATCGACGCCGGCGCCATCGGCCTGAAGCTGCACGAAGACTGGGGCTCCACACCCGCCGCCATCGACTGTGCCTTAAGCGTGGCGGACGACACCGACACGCAGGTCGCCATCCACACCGACACGCTCAACGAGTCGGGCTTCGTCGAGGCGACCATCGCCGCGTTCAAGGGCCGCACCATCCATACGTACCACACCGAAGGGGCCGGCGGCGGCCATGCGCCGGACATCATCCGCGTGTGCGGCGAGTCCAACGTGCTGCCCTCGTCGACCAATCCGACGCGGCCGTTCACCGTCAACACGCTGGACGAGCACCTCGACATGCTGATGGTGTGCCATCACCTGGACGCCTCCATCGCCGAGGACATCGCCTTTGCCGAGAGCCGCATCCGCCGCGAGACCATCGCCGCCGAAGACATCCTGCACGACCTGGGCGCGTTCTCGATGATCTCGAGCGACTCGCAGGCCATGGGCCGCGTCGGCGAGGTGATCCTGCGCACGTGGCAGACCGCGCACAAGATGAAGGTGCAGCGCGGCAAGCTGGCCGGCGATCCGAACGATGCGCGCGGCGGCCACGACAATTTCCGCGTCAAGCGCTACGTCGCCAAGTACACGATCAACCCCGCCATCACGCACGGCATCGCACACGAGGTCGGCTCGATCGAGGTCGGCAAGTGGGCGGACCTGGTGCTGTGGAAGCCGGCCTTCTTCGGCGTCAAGCCGAGCCTGATCCTCAAGGGCGGCATGATTGCCTCGGCGGCGATGGGCGATGCCAACGCGTCGATCCCGACGCCGCAGCCGGTGTACTACCGGCCGATGTTCGCGGCGGCGGGCGGGGCGCTGGCGCGGTCGTCGCTGAGCTTCCTTTCGCAGTCGGCGGCGCAGGCCGGCGTGGCGGACGGCTACGGCCTGGCCAAGTCGACCGCCATCGTCAAGGGCACGCGCGCGGTCACCAAGGCGCAGATGATCCACAATGACTGGCAGCCCAGCATCACGGTCGACCCCGAGACCTACCAGGTCGTCGCCGACGGCACGCTGCTGACCTGCGAGCCGGCCGAGGTGCTGCCGATGGCGCAGCGCTATTTCCTGTTCTGAGTCTTGTTTTGAGTTCTGTGCCGAGCATGCTGTCGATCGATAAACATCTGCCCGCGCCGCATGGCCTGGCCTGCGTGCTGGTCAGGCGCGCCCCCAAGCTGGTGCTGCCGTTCCTGGCGCGCAGCCGCAGCCGCCTGCGCGCCACGCTGGACGACGGCCGCGAGGTCGCGATCGTGCTGCCGCGCGGCACCGTGATGCGCGGCGGCGACGTGCTGGTCGCCGAGGACGGCACCCTGGTGGAGGTGCTGGCCGCGCCCGAGCAGGTGCTGCGCGTCACCAGCGGCAATCGCCTGGCGTTGATGCGCGCCGCGTACCACCTCGGCAATCGCCATACGCCGGTGCAGGTGGACGCCGATGCGCTGCAGCTCGAAGCCGACCCCGTGCTCGAAGACATGCTGCTGCGCCTGGGCATGACCGTCGCGCACGTCGAAGCCCCGTTCGAGCCCGAAGCGGGGGCGTACGGCGGCGGCCATCGCCACGGCCACGACGCGACGTTCGACGAAGACTACGCCGCCGCGCAGGCGCTGTACCAGGAACATCACGGCCATGCGCCCGGGCAGGTCCATCCCCATCACCACGACCATGGTCACGATCATGACCATGACCATGATGACCACGCCCATGTGCACGGCCCCGGCTGCGGCCACGCGCACCACCACCGTCATGACTAGCGCCGCGCAACTGACCGCCTTGCTGCACCTCGCCTCGCCGGCGCTGCCGGTGGGGGCATTCAGCTATTCGCAGGGGCTGGAAGCGGCGGTGGAGGCGCGCCACGTGCACGATGAGGCGTCTGCCGCGCGATGGATCGCCGAGGGGCTGGCCGTGCTGGCCGCCTGCGAGGCACCGCTGTGGCTGCTGCAGTACGCCGACTGGCAGGCGGGCCGCCCGGACGCGGTGGCCGAGCGCGATGGCTGGTTCCTGGCCACGCGCGAGACCCGCGAACTGAGGCTGGAGACAGCCCAGATGGGCTGGTCGCTTGCCCGCCTGATCGCGCAGATGGGGTGGGGTGACCCGGCCATGCGCGACGCCTTGGCTACCCGCACCACCATCACGTTTCCGACCGCCTTTGCCGCCGCGGCCGTGGCGCTGGGCATCGAAGCGCGCGACGGCCTCACGGCGTACGGCTTCGCCTGGGTCGAGAACCAGGTGGCCGCGGCGGTGAAAGCCATTCCGCTGGGGCAGTCGGCCGGCCAACGCATCCTGTTCGGCCTGCATGCGGCGGTGGGGCGGGCGGCGGAGGAAGCCGCGCGGCGCGCGGCCTGCCATCCCCCCGAACTCTCGACCTTCTCGCCCGGGCTCGGTGTCCTGTCGGCCCGGCACGAGACGCAATACTCACGACTCTTCCGTTCCTGAACTTCATCATGCGTACCAAGAAACTGCCTGCCCTGCGCGTCGGCGTGGGCGGCCCGGTCGGTTCCGGCAAGACCACGCTGCTGGAGATGCTGTGCAAGGCCATGCGCGCGCGCTACGACCTCGTCGCCATCACCAACGACATCTACACCAAGGAAGACCAGCGCCTGCTGACGCTCTCCGGCGCGTTGCCGGCCGAGCGCATCATGGGCGTGGAGACGGGCGGCTGCCCGCACACCGCGATCCGCGAAGATGCCTCGATCAACCTCGAAGCCGTCGATCGCATGCTCGCCAGGTTCCCGGATGCCGATGTCGTCTTCATCGAATCCGGCGGCGATAACCTGGCCGCGACCTTCAGCCCCGAGCTGTCGGACCTGACCATTTACGTGATCGACGTGGCCGGCGGGGAGAAGATTCCGCGCAAGGGCGGGCCGGGCATCACCAAGTCGGATCTGCTGATCATCAACAAGACCGACCTCGCACCGTATGTCGGCGCCTCGCTGGACGTGATGGCAAGCGACACGCGCAAGATGCGCGGCGACCGCCCGTTCGTGATGTGCAACCTGAAGGAGCAGGCCGGGCTGGACGAAGTGGTGCGCTTCATCGAGCGGCAGGGCATGCTGACGGCGTCCGCGGCCGCCTGACATCGGCAGGTGCTCGCGTGGCCAGTGGCCCGGCTGGCCATGGGGGTGTCGGCAAGTGCGCCTGTGGGTGGCAGGCTGATCGTCGTCGCTCCACCGTCGACGATGGGGCGGTGACGGCTCCTGGACGCCTTCTCTTCGGCGTCTTTTTCTTTTCCTCTTTCTGGCAACGGCCATCCAATCCGCCTGGTCGGGCAACAACATCCAACCACGCCTCGCTGTCTTGACGTGGTGTCGGTTTTCTTTGCGCTTGTTTTTTGCGCTTATTGGATTTTGTTTTGCCGGCTTAATTCTGGAACTTAATGTTGGGTAATAGGTCGTTCTGCGCCTGCAAAGAAAAATTGTCGGAAATACAGCCTGACGACCTGTCTGAATCGGTCCGGCCGCGGTAGTGGCTGTCACACAATTGTCCGAATCCGGTTCGTGCGGGCATTCGGGCAATGCGGGCATTGGGTCGCGGGATGCCACACACGCGTGTCCTGGAAATCCCCCTTTTTCACATCACATGGAAAATCGGTTTCCTCATTAGATTTCGGTTCCGTTCCGAACTATCGTAGACGGCTCCTGAACTCTCTATCGGTTATTCGCCGTGATCGGGCATGGGAATGGCCAGCCATGACCTGAATCGACGGCAATGTCCGGTACGTATTACTACGTGGTACGCATTCTGATAGGCAATCGCAGGGACGCCATGCTGCGCGTCATGCATGCAAGCTCTAGCCATCCGCTGGCCGCCCGAGGCCAATGCGCATCGGCTTTTCCCAGGCAATGGGAAGAGCAGCGCGGTCAGCCGTCAACGCATCAGCAGCACATCGGCGTGCAACGAATCGGCATCCGTCCTGTCCGATCCTCGGACTTCAGCGCATTGCCCGGAAAACCCGGGTCATTGCGGCCGCATTCAGGCATTTGTCGTGCGTATCTCGATCGTCGGCCAGTCCAAATCCGGCGCGGCGATTTGGTCGAATCGGATATCCGTTCGCACTGAAACATCGCGCGAATCGAATTCTCAAAAAAAATCAAAATCCGGGGGCGGTTGACCGACTGTTCCATGGCACACATCCATGGCGCGGCCGGTCTGTTTGATCGAGGGGGCGTCTCGGCGACTTCGCTAATGCTTAGGGTATTTGAAAAAATAGGAGAACGTATGGCGTACAAATCAATTGGTTACCACAGTTCGATGCCAAAGGAGAAATTGGCCAGCTTCAGACGCGCATTCAGCGCGAGAAATCATTGGATCGCCTTGCTGTATGTCACGTGCGTCCCGGTGAGCCTGCTTGTGAGCGGCTACATGGCCTGGATGTTTTCCAACGATGGCGCCCTGGGCGCGGCCCGCTGGATCCTGGAGGCGGTGTTGTGCATTTTCTTCGCCCGCCAGCTTCGGGCCATGGAAAACATCGTCCACTTCGGCAGCCACCTGAACATCACCAGCAAGCGCAAGGTGAACGATGTGATCGTCAATCTCGCCGCGGCCATGCCGACCTTTCAATGGGTGCAGCGATATCGGGAATTCCACAACAAACACCACGTGCTGTTCGCCGGGCACGACGATCCCTGCAAGAACCGGATCGAAGACATCAACAGCATTCGCGATCGGGTCGAATCAAGGCAACTCGGGCTGATCCACGGAATCGTCTATGGCATCTACTCGTTCTATCGGGAGGTGGGGTCGAACCGGACGATCCTGCTCTATTCGCTGATCTATCACGCGCTGGCGTATGGCGCGATCTGCGCGGTGAACCCGGAGTTCGCCGACTTCTTCTATGGCCGCCTGCTGATCGCCGGCTTGCTGGTGCTGCCGTTTCTGAGGCTGGTGGCCGAATGGTCAGAGCATGATTACGCCGCCTCGCACATGGAAGCCCATGCGACGTTCAACAACTGCTCGTTTCTCGACAAGCTGATCTTTCATCCGGCCGGCGATGCCTATCACCTGCTGCATCATCTGTATCCTGCGATCCCCTGGTGGCGCCAGGGGGCGGCGCATCGCTACCTGATGGCCGAGGACTACAACTACCGCACCCTGATGCACCGGGCCGATTTCTTCCAGCGCCTGGCCATCGCCCAACACGACATGTCTGAAGCCAAATGAACGCAGCAACCCAAGGACTGATACTCGGATTCTCTTTGATCCTGGCCATCGGATCGCAAAACGCCTTTATCCTGAGGCAGGGCATACTCGGCCGGCATGTGTTCGTGCTGTGTTCGGTGTGTGCCTTGTCCGATGCCTTGCTGATCATTGCGGGGGTGTCGGGGTTTTTTGTCCTGGTCAAGCACACGCCCTTTATCGTGGACCTGGCCCGCTATGGCGGCGCGGCATTCATCCTGTGGTACGGAATCTCGAGATTGCTCTCCGCGTTGCGCGGCGACAGCCAGATGGACATCTCGAAGGCCAAACAGGCCGATTCCCTGCCCAAGGCGCTGCTCAGTTGCCTGGCATTCACCTTCCTCAATCCGCACGTCTATCTCGATACGGTCTTCCTGATCGGGTCGATTTCGGCGCAATTCGGCGATGAGTCCTGGAAGTTCGGCCTGGGCGCGAGTGCGGCGTCGCTGATCTTCTTCTTTTGCCTGGGGTATGGCGCCGCCTTGCTGCGCCCGTTGTTTTCCAGCCCCGTGGCGTGGAGGATTCTCGATTTCGTGATCGGCGTCACCATGCTGCTGCTGGCCGGCAAGCTGGTGTTCCTGCAGATCTGAGCCAGAGGGGGCCGGACGTGCGGGTTCGCCTCGTCGTCCTGCAGCCGGATGGGTGAATGGGCGGCCCCGCAGCGGCCACGCACGCGGCACTCGCTTGCGCGGCCGGGGTCCAACCGGTCACAGGGCAGACGCAGCGTGGAGGTGTGCGATGGGCTGGCGGAGCGGGTTGGTGCCGGCGGTGTCGGTATCCATATTGAGTGCCGTGGCGTGTACACCGACCATCATCGGGCCGTCGTACACGATGGATGTGCGGCTGGCGGACGGCAAGCCCGTGCGCTGCGCGGTCAACCAGCCCGTGCTGCCGCCGGCAGCATCGGCCCCGCTGACCACGCGCGAGCGCAACGAAGCCGAAGTGATGGCCACGCAGCCGCTGCGGCTGCAATCGGGGCCGCGGGCGCCCTATCCGACGCCCTATACGGCACCGGATGTCCGCTGCTTCGCGCTGCCGGCCTGACGGTGAGGGCGCGGTCGTCCGCCAGGCTCAGTACACGCCGGGGATCAGCCGCCACGTCCGCGCGCAGTAAGCATCGTATGCATCACCGAACTGGGCGTGCAGCAGCGCCTCCTCCGAATGGATGCGGGCCACCAGCGGCGGCAGCAACAGCAAGGTCAGCCCCACGCCCGCCAGCGAGCGGAACGCCAGCACCCAGCCGAGCGTACTGACCAGCAAGCCCAGGTAACTCGGATTCCGCAGCCGGCCGTACACGCCGTCCGTCACCAGCCGATGCCCCGGCTGGATCGCCACCAGGCCGCTGAACCGCTTGCCCAGCACGAACACCGGCCACAGCCGCAGCGCGCCGCCCACCGCGTACAGCAAGATGCCCAGCCAGCGCACCGTGTCGCCGTCGAGGCTCCAGAGGCCGTGGCGGTCGGTATAGGCGGGCAGCCAGGCACTGAGCAACCCGATCACGCCGAAGACCGGCAGGACCCAGCGGTTGGCGCGGTCTTCGCGCTCGCCGCTGCTGAGGTTGCCTTCGGAGAACAGCGCGGCCACCGTCAGCACGGCGGTGACCCCCACCAGCGCGATGCGCGCCGGGTGCGCGAGAAACGCCGCCAGCCCGCCCCAGCCCAGCGCGGCCAGACCGAGCGACATCAGCACGGAGAGGACCGTGAAGACCGCAATCTTGGGGGAAGGTGCCATGGCCGTATCAGCGGATGAGAATGCGCCTGCTGCCAGTGTAGGCAGCAGGCAGCCGGATCGGCTGCGTGCGGGCGGTCCGGCAGGCAAAAGGAAAAGGGCCGCAAGGGCCGCATGATGCGGCCCTCTTTTTCACGACAGGGTGAGATGCCTAGCGGCGCTGGTATTGCGTCGCGCCGAACAGCACTTCGCGCGCCTTGTCGTCCTGCGCGGGCGGGCGTTCTTTGGCCAGCACCTTCACCGCGCGCTGCACGGCCGGGCGGGCTTCGATGGCCTCGAACCAGCGCTGCAGCCTGGGGTAGTCCGACAGCTGGATCCCCTGGTTCTGCCAGTTGCGCAGCCACGGCCAGGTGGCGATGTCGGCGATGGAGTACTCGGGGCCGCCCAGGTACTTGGATTCTGCCAGGCGCTTGTCGATCACGCCGTACAGGCGCTTGGCCTCGTTGGTGTAGCGGTTGATCGCGTACTCGATCTTCTCGGGCGCGTAGATGCGGAAATGATGCGTCTGGCCGAGCATCGGGCCGACACCGCCCATCTGGAACATCAGCCACTGCAGCACCTCGTACTTGCCGCGCACGTCCTCGGGCAGGAACTTGCCGGTCTTGCCCGCCAGGTACAGCAGGATGGCCCCCGATTCGAACAGCGAGATCGGCTTGCCGTCGGGCCCGTCCTGGTCGACGATGGCCGGAATCTTGTTGTTCGGGCTGATCTTCAGGAACTCGGGCTTGAACTGGTCGCCGGCGCCGATATTGACGGCATGGACGCGGTAAGGCAGCCCGCATTCTTCCAGCGTGATGTGAACCTTGTGTCCGTTGGGCGTGGCCCAGCTGTAGACGTCGATCATGGGTGAGGCTCCTGGGAGGGAAGAGAGACAGACGCGCGGGCCGTCAGCAGCCCACGGGCCGTCCATTCAAGCACAGAACGCGAAAGCGCGCAGACGGCGCCGCGCGGGCAAAAAAATCCCCGCATGACGCGGGGACCAAGGCGTGAACGGTACGGCCGGATCAGGCGCCGCGCGCGATCGGCATGTCGACCACGTCCGCCAGCTTGTGCAGGTGCTTGGCCAGCTCCAGCTTGGCGATGGCCGCGCGGTGCACCTCGTCCGGACCGTCGGCCAGGCGCAGCGTACGCTGGTGCGCGTAGGCCGAGGCGAGCGGGAAGTCGCCCGACACGCCGCCGCCGCCGTGTGCCTGGATCGCCCAGTCGACGATCTGGCAGGCGATGTTGGGCGCCACCACCTTGATCATGGCGATCTCGGCTTTGGCGACCTTGTTGCCGACGGTGTCCATCATGTAGGCGGCCTTGAGCGTGAGCAGGCGCGCCTGCTCGATCATGCAGCGTGCCTCGGCGATGCGCTCGTGCCAGACGCTGTGCTGGGCGATCGGCTTGCCGAAGGCGACGCGCGCGCAGAGGCGCTGGCACATCAGCTCCAGCGCACGCTCGGCCACGCCGATGCTGCGCATGCAATGGTGGATGCGGCCCGGGCCCAGGCGGCCTTGCGCGATCTCGAAGCCGCGTCCTTCGCCCAGCAGGATGTTGCCGACCGGCACACGCACGTTGTTCAGGTCGACTTCCATGTGGCCGTGCGGCGCATCGTCGTAGCCGAACACCGACAGCGGGCGCAGGATGGTGATGCCCGGTGCGTCGGCCGGCACCACGATCATCGACTGCTGTTCATGCTTGCCCGCGTCCGGGTTGGTCTTGCCCATGACGATGTAGACCGCGCAGCGCGGATCGCCGGCGCCGGACGACCACCACTTGCGGCCGTTGATGACGTATTCGTCGCCCTGGCGCTCGATGCGGCATTCGATGTTGGTGGCATCCGACGAGGCCACGGCCGGCTCGGTCATCAGGAAGGCCGAGCGGATCTCGCCGCGCAGCAGCGGTTCGAGCCAGCGGTCCTTCAGCGCTTCCGAGGCGTAGCGCTCCAGTGTCTCCATGTTGCCGGTGTCCGGCGCGGAGCAGTTGAACACCTCCGGCGCCCAGGGCACGCGGCCCATGATCTCGCACAGCGGCGCGTATTCGAGGTTCGACAGCCCCTCCGGCGCGCGCGGCGAGCGCGGCAGGAACAGGTTCCACAGCCCGGCCTGGCGCGCCAGCGGCTTGAGCTCCTCGATCACCCGGGTCGGGATCCAGGCGTTGCCGGCGCGGCGGTTGGCTTCGATCTCTTCGTGGAAGCGGTGCTCGTTCGGATAGATGTGCCGGTCGAAGAAGTCGAGCAGGCGGGCCTGCATCGCCTTGACCTTGGGCGAGTAGTCGAAATGCATGGTGTCTCCTCCGGGAATCGATGCGCCTCAGACCGGGCCGGCCACGCGAGCGCCGAGCACGGCGAACACCGCGCTGGCGCGCGCGATCAGCCGGTCGCCGCGATGGAACAGGGCCTGCGCGAAGGCCAGCCTGCTGCCGGTGCGCAGGCCTTGCGGGGTGATCTCGATCCAGTCGCCTTCGCCCGCCGAGGCGATGAAGTCGACCGTCAGGCTCGCTGTCGACATGGCGATCACGTCGCCCTTGCTGTCTTTGCCGCCGCCGCCGGCGGGGTCGGCCAGGCAATAGCCGAGCGCCGCATCGGCCAGCGAAGCGACCACGCCGCCATGCAGGATGCCGCGCCGGTTCAGGTGGTGATAGCCCACGTGAAAGCCCATCACCATCGACGGCCCCAGGCCCTGCGCATACACCGGCCCCAGCATCGTCAGGAAGGGGCTGGGCTTGACCAGCTTCTCGAAGCCGGCCGGCACGCGCAGGTCGGCAGTGGAGGTCATGGTGGACGCGACGGCAAACACGGATGCCCGCAGCATAAGCGCTCGCCTACAATAAGAGAAATGAATTTCGTGGATTGCCATCCATCAACATCGTGCATATCTCGCGGGTCGACCTGAACCTGTTCGTCGTCTTCGACGCTATCTACACCGAAGGGGGTATCACCGCGGCTGCGCGCACGCTCAACCTGACGCAGCCGGCCGTCAGCCACGCGCTGGGGCGGCTGCGCGAGCTGTTCGACGATCCGCTGTTCGAGCGGCGCGGGCAGGGCATGGTGCCGACGCCGCTGGCCCGCACGCTGGTCGCCGAGGTGCGCACCGCGTTGCAGGGCTTCGAGCGCACGCTGCGCGAAGGCACGCGCTTCGACCCAGGCGTCAGCGAACGCCGTTTCACGCTATCGATGCGCGACGCGCTGGAGGCGACGCTGCTGCCGCCGCTGATGGCGGCCATCGCCCGCGAGGCGCCGCGCATCGACGTGGCCACCGTGCGCGGCGACCGCCGCCAGCTCGAAGCCGAACTGCTCGCCGGCACCATCGATGCCGCGGTCGACATCCTGCTGCCGGTGTCGCCGGCCATCCGCCACGCGCCCCTGCTGTCGGACCCGATGGCGGTGCTGGCGCGGCCCGGCCACCCCATCACGCAAGGGCCGCTGACGCTGGAGCGCTACCTGGCCTACGAGCACGTGCACGTGTCGTCGCGGCGGCGCGGGGCGGGGCTGGAGGATGTGGAGCTGCGCCGGCTCGGCCGCGAGCGGCGCGTGCGGCTGCGTTGCCAGCATTACCCGGCGGCCTGCCGCGTGGTCAGCTGCACCGATCTTCTGGTGACGCTGCCGGTGCGCTATGCGCGCATCGCCAACGCGCCATACGGCAACGTGATGCTGCCGCTGCCGTTCCAGGTGCCGCCGCTGGAGCTCTACCTGTACTGGCACGCCAACAGCGACCAGGATGCCGCCGGCCGCTGGCTGCGCGATCACGTGTTCGCCGCGATGGCCGGGGTGGCGCAAGACGAGGCGGAAGCGACCGCGGCGCTGGCCGGCGGGAACGGATAGCGCGTGCTGAATCGCGCGAAGCGCGCGGCGAGGAAATCGGCGCACGCCGTCAGCCGCGCGGGCCGGTGGCGGCGCGCCAGGTTCACCCGTTGCTGCGGCGTGGGCGCATGGGCCCGCGCGGGCAGCGCCACCTCCGGTTGCCCGGTGTAGATGGCGCTGGAGGCGCGTCTGTTCGGCCCGCTGGACGCGGCGGGCGACGAGACCTGAGCCGCGCGCCTTCGCCGGTCAGCCCGCCCGGCGCGCGTACTGCCAGCCCAGCTCGGCCATCGCGCGGGCGCGCTTGCCGGCTTCGAGCGCCTGCGCCGAAGACGCGGTGCCGTCCACCACGCGCTTCATGATCCCCTGCAGGATGCCCGCGATGCGGAACATGTTGTAGGCGAGGTAGAAGTTCCAGTCGCCGGTGATGCGGCGGCCGGTGCGCGCTTCGTAGCGGCGGATGTACTCGGCCTCGGTGGGAATGCCCAGCGCCGCATGGTCCAGCCCCGCGATGCCGCGGAACTGCCCCGGTGCGATGTGCCAGCTCATGCAGTGGTAGCTGAAGTCGGCCAGCGGATGGCCCAGCGTGGACAGCTCCCAGTCGAGGATGGCCAGCACACGCGGCTCGCTCGGGTGGAAGATCAGGTTGTCGAGCCGGTAGTCGCCGTGCACGATGCGGGTGACCTCTTCGGCTTCGTGCGGCACGTGCTGCGGCAGCCAGTCGATCAGGCTGTCCATGGCCGGGATCGACTCGGTCTCCGACAGTTTGTACTGCTTGCTCCAGCGCTCGATCTGGCGCGCGAAGTAGTTGCCCGGCTTGCCGTAGTCGGCCAGGCCGATGGCGGCGTAGTCCACGCTGTGCAGCGCGGCGATCACGCGGTTCATCTCGTCGTAGATCGCCGCGCGCTCGGTGCTGGCCATGCGGGGCAGGGCCTGGTCCCACAGCACGCGGCCCTGCACGAACTCCATGATGTAGAAGGCGCGGCCGATCACGGCCTCGTCCTCGCACAGCGCACACATCCTGGCGACCGGCACGTCCGTCCGGGCGAGCGCATCCATCACGCGGTACTCGCGCTCGATGGCGTGCGCCGACGGCAGCAGCTTGGCTTTGGGCCCCGGTTTGGCGCGCATCACGTAGGTGCCCGATGGTCCATTGGGCGTGATCAGCTTGAAGGTGGGGTTGGACTGGCCGCCCTTGAACTGCTCGACCGACAGCGGCCCGGCAAAGCCTTCCACATGGACGCGCATCCAGGCTTCCAGCGCGCCGAGGTCGAACTTCTGCTGTTCCGCCACCGGGCGGGTGCCTTCGAAGGCCGAGAAATCCTGCTGCGTCATGGTGTGTCTCCGGAGTCTTGTTCTGTGCGGATGGGGTCAGGCGGCGGGCTTGCGGTGGCGCAGGTATTGCTGCAGCAGCACCTCCATCGTCGTCAGGCGCGAGCCGAGATGGGCGGGCGAGGGCGGCGAGAAGTTGGCCATGCGCAGCACCCAGTCGCCCGGCGCCTCGCCGACATCGAGCACGTTGATGCAGCCGGGGGTCTGCGCGAGGTTGCCGAAGAACACGCGCTCGCCGCCGGTGATGGCATGCGACAGGATCGCGCGGTTGGTGCCGCCGTGCAGCACCAGCAGCACGGTGTCCCAGTCGGGCAGGGCGCGCAGCCGGCCGATGGCCGGGAGCACGCGGTCGAGGAACGCGCCGATGTGCTCGCCGTTCAGGAAGCGCCGCGTCTCCGGCACCCTGCCCTCGAACGCGCCCATGAAGGCCTGGGCGACTTCGTGCTCGGGAATCTCGGCCAGCTTGCCGCCGCGGATCTCCTGCAGTTCGGGCCAGTGCTCCAGCGCGACCTCGCGCGTCTTCATGGCCGGCATCTCGGCCAGCACGCGTTGCGCGGTCTCCACCGTGCGCGGCAGGCCGCTGACGATGACGCGGTCGAAGACCACGCGCTCCGCCGCGAAGGTCTGCCCGGCCGCGGTGGCCTGCCGGCGGCCTTCTTCGTTGAGCGGCACGGTCTCGGGCAGGATGGGGCGGCCGGTTTCGTCGAAGTACGTGACCGCGCCGTGGCGCATCAGGTAGATGCGGCGGCGCTCGGGGGCGGGAAAGGAGACCATCGTTCAGGGGCTCAGCGGTTCAGCGGCTTAGCGGTATTGGGGGGCGCGCTTCTGCAGGAAGGCCGAGATGCCTTCGTTGCCCTCGGCGTGGTGCAGCGCCTCGACAAAGCTGTGCTGCTCGGCTTGCAGGTGCGCATGCAGCGAGGCCTCTTCCGCATGCGCGATCAGCCCCTTGATGCGGCCGACCGCATGCGGCGACTGCGCGGCCAGTTGCTCGGCCAGCCGCAGCGCGTGGTCCAGCGTCGTGCCGGGTTTGACCACCTCGTTGACCAGCCCGAAATGCGCGAGCCGCTCCGCCCCGACCGGCTTGCCCAGCATGATGATCTCGCTGGCCAGCGGCCGCGGCAGGCAGCGCGCGATATGCCACGAGCCGCCGCCGTCCGGCGTCAGCGCCACGTTCACATAGGCCATCACGAACCTGGCATCCGCCGCGGCCACCACGAAATCGCACGCCAGCACCAGCGAGAAGCCCGCGCCCGCCGCCGGCCCCTCCACCGCCGCGATCACGGGCTTGGGGAAGGTGTGGATGGTCTCGATCCAGTGGTTGAGCGCATCGATGCCTTCCTCTTGCACGCGCTTGGGTTGGTTGCGGTTCTCCAGCAGCCGGTTGAGGTTGCCGCCGGCGCAGAAGGCGCCGTCCGCGCCGGTGAAGATCACGCTGCGGATCTCCTTGTCCTTGGCGGCCAGGTTGAGGGCCTCCATCGACGCGGTGTACATCACCGGGTCCAGCGCGTTGCGCGTGCCGGGGTTGGAGAGCGTCAGCACCAGCGTGGAACCGGTGCGCCGGGAGAGCAGTTGCGCGGTCATGGCGATGGCCTTGGTAGAACGTGGGAAAGTGGCAAAGGGTGGGTGGGCCGGGTCAGGCGTCGGGTGTCAGCAGCGACAGGCCCAGGCGCGCGCGGCGCAACAGCCATGGGCTCGGGCGATAACGCGGGTCGCCGTACAGCGTAGTGAGATTCTGCAGCACTTCGAGCACGGCGCCGGCGCCGAGCGTATCGCCCAGCGCCAGCGGCCCCTGCGGGTAGCCGAGGCCCAGCGTGACCGCCAGGTCGATGTCGGCCGGCGTGGCGATGCGCTGCTGCGCGATGTCGCACGCGATGTTGACGATGCACGCGACGATGCGCTGCGCCACGAAGCCGCCCGAGTCGCGGATCACCGTCACCGGCACGCCATCGCCGGCGAACAGGCCATGCGCGGCATCGCGGTAGGCGGGGTCGGTGGCGGGCGTGGTCATCAGCGTGCGGCGCCGGGTGGCGGCGAACGGATAGAGCGTATCGAGCGCGACCGTGCGGCGGCCGTCCAGTCCTTCGGCCGCGGTTGCGGCGCTTGCGTCGAGCCCGCGCGGCGTCACCACGATGAGCGCTTCGGCCGACGGCCAGGCGCCGCCCTCGGGCGTGACACCCAGGTCGAGCAGCAGGCGCTGCGCGGCGGCATGGCCGGCCGCGTGCGCGCGGCTGATCCAGACGGACTTCGGCCGTGCGGCGGGGGCGGCAGCCTCGGCCGGCGGTTGCTTCTGGGCGTCGGGATAGCGGTAGAAGCCTTCGCCGGTCTTGCGGCCCAGCAGGCCGCCGGCCAGCCGCACGGCGGTGATCTGCGACGGCCGGTAGCGCGGCTCGTCGTAGAACTGGCGGTAGATCGACTCCATCACCGGATGCGACACGTCCAGCCCGGTCAGGTCCATCAGCTCGAACGGGCCCATGCGGAAGCCGGCCTGCTCGCGCATGACCGCGTCCACGTCCGCAAAGGCGGCCACGCCTTCCTGCACCACGCGCAGGCCCTCGGTGTTCATGCCGCGCCCCGCGTGATTGACGATGAAGCCCGGCATATCGATGCAGCGCACGGCAGCGTGGCCCATGCGCCGGGCCAGGGCGGCCAGGGCATCGCCGGTGGCGGGGGCGCTGCGCAGGCCGTCGATCACTTCGACCACCTTCATCAGCGGCACCGGGTTGAAGCAATGGAAGCCGGCCACGCGTTCGGGCCGCCGGCATGCCGCGGCAATCGCCGTGATTGACAGGGACGAGGTATTGGAGGCGAGGATCGCCTCCGGCGCCACGATGGCTTCGAGCCGGCGGAACAGATCGCGCTTGGCCTCCAGGTTCTCGACGATGGCCTCGACGACGAGGTCGCAGTCTGCCAGGTCGGCGAGGGTGGCGGCCGGTACCAGGCACGCGACGGCGGCGTCGGCCTCGTCGGCGGTGAGCTTGCCCTTGGCTGCCAGCCGGGCCAGCGTATCGGCCAGCGCGGCGCGGGCGGCCTCCACGGCTTGCGGGTTGGCGTCGAACAGCTTGACGCGCAGGCCGGCCTGGGCCGCGATCTGCGCAATGCCGCGCCCCATGGCGCCGGTACCCACGATCCCGATACAGTTCATGCGAAATCCCGCCGTGAAGGATGCAAGCCCGGCTAAAATAGCACGAGCGTGCGATTTTTTCATCCGTACGGACCCGAACAAGCAGTCACACCAGGAGAAGGCTCATGCTGACGCTATACGGCTTTGCCGCGAGCAATTACTACAACAAGGTCAAGCTCGCGCTGATGGAGAAGGGCATTCCCTTCGAAGAATCGCTGCGCTGGCCCGACCAGACCGACGGCGACCTCTCGCCGCTGCACAAGGTCCCCTACATGATGGGCGAAGACGGAGGCTTGTGCGAATCGCAGGTCATCGTCGATTACCTCGAGTCGCGCTATCCGCAGCACCCGCTGATTCCGGCCGATCCGTTCCTGGCAGCGAAGGTGCGCGAGATCATCACCTTCCTTGAACTGCACCTGGAGCTGGTGGCGCGCCAGCTGTATGCCGAAGCGTTCTTCGGCGGCAAGATTAGCGATGGCTTCAAGGCCAAGGTGCGCGAGCAACTGCAGAAGAACATTCCCGCGACGTCCCGGCTGCTGAAATTCGCGCCCTATGTGGCGGGCGATACGTTCACGATCGCGGACTGCGCGGCCATCGTGCACTTCCCGCTGGTCAGCTCGGCCACCAAGATCATTTACGGCGAAGACCTGCTCGCGCCCATCGAGGGCATCAAGCCGTACCTCGCCAGGATGGGCGAGCTGCCCAACGTGCAGAAGATGAACGCCGCGCGCAAGGAGAACACCGAGCGGATGCTGGCGTATTACGCGAGCAAGCGCCCATAACGAAGCGAGGCCCAGCAAGGCCCGGCGAACCGACTACAGCGTCGACAGACGCTCCAGCGCCAGCCGGAGCGTTTCGTCCCGCTTGGCGAAGCAGAACCGCACCACGCCCGATTCGTGCGGCTGTGAATAGAACGCCGACACGGGAATCGCCGCCACGCCGATCTCGCCGGTGAGCCACTTGGCGAACTCGGCCTCGGGCAGGTCGGAGATGGCGCTGTAGTCCACGCACTGGAAGTAGGTGCCCTGGCACGGCAGCAGCTTGAAGCGGGTCCGCGCCAGTCCCGCGCGGAACAGATCGCGCTTGTGCTGGTAGAACGCCGGCAGCTCCAGGTACGGGCGCGGGTCGGCCATGTAGGCGGCCAGCCCGTGCTGCACCGGCGTGTTGACGGTGAACACGTTGAACTGGTGCACCTTGCGGAACTCCGCCGACAGCGCCGCGGGCGCGGCCACGTAGCCGACCTTCCAGCCCGTCACGTGATACGTCTTGCCAAAGCTCGACACCACGAAGGCGCGCCGCGCCAGTTCGGGGATGCGCGCCACCGAGGCGTGTGGCACGCCGTCGTAGACCATGTGCTCGTAGACCTCGTCGGACAGCAGCAGCACGTCCGTCGGCGCGACGATCTCCGCCAGCTTGCGCATGTCGTCCGCATGCCAGACCGTGCCGGTCGGATTGTGCGGCGTGTTGAGCATGATCAGGCGCGTGCGCGGCGTGATGGCGGCGGCCAGCTGGTCGAAGGGGATGCGGTAGTCGGGGGCGTCCAGCGTGATCGGCACCGCCTTGCCGCCGGCCAGCTCGATCGACGGCAGATAGCTGTCGTAGGTCGGCTCGAAGACGATCACCTCGTCGCCCGGATGCACGCAGCACAGCACCGCCGTCAGCAGCGCCTGCGTGGCGCCCGCGGTGACGGTGATCTCGCGATCCGCATCGTAGGCGTGGCCGTACAGCGCGGCGATCTTGGCGGCGATCGCCTGGCGCAGCGCCGGCACGCCGGTCATCGGCGGGTACTGGTTGAGGCCGGCGCGCATGGCGTCCGACACGGCATCGACGATGCGCGGGTCGCAGTCGAAATCCGGAAAGCCCTGGCCCAGGTTGACGGCCTGCTTTTCCGCGGCCAGCGCCGACATCACGGTGAAGATGGTGGTCCCGACCTGCGGCAGCCGCGACGGCGGCGGGGCAATGGGCGCGAGCGCATCTGCGAATGGTGTGGACGGGTCGGACGGTGCAGGCCGGGCGGCGGAAGCGGTGGTCATGGCGGTCGGGGAACGGGAACGAAGACAGGCTCAGGCTACACGGGGGGCGCGGCATCCAGCCGGATCTCGGCGATGAACTGCCTGGGCGGCACGACCGCCACGTCGCAGTATTTGGCCATGCGGCGCTTGAGCTTGAGCACGGCCTTGTCCTTGGAGACCAAGTAGGCGGCACCGGCCGCATGGGCCAGTACGAGGAATTTCTGGTCGTCGCGGTCCTGGCAGCGCGGCACGAACGCGGCGCCTTCCTCGCGCGGCGCCTCATCCGGATCGGCCACCGGCTGCGTGACGCGGTCGACCCACGCCAGCGCCGCCTGGGCGTCGATCGCATAGCGCGCGAACTGCGGGTAGTCGAGCACGCGGCGCAGCTCTTCGCGACAGGCAGGGCTGATGATGGCGGCCAGCCGGCCGGCCTCCAGCGCGGCACGGATGGGGCGGGCCGCGGCGTCGTCGAAGATCAGCAGGTCGACCCAGATATTGGAGTCGAGGACCACCCGCAGGACGGGGGCGGCGGTGTCGGCCATTCGATACAATCCAAGACTTGTGAACCGCGATTCTGACATGATCATCGTCCTCTCGCCGGCCAAGTCGTTGGACTACGATACGCCGCCGCGCATCAAGACCCATACGCTGCCCGACTTCATCGAACGCTCCGCCGTCCTGATCGAAACGCTGCGCAAGCTTTCCCCGGCCCAGATCGGCACACTGATGCACATCTCCGATCCGCTGGCGGTGCTCAACGCCAACCGCTACGCCGACTGGTCGACCGATTTCACCGCCGACAACAGCAAGCAGGCCGTGCTCGCCTTCGACGGCGACGTCTACGGCGGCCTCGATGCCAATGCCCTGTCGGCCGACGATCTGCAGTTCGCGCAGCAGCATCTGCGGATCCTGTCGGGCCTGTATGGCGTGCTGCGCCCGCTCGACCGGATGCAGCCGTACCGGCTCGAGATGGGCACGCGCCTGGCCAATCCGGGCGGCAAGGATCTCTACGCCTTCTGGGGCGACGACGTCACGCTCGCGCTCAACGCACTGCTCGAGCCGGCCGGCGACCCGGTCCTGGTGAACCTCGCTTCCGAGGAGTACTTCAAGGTGGTGCGGCCCAAGATGCTGAAGGCGCGCATCGTCACGCCGGTCTTCGAAGACTGGAAGGGCGGCCGGTACAAGATCATCTCGTTCTACGCCAAGCGGGCGCGCGGGCTGATGGCGCGCTATGCGATCGAGCACCGCATCACCGATCCGCGCAAGCTGAAGCACTTCGACGCGGAAGGCTACGCGTTCGCCGCCGATGTCTCCGACGACGAGCGCTGGGTGTTCCGCCGCAAGGCCGCCTGATTTTCTCCGCATCGCGCACGACAGGATTGTCCATTCCATGACCGCCACCCAGCCGCATATCTCCAGCACATTCGACAGCGGCGCCATCGAGATCGTCGATGCCGCGCGCGCCGATGCCATCCGGCTGCGCATCCGCCGCGATTCGCACGCCGATTTCACGCAGTGGTTCCATTTCCGCCTGCAGGGCGCGCAGGGGCAGGCGTGCCGGCTGGCGCTGGAGAACGCCGGCGAGTGCACCTACCCGGCGGGCTGGAAGGACTACCGGGCCGTCGCGTCCTACGATCGCCGGCACTGGTTCCGCGTGCCGACGCGCTATGACGGCCGGACGCTCACCATCGAGGTCACGCCCGAGCACGACAGCATCTGGTTCGCTTATTTCGAGCCCTATTCCGACGAGCGCCACCTGTCGCTGGTGGCCGCGGCGCAGTCCACGCCGGGCGTGCGCACGCAGCGCCTGGGGCAGACGGTGCAGGGCCGCGACATGACCTGCATCAGTGTCGGCGAGGCCGGTCCGGGCAAGAAGACGGTGTGGATCATCGCCCGCCAGCATCCGGGCGAAACCATGGCCGAGTGGTTCATCGAAGGGCTGCTCAATCGCCTGACGCGCCGGGGCGCCTGGGGTGGCGATCCGCTCGGCCGTGTGCTGGCCGAGCGCGCTGTTTTCCATATCGTGCCGAACATGAACCCCGACGGTTCGTCGCTCGGCAACCTGCGCACCAACGCTGCCGGCGCCAACCTGAACCGCGAGTGGATGGAGCCGAACGCCCAGACCAGCCCCGAAGTCCTGTGCGTGCGCCGGGCCATCGAGGCGAGCGGCGTCGACCTGTTCTTCGACATCCACGGCGATGAGGCGCTGCCCTATGTGTTCATCGCGGGCAGCGAGATGCTGCCGGGCTTCACCGATGCCCAGCGTGCGGACCAGCAGCGGTTTGCGGCGGCCTTCCTGCGCGCCTCGCCCGATTTCCAGGCACAGTTTGGCTACGAGGCCAGCAAGTACGACCAGGACGCGCTCAAGCTCGCCTCCAAGTACATCGGCCACACCTTCGGTTGCCTGTCGCTGACGCTGGAGATGCCCTTCAAGGACAACGCCAACCTGCCCGATGCGCGGGTCGGCTGGGATGGTGCCCGCAGCGCCGCGCTCGGTGCGGCCATGCTGCAGGCGATCCTCGAATATCTGGGCTGAACGGGTATCGCTGAACCCGCCGCCGCCGCGGTGACGGCGGCGGCGGGATGATTAACCGGCGGACGGCTTCTTTTTCTTGGCGCCCTTGGCCTTGGTGCCGCCGCTCTTGGCTTTGCCGGAGGCCTTGCCCTTGCCGTGCCCGCCGGCCGCGCAATGGCGGCCACGCTTGCAGTGCACGCGCGCGGACGACGTCGAGGCCGATGCCGGGCTGGCGAACGGTTGGCCGTTGGCGTCGAGCAGCTCATACGCCAGCATCATCCCCTCGTCGTAGCCGCAGCGCACGCGCACCGGCTCCCATTGGTCGCTGGAGGTGCCGCGCTTGTGCACGGCCGCGTTGAAGCTGACCACGCTCGACACCTTGATCGCGCCCTGCTTGCTTTGCGAGAAGCGCGAGTCCCACGGTTCCACCTTGGCTTGTCCTTCGGACAGGGCCCCGGTGGGCAGGCGGAACTGGTCGAAGTTGGTCGAGCGCGGCACGATCCAGCTGGCGTGCGCGGCACAGTCGGCCACATCGGGGCGGGCATGTTCGCTCTGGATCAGGCGGTCGCGGGTCTGCGCGCGGTATTCGGACAAGCTCATCTTGTCCTTGGGCGGCAGGTTGATGGTCATGTTGCCGTTGCCGTCGGGCGTGCCGAGGGGAAGGGTCGGCTGAGCTGGCGCGGCCGGGGCGGCATTCGACGTCGGGCTGGCGGTACTGGCGTTGGCCTGGGCCGTGTCATCCGGCGCAGGGGTCTGCAGATTGGAGCAGGCGGCCAGCAGCGCGACGACGCCGAGACAGAGTAGGGAAGGACGCAGCATCACGAGCGTGACAGGGTGTCGGCGTGGAAAAACGCCATGATAGAGGAAAGCCGGGGCTGAAAGTTCCTACGGCTTTCCCGAATGCGGCGCATGCGGCTGTTTTACTGTAACCGTACGTAACGGCACCAGGCGGCCACCGGGTGTTGCCGTTATTGCCGGGTGAACAGATGCGCGAGCGACCATTCGTCGGTCCGCGCTTCATAGCGGATGCCCTTGCGCATCGCCCAGGTGGCGAGCTGGTGGTGCGATGGGATGATGGCGTAGTCGTCCTGCGCGAACCGTGCCGCGGCCTTGGCTGCCTGCTCGTGGGCCTGATCGCTCGAGACCGTCGACAGCGAAGCCTGCACCAGCTTGTCGAGCGCCGGGTTGCTGTAGCGGCCCCAGTTCCAGGTGCCGTAGCCGGTCTGCGGGTTGGGCGTACCGAGGATGCTGCGCAGCGCCACGTCGGCCGCCACCGAGCCCCAGCCCAGCATCATGAACGAGAACTCGCCCTGGCGCGCCCTGGAGAAATAGGCCGCCACCGGCAGTGGCTCCACCTTGGTCTGGATGCCGATGCGCGTGAGCAACTGCGCCGTGGTCTGGGCGACCTGCGCATCGTTCAGGTAGCGGTTGTTGGTGGCATGCAGCGTGAGCCCGAAGCCGTTGGGATAGCCGGCCTGCGCGAGCAGCTTCTTGGCGCCCTCGGGGTCGTACGGGATGGGTTTGCCGCCCGGATGCCCGAAGATCTGCGGCGACACGATGCTCGACGCCACCACGCCCTGGCCTTCGAGCACGCGCGTGACGATGGCGTCGCGGTTGATGGCCAGCGCCACCGCCTCGCGCACGCGGTGGTCCTTGAAGGGGTTCTTGGCGAGCGGCTTGCCGGCGCGGTCGGTGACGAACGGTGAGGCGTCGCGGCTCTGGTCCATCTGCCAGAAGAGGGTGCGCCACGACACCTGCTGCTCCAGGTGGAAGGCCTTGTTTTGCTTGATGCGCGGCACGTCGGCGGCGGGCACGGCCTCCACCACGTCCACATCGCCCGCCAGCAGCGCGGCCGTGCGCGCGGCGTTGTCGGTGATGATCTTGAAGGTCACCTTGTCCCACTGCGAACCGTGCGACGGGCCGCCCCAGTAGTTCGGGTTCTTCTTCAGCACGATCTCCTGCCCGCGCGTGAAGTGGTCGAACAGGAACGGGCCGGTGCCGATCATGGCGCGGCCGCCGTCGAAGTCGGCCTGCGTGGCGTCGGCCACTTTCTTCGGGATGATCGGCAGGCTGTTCAGGTCGTTCGGGATACTGGCGTAGTTCGGGATCGACAGTTTCAGCCGCACGGTCAGCGGATCGACGATCTGCACGTCAGTGATCGACTTGGTGTAGCTGGTGAACGGCCCCGGGCTGTTGGTCAGCCGCGCCGGGCGTGCGATCGATGCCTTCACGTCCTCGCCCGTGAAGGGCGTGCCATCGCTCCATTTGACGCCCGGGCGCAGCTTGATCTCCCAGGTGTTGGCGTCGACGGCCTTCCACGAGGTGGCCAGGCCCGGCATGTAGCGCCCGTTCTTGTCGAGGAACACCAGCGATTCGAAGATGTGCAGCGCCATCGCATTGTTGGGCCCGGCGTTGTTCCAGTGCGGGTCCATCGAGGTCACGTCGGCGGCCAGGCCAATTCTCAGATCGTGCTGGTCGTCGGCCTGCGCGGCCAGCGGCGCGGCGGCGGCACCCGCCAGCACGCAGGCGGCGAGGGTGCGGATCAGGGCGCGAAATGGGACACGAAATCGGGCGCGAAGCAGGGGGCGAGTCGTCATCGCAGGGCTCCTCGGGTTCGGGCGGTGCTGCCATGTGGCGAAGGACCGTCATTGTGCCGCAGCCCGTTCCGGCGCGTGCGACGCATTCCGGCCGTCGTGATGACCGGCGCGCCGATCGGCAAGCAATAAAAAAGCCACCCGGAGGTGGCTGGCTTGCAGCGCGTCAGTGGAACAGCGGTTGCTGTGTCGGCGCGTCTTCCGGCATTTCGGCGTGGACGATCTCCGCCGAGCGGTCGGCGTAGAGCGGGGCGCCGCAGTCTTCGCAGTATTCGGGCTCGAACAGCTGGCCGTGGCGGAAGATGTCCTCGATGCCGCAGGCGCGCAGCTCTTCGCAGATCTGCTCGAGCGGGCTGCCCGGTTCGCCCTCGGCATTGACTTCGGTGGCGCCGCCGTCGCGGCCATAGACCGGCCAGACGATACCGTAGATCAGATCTTTCTCGCCGCGCACGGTGAAGGCGACGCGGTATTCCTCGATCGACTCCTCGCCGAAGGCACCGACAATGGCCGAGAAGCGGTCGGCCGGCAGTTCCAGCGCACCCTGCAGGTAGTTGACGGCCGCGCGCACCGTCAGCGGCCGGATGCGCTTGTCGGACTCGCGGCATGACAGGAAGAAGGCGTCGGGCAGCAGCAGTTCGAATTCGCAGCCCGGCATCAGCGAGGAGATGGTCGGCGTGACCTGCTCGCGCCATTGCTCCAGGCAGGCGGTGCGCTCGGCGTGGTGCTCCTTCGCGTCTTCCTGCCAGCGGAACAGCGGCTGGCCGTGCTGGGCGACGACGATGGCCAGCAGGTAGCGCGGGTCGGCCAGGATCGGCGCGGTCTCGGGCATGTCGCGCAGGTCCACCTTGGGCGCCTGGCCGGACAGCGCATACGCGGCCAGTTTGTGCGTCAGGGCGAACGTGTCGGAGTGCGTGCGCGGCAGCTGGTCGATGCTGTACAGGTACGGCGCCAGCGCCACGCGCGCGGTGGAGGCCAGCACGTGTGCCTGCAGGTGCACCTGCAGCGTCTGCGCCAGTTCCGCCTTGACGGTGCCCGACGGGATCGCATAGCGCGTGTGCGCGAGGATGGGCGCCGCGATCAGCAGCGCGTCGTATTCCACGCCTCCTGAGGAGAGCACGGCCGATTCGGCCAGCGTCTCGGCCTGTTCGGCCAGCACGTCGGAAGCTTCCTCGTTGTGCTTGAAGAGGTGGTCCAGCGCGGCGTCGAGCGCGGACTGGCTGCCGTTCTTCAGCAGCCGGGAGAGGCGTTCGGACAGCCGTTGTTCCCAGTAGACGTCTTCGATGCGGCTGCCGGACGCATCGAGCGCCAGCGCGTCGGCGACGAGCCGTTCGGCATCGGGGGAGAGACGTTGGGGAGCCTTGGAGCGAAAACCTGCCATGCTGAGCCGTACCGGTCGATTGGAGATTGGGAAGAGGGCGGTTATTTTACCTTCGGATGTCGCGCCGTGACGCGTTTCACGGCTGAGCGGCCGAAGCGGGGGCCTCGGCAACCGTCGCGCTGGTGGCCGAGGGCGCCGATGCCGCCGGCAAGGCCACGGGAGCCGGCGCCTGCACCATGGCGGGCGCCGGCGTCGATGCATTCACCTGACCGCCCTGCGGGGCCTTGAACAGGATGTGGAAGACGGCGGCAGCGACGACGAGTAGGGCGAGTACCACTTTGGCCATGAACGCGGGGCTCCTGCAAAACGCGGCGGTCGGACCGCTGGCGCGCTTGCCCGGCCGGCGTCACGCGGTCTACCCGCCACACTGTACCAAAAGCGCGTGTGCCTTCGTCACCTCGATTGACATGGCAGCAACAAAAAAGCCGGCTCCGAAGAGCCGGCTCAGATTGCTGACGAACCCCACATTTTTCGGAGTGTGGGGTTTTGTCTTTTATGCGAAGCGGATTTTGGGTCGGCGGCAGCCGAATCGACCCGAAGGGGTCGAGAAGTGGGCGACGAGCCGGCGCATAGGTGCGCGAGGGCTGCAGAAGTGGCGTAAAAGCGCCCGCATGCGCGCCAGCAGCAGCGCGATCTTCTTGATGTTCTGTGCCGCAGCCGCCAGCAGGCACTGCTCGGCCACGCGGCGCAGCCCCCGCATGCGCGCGTAGCGATGTCCGTGCAATTGCTTGGCATCGGCGAAGCTGCGCTCCACCGTCTCTTTGCGCCGGGCATACAGGCGCTTGCCCCATTCGGTCAGCCGCCTGGCGTCAACCCGCTCCTTGGCCCACTCCCAAACGTGGCGCGTCACCACCTTCACCGCGTTGGCGCTGTTCGTGCACTGCGTGCGCATCATTCGCGATAGCCGCTGCGGTTGGTCGTGCTGTACGGCAGCGCCTGGCCGGCCGGGCAGACATACTCGTCGCGATAGCGGTCGTACTCGTATTGCCGTTTGTAGAACGTGCCCGGCTTGTGATTCGGCGTGCGGTAGCCCATCACCCCGGCAATCTGGCGATCCTCCAGCCCCTTGCAGACAGCGGGAATGAAGTATCCGGCATCCAGCCCCACCGCCTGCACCGCAAAGCCGAAACATTCGCGCTGGCGGTCCAGCCGCTCCAGATACGGTTGGCTGTCGTGCACCGAGGCCGGGGTGACGTGCGTGTCGATGATGATCGCGTGCTTGGCATCGACCGTGCGGTGGTCCAGGTAGAAGAACCCACGGGGCTTGTCGTCGCGCACCATGTAGCCACTGTCCGGGTCGGTGCGGCTGCGCTTGATGTCCTTCTCCTCGGGCTTGCCGCCGGGCGCCCCGCCGTCACCGTCATCGCGCGGCAGCGGCTTCTTGCCGTGCGCGACCCGGTCCGCATCGACCGCCGCATCCAGTTCGGCCAGGTAGGCAGAAGGCGTCTGCTCCACCTTCACCACGTCGTACTTGTTCTTGTTGGCGTTGGCTTTGAGGTGCGTGCTGTCGGTATAGAGCACCCGGCCGTCGACCATGCCGTGCCCCATCGCCTGGCGCACGATCTCGTCGAAGATCTCCTGATAGACCGTGGTGTCGGTGTAGCGCCGGCGCCGGTTCTGCGAGAAGGTGGAAGCATCGGGCACGCGGTCGGTCAGGCGGAAGCGGGCGAACCAGCGATAGGCGACGTTGACCTGCACCTCGCGCATGAGCTGGCGCTCGCTGCGCACCCCAAACAGGTAGCCGATGAACAGCAGCTTGAACATCACTACCGGATCGAGTGCCGGGCGGCCGTTGTCGGCGCAGTACAGGTGCGCGACCTTGGCGCGGATGAATTCGAAATCCACCGCCGCGTCGATCTTGCGCAGCAGATGGTCCTTCGGCACAAGCTCCTCGAGCGTCACCATCTCGAGTTCGTGCTGCGCGGGTGTCGGTGTCTTGAGCATCCCGCTATTAAATACAAAGGAAAGGCCTCGCCGGGGGCGAGGCCTTTGTCAGCAATCTGAGCCGGCTCCGAAGAGCCGGCTTTGCCGATCTGCAACAGCGGTTGGCGCTTACGCGGCCAGCAACTGACGCAGCACGAACGGCAGAATGCCGCCGTGCTTGTAGTAGTCGACTTCGATCGGCGTGTCGATACGCAGCAGCACCTTCACGCGCTTGGTTTCACCGTTGGCACGCTTGATCACCAGGGTGACGTCCTGTTGCGGCTTGATTTCGCCGTCCAGGCCCTCGATGTCGAAGGTCTCGTCGCCGACGATGCCCAGCGACTGCGCCGAGTCGTTGCCCTTGAACTGCAGCGGCAGCACGCCCATGCCGACCAGGTTCGAGCGGTGGATACGCTCGAAGCTGCGTGCGATCACGGCCTTCACGCCCAGCAACTGCGTGCCCTTGGCGGCCCAGTCGCGCGAGCTGCCCGTACCGTACTCTTCGCCACCGAACACCACCGTCGGGGTGCCTGCGGCAACGTACTTCATGGCGGCGTCATAGATCGACATCTGCTCGCCGCTCGGCTGGAACAGCGTCTCACCGCCTTCCACGCGCGAACCGTCGGCCTTGGCGGGGATCATCAGGTTCTTGATGCGCACGTTGGCGAACGTGCCGCGCATCATCACCTCATGGTTGCCGCGGCGCGAGCCGTAGCTGTTGAAGTCGGCCTTGAGCACGCCGTTGGCCAGCAGGTACTTGCCGGCGGGCGAGGTTTCCTTGATCGAACCGGCCGGGGAGATGTGGTCGGTCGTCACGGAGTCACCGAACACGCCCAGGGCGCGCGCACCCTTGACCGATGCCGAGGCAGCGGCCGGCGTCATGCCGAAGCCTTCGAAGAACGGCGGCTCGGCAATGTACGTCGACTGCGGCCAATCGTAGACCTGGCCCTTGGTGCCCTTGACGTTGGCCCACAGCTTGGACGGCTTCTTGACCTGCTCGTAGTTCGTGCGGAACGTGTCGGCGTTCATCGCGAACTTCATCAGCTTGGCGATCTCGTCCGAGGTCGGCCAGATGTCGCCCAGGTAGATGTCCTTCCCCTTCTTGCCCTTGCCGACCGGCTCGGTCATCAGGTCGCGCGTCACGTTGCCGGCGATCGCGTAGGCAACGACCAGCGGCGGCGAGGCCAGGAAGTTGGCGCGGATGTTCGGGTGGATGCGCGCTTCGAAGTTGCGGTTGCCCGACAGCACGGCGGCGGCCACGATGTCGTTCTTGACGATGGCTTCGTTCAGTTCCGGCGTCAGGTCGCCGGCGTTGCCGATACAGGTCGTGCAGCCGTAGGCCGTCACGCCGAAGCCCAGCTTTTCCAGGTACGGAAGCAGGCCGGCCGCTTCCAGGTACTTCGTCACCACGCGGCTTCCCGGGGCGAGCGAGGTCTTGATGTGCGGGGCGACCGTCAGGCCGGCTTCCACGGCCTTCTTGGCCAGCAGGCCGGCGGCCAGCAGCACGCTCGGGTTGGACGTGTTCGTGCACGAGGTGATGGCGGCGATCAGCACGTCGCCGCTTTTGACGTCCACGCCGTTGCTGGTCGTGAAGGTCTTGTCCAGGTCTTCCGACTTCTTGTTGAAGCCGTTCTCGGCCACCGGCTTGGCGAACAGCGACGAGAAGGTCGATTTCACGTTGCCGATCTCGATGCGGTCCTGCGGGCGCTTCGGGCCGGCCAGCGACGGGGCCACCGTGCTCAGGTCCAGCGTGAGCGTCTTGGTGTAGTCGATCTCGCCGGCCTTGGGCACGCCGAACAGCTTTTGTGCCTTGAAGTAGCCTTCGAACGCGGCGATTTCTTCCTTCGTGCGGCCCGTGCCCTTGAAGTAGTCGACGGTCTTCTCGTCGACCGGGAAGAAGCCCATGGTCGCGCCGTATTCCGGTGCCATGTTGCCGATGGTCGCGCGGTCCGGCAGCGACAGGCTGGCGGTGCCTTCGCCGAAGAACTCGACGAACTTGCCGACGACCTTTTCCTTGCGGAGCAGTTCGGTGATGGTGAGCACCAGGTCAGTTGCTGTTACTCCCTCACGCAGACGGCCCTTCAGTTCCACGCCCACGACGTCCGGCGTCAGGAAGTACACCGGCTGGCCCAGCATGCCGGCTTCCGCCTCGATGCCGCCCACGCCCCAGCCCACCACGCCGATGCCGTTGATCATGGTGGTGTGGCTGTCGGTGCCGACCAGCGTATCCGGGTAGAACACGCCGTCCTTCTTATGGACGCCGCGCGCCAGGTATTCCAGGTTGACCTGGTGGACGATGCCGAAGCCCGGCTGCACCACGCCGAACGTGTCGAACGCCTGCATGCCCCACTTCATGAACTGGTAGCGCTCGTTGTTGCGCGAGAACTCCAGCTTCATGTTCAGGTCCAGCGCCTTCTTCTCGCGGAAGTGGTCGATCTGCACCGAGTGGTCCACCACCAGGTCGACCGGCACCAGCGGCTCGATCTTCTTGGGGTTCTTGCCCATGCGCTCGGCCACGTTGCGCATGGCGGCCAGGTCGGCCAGCAGCGGCACGCCGGTGAAGTCCTGCAGCACCACGCGGGCGACCACGAACGGGATCTCGTCAACGCGCTCGGCGTTCGGTTTCCAGTTGGCCAGTTGCGCGACGTGCTCTTCGGTCACCTTCTTGCCGTCGCAGTTGCGCAGCACCGATTCCAGCACGATACGGATCGAAACCGGCAGGCGCTCGATCGCCACGCCCAGTTCCTTGCCCAGTTGCGGCAGGGAATGGAACTTGCCGGTCTGGCCGCCGTTGATCTTGAATTCCTTGAGTGTTTTTTTCAGGTTGTGGGGCATGGCATGACTCCAAGCTAAGGATGCGCGGGGCACCGGGGCACCCCTCCGCGGATACATCAAATCAAATCACGTACAAATCGACATACTCGTTGACCGGCATGGCTTCGAGCGCTTTCTGGTTCAGCGAGGCGCGCAGGATGGCGTCCTGCTGCCTGGCTGGAAAGCGGCGGGCCAGGTTGGTCCCGAACTTCTCGACCAGCAGCGGCAGGCCTTCCTTGCGCCGCCGCTTGTGGCCGATCGGGTACTCCACCACGACCTCCTCGAGCGTCTTGCCGTCCTTGAACGCGACGGTGAGCGCGTTGGCGATCGAACGCTTCTTCGGGTCGTGGTAATCCTTGGTGAACTGCTTGTCCTCCACGCAGACCATCTTCTTGCGCAAGGCATCGATGCGCGGGTCGCGGGCGACGTTGTCTTCGTAGTCCTCGGCCGTCAGGCGGCCGAAGATCAGCGGCACGGCAACCATGTACTGGAGGCAATGGTCGCGGTCGGCCGGGTTGGCGAGCGGGCCGGTCTTGTCGATGATGCGCAGCGCCGCTTCGTGCGTGCGGATCGTGATCGTTTTGATCTCGTCGACGGACCTGCCGGCCTCGGCAAGGGCCCGGTGCAGCGTCATCGCGGCTTCGGCGGCGGTCTGCGCGTGGAACTCGGCCGGGAAGCTGATCTTGAACAGCACGTTCTCCATCACATACGTGCCGTACGGGCGCTGGAACGTGAACGGCTTGCCCTTGAACGACACATCGTAGAAGCCCCAGCCCTTGGCCGTGAGGGCGGACGGGTAACCCATCTCGCCGGTCCTGGCGATCAGCGCCAGGCGTACGCCGCGGCTGGTGGCGTCGCCGGCCGCCCACGATTTGCGGCTGCCCGTGTTGGGCGCGTGACGGTAAGTGCGCAGCGCCTGGCCGTCGACCCAGGCCAGCGACACCGCGTTGATGAGCTCTTCGCGCGACAGCCCGAGCAGTTGCCCGACCACCGCGGTGGTGGCGACCTTGACCAGTACGACGTGGTCCAGCCCCACCTTGTTGAATGCGTTTTCGAGCGCGATGCAGCCCTGGATCTCGTGGGCCTGGATCATCGCGGTCAGCACGTCCTTCATCACGAGCGGCTTCCTGCCGCCGGCGAGATTCGTTCGGGACAACCAGTCCGCCACGGCCAGGATGCCGCCGAGGTTGTCCGACGGATGGCCCCATTCGGCGGCCAGCCAGGTGTCGTTGAAGTCCAGCCAGCGGATCATGGCGCCGATGCTGAACGCCGCCTGGACCGGATCGAGCTGGAATGGCGTACCCGGGACCTTCGCACCGTGCGGCACGATGGTCCCCGGCACGACCGGCCCCAGGAGCTTGGTGCACGCCGGGTACGACAGCGCCTCCAGCCCGCAGCCCAAGGTGTCAATCAGGCAGTGGCGGGCCGTCTCGTAGGCGGCCTTGCTGTCGATCTTGAACCGGGTCACGTAGTCGACGATGTCGACGATGACCTTGTCGGGTTTCGGGCGGATGTTCGCAACCGGTGCGGACATGGCGTGTTCCTGTGGGCCTCTCGCGTTACTGTTTGGCCGGTTGCGCGGCGTCCGGCGCGGGGGCCGGAGCCGGTGCCGGGGCAGCGTTGTCCTGCATCATCAGCGGCTGGCCGGCCGGCGCGCGCAGGGCACCGCTCTGCGTCGGTGCCGGGGCGCCCGCGGCCATTTCCGCGGTCTGGCACTCGTCGGCCAGGCGGTGGCCTTCGTTGCGGTCGAACAGCATGGCCTTGCTGGGGATGACGACCAGGTCGAAGCCGCTCTTCTGATCGAAATAGCGGTCGGCGCCGGTGCGGGTCAGTTGCCGCGGCAACAGATAGTTGCGGCCCTTCCAGTGCACTGTGATGACCTGGTCACGCGTCATGTCGCCCGCGATGTACATCTCGTTGCCCAGTTCGCACTTCCACTGCACGCCTTCCGGCTTGGCGGCCGCTTCCTTGGCGGGTGCGCTTTTCCTGGCAGACTTTTTCTTCGCGGCCGCCTTCTTGGCGGCCGGCTTGGCGGTCGTGGCGGGCTGGGCGGTTGCGTATTGCGATGCGGCCAGCGAAAGCACGCCGGCACAGGCGCCCACGATGAACTTGTTCATAGAGTTTCCTTCGGTCAAACAGGGTGGGGGGCGGCGGCCGCCACGGACAGGGGACATCAGGGCGTCTCGCACACCGGTCGGTATTTTGACCGATTTGCACGCCGTGCCCAATGTTCTGTTGCCCGGCGATGCCACCCCTCATCCAAACGGGGGGATCGCCGTGCGCAGCCCGGTCCGCCGCCTGGTATCTTGCGCCTTTCCGCTGCTCCTTACTTGCGTTTGCCGATCGGCACGAACTTCAGGTCTTCCGGCCCGGTGTAGTTCGCGCTGGGGCGGATGATCTTGTTGTCGATGCGCTGCTCGACGATGTGCGCGGCCCAGCCGGACGTGCGCGCGATCACGAACAGCGGCGTGAACATTGCCGTGGGCACGCCCATCATGTGGTACGACACGGCGCTGAACCAGTCGAGGTTGGGGAACATTTTCTTGACGTCCCACATCACGGTCTCCAGCCGCTCGGCGATGTCGAACATCCTGGTGTTGCCGGCTTCCTTCGACAGCTTGCGCGCGACTTCCTTGATGACTTTGTTGCGCGGGTCCGCGATCGTGTAGACCGGGTGGCCGAAGCCGATGATGACTTCCTTGGCCTCGATGCGGCGGCGGACGTCGGCCTCGGCTTCATCCGGCGTGTCGTAGCGCTTCTGGATCTCGAAGGCGAATTCGTTGGCGCCGCCGTGCTTCGGCCCGCGCAGCGCGCCGATGGCACCGGTGATGGCCGAGTAGATGTCCGAGCCGGTGCCTGCGATCACGCGGCCGGTGAAGGTCGAGGCGTTGAACTCGTGCTCGGCGTAGAGGTTGAGCGAGACGTGCATCGCATCGACCCAGCTTTTGGGCGGCTCGACGCCATGCAGCAGGTGCAGGAAGTGGCCGCCGATGGAGTCGTCGTCGGTCTCGACCTCGATGCGCTTGCCGTTGTGCGAGTAGTGGTACCAGTACAGCAGCATCGAGCCGAGGCTGGCCATCAGGCGGTCGGCGATGTCGCGGGCGCCGGGCGGGTTGTGGTCGTCGCGCTCGGGCAGTACGGTGCCGAGCACGGAGACGCCGGTGCGCATCACGTCCATCGGGTGGGCGGAGGCGGGCACCCATTCGAGCGCGGCCTTGACGTTGGCGGGCAGGCCGCGCAGGGCCTTGAGCTTGGCTTTGTAGGCGGCCAGCTCGGCCCGGTTGGGCAGCTTGCCGTGCACCAGCAGGTGGGCGACTTCTTCGAATTCGCAGGCGGCGGCGAGGTCGAGGATGTCGTAGCCGCGGTAGTGCAGGTCGTTGCCGGTGCGGCCGACGGTGCACAGCGCGGTGTTGCCTGCCGTCACGCCCGACAGGGCCACCGATTTCTTCGGCTTCGGGCCCGTCGTCGCTTGCTGTTCTGCCATGGTCGTCTCCTTGCTCGCCGCGTCCGCCGTCAGCCGCGATTCTGCGCGAACAGCGCGTCCAGCCTGGCTTCGTAGTCGTGGTAGCCGATGCTGTCGTACAGCTCCATGCGGGTCTGCATGGTGTCGACCACGTTCTTCTGCGTGCCGTCGCGGCGGATGGCGGCGTAGACGTTCTCGGCCGCCTTGTTCATGGCGCGGAACGCCGACAGCGGGTACAGGGCCATCGCCACGCCCGCCGAGGCCAGCTCGTCGCGCGTGAACAGCGGCGTCTGGCCGAATTCGGTGATGTTGGCCAGCACCGGCACCTTCACCGCGTCAACGAAGCGGCGGTACATCGACAGATCGGTCATGGCCTCGGGGAAGATCGCGTCCGCGCCGGCCTCCACGCAGGCCACGGCACGCTCGATGGCGCGGTCCAGGCCCTCTACGGCCAGCGCGTCGGTGCGCGCCATCACCACGAAGTCCGGATCGGTGCGGGCATCGACGGCCGCCTTGATGCGGTCGACCATCTCGTCCTTCGAGACGATCTCCTTGTTGGGACGGTGGCCGCAGCGCTTGGCGCCCACCTGGTCCTCGATATGCATGGCCGCCGCGCCGAACTTGATCAGCGACCGGGTCGTGCGCGCCACGTTGAACGCCGAGGCGCCGAAGCCGGTATCGACGTCCACCAGCAGCGGCACGTCGCACACATCGGTGATGCGGCGCACGTCGGTCAGCACATCGTCCAGGCCCGAGATGCCGAGGTCGGGCAGGCCCAGCGAACCGGCCGCCACGCCGCCGCCCGACAGGTAGATCGCGCGGTAGCCGGCGTGCTTGGCGAGCAGCGCGTGGTTGGCGTTGATGGCGCCGACGACCTGCAGCGGCGATTCGTCCGCCAGGGCCTGGCGGAAGCGGGCGCCGGGGCTGGCTTGCGTGGCGTGGGGCATGTCCGGTCTCCTCAATGCGATTGCGCGGGCGTCATCCGAAGAAGCGCGCGGCGGCTTCGGGCGGCACGGTTACGCCGGTGGTATGCGCCCGCTGCAGCACGGCCCACCAGTAACGGTAGCTGGCGCGGTCGTGCAGGCGGCCTTCATGCTGGATCGGGCCCCACGATGCGTCCTGCGCGGCCGTGAGGATGGCGGCGGCCTGCGCCACCTCATCATGCGACGGGCGGAATGCGGCAACGATGGGCGCGATCTGGTCCGGGTGGATACTCCACTTGCGCAGGTAGCCGAATGCGTTGCGCGCCCGGGCGGCGTCCGCGCCGGCGCGGTCCGGGTGCTGGATGTCGGTGCTCACATTGTGCGACGGCACCTTGCCGTGCGCGTGGCAGGCGGCGGAGATGTCCGTCAGCGCGCGGCGGATCAGCGGGTGCTCGAACTGCTCCGGCGAGCCCATCGCCGCGCCCGGAATCGCGCCGTTGTGCGCCGAGACGAAATCCATCAGGCCAAAGCTCAGGCATTCCACTTGCACCAGCGAGGCGATGTCGAACACCTGCGCCAGTGCGCCGTGCGTCTCGATCAGCACGTGGATGGGCAGGTGCCGCGCGATGCCGGCCGCGCGGGCCGCCTGGTTGACGCGGTCGGTCACGCGTGCGACTTCCACCAAGTCGCGCACCTTGGGCACGGTCACGTAGGCCAGGCGCCGTCCGGCCTGGCCGACCAGGATGTCGACATCCTGCGCCCAGGCGTCATGGTTCGGGTCGTGGATGCGCACGCCCACGCGGTTGAAGCGGTTGTCGTCGCTGTTGATCAGTTGCGCGGCCAGTTCGGCATGCGCGCGTTCCTGGCCGACGGCGGCGCCGTCCTCGCAATCGAAGGTGATGTCGAAGACCGGTCCAAGCGCTTGTTGCAGGGCGAGCGATTTACGCATCAGCTTTTCCGCGCCAGCATAGTGGTCGCAGACCGGCAACTGGGCCGGTGCGGCATCGTCCTGGAACAAGACCTCGGTCGGGTGCACTGCGTTGTGTCGGGTGGAGGCGCTGACCGCTGGCTGCATCGGCGCCGGGTTGGGATGTGAAAAAACCGGAGGGTTCGCTGCCGATCCGCTCCGGTTTTTCGTCAGATCATGCGCGTCAGCCCAGCAGGTGCTGCACGCCGGCACGCTCTTCTTCCAGTTCCTTGAGCGTGATGTTGATCTTCTCGCGGCTGTAGGCGTCGATCTCGAAGCCCTTGACCACTTCGTACTTGCCGTTGGCCGTGGTGACCGGGAAGCCGAACATCACGTCTTGCGGGATCTCGTAGTCGCCGTTGGACGGAATGCCCATCGTGACGATCTTGCCGTTGGAGCCCAGCACCCAGTCGCGCACGTGGTCGATGGCGGCGTTGGCGGCCGAGGCGGCCGACGACAGGCCACGCGCTTCGATGATGGCGGCGCCGCGCTTGCCGACGGTCGGCAGGAACACGTCGTTGTTCCACACCGGGTCGTTGATCATGTCCTTCACGCTCTTGCCGTCGATGGTGGCGTAGCGGTAGTCGGCGTACATCGTCGGGCTGTGGTTGCCCCACACGAACAGCTTCTCGATGCTCGAGACCGGCTTGCCGGTCTTGGCGGCGATCTGCGACAGCGCGCGGTTGTGGTCCAGGCGCAGCATCGCGGTGAAGTTCTCGCGCGGCAGGTCCGGCGCCGACTTCATGGCGATGTAGGCATTCGTGTTGGCCGGGTTGCCGACCACCAGCACCTTGACGTTGCGCGAGGCGACGGCATTCAGGGCCTTGCCCTGTGCCGTGAAGATCTGTGCGTTGGCGGAGAGCAGGTCCTTGCGCTCCATGCCCGGGCCGCGGGGGCGGGCGCCCACCAGCAGGGCCACGTCGACGTCCTTGAAGGCGGTCATCGGATCGGAGTGGGCTTCCATGCCGGCCAGCAGCGGGAACGCGCAGTCCTCGATCTCCATCATCACGCCCTTGAGTGCCTTCTGGGCCTTCTCGTCGGGGATTTCCAGCAGTTGCAGGATGACGGGTTGATCCTTGCCCAGCATTTCGCCGGCGGCGATGCGGAACAGCAGTGCATAACCAATCTGTCCAGCAGCGCCGGTGACCGCGACGCGCATGGGTGCTTTAGCCATGAGAACTCTCCAAACGGTAGTGAAAAGCGGATCGCACTGCGCGAAGTCGCATCCTGGCCGGATGTCGTCGCCCGCCGCGCAGGTATTGCCGGCCCGGTGCGCCGCGCTGCTGGCAGCCGTGCCCCGGATCGGCAAGAGCCTCGCAGTGTACTGCGTCCGTATGACGAAGTGGAAACACCCTTGAGCCTGGACGGACGGCCGCGCCGGCGCGCGCGTGGCGCCCTTCATTCCGAACAGGCGCGAGTGTAGGCCGCGAACCTTGTGAAGTCAATGAATCTTCTGTCTTATATAAGACATAAGACATTCTATAGACGGGCTGGACGCGCGACTCGCTTTTGTGGTGAAATCGACAGCTATGTCGAGCGCCTCCACTCCCAATTCCACTGCCGCGCCGCCGTCCCCGGGCGGCGAGGCGGGGGCGTCGCCCGCCGGCGCGAGCGCGGGAGCCGGTTCGCCCACCTTCAGTCCGTTGTATCAGCAGATCAAGACGCTGATCCTGCAGAGCCTGCAGGCCGGCGAGTGGAAGCCGGGCGAGATGATCCCCTCCGAGATGGAGCTGGCGGCCCGCTACAAGGTCAGCCAGGGCACGGTGCGCAAAGCCATCGACGAACTGGCGGCCGAGAACCTGGTCGCGCGGCGGCAGGGCAAGGGCACCTTTGTCACTACCCATTACGAAGAGGGCGTGCAGTTCCGCTTCCTGCGGCTGATGCCGGAGCAGGGCGAGCAGCATTACCCGAGCAGCCGCGTGCTGGAGTGCAAGCGCCTGCGCGCGCCCGCCGAGATCGCCCGCCTGCTCGAGCTCAAGCCGGGCGACAGCGTGGTGCAGATCCGCCGCGTGCTGTTCTTCTCCGGCGAACCCACTGTATTCGAAGAGATCTGGCTGCCCGGTTCGAGCTTCAAGGGGCTGACGGCCGAGAAGCTCACCGACTGGAAGGGGCCGATGTATGCCTTCTTCGAGACGGAGTTCGGCGTGCGCATGCTGCGCGCCACCGAGCGCATCCGCGCCGTGGCGGCCGATGCGGGCACGGCCGAACTGCTGTCGGTGGCGCCGGGTTCGCCGCTGCTATCGGTTGAGCGCGTGTCGCATACGTTCGGCGACAAGCCGGTGGAATTGCGCCGTGGCCTGTATGTCACGGCGCGACACTATTACCAGAATGAATTGAATTGACGATGCGGCGCCGCCGTGCCAGCCCCACTGGCCCGTGGCGCCTTGATTTGCGGCATGCGCAACGGCGTATTGCGCACTGCGAAAAGCGAAGGGAGGGCAATCGTTCGCGGCATCATCGTTGCCGGAGCATGGGGCACAAAAGTAGGGCGCGGCGCGGGAAATTATTGGTGCGCCGCGCAACAAAAGCGCGCTAAAATCGCGTGGATTTGCATAAGCAGTTTCGTGTTTGTCGTCTTAGCCAATGGGGTCTGACATGGCAGAAGCCATCAAGAAAGCTAGGCCGGAATTCAGGAACATCGGTGTGGGGGATATTGCCCGCTACCGGTTGCCCTGGGCCGGCAAGGTATCCATCCTGCATCGCGTCAGCGGTGCCCTGATGTTCCTTCTTCTTCCGTTCGTGCTGTACCTGTTCGAGCAGAGTCTCACGTCGGAAATCAGTTTCGCCAAGTTCACGGCGCTTCTGTCCAGCGGCTTCGCCAAGGTTGTCGTCCTCGCGCTCATCTGGGCCTACCTGCACCACTTCTGCGCCGGCGTTCGCTACCTGATCCTCGACCTGCATATCGGCATCGACAAGACCACCTCGGCCAAGTCGGCCGTGAGCGTGCTGATCGTCAGCCTGTTGCTGACCGTTGTGTTCGGCGCCAAGCTGTTCGGCCTGTTCTGAGGAGTCCCCGATGGCACAAAACAATATCGGTCCCAAGCGCCTCGTCGTCGGCGCACACTACGGCCTGAAGGACTTCCTCGCGCAGCGCGTCACCGCCGTGGTCATGGCGGTCTACACCATCGTGCTGCTGGCCGCGTTCCTGTTCTCGAAAGACACGTCGTATCAAAGCTGGGCAGGCCTGTTCGCCAACCAGTGGATGAAACTGCTGACGTTCCTCGCCTTCCTGTCGCTCACGTATCACGCCTGGATCGGCGTGCGTGACATCTGGATGGACTACGTGAAGCCCGTGGCAGTGCGTTTGACGCTGCAAGTGTTGACGATTCTGTGGCTCGTCGGTTGTGCGGGCTACGCAGCTCAGATTCTCTGGAGGGTTTAAGTCATGGTCGCAGTCAAGACGGCCCTGCCGCGCCGCAAGTTCGACGTCGTGATCGTCGGTGCGGGTGGCGCGGGCATGCGCGCATCGCTGCAACTCGCAGAAGCCGGCCTGTCCGTGGCCGTGCTGTCCAAGGTTTTCCCCACCCGCTCGCACACGGTTGCGGCACAGGGGGGCATCGGCGCTTCGCTCGGCAACATGAGCGAAGACAACTGGCACTATCACTTCTACGACACCATCAAGGGTTCCGACTGGCTCGGCGACCAGGATGCGATCGAGTTCATGTGCCGCCAGGCGCCGCACGTGGTCTATGAGCTGGAACACTTCGGCATGCCGTTCGACCGCAACGCCGACGGCACCATCTACCAGCGCCCGTTCGGCGGCCACACGTCCAACTACGGCGAGAAGCCGGTGCAGCGAGCCTGCGCCGCCGCCGACCGGACCGGCCACGCGCTGCTGCACACGCTGTACCAGCGCAACGTGCGCGCCAAGACCCACTTCTTCGTCGAATGGATGGCGCTGGACCTGATCCGCGACCAGGACGGCGACGTGCTGGGCGTGACCGCGCTGGAAATGGAAACCGGCGAGGTCTACATCCTCGAAGCCAAGACCACGCTGTTCGCCACCGGCGGTGCAGGGCGGATCTACGCAGCCTCCACCAACGCCTTCATCAACACGGGTGACGGCCTGGGCATGGCGGCGCGCGCTGGCATTCCGCTGGAAGACATGGAGTTCTGGCAGTTCCACCCGACCGGCGTGGCCGGCGCGGGCGTGCTGATCACCGAAGGCGTGCGCGGCGAGGGCGGTATCCTGCGCAACAAGGACGGCGAGCGCTTCATGGAGCGCTATGCTCCGACGCTGAAGGATCTGGCGCCGCGCGACTTCGTCTCGCGCTCGATGGACCAGGAAATCAAGGAGGGCCGCGGCTGCGGCCCGAACGGCGACTACGTGCTGCTCGACCTGACCCACGTCGGTGCCGAGACCATCATGAAGCGCCTGCCGTCCATTCGCGAGATCGGCCTGAAGTTCGCCAACGTCGACGCGATCAAGGAACCGATCCCGGTGGTGCCGACCATCCACTACCAGATGGGCGGCATCCCGACCAACTATCACGGCCAGGTCGTGGCGCCGAAGAACGGCAGCCCGAATGAGGTCATCAACGGCTTCTACGCGATCGGCGAATGCTCGTGCGTGTCGGTGCACGGCGCTAACCGCCTGGGCACGAACTCGCTGTTGGACCTGGTGGTGTTCGGCCGTGCGGCCGGCAACCATATCGTCGCGCAGGACCTGAAGAACCGCGAGCACAAGCCGCTGCCGGCCGATGCCGCCGACCGCGCGCTGGCCCGCCTGGCCAAGCTGGACAGCTCCAGCTCGGGCGAGTATGCGCAGGACGTCGCCAACGACATCCGTCGCAACATGCAATCGCATGCCGGCGTGTTCCGTACGCAGAAGCTGATGGACGAAGGCGTCGAGCGCATCATGGAAGTGGCCGAGCGCGCCGCCAGCATCCATCTGAAGGACAAGTCCAAGGTGTTCAACACCGCGCGCGTGGAAGCGCTGGAAGTGGCCAACCTGGTCGAAGTGGCCAAGGCCACGATGGTCTCGGCGGCGGCCCGCAAGGAATCGCGCGGCGCCCATGCCCACTCCGACTTCCCCAACCGCGACGACGAGAACTGGCTCAAGCACACGCTGTTCTACAGCGAAGGCAACCGCCTGGAATACAAGCCCGTGCAGATGAAGCCGCTGTCGGTGGAAAGCGTGCCGCCGAAGGCCCGTACGTTCTAACCGGAAAGAAGGACCCACAAAAATGAAGCGTATTTTTGAAGTCTATCGCTACGATCCGGACAAGGACGCAGCGCCCCGCATGCAGACCTACGAGGTCGAGCTCGACGGCCATGAGCGCATGCTGCTCGACGCGCTGGTCAAGCTGAAGAAGCTGGACGAGTCGATCGCGTTCCGCCGTTCGTGCCGCGAAGGCGTGTGCGGCTCCGACGCCATGAACATCAACGGCAAGAACGGTCTGGCCTGCCTGACCAACATGCGTGAGCTGCCGGAGAAGATCGTGCTGCGTCCGCTGCCCGGCCTGCCCGTGGTGCGCGACCTGATCGTCGACATGACGCAGTTCTTCAACCAGTACCACTCGATCAAGCCGTTCCTGATCAACGACGAGCCGCCGCCCGAGAAGGAACGCCTGCAATCGCCCGAAGAGCGCGAAGAGCTCGATGGCCTGTACGAGTGCATCCTGTGCGCGAGCTGCTCGACGTCGTGCCCGTCGTTCTGGTGGAACCCGGACAAGTTCGTCGGCCCGGCCGGCCTGCTGCAGGCCTACCGTTTCATCGCCGACAGCCGCGATCAGGCGACCAGCGAACGCCTCGACAACCTCGAGGACCCGTACCGCCTGTTCCGTTGCCACACCATCATGAACTGTGTCGATGTGTGCCCGAAGGGTCTGAACCCGACCAAGGCCATCGGCAAGATCAAGGAACTGATGGTGCGCCGCGCGGTGTAAGCCGCCAGCCCAGCGTCGCCGGAGCGGTATTCCGGCGACGCGCTCTTGTAAAGCATGACCGCCGTGAACACTCCGACGTTTTCCCACCAGTCCGATCCACACAAGCGCGCGCGCCTGCGCTGGCGTGCCCGGCGTGGCCTGCTGGAGAACGACATCATCGTCGAGCGTTTTTTCAACCGCTACGAGACCGAGCTGTCCGATGAGGACGTCGGCGCGCTCACGCAGTTGTTCGAGTTGCCGGACAACGACCTGATGGATCTCCTGCTGGCCCGCAAGGAGCCCGAAGGAGCGCTCGACGTGCCGCCCGTGCGGCATGTGCTGGACTTGCTGCGCGCCGTCTAGGCGTGTGGCGAGCGTTTGCCGCGAGACGAATCGGCCCGGGCTCCCCGGCCTTGCGCGATCCGTTGAGCGGGAGTCTCCCGACTCCAATTTCATAAACAGCAGAGAAGGAAATCGACATGACGCCGTCCGATGTGAAAGCCACCCTATCGTTTTCCGATGGCTCGCCCAGCGTCGAGTTGCCGATCTACAAGGGCACAGTTGGCCCGGACGTGATCGACATCCGTAAGCTCTACGGCCAGACCGGCAAGTTCACCTACGACCCCGGCTTCATGTCGACCGCGTCGTGCAACTCCAAGATCACCTATATCGATGGCGACAAGGGCGAGCTGCTCTACCGCGGCTACGCCATCGACGATCTGGCGAGCAAGTGCGGCTTCCTGGAAATCTGCTACCTGCTGCTCAAGGGCGAGCTGCCCAACGCCAAGCAGAAGGAAGAGTTCAATGACACCGTCATGCACCACACGATGGTGCATGAGCAGATGCAGTTCTTCCTGCGCGGCTTCCGCCGCGACGCGCACCCGATGGCCGTGCTGACCGGCCTGGTGGGCGCGATGAGCGCGTTCTATCCGGATGCGGCCAACATCAACGATCCGCGCGAGCGTGAAATCTCGCAGATCCGCCTGATCGCCAAGCTGCCGACGCTGGTCGCCATGGCGTACAAGTACAACATCGGCCAGCCGCTGATCTACCCGCAGAACAACCTGTCCTACACCGGCAACTTCATGCGCATGATGTTCGCCACGCCGTGCGAGGACTACAAGGTCAACCCGGTGCTCGAACGCGCACTGGACCGCATCTTCATCCTGCACGCCGACCACGAGCAGAACGCTTCGACCTCGACGGTGCGTCTGGCCGGCTCCTCGGGCACCAACCCGATCGCCGCCATCGCAGCCGGGATCGCCTGCCTGTGGGGCCCGGCGCACGGCGGTGCCAACGAGGCCGCGCTGAACATGCTGGAAGAGATCGGCAGCGTCGACAAGATCGATGAGTTCATCAAGCAGGTCAAGGACAAGAACAGCGGCGTGCGCCTGATGGGCTTCGGCCACCGCGTGTACAAGAACTACGACCCGCGCGCCAAGCTGATGCGCGAGACCTGCCACGAAGTGCTGCAGGAGCTCGGCCTGGAGAACGATCGCCTGTTCAAGCTGGCCATGGCGCTCGAGAAGATCGCGTTGGAAGACGAGTACTTCGTCAGCCGCAAGCTGTATCCGAACGTCGACTTCTACTCGGGCATCGTGCAGCGCGCGCTGGGCATCCCGACCTCGATGTTCACCTGTATCTTCGCGCTGGCCCGCTCGGTGGGCTGGATCGCGCAATGGGAAGAGATGATCACCGATCCGGAATACAAGATCGGCCGTCCGCGCCAGCTGTTCAACGGCGCCGCCACCCGCGCGGTGCCCGAGCTGAGCAAGCGCTGAGCCATTCGGCGCACATTGCACACGAAACCCCGCCCGGGCGACCGGCGGGGTTTTTTGTTGCCCGCAGCCCTCGCGAAACGACGAAACCCCCTTTCGTCAGTGACGTCCGGCCATGCGGGCGCCGGGTGGCATAATCGGTCACTCCCCACGAAACTGCTCGCGCGGGCGCCTGTGCAAGGCGCACTGTGCACGGATCGCATCATGGCCAAGACGCTCTACGACAAACTCTGGGACGATCACGTCGTTCACACCGAAGAGGACGGCACGACCGTGCTCTACATCGATCGCCAACTGCTGCACGAAGTGACCAGCCCGCAGGCCTTCGAGGGCCTGAAGCTGGCCCACCGCCCGGTCTGGCGCATCAGTGCGAACCTGGCCGTCTCGGACCACAACGTGCCGACCACCGACCGCTCGCACGGCATCGCCGATCCGGTCTCCAAGCTGCAGGTCGACACGCTCGACGCCAACTGCGACAGCTACGGCATCACGCAATTCAAGATGACCGACAAGCGTCAGGGCATCGTGCACGTGATCGGGCCGGAGCAGGGTGCGACGCTGCCGGGCATGACGGTGGTCTGCGGCGACTCGCACACCAGCACGCACGGTGCGTTCGGCGCGCTCGCGCACGGCATCGGCACCTCGGAAGTCGAGCACGTGCTGGCCACGCAGACGCTGCTCGCCAAGAAGAGCAAGAACATGCTGGTGAAGGTCGAAGGCACGCTTCCGCGCGGCAGCACTGCCAAGGACATCGTGCTCGCCATCATCGGCAAGATCGGCACGGCGGGCGGCACGGGCTACGCGATGGAATTCGGCGGCTCCGCCATCCGCGCGCTGTCGATGGAAGGCCGCATGACGGTGTGCAACATGGCGATCGAGGCGGGCGCGCGCGCCGGCATGGTCGGCGTGGACGACATCACGCTCGAGTACATCAAGGGCCGCCCGTTCGCGCCGCAGGGCGTGGAGTGGGAGCAGGCCGTCGCCTACTGGCGCTTGCTGCACTCCGATGAGGGCGCCCACTTCGACCACGTGGTCGAGCTGCGCGCCGAGGAGATCCGCCCGCAGGTGAGCTGGGGCACCTCGCCGGAAATGGTGGTCAGCATCGAAGACCGTGTGCCGGACCCTGACAAGGAGAAGGACCCGGTCAAGCGCAATGCCATGGAGCGCGCGCTCGAATACATGGCCCTGCAGCCCAACATCGCCATCAGCGACATCCGCATCGACAAGGTCTTCATCGGCTCGTGCACCAACAGCCGCATCGAGGACATGCGCGCCGCCGCCTGGGTGGTGCAGAAGCTCGGCAAGCGCATCGCGTCCAACGTGAAGCTGGCCATGGTGGTGCCGGGTTCGGGCCTGGTGAAGGAACAGGCCGAGCGCGAAGGGCTGGACCAGATCTTCAAGGCAGCCGGCTTCGAATGGCGCGAGCCGGGCTGCTCGATGTGCCTGGCGATGAACGCCGACCGGCTGGAGCCGGGCGAGCGCTGCGCGTCCACGTCCAACCGCAATTTCGAAGGCCGGCAGGGCGCGGGCGGCCGCACCCACCTGGTAAGCCCGGCGATGGCTGCCGCCGCCGCGCTGGAAGGCCATTTCGTCGACGTGCGCAAGCTCGGCTGACCGGCAGGAGAGAACGATCATGGAACAATTCACTATCCACACCGGCCTGGTTGCGCCGCTGGACCGCGAGAACGTCGATACCGACGCCATCATCCCGAAGCAATTCCTCAAGTCGATCAAGCGCACCGGCTTCGGCCCGAACCTGTTCGACGAATGGCGCTACCTGGATGTCGGCCAGCCGGGGCAGGACAACAGCAACCGTCCGCTCAACCCGGATTTCGTGTTGAACCAGCCGCGCTACCAGGGCGCCTCCATCCTGCTGGCGCGCAAGAACTTCGGTTGCGGCAGCTCGCGCGAGCATGCGCCCTGGGCGCTGCAGCAGTATGGCTTTCGCGCCATCATCGCGCCGAGCTTCGCCGACATCTTCTTCAACAACTGCTTCAAGAACGGCCTGCTGCCGATCGCGCTGACGGAGTCGCAGGTCGACCACCTGTTCAACGAGACGGCCGCCTTCAATGGCTACCAACTGACGGTGGATCTCGACAAGCAGGTCGTCGTCACGCCCGGTGGCACGGCCTATCCGTTCGACGTCACGGCATTCCGCAAGTACTGCCTGCTCAACGGCTTCGACGATATCGGCCTGACCCTGCGCTACGCCGACAAGATCAAGGTCTTCGAGGCGCAGCGCCTGGCGAAGATGCCGTGGCTGAGCCACAAGCTGGTCGGCTGAAGCGGAGCGCACCAACAACAAGGACAAACGCATGACGAAAATCGCAGTGTTGCCGGGCGACGGCATTGGCAAGGAAATCGTGGCCGAGGCCGTGAAGGTGCTGAAGGTGCTGGGCGAGCCGTTCGAGATGGAAACCGCGCCGGTGGGCGGCGCCGGCTACGAAGCCAAGGGGCATCCGCTGCCGGAAGACACGCTCAAGCTGGCCAAGGAGGCCGATGCCATCCTGTTCGGCGCGGTCGGCGACTGGAAGTACGACACGCTGCCGCGCGAGCTGCGCCCCGAGCAGGCCATCCTGGGGCTGCGCAAGCACCTGCAGCTGTTCGCCAACTTCCGCCCGGCGATCTGCTACCCGGAGCTGACCGGCGCCTCAAGCCTGAAGCCCGAGATCGTGGCCGGCCTCGACATCCTGATCGTCCGCGAGCTGAACGGCGACATCTACTTCGGCCAGCCGCGCGGTGTGCGCGCAGCGCCGGACGGCCTGTTCGCCGGCGCGCGCGAGGGCTTCGACACCATGCGCTACAGCGAGCCGGAGATCCGCCGCATCGCGCATGTCGCCTTCCAGGCCGCCGCCAAGCGCGGCAAGAAGCTGTGCAGCGTCGACAAGGCCAACGTGCTGGAGACCTTCCAGTTCTGGAAGGACATCGTCACCGACGTGCACAAGGAATACCCCGAGGTCGAGCTCTCGCACATGTACGTCGACAACGCCGCGATGCAACTGGTCAAGGCCCCCAAGAACTTCGATGTGATCGTCACCGGCAACATGTTCGGCGACATCCTGTCGGACGAGGCCGCCATGCTGACGGGCTCGATCGGCATGCTGCCGTCGGCGTCGCTCGACGCCAACAACAAGGGCCTCTACGAGCCGTCGCATGGTTCGGCGCCGGACATCGCTGGCAAGGGCATTGCCAACCCGCTGGCGACCATCCTGTCGGCGGCCATGATGCTGCGCTACACGCTGGGCAAGGCCGAGCAGGCGGACCGCATCGAGAACGCGGTCAAGAAGGTGCTGGCCCAGGGTTTGCGCACCGGCGACATCCTGATGCCGGGCTGCAAGCAGGTCGGCACCCTGGAGATGGGCGACGCCGTGGTGGCCGCCCTGTAAGCCGGACCCCGCGTTGTGGTGCCGTCACACGCGGCGCTGCGACCGTGGTTTTTTGCGCGGCGGCCATGCTGCACCGCATTGTGCCGCCGCCAAATCGTGTATATTTTGCCGAATGATCTCGACTGCGCTCCTCTTCGGCATCCTGGGTACCTTGGCCATCGCCGCCAAGGGCACTGCCGCACGCGCTCGCACGACAACCGTCGAGATTCGCACGACCACCAAAACCATTACCAAAAAAACGATCTCGTAGATCGCCCGTCGTGCCCGTTCGCCTTCCCCGCGCGGTCACGCCGGGCGCCCGAGGCGGGGAAAATCACTAAAGGTTCCACATCATGAAGGTAGGTCTCGTCGGTTGGCGCGGCATGGTCGGCAGTGTGCTGATGCAGCGCATGCAGGAAGAAAAGGATTTCGACCTGATCGATACGGTGTTCTTCAGCACCAGCAATGCCGGCGGCAAGGCGCCCGCGTTCGCCAAGACGAGCGCACCGCTGGCGGACGCCAACGACGTCGACGCGCTCAAGCAGTGCGACACCATCATCACCTGCCAGGGCGGTGACTACACCACCGAGATCTTCCCGAAGCTGCGCGCCGCCGGTTGGAACGGCTACTGGATCGACGCCGCCTCGACGCTGCGCATGGAAGGCGATGCGGTGATCGTGCTCGATCCGGTCAACCTGCAACTGATCAAGGACGCTGTCGCCCGCGGGACCAAGAACTTCATCGGCGGCAACTGCACCAACTCCATCCTGCTGATGGGCGTGGGCGGGCTGTTCCGCGAAGGCCTGGTCGAGTGGGTCAGCTCGATGACCTACCAGGCGGCATCGGGCGGTGGCGCCAACCACATGCGCGAACTGCTCAAGGGCATGGGCGTGATCCACCGCGAGGTGGAGGAAGAGCTGGCCAGCCCGGCCTCGGCCATCCTGGAGATCGACCGCAAGGTTGCCAAGATCATCCGCGAAGATGTGCCGACCGAGTACTTCCCGGCACCGCTGGCCGGCGGCCTGATCCCCTGGATCGACAAGCAGCTCGACAACGGCCAGTCCAAGGAAGAGTGGAAGGGCCAGGCCGAGGTCAACAAGATCCTGGGCACGGCCCAGCCGATTCCCGTGGACGGCCTGTGCGTGCGGATCGGCGCGATGCGCTGCCACAGCCTGGGCCTGACGCTCAAGCTCAAGCGCGACCTGCCGCTCGAAGACATCGAATCCATCATCCGCTCGGGTAACCCCTGGGTGAAGTGGGTGCCGAACGAGCGCAGCATCACCGAGCAGGAGCTGACGCCGGCGGCCATCACGGGCGGGCTGGACATTGGCGTGGGCCGCGTGCGCAAGCTGAACATGGGGCCGGAATATGTCAGCGCCTTCGTGATCGGCGATCAGTTGCTCTGGGGCGCTGCCGAACCGCTGCGTCGGATGCTGCGCATTCTGCTGGGCAAGTGATCCCGGTTTTGTTGTCGGTACAATGTTGGGCGACAGTGCTTGTCGTTGCAGTCTGACAACAAAATTGAGGATTTTTGCCGCCACGCCGCGCACACCGCGCGGCGTTTTTCATCCGGTTGCCCACGGACTGTAACGTTGGTACACAATAGCGGCCGGAACGCCGTCCGCCCATTCGTAGGGTGGACGAGCAACGGGGAGGAGTTAGCGCCGCATCGGAGCGTTCGTATTCCGGGGGGTACGCCGAACGCTTCAGATACCGCCATTTGCGTCGTTGTGATTGACATCGACGGTGGGTCGAACCCTCGGTATCTCACGTTTCAAGTGAGATTGCTGCGCTAACTCATTGATGCTAAGTTCGTTTTGCACATTAAAAAGATCACGGAGTCGAAGGTGAGGGTGAGCCAATACCGCCGGAGAGAATCGTCCCATCGCAGTCCTCGCTGGTCGGCTGTCGCGATTGCCGCGGCAAGCCTGCTGCTGATCCAGCCCGTCGCGCATGCGGCAGGCTTTGGGGCTTTGCACGTGCGTTCCAGTCTGGGACAGCCGTTGCAGGCCGATATCGATCTGACCGGCGTGACCGAGGAAGAGGCCCAGAATCTGGTCGCCAAGCTGGCCTCGCCTGATGCTTACCAGCGCGCCGGCCTGACCTACAATCCGATCGTTTCGACGTTGCGGGCCTCGCTCGTGCGCCAGTCTGGCGGCAGCTACGTGGTGCGGGTGATTTCCGCCCAGCCGGTTGCCGAGCCGTTCGTCGATATCCTGGTCGACCTGACCTGGGCGTCCGGCCGCGTCTCGCGCGCCTATACCTTCCTGCTGGACCCCGCGGGCTCCAGCAACACGCCTCGGAATTTTGCGCCGACGCCGGTGGTGCAGGCCACCACGCCGGGCGTGGCCGACTCCGCGGCAGCGCCGCAGTCGCCGGCTGCCGCGTCCGCGACGCAGCGCGCAGCCCGTCCGGCGCGCCAGGCTGCCCGCCCGCAAGCGGATGCGGCCGCAGCAGCGGATACCGCCTCCGGCGGGGCGTACACCGTACAGCGTGGCGACAGTCTCTATGACGTTGCATCGAATGCCGTGCAGGGCCAGGATGCCGTGTCGCTGGACCAGATGCTGCTCGCGCTGTACCGCAACAATCCGAAAGCATTCATCGGCGGCAATATCAACCGCCTGCGCACCGGCTCCGTGCTGACGGTCCCGTCGGCAGCCGAGGCGCAGAAGGTGCCGTCGCGCGAGGCACGCCGCGAGGTGGTCGCGCAGACTTCCGGCTTTGCCGGCTACCGCAGCCGCCTGGCCACGGCAGCCGAGGCCAATGCCGCGACGGATACCGATTCGGCCCGGCAGCAGAGCGGCAGCGTGTCTGCACGCGTGCAGGATCAGGCCACGCCGTCCGCCAGCGAGCGCGACGAACTGCGCCTGTCCAAGGCGGAGCGTGCCGGCAAGGCCGGCGCCTCGGCCGCCGCACGCGACGAGGAGCTGGTTGCCAAGGAGCGCGCGCTCAAGGAAATGGAGTCGCGCGTGGCGCAGCTGGAGAAGAACCTCTCCGAGATGCAGCGCCTGATCGAAGTGAAGAATGCCGAGCTCGCCAAGGCGGCCAACGGTAAGCCGGCTGCGGGCGCCGCGCCTTCGACGGCCGCGCCGGCTGTGACAGCGGCCAACGCACCGGCACAGGCACCGTCGGCTTCGGCGGCGCCGGCGCAAGCCCCGGCGGCAACGGCTTCGGCTGCCCCTTCGTCGGAGGCGGCCGCGGCCGCACCGGCTGCGGTGGCACCGGCAGGTGCGTCGGCGCCGGTTTCCGCCGCGTCCGCGCCGGTTGCGGCTGCTCCGGCTCCCGCCGCCGTGCCCAAGAAGGCGCCGGTGGTGGTGGCGCCGCAGCCGCCGGTCGAAGATGAGTCGCTCTTCTCGTCGCTGCTGGGCAATCCGATGGTATTGGGCCTGGGCGGCGCAGCGGTGGCGCTGTTGGGCGGCCTGGCGGTGTATCGCCGGCGCCAGCAGAAGCCCGAACAGGCACACGGCTTCCAGGACAGCCTGCTGTCGCAGGAAAGCACGGTGATGGCCGGGGCCAATTCGCTGTTCGGCGCAGCCGGCGGCCAGAGCATTGATACGTCGCAGCACAGCGTGTTCGGGGCCGATTTCCGCATCGGCGGCGGCAACGAGAGCAATGAAGTCGATCCGATCGCGGAGGCCGATGTCTACATCGCTTACGGCCGCGACGTGCAGGCCGAGGAAATCCTGCGCGAGGCGCTCGAGCAGCATCCTGAACGCCAGGCCATCCGCCTCAAGCTGATGGAAATCTACGCCAACCGCCAGGATGCGCATGGCTTCCAGACCATCGCCGAGGAAATGCTGGCGCAAGTGGGTGCCGCTTCGTCCGAATGGGCCGAGGCTGCTGCGATGGGCCGCAAGTTTGATCCGGCCAATCCGCTGTACCTGACGGTGCAGGGCGATGGCCCGCACGAGCCCGCTGCCGCAGAGCCCGTCACACAAGGCCATTACACCGGTGCCGCCGCGGCTGCAGCGGCCTTGGCCGGCGTGGGTGCCGCCTCGGCTGCCGTCGAAGCGTTCAAGCCGACCGTGACGGGCGCAACTACCCGCCGCAGCGAAGAATGGGCCACGCTGGATCCGGGCCTGGACCCGTCCATGCCGTCGACCAAGGCTCCGCACCTGGCCGACCTGGAGCTGCCGCTGGAATCCTTCCCGGCGCCGGCTGCCGGCGAGCCGATCACAGCGCCGGCCGAAGCCGCGGCGGTTTTCCAGCCGCATGCTGAGCCGGAAGCCCTGGCGCCCCTCGAACTGCCGCAGCAAGCCGATTTCGGCGGTCACGCCGGCGAGGCGTTCCAGCCGGTTTCGGCGCCACCGCTGCATATGGACCTGTCCGATCTGTCGCTGGACCTGAACCCGACGCCGCCCGCGGCCGAGGCCGAGGTCGATGTGCCTGCCGTGGAGGAGCCGGCTCCCGCCGCGGTGGCCGCGAACAGCCTGCCGTCCTGGGCAATGCCCGCCGAGTTGCCGGAGGCTATGCCGCAGCAGCTCGATGCCGAGCCGCAGCATCAGGCAGCCGCTGTCCCGCAGCCCGAAGAGCCGCTGACGGTCATGCGCCTGGATACCAACCTGCCGCACACGCTGTCGGCCGAGGGCGGTATCGATGGTGTGCGCGACCTGCAGATCAAGTTCGATCTGGCCAAGGCCTACATCGAGATCGGCGACAAGGAAGGCGCGCGCGAGCTGCTGCAGGAAGTGCTGGACCTGGGCGATCCGTCGTTCCACGCCGAGGCCCAGGCCCTGATGCGCCAGATCGGCTGATCGGCACTTCGCTAGCCAGGGCTTCGTCAACGCCGGCAGGGTGGTATCCTGCCGGCGTTTTTCATTTCGCATGGGGATGCATTCGGCATGACGCGCATCGCACTCGGCATTCAGTACGACGGTGCCGCGTTTTCGGGATGGCAGTCGCAACCGCACGGCAACACTGTGCAGGACGTGCTGGAGGCCGCGCTGCGCCAGTTCGGCGGCGTGGAGTTGCCCACCACGGTTGCCGGCCGTACCGATGCCGGTGTGCATGCGCTGGGACAGATCGTCCATCTCGATACCGACCTGGTGCGCGAGCCGTTCTCCTGGGTGCGCGGCACCAATGCCTTCCTGCCGCCGACGGTGGCCGTGCGCTGGGCGCAGGCGGTGCCGGAGGATTTCCACGCGCGCTTCTCCGCGCATCGCCGGACGTACTACTACGCGCTGGTCAGCGGACCGACGCGCTCGCCGCTGCTGGGCGGCAAGGCGGGCTACGTGATGTTGCCGCCGGGCCAATCGCTCGACGTGGCGGCCATGCAGGAAGCCGCGCAGGTGCTGGTCGGCGAGCATGATTTTTCGTCGTTCCGCGCAGCGGAGTGCCAGGCCAAGTCACCGGTCAAGACGCTGTATTCGGCCGAGGTGCGGGGGCAGGGCGAATGGGTGTTCGTGCGTATTCGCGGCAGCGCGTTCCTGCATCACATGGTGCGCAACATCATGGGCTGCCTGGTGGCGATCGGCCGGGGCCGGCGCCCGGCTGCGTGGATGGCCGAGGTGCTGGCCGCGCGCGATCGCAAGGCCGCCGCACCCACCTTCATGCCCGATGGCCTGTACCTCGCCGAGGTCGGCTATCCTGATGCTTTCCGGTTGCCGGCATCGCCGGCATCGTCCAGCCTGTTTCGCGGCGTGTTCGACGAGCACGCCGGCCCATGACCATCGCCATGCCGCTCCACCGTACCCGTATCAAGCTCTGCGGTCTGACCCAGCCGGCCGACGTCGACCATGCCGTCGCACTGGGCGCCGACGCGATCGGGCTGGTGTTCTATCCGCCCAGCCCCCGCAGCGTCACCGCCGAGCAAGCGGCTGAACTGGCCCGCCTGGCCGGTCCGTTCGTCACCGTGACGGGCCTGTTCGTCAACGCCAGCGCTGACGATGTGGCGCGCGTGCTGGACCGGGTGCCGCTCACGCTGCTGCAGTTCCACGGGGACGAAACGCCCGAACAGTGTGCCGATATCGCGGCCAGGGTCGGGCTGCCCTGGCTGCGCGCGGCGCGTGTGCAGCCGGGAACCGATTTGGTAGAATTCGCCGATCGGTTTGCCGCTGCCCAAGGGCTGCTGCTCGACGCATTCGTTGAGGGCTATGGCGGTGGCGGCCACGTTTTCGACTGGACCCTGATTCCCCCGCAATGGCTCTCGCAATCGCCATCCTTGCCAACCACAAGCGCCGCTCCTCGGCTCGTTTTGAGTGGTGGGTTGAACGCGCAAAACGTCGCTGGTGCGATTGAGCGCGTGCGGCCCTACGCTGTCGATGTGAGCAGCGGAATCGAGGCCGCACGGGGCGTGAAAGACCGCGCCCGCATGACCGCATTCGTGCGTGCGGTCCGCGAGGCCGATGCCGCCCTGGGCGCGTCGGCGCAGGCCTGAACAAGACAGTCGGTCTGTCGCGGTCTGCACCTTCCTGAATTCCTCCGCCGGCAGGTCACGCTGTCTCTGTGCCCCGGCGGACGCCTCGAGAGATTGCCATGTATAACCTGCCCGACGCCCACGGCCACTTCGGACCCTACGGCGGTGCCTTTGTCGCAGAGACCCTGTCCCACGCGCTGGACGAACTGCGCGATGCCTACGCGCGCTACCAGCACGATCCCGAGTTCATCAAGGAATACGAGTACGAGCTGAAGCATTTCGTCGGCCGTCCGTCGCCCATCTACCATGCCCGCCGCCTGACCGAGCACTGCGGTGGCGCGCAGATCTACCTCAAGCGCGAAGACCTGAACCATACCGGCGCCCACAAGGTGAACAACGTCATCGGCCAGGCGCTGCTGGCGCGCCGCATGGGCAAGCCGCGCGTGATCGCCGAGACCGGCGCCGGCCAGCACGGCGTGGCGACGGCCACCATCGCCGCGCGCTACGGCATGGAATGCGTGGTCTACATGGGCAGCGAGGATGTGCGCCGCCAGGCCGCCAACGTCTATCGCATGAAGCTGCTGGGCGCGACCGTGGTGCCGGTGGAATCCGGCTCGCGCACGCTCAAGGACGCGCTCAACGAAGCCATGCGCGACTGGGTCACCAATGTGGCCGACACTTTCTACATCATCGGCACGGTGGCGGGCCCGCATCCGTATCCGATGATGGTGCGCGACTTCCAGTCGGTGATCGGCGAGGAGTGCAAGGTGCAGATGCCCGAGCTGGCCGGCCGCCAGCCGGATGTGGTGATCGCCTGCGTGGGCGGCGGCTCCAATGCCATGGGCATCTTCTATCCGTACATCGACCACGCCGATGTCAAGCTGATCGGCGTGGAAGCGGCGGGCGAGGGCATCGAGTCGGGCCGTCACGCCGCATCGCTCACGCGCGGCTCGCCGGGGGTGCTGCACGGCAACCGCACCTATCTGCTGCAGGACGAGGACGGCCAGATCATCGAGACGCACTCGATCTCGGCGGGCCTGGATTATCCGGGCGTCGGTCCCGAGCATGCCTGGCTGAAGGACGCCGGCCGCGCGCAGTATGTCGGCATCACCGACAAGGAAGCGCTGCAGGCCTTCCACGACCTGTGCCGCATGGAGGGCATCATTCCCGCGCTGGAGTCGAGCCACGCGCTGGCCTATGCCTGCAAGCTGGCGCCGACGCTGCCCAAGGACCAGATCCTGCTGGTCAACCTGTCCGGCCGTGGCGACAAGGACATGCATACCGTCGCCGAACTCTCGGGCATCGAGCTCTGACGCAATGACCGAGCGCGCCATCGACGGCATTTTCAACGAGGACTGCATTGCCGGGATCGGGCAATTGGCCGACGGCAGCGTGAACCTCGTCATCGCCGATCCGCCGTACGGGCTGGGCAAGGACTACGGCAACGACTCCGACAAGCTGTCGGGCGAGGCCTACCTGGCCTGGTCGGAACGCTGGATCGAAGCGGTGCTGCCGAAGCTGGCGCGCAACGGTTCGGTGTACCTGTTCTGCACGTGGCAGTACGCGCCGGAGCTGTTCGTGATGCTCAAGCGGCGCCTGGCGATGATCAACGAGATCATCTGGGACCGCCGCGTGCCCAGTATGGGCGGCAGCACGCGCAAGTTCTCGTCGGTGCACGACAATATCGGCTTCTTCGCCGCCTCGCGCGACTACTACTTCGATGTCGACGCCGTGCGCATCCCGTACGACGCCGAGACCAAGAAGGCCCGCAGCCGCAAGCGCTTCGAGGGCAAGAAGTGGCTGGAGGTCGGCTACAACCCGAAGGATGTGTGGAGCGTGTCGCGCCTGCACCGGCAGGATCCGGAGCGCGCCGAGCACCCGACGCAGAAGCCGCTGGAGCTGGTCGAGCGCATGGTGCTGGCGAGCTGCCCGCCGGGCGGGCTGGTGCTGGACCCGTTCCTGGGCAGCGGCACCACCGCCGTGGCCTGCGCGCGGCGAGGGCGCCGTTTCGCCGGTTTCGAGATCAACGCCGAATATTGCCGCGTGGCGCGCGCTCGCGTAGCCGCTGTCCATGCCGCCGCGTCCGCCGCCCAACCGACTGATTCCCAGGTGCCCGACACCGTCAAGGTCGCCTGAAACCTCTCCTATCCATGTCCCGCATCGCTCAAACCTTTTCGCAACTGTCCGCGCAGGGCCGCAAGGGCCTGATCCCGTTCATCACGGCGGGCGATCCGTACCCCGAACTGACCGTCGACCTGATGCACGCGCTGGTCAAGGGCGGCGCCAATGTCATCGAACTGGGCGTGCCGTTTTCCGACCCGATGGCCGATGGCCCGGTCATCCAGCGTGCGTCGGAGCGCGCACTCGCCAAGAAGATCGGTCTGCGCACCGTGCTGGATTACGTACGTGCGTTCCGCGCCACCGACAAGACGACGCCCGTGGTGCTGATGGGTTACGCCAACCCGATCGAGCGCATGGGTATCGACGCTTTCGCCAAGGCCGCATCGGAAGCCGGTGTGGATGGCGTGCTGGTGGTGGACTATCCGCCCGAGGAATGCGAGGCGTTCGCCAAGACCATGCGGGCTACGGGCATCGACCCGATCTTCCTGCTGGCGCCCACCTCGACCGAAGCGCGCATCGCGCAGATCGCCCGGGTGGCGAGCGGCTACCTCTACTACGTGTCGCTCAAGGGGGTGACGGGCGCGGCGACGCTGGACCTCGACAGCGTGGCGGCACGCATCCCGCAGATCCGCCAGCACGCGCGGCTGCCGGTGGGGGTCGGCTTCGGCATCCGCGATGCGGCGACGGCACGAGCGATCGGCGGTGTGGCCGATGCGGTGGTGATCGGATCCCGCATTGTGCAATTGCTGGAGGAGGCCCCCCGCGAACAAGCGGTACAATGTCTGACTGATTTCATCGCGGACATCCGCCGGGCGCTCGACGCCTGAGCCGCATGACCCGCGCGAGCGCATTCAAGGAGCACGCATGAGCTGGCTGGACAAACTGCTTCCGCCCAAGATCCAACAGACCGATCCGTCGCAACGCAAAGGCATTCCGGAAGGCCTGTGGATCAAATGCCCGGCCTGCGAGTCGGTGCTGTACCGTACCGACGTCGAAGCCAACCTGCACGTCTGCCCCAAGTGCGACCACCACATGCGCATCGGCGCCCGTGCGCGCCTGGACGCGCTGCTGGACGCCGAGGGTCGCTATGAGATGGGCCAGGAGATCGTCCCGGTCGACGCGCTCAAGTTCAAGGACACCAAGAAGTACCCCGACCGTATCAAGGCGGCCATGGACGACACCGGCGAGACCGATGCCATGGTCGTGATGGGCGGCGCCATCCATGCGCTGCCGGTGGTGGTGGCCTGCTTCGAATTCGAGTTCATGGGCGGCTCGATGGGTTCGGTGGTGGGCGAGCGCTTCGCGCGCGGCGCGCAGACCGCGCTGGAGCAGAAGGTGCCGTTCATCTGCGTGACCGCCACGGGCGGCGCGCGCATGCAGGAAAGCCTGCTGTCGCTGATGCAGATGGCCAAGACCACGGCCATGGTCAACAAGCTGGCCGAGGCCCGGCTGCCGTTCATCAGCGTGCTGACCGATCCGACCATGGGCGGTGTATCCGCCAGCTTCGCCTTCATGGGTGACGTGGTGATCGCCGAGCCGCGTGCGCTGATCGGCTTTGCCGGCCCGCGCGTGATCGAGCAGACCGTGCGCGAGAAGCTGCCGGAAGGTTTCCAGCGCGCCGAATTCCTGTTGCAAAAGGGTGCCATCGACATGATCGTCGACCGCCGCAACATGCGCCGCGAAATCGCCGAACTGCTCGCACTGCTGCAAAAGCAGCCGGCCGACGCGCTGGCTTGATGCGCCACCCCCGATGAGCCGAAGCGCGGGCGAGAGTCCGCGCTTCTTGTTTTTGCGCGACCCGATCGCACGGACACCTCGCATGCCTATCTTCGACAATCTGCCCGACTGGTTGGCCCACCTGGAAACCGCGCACCCCGTCGGCATCGACATGGGGCTCGAGCGCATCAGCCGAGTGCGAGACGCACTGGGGCTCAAGCTTGAACCGGTCGTCTTCACCGTGGGCGGCACCAACGGCAAGGGCTCGACCTGCGCCATGCTGGAGGCCGTCCTGATGGCGGCCGGCTACAAGGTCGGCTGCCATACGTCGCCGCATCTGATCGACTTCAACGAGCGCGCCCGCGTCAACGGTGAGATCGCCACCGATGCGATGCTGCTGCCGCATTTCGAGGCAGTCGAGCGCGCCCGCAGCAGCTTCGACGCGCCCGTCAGCCTGACGTATTTCGAGTTCACCACGCTGGCGATCATGCATCTGTTCGCCAAGTCGGGGCTGGATGCGGTGATCCTGGAGGTGGGGCTGGGCGGCCGGCTGGATGCGGTCAACATCATCGATCCCGACTGCGCCGTTATCACCAGTGTCGACCTCGATCACATGGCCTACCTGGGCGACACACGCGAGGCAATCGGCTTCGAGAAGGCCGGCATCTTCCGGCCGGGCGTGCCGGCGGTGTGTTCCGATCCGGTGCCGCCGGTCTCGCTGGTTCAGCACGCCGAGGCCATCGGGGCGGACCTGTGGCTGATCGGGCGCGATTTCAACTTCCAGGGCGACAAGCAGCAATGGGGCTGGAGCGGGCGCGGTCGGCGCTGGTCGGCGCTGGGCTATCCGGCGCTGCGCGGGGCCAACCAGTTGCTGAATGCGTCGGCGGCGCTGGCGGCGCTCGAATCGGTGCGCGATCGGCTGCCGATCACCGCGCAGGACGTGCGCGTCGGGCTGTCGCGGGTGGCGCTGCCGGGACGCTTCCAGGTGCTGCCGGGCCGACCGGCCGTGATCCTGGATGTGGCTCACAATCCGCATGCCGCCGCGGCCCTGGGCCAGAATCTCGAAAACATGGGTTTCTTCCGCTACACCTACGCAGTGTTCGGTGCCATGCAGGACAAGGACATCGCCGGCGTGCTCGGCCATCTGCTCGACAAGATCGACCACTGGTGCCTGACCGATCTGCCGACGCCGCGCGCGGCGAGCACGGCAACGCTCGAACAGGCCCTGGCGGACGCGGGTTTCCATCCAGGCAAGGATGCCAGCGTTTCAACCTACAGCGATCCCGCCACCGCCTATCGCAACGCCATGGAGCGGGCGACCGAGGATGATAGAATCGTCGTCTTCGGATCGTTCTTCACCGTTGCCGGTGTGCTGGCGGAGCGCAAGACCCGCGCGCACTAACGAAGACTAGGCAGTGCCGGGCGATCCGGTGCCGGCGCTGCTGCCCCTCGTTTCGCATCGTCAGAGAGCCAACCCGGGCGCAATCCATGGGACTGTTTTCCATCTTCTCCTCCCGCAAGCCTGCCGCCGAAAGCGCGCGCGGCCCTGCCGGCAGCGCTGCCGATGTCGCGCGCGACGCGGTGCGCGAGTCGCGCTCGGCGTCCCGCAGCCGCGCCGCGCGGCGCGATGATGACGTCGATGACGGTCTCGACCCCGAGCTGCCGCAAAAGCAGCGTGCGCGGCGCCGTCTGATTGGCGCGGTGGTGCTGGTGGGGGCCGCCGTGGTGATACTGCCGCTGGTCTTCGATGCCAAGCCGCGCCCGGCGACCGACAATGTCGCGGTCCAGATCCAGGACCAGCCGGTCGATCGCGGCGCCAGGCTGTCGGCCGATGAGCCCAAGGTGGCCAGCCGCCGGTCGGCGCCGCATGGCGACGGATCGACTCAACAGCAGGCGCAGGCGCTGGACCAGGGTGAAGAGGTCGTGGCCTCTGCCGCCGGTACCTCGCCGGCCAGCACGCCCACGGCAAGCGCGCCGGCCGCCGCCAAGCCGGCCGCCGCCAAGCCGGTGCCGCCCAAGGCCGTCGCCAGCGTGACCGCAACCGATACCAGGCCGCCACCGAAGCCGGCCACATCCGTGCAGGCGGCCACGCCCGCCACCGAAGCCCGGGACGGCAAATTCCTGCTGCTGATCGGCGCGTTCGCGTCGGAAGATCGCGCCCGGAACTGGCTCGGCAAACTCAAGGGCGAGAAGATTCCCGGCTACATCGAGCACAAGAAAGTACCCGAAAAGGGCGATCTGGCCTTGCTGCGCGCGGGCCCGTTCAATGACCGCGCCTCGGCGGAGGCGGCGCAGAAGCGCGCCGAGCAGCTTGGCCTGACGCCCAAGCTGGTGCAGCAGTAACCATGCGGCCAGATGCGCATTCGGCAGATCGTCTGATCCGCTGCGCTGCTTTCCGTCCAACCCAGCGGCCTCATGCAACCGACTTTCTTTGATTACGGCATCCTGTTCATCGTCGTGGCGTCGGCGCTGGTGGGCCTGTTTCGCGGTCTGATCCGCGAGATCCTGGCACTGGCGGGGTGGTTGTTTGCGGCATGGGTGGCCTATACCTTCTCGGGGGTGGCGGCGGGCTGGATGCCGGAGTCGCTGCCGGGCGGCCCGGTGGCGCGCACGGTTCTGGGATTCGTCCTACTGTTTGTAGTGACGGTGATCGGGACATCGCTGGTGGGCGCGCTGTTGTCGGCGGTCCTGGAGCGTGCGGGGCTGAAGCCCGCCGATCGCGGCCTCGGCATGGTGTTCGGGTTGGCGCGCGGTGGCGTGATCATCCTGGTGCTGATGACGGTGGCGGGCTTCACCAGTGTGCCCGAGCAGCCATTCTGGCGCGACGCGGTCACGCGGCCGTATGCGGAGGAGGCGGCCCGGGCCGCCAAGCCGCTGCTGCCGCCCGACGTCGCGAAATACATGCATTACTGAGGGGGGCCGTCCGGTCACGAGCCAAGCGGTCCGAAATGCTTTTCCGGCGCCCGCAACGGGTGTGGGCGCCACCAATACGTTCTCGCTGGAGATCGACATGTGCGGTATCGTTGGGGTGGTTTCGGCCACGCCCGTCAATCAGCTGATCTACGACAGCCTGCTGCTGTTGCAGCACCGGGGGCAGGACGCGGCAGGCATTGCCACCGCGGCCGGCAGCACCTTCTACATGCACAAGGCCAACGGCATGGTGCGCGACGTGTTCCGCACGCGCAACATGCGCGGCCTGCCGGGCACCACCGGCATCGGCCAGGTGCGCTATCCGACCGCCGGTACCACCAGTGAGGAAGAAGCCCAGCCGTTCTATGTCAACGCGCCGTTCGGCGTTGTGCTGGCCCATAACGGCAACCTGACCAACTCGGAGCAACTGCGCGAAGAGATGTTCCGGCGCGATCGCCGCCACATCAATACGCACTCCGATTCCGAAGTGCTGCTCAACGTACTGGCCGACGAACTGCAGCGCGCCAGCAACGGTGTCGCGCTGTCGCCCGAGGCCATCTTCAAGGCGGTGGCCGGTCTGCATCGCCGCGTGCGCGGCTCGTACGCCATCGTGGCGCAGATCGCCGGCTACGGCATGCTGGCCGTGCGCGACCCGTTCGGCATCCGTCCGCTGGCGCTGGGCAGCCAGCAAACGCCGGACGGCGTCGAGTGGATGGTGGCTTCCGAATCGGTGGCGCTCGAAGGCATCGGCTTCAAGTTCGAGCGCGATGTGGCGCCGGGCGAGGCCGTCTTCGTCGACGCCGACGGCCAACTGCACACCAAGCAGTGCGCGGACCATCCGGTGCTGACGCCCTGCATCTTCGAATACGTCTACCTGGCGCGGCCGGATTCGCGCATGGACGGCGTATCCGTGTATGACGCGCGCCTGCGCATGGGCGATTACCTGGCCGAGAAGATCAAGCGCGAGGTGACCGACCGGATCGACGTGGTGATGCCGATCCCCGATTCGAGCCGGCCGGCCGCCATGCAGGTCGCCAACAGCCTGGGCGTGCCGTACCGCGAAGGCTTCTTCAAGAACCGCTACGTGGGCCGGACCTTCATCATGCCGGGCCAGGCGGTGCGCAAGAAGTCGGTGCGCCAGAAGCTGAACGCCATGGCGATCGAGTTCAAGGGCAAGAACGTGCTGATCGTCGACGACTCCATCGTGCGCGGCACCACGTCGTCCGAGATCGTGCAGATGGCGCGCGATGCGGGCGCCAAGAAGGTGATCTTCGCCTCGGCGGCGCCGCCGGTGAAGTTCCCCAACGTGTACGGCATCGACATGCCGACGCGCGGCGAACTGGTCGCACACGGTCGCACGCACGACGAGATCGCCCAGATCATCGGTGCCGACCAGCTCGTCTACCAGGACGTGGAAGACATGAAGCGCGCGGTGCGCGACGTCAACCCGGCGCTGCGCGATTTTGAGGCATCGTGCTTCGACGGCCACTACGTGACCGGCGATATCGACGAGGCGTATCTCGACCGGCTGGAAGCCTCGCGCAACAGCTCGGCCGCCAGTGCGGCCCGCGACAGCGCGCAGAACGACGATCCGCGTACGCCGTTGCACCTGCAGCCGTCGGCCGTCAACGAGTAAGGACGGTCCGCCGAACGGCAGCGCGGCCCGGCCCATGGGTTGCTCGCTGAGTTCCGTGGGTGCCTGTCTCCAACAAAAAGCCCGTCCTCGCGACGGGCTTTTTGCATGCGGCGGCAGGCGGGGCCATCACTTGAGCATGCGACGGCGCAACAGCCATAGGCACAGCCACAGCGCCACCGCGGTGTAGAGCAGGAGTACGCCCAGGTGCAGCGGGATGTCGTCCGGCGTGCGGCCGAGCATCAGCGGGCGGATCAGCTCGACCGCATGCGACAGCGGCAGCAGGCTGGTGAAGGCGCGGAACGGCGCCGGCAATTGCGATAGCGGGAAGAACACGCCGGAGAGCAGCATCATCGGCGTCATCACCAGCGTCTGGTAGAACATGAAGAAGTCGTAGTTGGGCGCCAGCGCCGTCATGTTCATGGCCAGGCACGCGAAGGCGAAGCCGGTCAGCACCACCACCGGCAGTGCCAGCAGCGCCTGCGGCATCGATGCATAGCCCAGCACACCCGCCACCAGCATGATCGCCAGGCCCGACAGCACCGATTTGCTGGCCGCCCACAGCAGCTCGCCCAGCACCACGTCACCCAGCGTGAGCGGGGCATAGAGGATGGCTTCCCAGGTGCGCTGCACGTGCATGCGCGAAAACGCCGAGTACATCGCCTCGAAGCTCGCCGACATCATCGTGCTCGAGGCCACCGTGCCCGCCGCCAGGAAGGCGATGTACGACACGCCGTCTACACGGCCGACCAGCAGGCCGAGGCCCAGGCCCAGGCCGAACAGGTAGATCATGGGGTCGGCCAGGTTGCCCGCCATCGACGGGATGGCCAGCTTGCGCCACACCATGAAGTTGCGCAGCCAGACGTAGCGCCAGTTGCTGAGATTGAGCGGCAGCAGGGACTGCGGATACGCTTGCTGCGCCGGGGCGGTGAGGGTGGCTTCGGAGGGCATCGTTGTCTCGTCTCGCGTTCGTTTCGGCTCAGTCGCGCATTTCACGGCCGGTCAGGCGCAGGAACACATCTTCGAGGTTGGCGGGGCGGTGCAGGTAGCGCAGGCCGGGCATGGCATGCGTCTCGGCCTGCGCGCGCAGGGCAGCCACCAGCGGTTGCGGATCGCGGGCGTAGCAGAACAGCGTCTCGCCGCTGGTTTCCACGCGCTCGGCCAGGGGGCTGAGCAGGGTGCGCAGGGCGGGCAGGTCGTCGCCGTAGACTTCGACGACATCGCAGCCGATCTCGCGCGCGATCAGTTCGTGCGGCTTGCCCTGGGCGATCTTGCGGCCGTTGTCGATCACGCACAGCTCGTCGCACAGGCGCTCGGCCTCTTCCATGAAATGCGTGGTCAGCAGGATGGTCTTGCCCGATGCGAGCAGCGAGCGCAGGCGTTCCCAGATCAGGTGGCGCGCCTGCGGGTCGAGTCCGGTGGTGGGCTCGTCCATCACGAGGACATCGGGGTCGTTGATCAGCGCCCGCGCGACCGTCAGCCGTCGCTTCATCCCGCCCGACAGCGCACGCACGGGGGCGTCGGCCTTTTGCTCGAGCCGCGCGAATTCCAGCAGGCCCGGCATCCGCGTGCGGATGGTCGCGGCGGACAGTCCGAAGTAGCGGCCGAAGATGTGCAGGTTTTCCGAGACGGTGAAGTCGGGGTCGAGGTTATCGAACTGCGGGACCACGCCCACGCGTATGCGCGCGCGGTGAGCGTGTCCGGGTACGGTCTCGCCGCACAGCTGCAGGGTGCCCGCATCGGGCATCGTCATGCCGAGCAGCATGCGCAGCGTGGTGGTCTTGCCCGCGCCGTTGGGGCCCAGCAGTCCGAAGCATTGTCCGCGGCGCACCGAAAAGCTCAGGCCGTCGACCACGGTCTGTTCGCCGTAGCGCTTGCACAGCCCTTCGACGCTCAGGATCGGTGTGCTGCCGATGCCCGGGCCGGGCGGTTGCTCGTATCGCACGTGGCCTCCGTTGCAAAACGGTGATTATGCGCCCGCCTCGGCAGCGCGCGCATGACCGGGATGCCAGCAGGGAATGAGCGCGTTCAGTCAACAAAAAGGGCCAGGCGGATTGCCTGGCCCCGATTCCGCAGCGCATAAGGGCTGTGTACTGCGTATGGCGACCTACTTGGTGACGACGTTGCCGATCACGCCACCCAATGCGGCGCCACCCAGCGTCGCGCCCGGACCACCCCAGATGGCAGCCCCGGCGACGCCACCTGCGGCCGCGCCGAGCGCGGTATTGCGCTGCTTGGGTGTCATGTCCGCGCATCCGCTGACGGATGCGAGCGCGGCCGCCAGAATGAGGGATACGAAGGCACGCATAGCACGCTCCTCGTTGTTCGTATACCTTCATTCAAGACATTGCAACGCGCGATGTGCAGCCGGAGGTGCCTGAAAAGATTGTCAGCCGATTCCGACATGCCGACCGCACATCGGCCGCATGGGGCATTGCATGTTTGCCGGCAATTGCCCTGTGTGGCGAACGCGGTACCGGTTGGGCGCGTCGGTCGAAACCGGGTGTCGGACAAACGGAGGAGGCTGCGCCAGCGGTCAATTGCGCGGGCTACACTGAAAGGCCGCTTCTCGCCGTTTGCGGATGGACGGGCCGCGGCGCCATCCCGGTGAGCAGCGATTCCCGACCTGTGCATGACCCCGCAATCACGACATGGAGAGACAGACATGATGACGCTTGAGCAACTCGGCTTCTTGCATCGCGCGCAAATGGAAGCCTGGCTGGCTGTGACGCAGGAGGCGGTCGAAGGTGTCAACCGCGTGATCGGTCTCAATCTCCAGGCGCTGAAGGCCGGGTTCGGGGAGACGGGGCAATGCCTGCACGAGGCCGCCGGCGCGCAGGACGCCGGCCAGTGGTTCTCGGCGCACGTGAAATACTTGCAGCCGGCCGGCGAGCGCGTCTCGGGCTATACGCGCAACCTGGTAGAAATCGGCGTGCAGACGCAGAACGGCATCGCCAAGGTGCTGCAGCGTCATGGCGACGAAGTGCGCCGCCAATGGGGTGCCGTCACGGAAAACCTCGTCGATACTGCGCCGCCGGGCTCAGAGGCGGTGGTGAGCCTGATGAAGGCGGCGGTCGGCTGGGAGGTCGCCGCGGCGGAGGCCGTGGAGGAACTGGTCGTCGAAGAGGGCGGCGGCCAAGGCACCGAGGTGCGCTGATCCGCTCGACTCCGGGCGGGGGGAGGATCGTCGGCGCCGGGCCGACATGGATTTCGGCGCCGTCCTACACGACGGCGCGGGCAGGCTTCGATGCCTGCGCCGGGCGCCGGCTCCGACACTTTCTACATGTCCAACCCTGTGTGAAGGGGGATCGAGCCTGATCGCATCGCGCGGCTGCCGGGCGTTCCCGCATGCGTGCCGCCGCCGATCTGGCTGTTCGTGCACTGACGCATGGATACGCGCGGGGCAGGCGCATGCTTCACACGATGCGGAGCAAGCATGACCTTCCACGACGATTGCAAGATCGAGGTGGCCGCCTATGAGATTTCGCCGGATGCGTGGCGCGCGGAGGTCGTGATCTCATGCGTCAGTACGGGCGCGACGTTGCTGCCACCCACTACCGTGCTCGACTCGGCCGGCACGTACCCTATCGCTGGCGGTGCACTGGAAGCCGCACGGGCGTACGCCGAAGCGATCATTGTGGACGGTGCGCTCGGCGGTGATTCCGAAGCGGCTTAGCCAGCTGCGATGGTGAGTCCGAGCGATGCGGCGTTACGTCCTGTTACCAATTCGCCCTCGCCGTAGCACCTGTGTTGGCGCCCCTGCATAAAATACAGATACCGCAATCGCGCCCGGGTGCACGCCATGTGTGTCCGGCCAATCAAGTCGCAGGTGATGAACATGAATCGACGCAATGGGCTGTTGATGGCAGGCGCCGCCGTATTGGCCGTGCTGGCTGTGCCGCAGGCAGCGTCGGCACACGTGAGTGTCGGGATCGGCATCGGGGTCCCGATTGCGCCGGTGTATGTGGCCCCGGCTCCGGTGTATTACCCGCCACCCCCGCCTGTGTACTACGAACCGCCGCCGCCCCCGGTGTACTATGCGCCGGTACCGGCCTACTATGGCCCGCCGCCCGTGGTGGTGGGGCCGGGGTGGTACCGTTGGGGGCCGCGCTATCGCTGGTACGACGGTCATCACTGGCGTCGCTGGCGTTGACGCGCAGGCTGCGCCGCCAGGAAAGAGGCTCCTTCGGGAGCCTTTTTCTTTGTTCGCGGCCGGCGCTACGCAGGCCGTTTCGCGCATTGCGGGAGGCCATCGCGCCGTACTATCAGGCCCGGCATATTGCCGGGCTTTTTGTTTGGGCATGCCGCGTGCGCAGGCCCGTGCTAATGTGCGCGCCATTGTTGCGACCAACCGGAACCGGAGCGGGATGAGTACCCATTGGCTGTTGAGCACGCTCGTCGTTACGCTGCTGCTGCCGCCCGGCGGTCCGCTGGTGTTGGCGCTGCTGGCGGGCATGGTGGCCTGGCGCATGCCGCGCTGGCGCCGGCCCGCGGGCCGGGTGCTCGGCATTGCGTTGATCGTGGCCTGGCTGGCGGCGACGCCGTGGTGCGGCCGGCTGCTGGCATCGTGGACGCATCCCGCGCAGCCTGTGCGCCTCGATGCGTTGCAGCCGCATGGCGAGGGCGCGGTGGTGCTGCTGGGCGGTTCGCGCAAGCTGGCGGCGCGTGAATATGCGGGGCAGGGCGAGACTGCGCTGTCCGGCCTGTCGCTCGAACGTACGGTCTATGCGGCGCGGCTGGCGCACGCTGCCCGGCTGCCGGTGCTGGCCACCGGAGGCGCGCCGCAGGGCCTCGGCGTGCCGGAGGCCGAACTGATGGGCAGGCTCGTCGCCGACCTGGGACAGGATGCGCGCTGGATCGAGACGCGCTCGGCCACCACCGAGGAAAACGCCGCTTTCTCCGCGCCGATGTTGCGCGCGGCCGGCATCCAGCGCATCTACCTCGTCACGCACTACTGGCACATGGCGCGCGCGCGACGATACTTTGAAGGGCAAGGATTGATCGTCACGCCGGCGCCGTGCGGCTGGGGTGGCGAGGTGGAGGAGAGCCCCGTGGGTGGCATACTCTCGCTGCTGCCGCGCACGGACGGCCTGGCACTGACGCGTTCCGCATTGCGCGAGGCGCTGGGCCAGTTGTGGTTATCCATGCGTCAAGGCATTCGCTGATCGCACACACGAACGACCAAGGAGAAAGTCATGAAAACCAAGCCCTGTCTGACCCAGGAAGACGTCAACAAGATCCTGGATGCCGCCGAGAAGGAAGCGCGCGCGCATCAATGGGCCGTGACGATCGCCGTGGTCGATGACGGCGGCCATCCGCTGGGCCTGCGCCGCATGGACGGCTGCGCGACCATCTCGGCCTACATCGCACCGGAGAAGGCACGCACCGCCGCGCTGGGCCGCCGTGAATCGAAGGTCTATGAAGACATCATCAACAACGGCCGGACCTCGTTCCTGTCCGCGCCGATGCTGCAGGGCATGCTGGAGGGCGGCGTGCCCATCCTGGTGGAAGGCGTGTGCGCCGGTGCGGTGGGGGTGTCGGGCGTGAAGTCGGCGGAAGACGTGCAGATCGCCAAGGCGGGCATCGCTGCCGTGCACGTGATCTGCTGAGCGGTCATCCGCCTCTGGCAAAGAGAGAGGGCGCATCGTGGCGCCCTTTTTTTTTTCAAGTGAGGCGGGAAGAAGCGGCTTGGCTGGCGCTTGTCAGGCAGACGGGTCTGGGGTGTCTGCGAACGCGAATCGACGATGGCTGGCTACTGCCGAATGTCTCCTGAGAGAGACAGTCCCCACAAAAAAGAGAGAAGCCGGTGCGGTTATTTGGTCAGGATCAGCTTGCCGAAGCGCGTCACGCGCAACGTGTAGAGCGCGCCGTTGTGGCGGATGGCCACGGCGTTCTGGCCGGCGAACAATTGCTCCGAGGTCATGGTGCGCGTGTCGCTCACCACGGTGGCCGGCGCACTGACGCTGGCCGTGGCGGCCGGCTCGGCATCCGGGGTGTTGTGCTCGAATGTGGCCGGCCGCTTGCGGGCCACGATGATGTGGCGGCGGCGGGTAACGGTGCGGCCGGTGTCTTGCGGTTCAGCGATATTCATGGCGATGTCCTGGCTGGCGGAAAGGCATGGGCTGGCAAGGCTCCAGCGAATAGCCATGACTCTAAATGCGAATCGTTATCATTACAAGAGCCGGTGCTGACAAAACGCTGACACCGTGAAGATGGCCGCCACGCGACGGCCATAGAAAGACGAACCCCGCACAGTAGCGGGGGGCTCGGGTGGCGGGGCCGGGTGCGTCAGTTGTGCATCGGTTCGGTGACGAAGCCGATGCGTGCCAGGCCGCCGCGCTGGATGGCAGCCATCACCTGGGCGACGCGCTCGTAACGGACGCTGCGATCCGCGCGCAGGTGCATCTCAGGCTGGGGCTGTTGGCGCGCGGCCTGCGCGATGTCGGCCTCCAGCGTGGCCTCGTCGACCGGCTGGTTGTTCCAATAGACCAGGCCCTTGGCGTCGATCTCGACATTGACGCTCTGCGGCTTGGCGTCATCGGGCTTGTTGGTCGCGCGCGGCAGGTCGATCTTCACCGCGTGGTTGATCACCGGAATGGTGATGATGAAGATGATCAGCAGCACCAGCATGACGTCCACCAGCGGCGTCATGTTGATCTCGCTCATCACCTCGTCATCGTTGTCGAAGGTTCCGAAAGCCATGGCCGTTCCTTACTGCTGCTTGACCGAGGCCAGGCGCACGTTCGCGTCTTCCGCGCGTGCGGCACCCGGGCGCAGGCGCGCGCCGGTCACGAAGTAGGCGTGCAGGTCATGGGCGAAGCGGTTGAGCTTGGCGATGACCGACTTGTTGCCGCGGGTCAGCGCGTTGTAGCCGAGCACGGCGGGAATCGCCACGGCCAGGCCGAAGGCCGTCATGATCAGCGATTCGCCCACGGGGCCGGCCACCTTGTCGATGGTCGGCACGCCCACCGCGCCGATGCCGATCAGGGCGTGATAGATGCCCCACACCGTACCGAACAGCCCGACGAACGGCGCCGTGGAGCCCACCGAGGCCAGCACGGCCAGGCCGGACTGCATCTGGCCGACGGATTCGTCGATCGCGCTCTTGAGCGAGCGCGTGATCCAGTCGGAGATGTCCATCACGTCGTGCAGCTGCGGATGGCTGGCGCGATGGTGCTGCGCGGCCTCGCGGCCGGTCTGCGCGAGCGCGTAGAACGGGTTGTCCTTGGGCGAGCCCAGCGTCTGCATGGCGTGGTCGAAGTCGTCGGAATGCCAGAAGCGCTTTTCGGCGCCCTGGGCCATCGATTTCAGGCGGATCAGGTCCCACGCCTTGGTGAGGATGACGATCCAGGAGGCCAGCGACATCAGCAGCAGCAGAAGGGCCGTGCCGCGAGCGACGATGTCGCCCTGTGTCCAGAGGTGGGAGAGACCGAGTTCCTGCATGATGGGTTTCCTACTTAGCGAAAGACGAAATTCAGTTTAGTTGTCGAGCTTGAAGACGAACGGCTTGTTGGCCACCACGGTCATGGCGCGGCCGTTCTGCTTGTAAGGCGAGCAATGGAGGCTGCGAGCCGCATCCAGCGCAGCGCGGTCCAGGCGCGCGGAGCCGCTGGGCGTGGCGACCACCGCGTTGACCACGTCGCCCTCGGGGCCGATGGTGATCTTGACGAGGGTGCGGCCTTCCTCGCCCATCTTCTGCGACATGGTCGGGTAGACGAGCGGCGGATTGTTGCACTGGATGTCGTTGATGCCGACATTGATCGGGCCAGACTGGACCGGGGCCGGTGCCGGCGCGGGGGCGGCCTCTACCGGCGGGGCGGGCGGCGTGGGCGGCGCGGCCGGCACCACGGGCGCGGTGTCGGACGGCGGCAGGGCCGGCGCCGGCGTCGGGGCAGGCTTGGGCTGCGGCGCGGGCTTGACGATATTCACCTGCTTGGGCGGCGCGGGCTTGGCGGGCTCCGGCTTGGGCGGTTCCGGCTGGCGCACCGGCTGCGGCGGCGTGTCCGGGATGATGTTCACTTGCAGTTCGGGCGGCGGCTCCTGGCGCAGCGGCGACGCGATCAGTCCGAGCTGGATCAGCGTCAGCACGCCCGCGTGCAACAGCAGCACGACGACGAGGATCTTGAGGGTACGAGGGTGAATCATCAACGGCGGAAAATCGAAAACGGAATCGGGCGTGAGCGGTCGGTCGGCATCCGGATGCGGGCGCGCATTCAGCGCTTGCCGAAGACGATCAGCGAAACGCCAATGCTGATGACCAGACTCAGGAGCAGTTCCATGGCGCAAGGGGTGGTTGCGGGCTGGCCGCGCTGCCCGCAAGAGAAGACATTGTAGGCTACCTTCGTGCAACACTGTTGCGACAACGGGAAGCAGTGACGGTTCAGCCTATCGCGTCGATTGGATCCAGTATAAACGATAATGATTCCTATTTGCGAGAGTGGCCGTGTCATTCGTGGGGTGGGGGCCCCATCCGGATGGCTGAGGGCAAGGCGTGTCTTGCCAACGCCCCCCATCCGAAGCGCGGGCCCTGGCCTGCAACTTGCGGAGGCAGGGATCGACCGGAGGCACGGTGTTCGGCCAAACGCGCTAGGATGAAAAGACACGCAAACACGGTGACCGGCCGGCCAACCGTGAACGGGGAACGGGGGCGATCATGGACGATATCAACCTCAACCTGGACGACGCCGATGACGGCGCGTTCGTCCCCACCGGCGGCAGGCAGCCACAGGCGCTGCTGTCGTCGCTGGATACGATGTGCGCGCAATTTGCGCTGCGCACGGTGTGTGCGATGGGCCTGCGCTTCAACCTGCGCACCAATATCAACGACATCCTGACGGTATGCGCGCCGGAGCTGATCTGGCCGGTGACGGTGATCCAGCGGCTGCAGCGCTTCCTGGCCGCGCGCTGCGCTGACATGCCGGGCTGGCGCGCCGTCGGCCGGCTGGACCTGCCCACCTTCATGGACCGCCACGGCCAGTGGAGCAGCGCCTTCGACGAAAGCTCGCTGTTCTACTACCTCGACGAATACGTCAAGCATCACGCCAAGGACATGTTTACCGTGTTCGGCGCATCGTGCGACGCACTGAACGAGCGGCTGGCGAGCGAGCGTGTGCTGCTGGTCGGCAACATCGACATGCTGGCGCGCGTGCTGGGCCTGCCGCCGCACGAGCGGGCGCTGCTGCTGTTTGCGTCGCTGGTCAAGTACAAGCGCGACCTGCGCGCGGTCATGGTGGATTGCAAGGTGGCGCACAGCCAGGAGGCCTTCCAACTGCTGGCGAACCTGGCCGGAGCCAGCACGGCTGAGGTGGCTGCCTCGCTGCGGCCCGGGTCGCGGCTGGAGACGCTGGGGCTGATCGAGTCGCCGCTGCCCGAGAACAGCGTGACCGACCTGGGCGACCTGATGCGCATTTCCGACCGGCTGCTGCATGTGCTGCTGGGCGACTATGCCTGCGAGGCCGAGATGATGGCCGTCTTCACGCGGCCGGCGCCGCCGACCACGCTGAACCAGGCGGACTACCCCCACGTCGAGACCGATGCGCGCTACCTGGCGGCCCTGCTGGAAAGCGCCACGCGCCAGCGCGCCGCGGGCGTCAACATCCTGCTCTATGGCGCACCCGGCACCGGCAAGACCGAGCTGGCCCGCGTGCTGGCGCGCGACGCCGGCTGCGAGCTGTACGAAGTCGATTGCCTGGACAAGGACGGCAACAGCCTGTCCGGCAAGGACCGCTACCGCTCGCTGCAGGTGTCGCAGGCCTTTCTGCGGGGCCGCATGCGCGCGGTGCTGCTGTTCGACGAAGTCGAGGACGTTTTCCCCGGCCCGACGCGCGAGCTGATGAGCCTGTTCGGCCACGAGGAGCCGCGCGGCTCGGTCAACGGCAAGGCATGGGTCAACCAGACGCTGGAGCAGAATCCGGTGCCCGTGATCTGGGTGTCGAACTCGATCCGCCAGATCGATCCGGCTTACCTGCGTCGCTTCCAGTTCCACCTGGAGTTGAAAGTGCCGCCGCCGATGGTGCGCGAAAGCATCATCCGCAAGCACCTGGAAGGGCTGGATGTGTCCGATGCCTTCATGGCCAAGCTGGCGGCGCGCAAGACGCTCACGCCTGCGCAGATCGACTCCGCCGCGCGGTTCGCGCGCCTGACGCAGCCGGCGATGGCCGAGTCCGCGGAGTCGCTGATCGTGCGCCAGCTCGACCACGCCGATCAGGCCATGGGGATGCGCCCGGACGTGCAGGCCCATCGCGTCGTGACGCAATACCGGCTCGACTACCTGAACCTGGAGTCGCGCTTCCCGGTCGAGCGCGTGATCGAGGCGCTGCGCGTGCGGCGGCGCGGCACGCTGTGTTTCTTCGGCCCGCCCGGGACCGGCAAGACGGTGCTGGCCGAGCACATTGCGAGCCGGCTCGACGTCCCGCTGATGATCCGCCGCGCTTCCGATCTGATGAGCAAGTATGTCGGCGAGACGGAGCAGCAGATCGCGGCGATGTTCGCGCGGGCGGAGGATGAGCGTGCACTGGTGCTGCTCGACGAGGCCGACAGCTTCATGCAGAGCCGCCAGGGCGCGGTGCGCAACTACGAGGTGTCGGAGGTCAACGAGATGCTGCAGGGCATGGAGCGCTTCGACGGCATCTTCGTCTGCACGACCAACCTGTTCGAGCGCATCGACGAAGCGGCGCTGCGGCGCTTTGCCTTCAAGATCCGCTTCCGGCCGCTGGAGCGCATGCAGCGCGAGCGGATGTTCATCGCCGAGGCGCTGGGCGGCGATGCGGGTGCCATGACCGAAGCCTGGCGCGACACGCTTGCCTCGCTCGACATGCTCACGCCCGGCGATTTCGCCACGGTCAAGCAGCAGGCGGTGCTGCTGGGCGAGGCGCTCGAGCCGGAAGCGTTCCTGGCGCAATTGCGGCAAGAGCACGCGATCAAGCCGGAACTGCGCGAACGGCGTTCGATCGGGTTTATGCCGCGTTAGCCGGCGGATGCCGTGGGGCGATGCATGGCGGCCCGCGTTTCCCTTTGGGAGCGCGGGCGTTTTATTGTCGGTCGCCTCGTCGGAAAATAAAGGACTTGCTTAACTGTTTCGCCTTCCTATACTTAATAACATGCTTAACCATGATGCTTCGCTCGATCTGACATTCCAGGCGCTCGCCGATGCAAGCCGCCGGTCGATGCTCGCGCAACTGGCCCGGGGCCCGGCCTCGGTGAGCGAACTGGCGCGGCCGCTGGGGATGTCGCTGCCGGCCGTCATGCAGCATCTGGCGGTGCTGGAGCACTCGGGCCTCGTGCGCTCCGAGAAGGCCGGCCGCGTCCGGACCTGCCGGATCGAACCCCAGGCACTGAGCTTGGCGGAGCAATGGATCAACCAGCGGCGCATCGAGTGGGAACACCATTTCGACCGGCTCGGCGCCTATCTGGCAACCCTTGGACAGGAAGGAGCATCCCATGACGACAGCGAGTGACAACGCGATGGATCTGCAGGCACGGCCGCTGGCGGTGTCACGGACGTTTCCGGTTGCGCGTGCCTGGGTGTTCAAGGCATGGACATCGGCCGAGCATATCCGGCGCTGGTTCTGCCCAGCGGGCTTCACCGTGCCGGAGGCGGAGATCGACTTCCGTGTCGGCGGCGTCTTCAATGTCTGCATGCGCTCCCCGGAAGGGCAGGATTACTGGACGCGCGGGCATTACACGGAGATCGTGCCGGACAGTCGCCTGGTGATCGAGATGAGCGCGGTCGACGAGCAGGGCAAGCCGCTGTTCCATGCGCACACGGTCGCGATCTTCGCCGATGCCGAAAGCGGGACCCGCCTGGAGGTCACGCAGCGCTACACGGTGCTTGTGCCGGCGGCCGAGGTCATGCTGCAGGGCGCGCCCAAGGGCTGGGAGCAGACACTGGACCGCCTCGCCCGCGAAGCCGCCCGGATGCCGGGGGCGGTGCCGGCCGGGCATTCGGTCGTGCACGCGAGCTTCACGGTCGAGCGGACGTACCCGGCCTCGCGAGCGCGCGTCTTCAAGGCGCTGACCGATCCGGCCGCCAAGGCCAAGTGGTTTGCCGGCGGCAGCGGCTATACCGTGCTGGCCCGCGAGATGGACGTCCGGCCCGGCGGGCGCGAACTGGTGAAGGGGCAGTGGGAGAGCGGCGTGGTGTCGACCTTCGAGGCGGTCTACCACGACGTGGTGCCGGACGAGCGGATCGTCTATGCGTACACCATGCACTTGGATGCGCGAAAGATTTCCGTCTCGCTGGCGACGCTGGAGCTCAAGCCGTCCGGGACTGGAACGCGGCTGGTGATGACCGAGCAGGGCGCTTTCCTCGACGGCTACGACGACGCCGGCTCACGCGAGCGCGGTACGCAGTTCCTGCTTGATGCGCTGGGCCGTTCGCTGCAAGACTAGCGCGGACCGGATGGGATGCCGCCCCGACTCGATCGATGGCGCATCGCCCGGCGCCGGTCCGGGCAGCACGCCCGGCATGGGGCGCGCCTGTGCTTGACGCAGCGCTCGGCCGGGTCCGGGTGGCCGATCTTCCATCTGTCTTGACAATGTCGGCTGCGCGCCACCGTTCCAGCAGTGGCGCGGCAATCCGGGCTGTATCCACCGTTTTCGCGCAAAACTATGCAAAATTTGCATGGTTCTATGCAACATCGACATAACGGTAGGGGTCCGCTTCTCTAATATCCTCGCTTTTTGTCAGATCGTAACGGAGTGGGGTACCTCGCGGCCGGGCAACTGGACAGCGGATTCCCGACACGCGGAGGCTGACCCGTTCGCGCCCCCGGGCGCGGCTGCCGGCCGGACGCAATCCGCAGCGACACCATGAAGCCAAGGGCCAGAATCATGGCCCGCGCACCCGTAGGAGGGGGAATGAACACCAAGCGCCTGACCACCCATATCGGCGTAGCGATGCTGCTCGGCATCGCGGTCGGCTGGGGCTGCCACGAGTATGCGAAGGACGCCCAGGCGGCCAAGGAACTCGCCTCGTACTTCAATATCGTGACCGACATCTTCCTGCGCATGATCAAAATGATCATCGCGCCGCTAGTCTTCTCGACCCTGGTGACGGGGCTGGCGAGCATGAGCGGCGGACGCTCGGTCGGGCGCATCGGCCTGCGCGCGATGCTGTGGTTCGTCACCGCATCGGCGATCTCGCTGGCGCTGGGCATGGTGCTGGTCAACTTCTTCCAGCCCGGCACGCAGCTGAACATGCCGCTGCCGGATGTATCGGCGACGGTGGCGCTCAAGACGGGCGACTTCACGCTCAAGGGCTTCTTCACCCACGTTTTCCCGCGCAGCATCGTTGAATCGATGGCGAACAACGAGATCCTGCAGATCCTGGTGTTCTCGCTGTTCTTCGGTGCCGCGCTGGCGAGCGTCGAGAAGCCGATGGAGACGGTCATCGGCCGCGGTCTGGAGGAACTGACCAAGCTGATGTTCCGCATCACCGACTACGTGATGCGCTTTGCGCCGCTGGGCGTGTTTGCCGCCATGGCCGCCGCCATCACGGTGGAAGGCGTAGGCGTGCTGGTGACGTACGGCAAGCTGATCGCCGAGTTCTACCTGGGCCTGGCGCTGCTGTGGGCGGTCCTGTTCCTGGTGGGCTACCTGCTGCTGGGCCGCTCCATCGGGCGCCTGGCTTCGCTGATCCGCGAGCCGATCCTGCTGGCCTTCGCGACCGCCAGCAGCGAGTCGGCGTATCCGAAGACCATCGAAGCGCTGGACCGCTTTGGCGTGCCCAAGCGCATCTCCAGCTTCGTGCTGCCGCTGGGCTACTCGTTCAACCTCGATGGTTCGATGATGTACCAGGCCTTTGCCGTGCTGTTCATCGCGCAGGCCTACAACATCGAAATGGGCTTCACGCAGCAGCTGACCCTGCTGCTGGTGCTGATGCTGACCAGCAAGGGCATGGCCGGCGTGGCGCGCGCTTCGCTGGTGGTGGTGGCAGCTACGCTGCCGATGTTCCATCTGCCCGAAGCGGGCCTGCTGCTGATCCTCGGCATCGACCAGTTCTTCGACATGGGCCGCACGGCGACCAACGTGATCGGCAACAGCATCGCCACCGCCGTGGTGGCGAAGTATGAGAAAGAGGATGAGGTCGTCGAGGCGGAGGCGGTTCCCGCCCAGTCCGCCGCGCAAGCGGACGCCGCGAGCGCCGGTTAAGGCTGCATCCTTTCGGTCGGGCCGGCGGCGCAGCGTCGCTGGTTCCGGGGAGCCATCGCTCCCGCTGATGCCGTTGCCGTTATCAAGCGGGCCCGCCGTATTCCGGCGGGCCCGCTTGTCTTTACAGGTGCGAAGCGAGCGGCGGTATGGCTGCGTCGCCGATGTCGACCCGCTGCGCCATCGGTGCCTCGCCTAGCAGCGCGGCCACCATGGCCTGCAGCGGCAGCACATCTCCGGTGCTCAGGAAGCGCGGCGAGGCGGCGGCACCCGCGGCCTGCAGGTGCGCGGCCGCCAGTGTGCGGCCGAGATGGCGGGCCACGGCGTGGCCGGTGTCGATCAGCGCGAGGCGCTCGCCCGCGATCTCCTGGATGGCGTCCCGCAGGAATGGATAGTGCGTGCAGCCGAGCACCAGTGTGTCGGCGCCGGCATCGAGCATCGGTTGCAGATAGGCCTGCAACAGTTCCAGCACGGCGGGCGAGTGCGTGTCGCCGCGTTCGATCAAGGGAACGAGACCGTAGCCCGGCTGGCACAGCACTTGGCAATCGCCCGACACGTTGCCCAGCAGGCGCGCGAACTTGTCGCTGCGCAGCGTGCTTTCGGTTGCCAGCACGCCGACCACCCGGCTTTGCGATGTGGCCACCGCGGGCTTCAGGCCCGGCTCGACGCCGATCACCGGCACGGCGAGCCGCTCGCGCAGCAGGTGCACGGCCTGCGCCGTGGCCGTGTTGCAGGCGATCACCAGTGCCTTGCAGCCCTGGCCGACCAGCCATTCACATACGCGCAGCGTGCGCTCGGCAATGAATTCGGGAGACTTTTCCCCGTACGGGGCATGGCGGGAGTCCGCCAGGTAGAGGAGGGATTCGGCCGGCAGTTCGGCGCGGATCGCGCGCAGGACGGAGAGTCCTCCGAGGCCGGAGTCGAAGACCCCGACCGGTGCCTGCGCGCGTGCCGTCACGTTAGGCGCGTGTGATGGGGATGCGCGGATTACGCGGCGGCGACCGGAATCTTGCCGATCTTGGCCTGCCATTCCGCCGGGCCGGTCTTGTGCACCGAGGTGCCCGAGCTGTCGACCGCCACGGTGACGGGCATGTCCTTTACGTCGAACTCATAGATGGCTTCCATGCCCAGGTCTTCGAAGGCCAGCACTTTCGCGCCGCGGATGGCCTTGGACACCAGGTAGGCCGCGCCGCCCACGGCCATCAGGTAGGCCGACTTGTGCTTCTGGATGGCCTCGATGGCGACCGGGCCGCGCTCGGCCTTGCCGACCATGGCGATCAGGCCGGTCTTGGCGAGCATCGTCTCGGTGAACTTGTCCATGCGCGTGGCCGTGGTCGGGCCGGCCGGGCCGACGACTTCGTCGCGCACCGGATCGACCGGGCCGACGTAGTAGATCACGCGGTTGGTGAAGTCGATCGGCAGTTGCTCGCCGCGGGCCAGCATGTCGGCGATGCGCTTGTGCGCGGCGTCGCGGCCGGTGAGCATCTTGCCGTTGAGCAGCAGGGTCTGGCCCGGCTTCCACGAGGCGACTTCTTCCGGCGTGAGCGCGTCCAGGTCGACGCGCTTGGACGTCTCGGTGTTCGGCGCCCATTCGACCTGCGGCCATTGCGACAGGTCCGGCGCTTCCAGCTTGGCCAGGCCGCTGCCGTCCAGCGTGAAGTGCGCGTGGCGGGTGGCGGCGCAGTTCGGGATCATGGCGACCGGCAGGTTGGCGGCGTGGGTCGGGTAGTCCTTGATCTTCACGTCGAGCACGGTGGCGAGGCCGCCCAGGCCCTGCGCGCCGATGCCCAATGCGTTGACCTTCTCGTACAGCTCGATGCGCAGTTCTTCGGCGCGGTTCGACGGGCCGCGGGCGATCAGGTCCTGGATGTCGATGGGCTCCATCAGGGCTTCCTTGGCCAGCAGCATGGCCTTCTCGGCGGTGCCGCCGATGCCGATGCCCAGCATGCCCGGCGGGCACCAGCCGGCGCCCATGGTCGGCACGGTCTTGAGCACCCAGTCGACGATCGAGTCGGACGGGTTGAGCATCACGAATTTGGATTTGGCTTCCGAGCCGCCGCCCTTGGCCGCGACGATCACATCCACCGTATCGCCCGGCACGATCGACATGTTGATCACCGCCGGGGTGTTGTCCTTCGTGTTGGTGCGCTTGCCGGCCGGATCCGCCAGCACGCTGGCACGCAGCTTGTTGTCCACGTCGTTGTAAGCGCGGCGCACGCCTTCGTTGACCATGTCTTCCAGGCTCATGGTGGCGCCATCCCAGCGCACGTTCATGCCGACCGTCAGGAACACGGTGACGATGCCGGTGTCCTGGCAGATCGGGCGCTTGCCTTCGGCGCACATGCGGCTGTTCGTCAGGATCTGCGCGATGGCATCCTTGGCGGCCGCGCTCTGCTCCTGCTCATAGGCGCGGCCCAGAGCAGTGATGTAGTCCATCGGGTGGTAGTAGCTGATGTACTGCAGGGAATCGGCGACGCTCTGGATGAGGTCTTCTTGACGGATGACGGTCATGGTGGGGACCAACGATGTAGGAATGGGTAACCGGGCGCGGCAACCGCAGGGGCAGTGACCTGCGCTGCGCACCGGCGGCAAGGTGCCGCCGGCTCAAACCAGCCCGGAATCATACACGCAATGCCGGGGGGGATTGCCCGACCGGATTGGTCGGAATCGCCCGGTGGCGGGCGCCGCGTCAGTGTGCGTCGGCGGTCGCGGCGTGCGGGTGGGCGTGCGAGACGAGGCGGTCCACCCAGGCCATCACCAGGGCCGAGACCAGGAACGCCACGTGGATCGTCACCTGCCACAGGATCGTGTGGGTGTCTTTCCGCGCGGCGTCGATGAAGGTCTTGAGCAGGTGGATCGACGAGATGCTGATCAGCGCCATGGAGAGCTTGACCTTCAGCACCCCGGCGTTGACGTGGTCGAGCCATTCCGGCTCGTCCTCGTGGCCTTCGATGCCCAGCTTGGACACGAAGATGTCGTAGCCGCCGATGATCACCATGATCAGCAGGTTGGAGATCATCACCACGTCGATCAGGCCCAGCACGGCCAGCATGATCTTGGTCTCGTCCAACTCGCCCAGGTGCACCACCAGGTGCCAGACCTCGACCAGGAACAGGTAGACATAGGCGGCCTGGGCGACGATCAGGCCCAGGTACAGCGGCAGTTGCAGCCAGCGCGAAAAGAAGATCAGGCGGGGAATCGGGCGCAGCGGGGCGACGGACGACTTCATGCTCGGGAAGGATGGGACGGGAAAACCGCGTGATTTTAACGTTGCGCGCCTGTCAGGCGGCTGAGGTTGCGACGGGGCTGCGTGTCAGTCGCGGTCCAGCGGCGGATCGAGCGGGCCCAGCAGATCGGGAATGCGCCCGCGCGGCACGGTCCGGCCAGCTTGCCACCAGGATGCCCGCCACCACGCAGACCAGCGCCACGCCGTGCGCCCAGCCCAGCGCCTCTTCCAGCGCGATGATGCCGTAGGCGGCCGCCGCGCGGGCAGCCATGCTGCACTGCGGTGGATGCGGCGGCCGCGGGTGACGCATTATAGTAATGCGCTGTATGACACACTGCGGCAGCCGGTGCGCGTCGCGCTTGCGTAAGGCTGGAGTAAGGCCGGCTGCTTAGATTCGCGGCAAAACGATGACAGACATCGCTATCAGGAGACATCATGACTGGCATTGAATCTGTTCTGCAGGAAACGCGTGTCTTCGAGCCGCCCGCGTCCTTCGTCAAGCAGGCCAACATCGCCGGCATGGACGCTTACCGCGCCTTGTGTGCCGAGGCCGAGCGCGACTACGAGGGCTTCTGGGCGCGCCTGGCGCACGAGCACCTGCTGTGGCACAAGCCTTTCTCCAAGGTCCTCGACGAGTCCAAGGCGCCGTTCTACACGTGGTTCGAGGACGGCGAGCTCAATGCCTCGTACAACTGCCTCGAGCGCAACCTGGAGAACGGCAACGCCGAGAAGGTCGCCGTGATCTTCGAGGCCGACGACGGCACGGTCGCGCGCGTCACCTATCGCGAACTGCATGCCCGCGTGTGCCGCTTCGCCAATGGCCTGAAAGCGCTCGGCATCCGCAAGGGCGACCGGGTGGTGATCTATATGCCGATGTCGGTCGAAGGCGTCGTCGCCATGCAGGCCTGCGCGCGCATCGGCGCGACGCACTCGGTGGTGTTCGGCGGGTTCTCGGCCAAGTCGCTGCAGGAGCGGATCGTCGACGTGGGGGCCATCGCCGTCATCACCGCCGACGAGCAGATGCGCGGTGGCAAGGCGTTGCCACTCAAGGCCATCGCCGACGAGGCCCTGGCGATGGAGGGCACCGAGGCTGTCCGGCACGTGGTCGTCTATCGGCGCACCGGCGCCGGCGTGAACTGGGTCGAAGGCCGTGACCGCGCCATGGACGAGGTCGAAGCCGGCCAGCCCGATACCTGCGAGGTGACGCCGGTCAGTGCCGAGCATCCGCTGTTCATCCTCTACACCTCGGGCTCGACCGGCAAGCCCAAGGGCGTGCAGCACAGCACCGGCGGCTACCTGCTGTGGGCGCTGCTGACGATGCAGTGGACCTTCGACCTGAAGCACGACGACATCTTCTGGTGCACCGCCGACATCGGCTGGGTCACCGGCCACACCTATATCGCTTATGGTCCGCTCGCCGCCGGCGCCACCCAGGTGGTGTTCGAGGGCGTGCCGACCTACCCGAACGCCGGCCGCTTCTGGGGCATGATCCAGAAGCACAAGGTCAACACCTTCTACACCGCGCCGACGGCGATCCGCTCGCTGATCAAGGCTGCCGAGGCCGACGAGAAGAGCCACCCGAAGCAGTACGACCTGTCCAGCCTGCGCCTGCTGGGCACCGTGGGCGAGCCGATCAACCCGGAAGCCTGGATGTGGTACCACACGAACATCGGCGGCGGCCGCTGCCCGATCGTCGATACCTTCTGGCAGACCGAGACCGGCGGTCACATGATCTCGCCGCTGCCGGGCGTGACGCCACTGGTGCCGGGCTCGTGCACGCTGCCGCTGCCGGGCATCCTGGCCGCCATCGTCGACGAGACCGGGCAGGACGTGCCGAACGGGCAGGGCGGCATCCTCGTCGTCAAGCGGCCGTGGCCGTCGATGATCCGCACCATCTGGGGCGATCCGGAGCGCTTCCGCAAGAGCTACTTCCCGGCCGAGCTGGGCGGCAAGCTTTACCTGGCCGGCGACGGCGCGGTGCGCGACAAGGAGACCGGCTACTTCACCATCATGGGCCGCATCGATGACGTGCTGAACGTCTCGGGCCACCGCATGGGCACGATGGAGATCGAATCGGCACTGGTGGCCAATCCGCTGGTGGCCGAGGCCGCCGTGGTGGGCCGCCCCGACGACATGACCGGCGAGGCCATCTGCGCCTTCGTGGTGCTCAAGCGCACGCGCCCGAACGGGGACGAAGCCCGGCAGATCGCCACCGACCTGCGCAACTGGGTCGGCAAGGAGATCGGCCCGATCGCCAAGCCCAAGGACATCCGCTTCGGCGACAACCTGCCCAAGACGCGCTCGGGCAAGATCATGCGGCGCCTGTTGCGCTCGATCGCCAAGGGCGAGGACATCACGCAGGACACGTCCACGCTGGAGAACCCGGCCATCCTGGAGCAGCTCAAGGAAGCCCGCTGATCCCGGCGCCGGTCGACTGCCTTGGCCGCCACCGATCTCTTCGCAGACAGCCGCTTGCGCAAGCGGCTGTTTGTCTATTACGGGCTCTATACCGTCGGGCTGCTGCTCTTCATCGTGATGATGGGGGCGATCGAGCGTGTGCGCGGGCCGGGCGTGTGGCTCGGCTATGTGTTCCTGTTCGTCACCATCGCGATCTATGCCTGCATCGGGCTGATCTGCCGCACGGCGGACCTGACCGAGTACTACGTGGCCGGGCGCCGCGTGCCGGCTTTCTTCAACGGCATGGCCACCGCCGCCGACTGGATGAGCGCCGCATCGTTTATCGGCCTGGCGGGCATCGTGTTCGCCTCCGGCTACGAGGGGCTGGCCTACGTGATGGGCTGGACCGGCGGCTACTGCCTGGTCGCCTTTCTGCTGGCGCCGTACCTGCGCAAGTTCGGCGGCTACACGGTGCCGGACTTCCTCGCCACGCGCTACGGCAACGGCGAGCGGGGTGGCAGTGCGGTCGTGCGCGGCATCGCGGTGTTGGGCGCGACGCTGTGCTCGTTCGTCTACCTCGTCGCGCAGATCCAGGGCGTGGGGCTGGTGGTCACGCGCTTCATCGGCGTGGAGTTTTCGGTGGGGGTGTTTTTCGGGCTGGCGGGCATCCTGGTGTGTTCGTTCCTGGGCGGGATGCGCGCGGTGACGTGGACGCAGGTGGCGCAGTACATCATCCTGATCGTGTCGTTCCTGGGCGTGGTGGCGATGATCGGCTGGCACCGGTATCACGATCCGGTGCCGCAGCTTTCCACTGGCCGGCTGCTGCGGCAGATCGAGGCCGCGGAGCAGCGCATCGCGCACGACCCCGCCGAGCAGGCCGTGCGCGACCACTTCCTGGCCGAGGCGCAGGCGCTGCAGGACCGCATCGCGCGGCTGCCGCCATCCTTCGACGAAACGCGCGAAGCGCTGAACGCGCAGCTCGAGCTCGCGCGCGAACGCAACGCGCCGCTGCGCGAGATCAAGGCGCTCGAACGCGCGCGCGAGGCGTTTCCGCCCGATGCGGCCACCGCTGCCATCCTGTGGAACCAGCAGCGCGAGGAGGCACTGGCGCGCAGCCGCGTGGCGCCGCCCTCGATCGAGCCGTTTCCGTCGGCTTCCGAGGCCGAGCGCGGCCGGCAGCGGCTGAATTTCGTGCTGCTGGTGTTCTGCTTGATGGTGGGCACGGCCAGCCTGCCGCACATCCTGACGCGCTTCCACACCACGCCGTCGGTGCGCGAGACGCGCAACTCGGTCGGCTGGACGCTGTTCTTCATCGTGCTGCTGTACGTGTCGGCGCCGGCGCTGGCAGCACTGGTGAAGCTGGACCTGCTGCAGCACCTGGTGGGCAGCCCGTTCGCCGACCTGCCGCAGTGGATCGTGCCGTGGCGCAAGGTGGATCCGCCGGTGTTCGCGCTGCGCGACATCAACGGCGACGGCATCGTGCAATGGGCCGAGGTAATGATCCAGCCCGACATGATCGTGCTGGCCGCGCCCGAGATTGCGGGGTTGCCGTACGTGATGTCCGGGTTGATCGCGGCGGGCGCGCTGGCCGCCGCACTGTCGACCGCCGACGGGCTCCTGCTGACGATTGCCAATGCGCTGTCGCACGATGTGTATTTCCACATGATCGACAACAGCGCGAGCCACCAGCGCCGCGTGACCGGCGCCAAGGTGGTGCTGCTGGGCGTGGCGCTGCTGGCAGCCTACGTGACCTCGCTCAAGCCGGGCAACATCCTGTTCCTGGTCGGCGCGGCGTTCTCGCTGGCGGCGTCGTGCTTCTTCCCGGTGCTGGTGCTGGGCGTGTTCTGGAAGCGCACCAACCGGGCCGGCGCCATCGCGGGCATGCTGACCGGGCTGGCGGTCAGCGTGTACTACATCTTCGTCAACTATCCGTTCTTCACGCGCATGACGGGCATCCTGGGGCAGCCGTGGTTCGGCGTGGACCCGATCGCTTCGGGCGCGTTTGGCGTGCCGGCCGGGTTTGCCGCCGCCGTGATCGTCAGCTTGCTGACCCGGCCGAACCGGCCGGTGGTGGACCGGCTGGTCGGCTATCTACGCGATCCGCTGTAGCGGCCCGGCCCTGGTCTTCCAGCGATTGCGAAGCGGCCGCCGCTTCTTCGACCAGCGCGGCATTGCGCTGCGCCGGCCGTGGCAAATCGCCGACGTTGCTACGGCGCGTCAGCACATCACCGGCGAGCGCATTCAGTGGCGTGGGGACGGCGTGGCGCCGGCAGACCGCGTGCTGGCGATGGTGCTCCGAACGCGCCTTTGCCGTCGTGGGGGGCATCCCATTGCGCTGGCGCGTGCCCGTCGTGACAGCATGGGGCGATGATGCTGTGCTCAAGTGGTGTGGACCGGCAGTACGTCTATGGCGCGCGAGGAAGGGGGTTGGCGGAGCCGCCCAATGTGCTACAATCGCGGGCTTCCGGAGAGATGGATGAGTGGTTTAAGTCGCACGCCTGGAAAGCGTGTATAGGTTAATAGCCTATCGGGGGTTCGAATCCCCCTCTCTCCGCCAAGAATTCCCTCAAGCCCTTGCTGCGCAAGGCTTGCAGCCCTGCTGGTGCTCCTACCCGCACCACTACCCACAATTTAGGCTGCCGAATTGGCTGTCGGGGACGACCGCAGGGTGCCCATTGCGGTGGCGCGGTCTCCGGGTCAGTCAAATTACTGTCAATTAACGCCGGCACCCACCCAAGAAGCCTTTCCGGGTTGTGGTCTTTTAGGCAGACTGGCGCAATTGATTGCGCCACGTACCGCGCCAAGATACACGCTCATGCCATTAGAGTCGCCGCTCCCTGGTCGCACTAAGGCCCTGGGAATGAAATAGCCAGACGATTTGGTTGTCGGTCGAGTGTATTTTGAAATTCATTATGAAGATCGAGATTTGCGATATCCGTTGATTCGTTCCTTACGAGTACAGCGGATTGTCTGCAGACTGCGCAGGATCCTATGAATTCAGAATCTTGGGGCAGATGGTCTTCTTCTGATGGAAGAGAAAGGTCTGGAGTCCATTGCCGATGCTGACGAATTGGCCGTGCTGTTAAAGGAATGGGCTCGGCGCAATCCAGGCCTCGCGTGATCCCCCGTTGATCAGCAATGGCGACGCAGTTCCGCTGGGGTGCTCAGTTCGGGGTAGGGCGCCGCGTTTGTGGAGAACCCCAGGCAGAGGCGTCGGGATCGACCAACGCCGAGCATCCGTGGTTTGCTGTGAGATGGTCGCAGCGCTCGGTGTCAGCGCAAACAGCCTCCCCACACCTCACTCGATCGTTTTCTCATACACGTCAAGTCCATGGCAGCCCGGCTTGACCAGGCTTTGCCTGCGCCGGATAAATCCGGCGCGGCGCAGCAGGGTTTTCATCCGGCTTGCATATCGCGTGCACTCGGCGCGCACGAGCGCGCCCTTGGGCAGTCGCCGGACGACGTTACCGAGCAGGGTCTGCCCATAGCCCTTGCCAGCGTGCTCCGGCGCAATCGAGAGCATCAACACGGTCACAAGCGGATGCCCTGCGCTTGCGACCTGCTGGGTCCATGCGAAGCCGAGGAGTTCGTCGCCAACCTCCAGCACCGCGAGCGGCGACAGCCCGTCGCCACTGGAGCCACCGCAAAACCACGGGGACAGACACACGCCAAGTAATTGCTTGAGCAACAGGATGTGGCCGCTGCCACCAAGATAGGCGTCCGCATAGGTTCCTGCCACGCTCCCCAACTGGACCAACTGATAGATCGACGGGATGTCCAGCAAGCTGGCTGGACGAAACACCACCTCGTCTTCCGTGACGTTCATTTCGCTAAATCGCCTCCAGCCTCACCCGCGCCCCCGGAGCAAGCATGCGGTCTGTGATGAAAATGCGTGCCGGGAGCCTGTGCTTTGCGCCTTGACCTGCAACGCGTAGCGAACCCGGTCCGCACTTCCCTAACGGTGATTTATGAAGGAAATTGAGGGGCGAGAGAGTGGCGAATTATCGAATGTTTGCAGGCAAACGTTTTCAAGCCCGAGGTGAGCTGGCTTGCAGGGCGCCGCTGGCTGCCAGGCCTTGGGGCGCGGTGCATTTTTCATCACAGAGACAAGGGCGGAGCGGTCGCATCCCCAAGCGTTGGCCTTCCTCCGGGTCGGTAGGCCTCTTGTACGGCGGAGACGGCCGACTGAACGATCGAGCCCCGCAGGTACAGCGGTCAGTTGATCCGCTGGAGTGTCACGAGATCCGGCGGTCTCCTGTGTGCGCGGCGCCCGATCCGTGGATGTCGGCACACTGGTGGGCAAGTGCGCCGCATGAGGCTTCGGGATTCAGGATGGCTGAATTCAGATTAATACGAGACATAATTATTTCGAAATTGAAAAAGATAAATTTCATTATGCTGATTTTGGGATTGTGTTTTTTGCTGAGGAAAGGGGTTGCCTGCCCTTGTTGATAATCGACCGGCCCCGATGCCTCGGATAAAATGCGGGTCCAGGGACGGGAATCAATAAGAAAAATGCAGATCAATGCCATAGAGCACTGCCTGGCCGCGGCAGAGGCAGTTCAGAACATCGATGAATTCAAGGCGTGGATCCGCAATCACGTCAGCACCATCCTGAAAAATCAGTGCATGGTCTGCAGCCACGGCCGGATCACCTCCGCCGGTGTTCTGATGGACCACATCGTCGCGGTCGATTTTCCGATCGAGTATTTGGCGGCCATCCAGAATGTGGCCGGCGGAATCGATACGCCGTTGATGCGGCGCTGGTTCGCCACGCGCAACCCTGTGTATTTCGATGCCGCCGCGCCGGCGGCTGAAATCGATCGGGGGTGGCTCGCCAAGTTCATCGCACACGACCTGAGAAATGCCGTTGCCGACGGTGTCTACGATGAAGGTCATTGCATCGGGACCTATTTCAGCTTCCATCGGCTGGCTTCGGTCAACGTGCCTTTCCTCGCGTCGATCTTGCGCGATCTGACGCCCGTGCTGCATCGCACGCTGATGCGGGCTGTCGCCGATACCGAGAAGACGTGGCACAACGCTTTGCGGGTGATGTCGCTGCTGAGCGAAAGAGAGCGGCAGGTGGCGGCGTGGATCGGCAAGGGAAAAAGCAACGCCGAGATCGCGCTGCTGGCCTCCATCTCGGAGAACACCGTGAAGCAGCATCTGAAGCACATCATGGACAAGACCGGTTGTGCAAACCGGGTGGGCGTGGCGGTGCTGGCCACGTGGTATGCCGTCTCCCCGCTGGGGCAGGGTATGAAGGTGTTATAGGCAGGGATTATCGGAAGCTGGGGCCGGCCCAGCCTTCGCGGATGAATTCCGCCCTATCCGCTGGAATCTCTGCCCGAGGCAATTGGATTGTTATTGCTTGAACCATCGCAAAAGGCGTGCGAATTGCCGTTGCTGATAATTATCGGCTTGTGTTAATGCGATGGCCGTGCACCTCAATATTCAGGTTTTCTCTGCGGTAGCAAAATCCGGGCAGGGCTTCTGCCAGAATATGTGTCGCTGTAATCGCCAATCCTTCGGCGAGTTTTCGGCGCCCGGATTTCTTCTGGGCGTCCTTTTCACGCTGAATCGAATGCGGCACGCGCATTCCGGCCGGAAAGAGGAATACGTCTTTCCTCGATGCCTTGAGCGGTATCCGGCTGCATCCAGCCTTGCGCTGTCTTGAGACAGCGGTCGACATCACGCTTCTCCGATCTCTTTTACGCGATCAGCGGGCCCGAGCTTTCCGGCGCGGGTATCGATCTGGCATGCCATCCTGGCGCTGATGGCGCATTCCGATGATTCTGATAATTTGCTTAGGGCTGTTTGACCGGCCTGTGTAAGTGCCGTGTTTCATTGATTCAATTTTTCTCAACTAATACGAAAGGTCTATGTAGAACAAATCGGTTTGGCCGACTTCCCGTTTGTGCAGTGCGACAGGTATTTCACGCGCGAATCCGCTTGTTTTATTTGAGGGTTTTTGAATTTTTAAACGTTATTAAGGGGAAGTTATGGGTCTGCATCGCATGACGATCAAAGCCAAGTTGCTCGCCAGTTTCGGTTTGCTGGCGGCAATCGTCGTGGCACTTTCGGGTTTTTCCATCTTTGCGCTGGACGGCGCCAATGAGCGGTTTACCGGATTTGTCGATGGCGTGAATGCCCGTGTGATGCTGGTCAACCGGATCCGGTCTGCCGTTGACCGCCGCGCCATCGCTGCGCGCAATCTGGTGCTGGCGACGACGGACGAGGAGCGGGTGTTTGAAAAGGCGGAAGCCGAACGGGCCCATGAGGAAGTCCAGGCCGGCCTTGCCGAACTGGAAGCCCGACTGGCCGCGCCGGGTGTCACGGACAGGGCGCGGCAACTGGGCGGGGACATCCGGCGTATCGAGAACGCCTATGGTCCGGTCGCGCTGGGCATCGTCAAGCTGGCGGCGGACGGGCAGCGCGAGGCGGCCAACCAGAAGATCAACGCCGAGTGCAAGCCGCTGCTCGATGCGCTGGTCAAGGCCGTGAAGGTGTACGCGAGCGTCGGTGCCGAGCTGTCCAAGCGGGCCCTGCAGGAGGCGCAGGCGCGCGCCGCATGGCTGCGCAGCATCGTGATCGGCGTCAGCCTGGCCTCCGTCGCGCTGGCGGTCGGGCTGGGCCTGGTGATCACGCGCAGGCTGCTGCGGGCGCTCGGCACGGAGCCCGCGGTGCTCAACGAGATCACCCGGAAGATCGCGTCGGGGGATCTCGCGCCGATGCCCCATGCGCAAGCCGCGCCGAAGGGGAGCGTGCTGGAGTCGATGGCCGCCATGCAGCGGAGCCTGGCGGAGATCGTCGGGGCGGTGCGTGGCGCCGCCAGCGCCATCTCGGTCGGCTCGGCGCAGATTGCGGCCGGTAACGTCGATCTGTCCTCGCGTACCGAGGAGCAGGCCTCTTCGCTGCAGCAGACCGTCTCGACCATGGAGCAGTTGACCGTGACGGTGCGGCAGAACGCCGACAACGCCCGGCAGGCGAACGCGCTGTCCGTCGATGCCTCGGCGGTGGCCCTGAAGGGCAGCGCGGAGGTGGGCCAAGTGGTGGAAACGATGGGCGACATCAGCCGGGAGTCGGTCAAGATCGGCGAGATCACCGGCATCATCGAGAGCATTGCGTTCCAGACCAATATCCTGGCCCTGAACGCGGCGGTCGAGGCGGCCCGCGCGGGCGAGCAGGGCCGCGGGTTCGCCGTGGTGGCAAGCGAGGTGCGCACGCTGGCGCAGCGCTCGTCCAGCGCGGCCAAGGACATCAAGGAGCTGATCGGCGCGTCGCTGGAGAAGATCTCGACCGGTTCGGGCGCGGCCGAGCAGGCGGGGCGCACGATGCACGAAGTCACGCTCGCGGTCGAAAAGGTCACGGCGATCATCCACGAGATCACCCAGGCTTCCGAGGAGCAGACCGGCGGCATCGAGCAGATCAGCTACGCGATGGGCCAGATGGACCAGGTGACGCAGCACAACGCGGCGCTGGTGGAGCAGGCGGCGGCGGCTTCACAATCCCTGGAGCAGCAAGGGCAGGAGCTGGACCGCGCGGTTGCGTCCTTCCGGCTCGCCTGAGCGGGGGCGGTGCCGTGCCGATCACAGCGCGCACGGCGGTCGGGGGGACCATCGGCTCCTGGCCATCCTGTCGCGCACGCTCAGGGTTTGGCGGGTCGAGCTGAGACGCTTGGGGCCATGCTACGATGCCCCCAATTCTTGTTTCGGCATGACCGATGCCTGTGCCGCCGCGTTTTCGACTCGCCAGAAGCACACCGAGGATGGGGCTGGGCGGATTGATTCTGCTGCTGGCCCTGGGCTCGGTGCTGCTGACCATGGCCAATGCCATGTATTCCAGCTATCGCACGCAGCGCGATCTGCTGATCCGGAATGCTCTGGAAGCCAACCGCGTCTATGCGGCCAAGCTGGCCGAGTCGACCGATTCGGCCATCGGCGTCACGATGCAGGAGCTGGCCTATGGTGCGGGCCTGCTGGCCGCGCACATGGAGGACCCCGCGCGGTTGACGGAAGAAGCCGAGCGGCTGCGCGCGCAGACGGGCAGCCTCAACTCGGTCGTCATCGTGCGCCGTGACGGGACGGTCATCGCGTCTTCGCCGGCCAGCCTGCAATTGAAGGCCATGCGCAGCGACTGGGGGCGGCGACTGCTCGAGACCCGCGTTCCCGAGATCAGCAAGCCGTTCACGCCGCCGACGGGGCGGTTGCTCATCTTCCTGTCCCATCCAGTGATCGACGGCCAGGGCCATCTGCTGGGCTATGTCGGCGGCACGATCTATCTGAACGAGAAGAATCTCCTCCACACGATTTTTGTCCATCACTACTATCGCGACGGCTCCTATGTCTATGTGGTCGATCGCGATGGGACAGTCATCTACCATCCGATCAGCGGCAATGTCGGCGACATGAGCCGCGCGAATCCGGCGGTGGCCGAGGTGATGAAGGGGCTTGCGGGGGCCCAGCGCCTCGAGAACCTGCACGGGGTCGACATGCTCGCCGGCTATGCGCCGGTCGCGTCGACGGGGTGGGGCATCGTGGTCCAGAAGCCCACCGAGACGACGCTGCGCGATCTCAATGGCCTGATGCTGGTGACGTTGTCGCACAGCGTTCCCTTCTTCGTGCTGTCGATCGTCTTCATCTGGTGGTTTGCCCGGTCGATTTCCCGTCCGCTCGTGGAGCTGGCCAACGAGGCCCGGCTGGTGGCGACACCGGAGCGCCTGGAGCGGATCAAGACCGTATCCTCGTGGTACATCGAGGCGCATCGCCTCAAGCGCGCGCTGCTGCGCGGGACGCGCCTGACCAGCGCCCGTCTGGCCAGGCTCGACCATGAGGCGCTGACCGATCCCCTGACCGGCCTGTACAACCGCCGGGGCGTGGCGAATGCGCTGCGCTTGCTCGCCGGGCCGCATCGGCCGTTTTCGGCCGTCATGCTGGACGTCGATCACTTCAAGCGGATCAACGACAGGGACGGGCACGATGTCGGAGACCAGGTGCTCAAGCACATTGCCGCGCTGATCCGGGAGCAGGCCAGGCATGACGACATCGCGGGCCGCATCGGCGGGGAAGAGTTCATCCTCCTGCTGCCCGATGCCACGCCGGAGGGCGCCTTCAAGACGGCCGAGCGCCTGCGCCGGGCCGTGGAGGCGCGGCCGAATCCGACCGGGCGAGTGGTGACGGTTTCGCTTGGCGTGGCGCACTATCCGCGCGCTTCGGAGGAGGTCGATGCCGTCCTGAAGCTGTCCGATCTCGCGCTCTATCAGGCCAAGCGCAGCGGGCGCAACCGGACGGTGCTCTACCAGGCGGAGCGCGCGGAAGACTCCGACGCAATGGAGGGGGCCCCGCGGGCACGGGCTGAAGGCGGTTGAGAACGCGGCGGGATCGACGCAAGGGCGTTGCGCACATGGCCTCCCGCCCGCGCCGCCGCATGCCGCCAGTCAGGAAGCCGGGCCGATAAAAAAGCCCGGGCACCGGGTGCCCAGGCTCAAACCACCAAAAGGGGGGAGGAGACATCCGCTTCAGTGTAGGGCGGGAATGCCGCACCGCAATAGCCAGAGCGGGTAATGACGCGCTGTTCCGGCCCTGCGGTCGGGCGGCGGCGATCCTCAGGAGGCGGCCCTGATCAGGGGCTGGCAGCCCATCTCCTGCGCGAGTTCGAGCCGATACCCCATGCTGTAGATGGCCCGGATGCGCATGCCATTGCCTGGATGCAGTTCCAGCTTGGCGCGCAGCCGCGACACGTAGCGGTCGATCGTGCGCGTCAGGTCCAGAGACTCCCGTCGCCAGACGAGCGCAAACAAATGGCTCCTGGACAGGACGCGGCCGATATTGCAAAAGAGAAAGATGGCCAGGCGAGCCTCGGTGTGGCTCAGGGGAATATCGGCCCCGTGCAATTTAATCCTGTATTCACGCTGATTGAGTTCATAGGGACCGACCATGAAGGTCTGTCTCGCCGCGCGGATCGGGTAGACGCGTCGCAGCAGCGCGGCGACCCGCGCGGCAAACAATGCCGAACTGATCGGCAGCGCGATATAGCCATCCGCGCCGGCACCCAGGCCGGCGGCAACGGCGTCCTCGTCGTGATTGTGTCCGACGAGCAGCAGCGGCGTGTGCTGTTGCAGGCGGGCGCGGATCAGCATCGGGAGCTTGCTCAGTGCGACGTGGGAGGCGGTATCCGAGATCATCACGAGATCGTGCGAATCCCGCTTGATGCTCCTGAGAAATTCCCTGGTATTGGCATAATGGGCTGCGCTGTAGCCTTCGGTGCGCAGGGCGCGCATCATCCATGCCGCTTCTTCAATATTCGGGTGGACAACGGCAATCAGCATCTTTTTGATCGGTCGTGGTTTGCTTGAGGGTGGTGGAAGGACTGGCGTATCCGGTCTGGGGGCGATTCGATTGCCGGATTGAGGCCCCGCCCGAGTGGCGGAAAGGAAGTAAAGCCGGTTGATTGTAGAAGGCCAGGATTGGCTCGCAATAGCCAAAATTGGCTATGCCGCCAACGTATTATTTAAGTGAGGATTAAGTCTGGCAGCCATCTCCACGACAAACGAAGATTTGTCAGGATTAACGCGGGCGGATTTTCTCGTCGCGGATTCCGGGGCGATCTTTGAAAGCGGGGTTGTCGCGTGCCGTTCCGCTGCCGTGCGCCGGCGGGGCACAACCCGCCGGTGTGATACCCGGCCCAGGTGCTGCCATGCCTGGGCCGCGCGTCTTTCAAGCCGGCCGTGACGATGCGCCGGTGCGGCGGCGGTTGCCGGCCTTTGCAGCGGGCCGCCGCATCAATGCAGCACCGCGAGCCGCTCCACCGATTCCTGCGGCTCCTCTTCCTCCTCCTGCGACAGGGCTGCCCGCAACGACCGCACCACTGAGTCCCGGATCGCTTCCGCCTTCAGCAGCAGCCGCAGGGCGATATCCGCGCCCCGGTCCGCTGCCGCGTGCTCGATGAAGGCGATCCGCGCGCGCTCGCTCAGCGTCGCCACGTGGGCGGCTTCGCACAGGATGCTCCACGCGACGGGCTGCCCCTCGAACTGCTGGCGGCGGCGCAGCAGTTCGGTATCGATGGCGCGGACGATCTCGGCGTCTCGGAAGGTGTGGTCGGTCATGATGCCTCCTGCGGGATGTGAGGCCCTGTCTGGGCGGGGTGCGCGGCCATCGTTTGCGTGGCGGGCGCTGGTGTTTGAAGCGATAGGGGCAACTTCCATGCCAGTGCTGCGCAGGGCGTGGCGTTGGTGATTGCGGTCGCTTGCCCGGTTGCGTTGAACAGCCGCAAAGCCAAGCCCCGCAAGCTTTTGCGGCAAGCGGCCCCGCGCTGGCGGGCGCGATGCAGTCATGGCCTGCCGTTACGCCGGGCGGGGGTCGTGTTACGTAACGTGTTCCCGTCGAGCGGTGCGTGCGGACGGGGCGGTGGTCGATGCGGTATGCGGGCCGGCATCGTCGTGGCGGTTGCTCCGGCGGGTGTTCGAATGGCGCCCCTATTGCGAGCGCCATGCGTTTGAACGTAGCCTTGGACGACAAGAAAGACAGACCGGGAGACCCCCCATGGACCTGGATGTCAACCGCCGGCCGGTCAAGGTCGAGTGCGACCCGGCCACGCCGCTGCTGTGGGTGCTGCGGGACCACCTGAACCTCACCGGCACGAAGTTCGGCTGTGGCGTGGCCGCCTGCGGGGCGTGCACCGTGCACGTGGACGGTGCGGCGGCGCGGTCGTGCGTGCTGCCGGTGGCGGTGGTGGCCGGCAAGCACATCACGACCATCGAGGGCCTGGCCGGGGCGCCCGGCCAGCGCCATGTGCTGCAGCAGGCCTGGATCGACGAGCAGGTGCCGCAGTGCGGCTATTGCCAGTCGGGCATGTTGATGGCCGCGGCGGACCTGCTGGCCAGGCAGCTCGATCCCAGCGATGCAGCCATCGATGCAGCCATCACCAACCTGTGCCGCTGCGGCACGTACCCGCGCGTGCGGACCGCCATCAAACGTGCCGCGAAGGCACTGCGGGAGCTTCACGCATGAGCGCCAACGCAACGGTGCCGCGCCGCGGACGGCGCCGGTTCCTGCTGGGCGCGCTTGGCCTCGGCGGGGCGCTGGTGGTGGGCTGGGGCGTGCTGCCGCCGCGCAGCCGCTTGGGCGATGCGACGGACTTTCCCGCGCAGGCCGGCGAGGTGGCGCTCAACGGCTGGATCAAGATCACGCCGCAGGGTGATGTCGTGCTCGCCATGCCGCGCGTGGAGATGGGGCAGGGCATCCACACCGCGCTGTCGATGCTGGCGGCGGAGGAACTCGATATCCCGCTCGCGCGGGTCAGCGTGGAGAGCGCGCCCATCGAGCGCCTCTACGGCAACATCATCGCCGTGGCCGACAATTCGCTGCCGCTGCATCCGGACGACGCGGACAAGGTCTGGGCCCGCGCGCTGCGCTGGATCATGGCCAAGAGCGCGCGCGAGATCGGGCTGGTCATCACCGGCGGCAGCAGCAGCGTGGCCGATGCCTGGCAGCCGGTGCGCGAGGCGGCCGCCACAGCGCGCGCCATGCTGATGGAAGCCGCGGCGCGCGCATGGAGTGTGCCGGCGGCGCAGGTGAGCGTGCGCGACGGTCAGTTGATCGGCCCGGACGGCCAGCGGGCCGACTTTGGCGCGGTGGCACAGCGGGCGCGCGACATCGCGCCGCCCGCGCAGGTCACGCTCAAGCCGGCGTCGCAATACCGGCTGGTCGGCCAACCGGCGCCGCGCAACGACGTGGCCAGCAAGACCGACGGCAGCGCGCGCTTTGCCATCGATGTCCGCCCGCCCGGGATGCTGTACGCGGCGGTGGCGATGTGCCCGGTGTTCGGCGGCCGGCTCAAGGCCTTCGACGCGAAGGCGGCGCAGGGCATGCCCGGGGTGCGTTACGTGGTGCCGTTCGATGGCGCGGCGGGCGGCGCGCCCGGTGTGGCGGTCGTCGCCGACCACTACTGGCAGGCGCGCCAGGCCGTGGCGAAGCTTGAGCCGGAATGGGACCCCGGACCGCATGCCGCGCTCGATTCCGCCGGCATCCGTCGGCAGATCGCCGCGGCGCTCGACAGCGACAAGGGCGGTTTCACCTACCGGTCGACGGGCGATGGCCTGAAGGCGTTCGACGGCGCGCCCGGTGCGATGGTCGTCGAGGCGGAGTACAGCGTGCCGTACCTCGCGCATGCGGCGCTGGAGCCGGTCAACTGCACGGCGCAGGTGACCCGGGACCGCGTGCAGCTATGGGCGCCGACGCAGGTCGGCACACTGGCGCAACTGATCGCGGCGCGCGCGGCGGGCGTGAGCCGCGACCAGGTGCACATCGACGTGCCGCTGATCGGCGGCGGCTTTGGGCGACGGCTCGACTCGGACTTCGTCGGTCAGGCCGTGGCCATCGCCACCCGCACCGAGGGTCGGCCGGTGCAGGTGATCTGGACCCGCGAGGACGACATCCGCCACGATTTCTACCGCCCGCAGGCCATCGCCCGGCTGAAGGCGCGCGTCGAGCACGGCAAGGTGATGGCGCTCGCCTCGCGCAGTGCCGGCCAATCGATTCTGGCGGTCGAGCTCGACCGGCTGGTCGGCGCGCCCTCGGCCGGTATCGATCGCTATACGGTGGAAGGACTGTTCGACCTGCCATACGAGATTGCGCACGAACACATCGCCCACCTGGCGATCGACCTGCCGGTGCCGGTGGGGTTCTGGCGTAGCGTCGGTCATTCCTACACGGCGTTCTTCCTGGAAGGCTTTCTCAACGAGGTGGCGGCGGCCGCCGGGCTGGATCCGCTGGCGATGCGGCGCGACCTGCTCAAGGCGCATCCGCGCGAGCGCACGGTGCTCGACACGGCGGCGCGGGCGGCGGGGTGGGGCCAGCCCCTGGCGAGCGCGGCCGACGGGGCGCCGCGGGCACGCGGGCTGGCGCTGCACGGCTGCTTCGGTTCGGTGGTGGCGCAGGTGGTGGAGGTCTCGCTCAAGGACGGCAAGCCCCGCGTCCATCGCGTGGTGTGCGCAGTGGACTGCGGCACGGTCGTCAACCCGGGCATCGTCGCGCAGCAGGTGGAGAGCGGGGTCGTCTTCGGCCTGGGGGCGGCGCTTTACGGGCAGATCGAGATCAAGGACGGGCAGGTCGTGCAGTCCAACTACCCGGATTATCCCGTGCTCGGGATGGCCGAGACGCCGGTCATCGAAACCCATCTCGTGCCCAGCACGGCGGCGCCCGGCGGCGTGGGCGAGATCGCCGTGCCGCCGATCGCGCCGGCGGTGGCGCATGCCGTGGCGCAGCTCACCGGCAAGCCGGTGCGGCAGTTGCCGATGGCGTGATGACGCGGTGCCCGGGCCGGCCGCCGGACGGTGTCCGGCCCGGGTGCTATGCGGCTTCGTCCGGGAACACCGGTTCGCCCAGGTTCAGCATCAGCCGGTTCGCCCACGCGAAGATGGCGACGGCGTGGATCAGGTCGAGGATCTCGGCATCGGTCAGGCCGGCCGCCTGGAGCGGCTGCAGGTCTTCGGCGCGCACGTCGCCGGGGCGCAGCGTCAGGTCGATCGAGCATTGGACGATGGCCCGCTCGCGCGCGTCGGTGCCGGCCGTGCGCGGATCTTCGAAGACCTGGCGGATGACGTCGTTGCGCTTGGCGAGCTGCTCGAAGCGCTGAGCGTGGACGGAGGCGCAGTACACGCAGCCGTTGACGCGCGACACCACGGTGCTGGCCAGCTCGCGTTGCGCGCGCGACAGGCCGCCGGGCGCATACATGATGGCGTTGAAGGCCGCCGAGCGCTGGCGCAGGATCTCCGGCTGGTGCACCAGGAAGCGGTAATAGTCGGAGGTCTTGGCCTTCGGGTGGCTTTCTTCCAGCACGGCGATCTGCCCGGGCGTGGCGCGGCCGAGGTCGACCACGTCCAGCCAGGCCGTCCATTCCAGCGGTTCGTTGGTGAAGCCGTGGGTGCGCAGGGGCTCGGTCATGCTGCGGTCTCCGTGGAGGCGGCGGACGGGTCGGCCGGGCGGGTTTGGCTCTGGACCTGGCTGGCTTCGCGCAGCGCGCGCAGGCCGGCCACCAGCCGCGTCTGGTACGACAGGAAGGCGATCAGTTGCGACAGCGTCACCACGTCGGGCGTGCTCAGGCCGGCGGCGGGCAGGCGCAGCAGGGCATCGCGGTCGCCGTCGATCGGGCGTTCGATCAGCGTGCGCGTGAAGGTGAGGATGGCGCGCAGGCGCGCATCGGACAGCGTGGCCGGATCGCCGTGCTGGACCGCCTGCAACGCGGCCGCGTCGACCGGCGTGTCGGCCAGCCGGGCGCCATAGTGCGCGCCCAGTTCGGGCGCGGGCGTCAGGCGGCAGGCGTACCGTGCGACCAGCAGGCGCTCGCCCAGCGTCAGGCCGGGCAGGGCGGCGTCGAACAGCGCGTCATGGCTGCCTTGCGTGGCGACGGCGACCTTGTCGCGCGCGTGGCGCAGCGTGTGGGTGGCGCTGCCGTCGGCCAGGCCGGCGGCCCGGTCGACGACATCGTCGGCGGGAGAGGATTGCATTGCTGAGAGACTCCGTGAGGCGGTAACGGATGGGCCACGCGCGGCCACCGCCTCGGCCAGGAAGCGGCGCACGGCGGCCCAGGATTGCCGGTCCGCGCGCGCATTGGCGCGCGGTGTGCCGCCGCCGGTGCTGATGCGGCCCGACACCGGGTGCGCATAGACCAGTTGCGTGGTCGGCACATAGGGAAAGACGATGGCGTGGCCGGCATCGGCAAAATCGTGGTGGACGACCGGATACGGGTGGCGCACCTCGGCCAGCCTGGCGGTGACCATGCGCGCGTAGTCGCTCGACGGCCACGAGCCGTCGTCGGTGGCGGAGAGCAGCAGCACCGGCCCGCGCATGCGTTCGACGCGGATGCGGGCACGCTCGACGGCCTGCGCATCCCGCAGCGCCGTGCGGATCGCGCGTTCGTGCCGGTGCGGCGGCTCGCCTTCGTCGAACGGGGCCCAGGTCGCGGTGCGGTTGCCTTCCCACAGGTGCGGCAGCGGCTGGCCGCGATACAGCCAGGTCGGGCCTTCGCGGCCGATGGCCGGATCGGCGGCATTCTGCGCGCTGTGCACCACCGCCCCCGGCACATAGCCGATCACCGCGGACACGGCTTCGGGAAACGTCGCTCCGAGCAGCAGCGCCAGCTCGCCGCCGCGCGACTGGCCGCTCACGGCCACGAAATCGTGCAGCGGCCGCACGCGCCGGCGCAGCCAGGCCAGGCCGCGCTCAAAATAGTCCAGCGGCGTATTGGAGATGTAGTCCGACAGCCCCGGCGCCTTGAAGTACGCCAGCGCGAAGGCGGCGTATCCGTGCGAGGCATACAGCGCCGCGCGCGGCTCGTTGATGCCGCCGCCGGAGCCGTTGAGCACCATCACCGCCGGGCGCGGGCCGGGGTGGGCGTACGGGTCCGGCAGGTAGAGCGTCCCGACCAGCCCTTCCTCGCGGACCTCCTGGCGCGTCACGCCCGGCGCGGCCAGCCGCTGCACGAAGCTTGCGTGGACCGAGGCGCCCTGCGCGGTCGCCGTCAGTGTGGTGGTCAGCGGCTCGGTCGCGGACGGCGGAAAGACCTCGCGCGCCTTGCCGTCCTCCGGGCGCTGGCTCCAGACCAGGCCCATCGGGTCGACGCCGGTGTAGTCGCCGCCGACCGGCGCATCGCGCGGCAGATCGACGGTGCCGTCGGCATCGGCGATGAAGGCGGCGCGGCTGTGCCACAGCATGGCGTTGCCCCGCCGCGTCTGCGCGACGATGCCGACCCGCGCGCCGGGCGCCAGCCCCGTCACGACGATGCGGCGCGGCACGTCGATCAGGTCGTCGGCCGGCGCGACGCCGAGCGCAAAGGGGGACGGGGCGGCCATGGCGCGCTTACTTGCCGTCCTTCGTGACCATCATGGCCGCGGTGCGGTCGCTGGTCATCGGCATCACCTTCAGCCCCTTCTTGGCGGCCCAGACGTTCTGGTAGTGGTACAGCGGCAGCACGCCCACGTCGTCGGAGACCAGCTTGACCGAGTGGCGCAGGATGGCGGCGCGCTTCTCGGTGTTGAACTCCTCGGTGGAGGCGTCCAGCGCGTGGTCCACCGCCTGGTTGCTGTAGTGGCCCCAGTTGGAGGCGCCCAGGCCCTTCCTGGTGTCGACCGAGGCCAGCACGTTGACCAGCGCGTAGCTGGCCTCGCCCGTACCGTTGCCCCAGGCCAGCATGCTCATCGCATAGTCGTTCTTGTTGGCGTGGCCGGCATAGACCGACCAGGGCACCACTTCCACCTTGGCTTTCACGCCGATGCGCGTCCAGAACTGCGCCACCGCCTGCGCCGTTTCCGGACCCTGCGGGTAGCGGTCGTTCGGCACGTGCATCACCAGGTTGAAGCCCTGCGGAAAGCCGGCCTCGGCCAGCAGCTTCTTCGCTTGCGCCGGGTCGTAGGGGATGTCCTTCACGTCGGGGTTGTAGCCGAAGGTGTCGGCCGGCATCCACTGGTTGGCGACGGTGGCCGCGCCCTGCAGGATGCGGTCGACGATGGTCTTGCGGTCGATCGCCAGCGACAGCGCGCGGCGCACGCGCACGTCCAGCAGCGGGTTGTTCGGCAGCGGCTTGCCGTCGTTGCCGGTGAGGTATTCGTTCGGGCCCGGGCGGAAGCTCGGTTGCAGCAGCATCACGCGCAGGCCGGGGTAGGCGTACACCATCACGCTGGGCGACTGGCGCAGCCGCGCGAGGTCGGCCACCGAGACCTTGTCGATCACGTCCACCTCGCCCGACAGCAGGTTGGCGGTGCGCGCGGCGGCATTGTTGATGTAGCGGTAGTTGACCTTCTCCCACGGCGACTTGCCGTCCCAGTAGGCGTCGTTGCGCGCCATCACCACGCGGTCGCCCGGCGTGTACGAGACGAACTTGAACGGACCGGTGCCGACCACGGCGCGCCCGGCGTTGTAGTCCTCGGTGGCCGATTTTTCGCCGACGTGCTTGCTGACGATGTGCACCGAGGCCAGGTTCAGGGGCAGGTCGGGGTTGGGAATGCTGGTCTTGACGATGAGCGTGAGCGGATCCTTGGCGCTCACCGATTCGACCGTGCGCAGGTAGCCCGCGAAGGTCGCCACACTGCCCGGCACGCTGCGCGCGCGCTGGTACGAGAAGATGACGTCGTCGGCGGTGAAGGGTTTGCCGTCGTGCCATTTCACGCCGGGGCGCAGCTTGAATTCCCACGTCTTCGGGTCCAGCGGCTTCCACGACAGCGCCAGGCCGGGCTGCAGCTTGTTCCACCTGTTCTGGACCAGCAGGTCCCAGAAATGCACGTCGACCGAGCGGTCGCCGGCGTGGTTGTTGAGCTGCGGGTCGAGCGACGACAGCGGATCGGCAAAGCCGATGCTGAGCGTCTGGGCACCGGCAGCGCCAGCGGCGGCCAGCAGGGCGATGGCAAGCGACGAGGCAAGGAGGCGTTTCACGTTCGGTCCTGTTGTTGGTGTTCTGGGCAGACGGTGCTTACTGAAGATCGTTCAGATGGCACGCGCTGACATGGTTGACGGCGATGCCGCGCAGGGTCGGCGCTTCGGTCCGGCAGCGCGGCATCGCGTGCGGGCAGCGCGGGTGGAAATGGCAGCCGGTGGGCGGGGCCAGCGGACTCGGCATCTCGCCCTGGACGGCGGTGAAGGTCTTGTGCCGGGCCGACAGGCGCGGAATCTCCGCCAGCAGCGTCTGCGTGTACGGATGGTTGGGGCGGCGGAAGACCTCCTGCGCCGGCGCGGATTCCACCACGCGGCCCAGGTACATGATGACCACGCGGTCCGACAGGTGTTCCACCACGCCGAGGTCGTGGCTGATGAAGAGATAGGTCAGGTTCAACTGTTCGCGCAGGTCCATGAACAGGTTCAGGATCTGCGCCTGGATCGACACGTCCAGCGCCGCCACCGCTTCGTCGCACACCAGCATCGACGGCTGCACCGCCAGCGCGCGGGCAATGCCGATGCGCTGCCGCTGGCCGCCGCTGAACTGGTGCGGATAGCGGTCGCGCAGGGCCGGGTCGAGGCCGGCGCGCTGCATCTGCGCGGCCACGTAATCGGCAAAGCCGGCGCGGTCGGTCAGGCCGTGCACGCGCGCCGCCTCGCCGATGATGTCTTCGACGCGCAGGCGCGGGTTGAGGCTGGCGTACGGGTCCTGGAAGATCATCTGGATCTTCAGCCGGGTATCGCGCGCTTCGTGGGCGGTCAGTCTGTCGACCGGCCTGCCGTCGACGCGCACCTCGCCCGCCGAAGGCGGCAGCAGCCCCGCCGCGATGCGGCCGAGCGTCGACTTGCCGCAGCCCGATTCGCCGACCAGGCCGACCACTTCGCCCGGCCGGATCGCCAGGTCGATGCCATCCACCGCGCGCACCACGGCGGGCGCCCGCGCGAGGCCGAGGCGCTGCAGCAGGCGTTCGCCCGCGCCGGCTTTGCGCTCGCCGAAGCGCTTGCTGACCTGCTTGAGTTCGACCAGCGGCGCGCTCATGCGACCTCCCGCGTGGCCGATGGCAGCGTGCCGGGATGCACGCAGCGCACCAGGCGCCCCGGCTCGGGCTGGGCTATCCCGGGCCGCGTCCCGCACGCATCGGAAGCACGCGGGCACCGCGCCGCGAAGGCGCAGCCGGGCGGCAGGGCCAGCAGGCCGGGCGTCATGCCCGGAATCTGCCGCAGGCGCCGGCCGCGCCGGTTCTCGCTGGGCAGGCTGTCGATCAGGCCCTGGGTGTAAGGGTGCAGGGGCGCGTCGAGCACAGCATCCACCGGGCCGTGCTCGACGATGCGGCCGGCGTACATCACCGCCACCTCGTCGGCGAGGCCGGCGACGACGGACAGGTCATGCGTGATCCAGATCAGCGCGGTGCCATGCTGGCGCGCGAGCTTCTGCACTTCGGACAGGATCTGCGCCTGGATGGTCACGTCCAGCGCCGTGGTCGGCTCGTCGGCGATGATCAGGTCGGGGCGATGCAGCATCGCAATGGCGATCGCCACGCGCTGGCGCATGCCGCCCGACAGTTGATGCGGGTACGCGCGCAGCCGCTCTTCCGGGCTCGGAATGCCCATCAGGCCGAGCGTGTCGCGCGCGTGCGCGCGGGCCTGGGCGCGGCCCATGCCGCTGTGCGCGCGCACCGCCTCGACCATCTGGGCCTCGATGCGCAGCACCGGGTTGAGCGTCATCATCGGGTCCTGGAAGACCATGGCGATGCGGTTGCCCTGGAGCTTGCGCAGCTCGCGCGCCGGCAGCCGGACCAGGTCGCGGCCCTGGAACAGGATCTCGCCGCCGACCACGCGGCCGGGCGGATCGACCAGCCCCATGATGGAAAAGCCCGTCACAGATTTGCCCGAACCCGATTCGCCCACCAGCCCCAGGATGCGCCCGCGCGCCAGCGAAAACGACACGTCGTCCACCGCCGGCAGCACGCCGTCGCGCGTGAAGAAATGGGTACGCAGGTTGCGCACCTGCAGTGTCAGGTCGGCGGCGCTCATCGGTGCGCCCTCGGGTTGAGCACCTCGCGCAGGCGGTCGCCCACCAGGTTGATGGCGACCAGCGCCAGCAGCAGCGCGATGCCCGGATAGAAGCTGATCCAGTACTGGCCCGACAGCATGTACTGGTATCCGTTGGCGATCAGCAGGCCCAGCGACGGCTCGGTGATCGGCACGCCCAGCCCCAGGAAGGACAGCGTCGCCTCCAGCGTGATCGCGCGCGCCACCTGCAGCGTGCCGACCACGATCAGCGGCGGCAGGCAGTTGGGCAGGATGTGCCCGAGCGCGATGCGCCAGCCGGGCAGGGCGAGCGAGCGCGCCGCCTCGACGTATTCGCGCCGGCGCTCGACCAGCGCCTGGCCGCGCACGGTGCGCGCGTAGTACGCCCATTCCAGCAGCACCAGTGTCATCACGACATTGGTGACGCTCTTGCCGAGGTAGGCGAGGATCATCATCGCCACCAGCACGGACGGGAACGACAACAGCAGATCGACGCTCCGCATGATCAGGCTGTCGATCTTGCCGCCGGCATAGGCGGCGATTAGCCCCAGCAGTGTGCCGATCACCGCCGCCACGGTGGCCGAGCCGATCCCCACGCCCAGGCTGATGCGCAGCCCGTAGAGGATGCCCGAATACAGATCGCGCCCCTGGCCGTCGGTGCCGAGCCAGTACGTGAAGGTGCCCGCGCCGTTGGGCGAGCCCGGCGCAAGGCGCGCGTCCAGCACGTCGAGCTGCATCAGGTCGTAGGGGTTCTGCGGCGTGATCCACGGCGCGGCCAGCGCGGCCGCCGTCAGCAGCACGACGACCGCCAGGCCGAACACGGCGGCTTTCGATTCCACGAAGTCCGCCGCCACGCGCCGCCACGGCGATTGCCTGCGCGGTGTGGCCGCTGCGGTCGCCGTGGTCACCGCGGCCGGCGTCGCCGGCGCGGTGGTATGCGGGGTCGGGTTCATGCCGCGGCCTCCGCATGATCCGCGGTGCGCACGCGCGGGTCCAGCAGGCGGTACAGGATGTCGACGATCAGGTTGAGCGACACGAACAGGCACACCACCACGATCAGGTAGGAGACGATCACCGGGCGGTCCAGCGCATTGATGCTGTCCAGGATCAGCTTGCCCGCGCCCGGCCACGCGAAGATGCTCTCGGTCACCACCGCGAAAGCGATGGTCGAGCCCAGCTCCAGCCCCAGCACCGTCACCAGCGGGATCAGCGTATTGCGCAGCACATGGGCCAGCACCACGCGCATCGGCGACAGCCCCTTGGCGCGCGCGAACTTGACGAAATCCTGCGGCAGCACCTCGCGCACGCCGGCCGAGGTCAGCCGCAGCACCAGCGACAGCTTGAACAGCGACAGGTTGAGCGCCGGCAGCAGCAGATGCCGCAGCCCGTCGGCCGTCAGCCACGACCACTGCACGCCCAGGAAGCCGGCCGTTTCGCCGCGTCCGCTGGCCGGCAGCCAGCCCAGGCTCACGCTGAAGGCCATGATCAGCATCAGCCCGACCCAGAAGGTCGGCAGCGAAAAGCCCACCACGCTGCCCGTCATCAGCAGCCGCGAGACCGGGTGGCGCGGATACAGCCCCGCGAACAGCCCCAGCGGCACGCCGATCGCCACGGCGATGATGAGCGCCGCAAAGGCCAGCTCCAGGGTGGCCGGCAGGCGCTGCAGAATCAGCTGGATGGCCGGTTCGTTGTAGACGAAGCTCTTGCCCAGGTTGCCGTGCAGCGCGCCGTTGAGGAAGGCGAGGTACTGCTGCCACAGCGGCTTGTCCAGGCCCAGTTCGGCGATGATGCGGGCGCGGTCGACCTGGTCCACGTCCTGGCCGATCAGGATGTCGACCGGGTTGCCGATGGCGTGCAGGCCGACGAAGACGATCACCGTCATCACCAGCACCACCAGCAGCGCCTGGCCGGCGCGGCGCAGCAGCCAGCCCGTCATCGCGCAGCCTCCCGGGCGGGCGGTTCAGCCGATGCGGCCGACTCTGCCGGCTCGGACGGTGGCGGCGCGGGCATCCATTCGTCGCCGAAGACCTCCGGTTCGGCATACGCTTCGATCGTGGCGTAATGGTCTTCGATGTCTTCCTGGTACAGCAGCCCGGCGATGCCCTGCGCCAACCGGCGCGCGCCTTCGCTGATGGCCGGGATGTCGCCCGAGACGCTGCCGTGCGTGAGCGACGCCGGGTAGCAGAAGCAATGCACGCGCGACAGCCCCGGCAGCAGGCCGGGCGTCTTCTCGCGGAATTCGAAGGCGGGGCCGAGGTCGGGCGATTCGCTCAGTTCCGCGTCTTCCTCGCCGAGGCGGGGCGTGAAGCGGTCGCGCCAGAGGCGCACATGCGGCGCGAGCGCGCTGAATTCGGGGCGCGCGGCCCAATCGAGGCGAAAGCCCGTCGAAAAGATCAGGAAGTCGAGGCGGAACACGCCCTTGGGCGTCGCCACGTGCAGGGCGCCGTCGTGTTCGTCCATGCCCAGCACGGGGCAGCCGAGGTTGAAGCGCGCGTTCGGGTGCCGCGATACGCGCAGCGTGCTGCCGCGCGGCGGCGGCACCTGCTCGACATTGATGTAATGGCGGATGCGCCATTTCCAGGCATCCGGCAGATGCTGGTGGCCATGGACCAGCCCTGGGCAGCCCGCGCCCTTGCCCTTGTTGACGCGGGGCAGGTCGGGGCGGCGGATCAGCAGATCGACGCTCGCGGCGCCGGCTTCCAGTGCGGTGGCGGCCGAATCCATGGCCGACGCGCCTGCGCCGATCACACCCACACGTTTGCCTGCCAGCGCGCCGTAATCCATCGCATCGGACGAATGCGCCCACCAGCGGCGCGGCAGGCGGTGCGCAAACTCCGGCACGGCCGGGCCGCCCAGGCCGTCACGCCCGGTGGCCAGCACCACGCGGCGCGCCAGCACGCGCTGCTCCGGTGCGTCCGGCGCATCGATCGTCAGCTCGACCGCACCGTCCGCGCGTGGCCGCACGGCCCTGACGTGATGTTCGTTGCGGACCTCCAGCTGCACTACGCGGCGATACCAGCGCAGGTAGTCCATCCATTGCAGGCGCGGGATCTTGTCGAGCGTCTCCCAGGCATCGGTGCCGAACTGCGCCTCGAACCAGGCACGGAACGTCAGCGCGGGCAGGCCGAGCGCGGGGCCGGTCAGTTGCTTGGGCGAGCGCAGCGTTTCCATGCGGGCGGTGGTTGCCCACGGGCCTTCGTAGCCTTCGGGCGAGCGGTCGAACACCACCGCGCCGATGCCGAGATGCTTGAGTGCCGTCGCTGCTGCCAAGCCCGCCATGCCTGCGCCGATGACGGCGACGTCGAGCACGGGCTGGCCGTCCAGCGCATGCGGCAGTGTCCAGGATTTGGCGGGCAGTTCGAGCCAGGCGAGGTCCTGGCGCAGGCGGGCTTCCAGCGCTGCCAGGCCGGCGGCCTGCGGTGCGTGGCCGCGTGCGTGGGGCGCAGCGGTCATGCGGACGCGCTCTCGGTTTCGTTGATCGCTTCGCCGTACAGCACCTGCAGCATGCTGGCGTGGCGGGCCGGGTCATGCAGCTTGCAGTCGGGCAGCAGGCGTTGCGCGGCCCGGGACAGCGCATCGATCAGCGCGCTCACCGCCGGCGACGACCGGCGCGCCTCGGGCGTGATCACGCCGAAGAAGAAGGGGATGTGCGCATCGATCGGGCGCACCGCCACGCCCGCGATGGGTACGCCGTAGGCCGTCACGGGCTCCAGCAGCGCCACGCCCAGGCCGGCGCGCACAGCGCTCAGGGCATTGAGCGAGGCATTGGTCTCGATCAGCTCGGCGGGCGTGACGCCGGCCTGCGTCAGGGCGTGGTCCAGGCGGCGCCGCAGCCGGTAGGGGTTCTGCATGGTGATGATGCGGCGTCCGGCGCAGTCGGCCAACGCCACGCGCTCGCCCGCGGCCAGCGGATCGCCTGTCGGCGCGGCGGCCACGCAGGCGGCTTCGCCGATCCAGTGCACCGTCACGCCGCGGTGCTCCAGCGGCAGGCTGCTGATGCCCAGGTCGGCCGCGCCGGTCAGCACCGCATGCACCACCTGCTCGGGCGATGCGCTGCGGATCTGGACGTGCCGGCCGAGTTCGGCGTCATCGGCCAGGGCCGCCGGCAGCAGCCCGGCCGCCAGCGCCGAGGTGGCCGCCAGACGCAGCGGCCGCGCCTCGCCGCGCGCGATTTCTTCGGCGCGCGCGTGGATCCGGCGCAGGCTGATCAGGGTGTGTTCGACGTCTTCGTAGAGCAGGAAGCCCTGCTCGGTGGGCGATACGCGCGGCCCGGCGCGGGTGAACAGCGCATAGCCGATCTCCGCTTCCAGGTCCTGGATGAGCCGGCTGATGGCCGGTTGCGAGCGTCCCAGCAGCTTGCCCGCCGCTGTGACGCTGCCTGTCGACATGACGGCGGCGAAGGCTTCGAGTTGTCGGAGTTCCATCTACCTGCTTGATTCCAGTCAATGCATGTGGTGCGTGCATTCTGGTAGAGGCAGTATTTGGATTCCAAATAGTATTTTCTTATGTGCTCATGTGGTTTCCGGGGGCAACGCCTATGCTCCCGGATGAAGCCTCGCCGCGCGCATGGCTGCACTTATTTGATGAACGTGCCGTGCGGACCGATCACCGTGATCTCCACAAAGCTCGAACCCTTGTGGTTGTTGCGGCCGTTGCGGATGTCAAGCCCACCCAGGTCGATCGTGCCGGCGGCCTCCAGCCCGGCCACGAAGCCGGCGCGGGTCGGGGTCTTGCCGGCGCGCTTCAGCCCTTCGACCAGCAGCTTGGCGGAGGCGTAGCCTTCCATCATGCCGTAGGACGGCACCATGCCGGCGCTTTTGGCGCTGGCAGCCAGTTCGCGGCCGATCGGCGAGGTCGCGCGGACCGGCGACGGCATGACCTGCGTCACCATCACGCCGCGCGCCAGGTTCCCCAGCGATCGCGCGAATGCCGTGCTCGAGTTGTTCGACAGCGTTGCCAACTGCGAGATGGTGCCTTGCTTGGTGAGCGCTTCGGCCAGCGCCTGCGCGGTGGTGCCGGCGCAGGCCAGGATCACAGCACTGGGCGCGAATTTTACGATGTCGGCGGTTGCCTTATCGAGATTCGGCCTCAGCCGGTCGACGGTGAAGATCTGATGCGTGCTGCGCGGCAGTTGCTGGGTGGCGGCGTTGAAGCCGGCCTCGGTGTCCTTGCCGAACGAGTCATTGACGTTCACCAGCGCCAGACGTTTCAGGCCCAGCGTTTCGAAGTGGTGGACCAGCTCGGCGATCTCGGTCTGGTACTTGGCGCGGACCACGAACACCAGCGGATCGGGCCGATCGAAGAAGATCGATGCCCCCGTCGACGGCGCCACCACGGGCGCGCCGACCGCGTGCGCCTCGGTCACGATGGCCTCGGTATTGGGCGTGCCGCGCGACAGGAACAGCGCGAAGACCTGCTTGTCGACGAGCAGCGCATGCGCATGCCGCTTCGAGGCGTCGGCATCGAAGCCGTCGTCTTCCGACACCAGTTCGATCTTGCGGCCGTAGACGCCGCCGCTGCGGTTCACGGCGTCGAGATACAGCCGGGCGCCTTGCGTCATCTCTTTGACCTGTTCGCCGGCCGGGCCGGTAAAGCCGGCGGTCTGGCCGATCAGGATCTTGTTATCGGTGATACCCGGTTCTGCCAGGACTTGGCCTGAGATCAGTGCCAGGCTCATGGACAGTGCGCATGCGATACGGTTGCGCAGAACGGATGGATGCCCCGTCATGTCCCCCCCCTTTTGCGTAAGTGAATTTTTGTTAAGCCAGAATTGCTGCACGTGAATGGTGCGGCGCCGCATCCTAGCGGAGAACCGAAATGATGTCTCCAACATCCTCAAGAAAATTCATCAGTGTCGCAAAACGTGAACACTCTTGATGCAGGGGGGTGCCCCGAGTGTCTCCAGCCCCCCCAAAAAAATCTATGGTCACCCCCACTTTTGCAACCCTGATTTCTGATGGTGTGGTTGGCTTGCCTAAATCTATCCGGCGTCGTTGTGGGGATGGTTCCCCGCGCCACGATGAGAGTCGCGCCTGACGGTCCTAAGAACCGCCGCGGCTTCGAGAGGGGCGCATTGCACCAACAGGCGCCGGATGTTCTTGTCCCCGCGCTTGCTGATGCCCAGCAGGTTGGCTCGCCCGCCAGTGCTGTATTGGCGTGGCACCAGGCCAAGCGAGGTGGCGAACTCCCGGCTGCTGCCGTATTGCTTGCCGTCGCCCATCTCGGCGGCGAGCACGCTCGCGGTGACCGGCCCCACGCCGGGGATCGACAACAGGCGCTGGCCAAGATCGTCCTCGGCGAGTTGCCGACTCATCTCGCGCTCGATCTCGCCAATCTGCTCGCTGAGGTACTTGTTGTGGGCATGCAGCCGCTCAAGGATGCCGACCAGGCGTGGTGGCAACGGGTGCTCGGCCAGAACAGCCGGCAAGCGCTTAATGACCGCCAGGCCGACTGGCAGGCTGATGCCAAATTCGAGCAGAAACCCATGCATCTGATTGACCGTCTTCGTGCGATCACGGATCACGATTCGCGCACCCGGTGCAGCGCCGAGAGTGTCTGCTGTGACTCCGCCTTTTGGGCGTGACGAAGCGCATGGACGGGCGCGAGGCGGCTTCGCAGATCGCTTCGGCATCGACGAAGTCGTTCTTGTTGCCCTTGACGAAGGGCCGCACGAACTGCGGGGAGATGCGTTTGACCTGATGCCCGAAACCAGCGAGCTTGCGGGCCATCCAATGGGCGCCAGCGCAGGCTTCCATCACCACGGTGCAGGCATGAAACGTGGCAAAAAACTCGACCAACTGCTTGCGGTTCACCTTCTTGCGGAACACGGCCTTGCCTTGATGGTCCCGGCCGTGGAGGTGAACAGCGTGTTTGCCCAGATCGATTCCAACCAGCGTGACGCTTTGCATGATGGCCTCCGCAAAGAAAAACACCCTACCAGCGTTACCCGCTCGTAGGGTGGGGGTGACCATCTCATTACCGCCGTGCTGGACGGCGGTTCGCATGGGTGGCAGGCGTGCCGGCTCACTCGTTCAGCTTCGTGATCTTCGTGCCTTCGATCGAAGCGCCTGCCATCAGGCCCGCATTGGTCAGCACGAAGCCGATCACCGGCTGCCTGGCCGTGTTGGTATCCACCGCGCCGTTGGCGCCGATCTTGGCGAGCGCCACGGTGGCGTCGACGCCGGCGGTCCAGCCCTCGCTGGCGCGGAATTTGTTCAGCGCGTCGTCTGTCATGAACAGGATGACGAGTGCCCGCGACTGGGCGCCGGCCTGGAAGCCGATCGAAGCGGAGGCGATGTTGTAGTAGCCCAGCGGACGGCCGCCGCTGCGCAGCACGCCCTCGCCGTACTGGCCGCCGACGATGAGGCCGGCATTGAGCACCGATGGGAACACCAGCACGCCCTTGGCGCGCGACACCAGCTCGCGCGAACCGTCGGCGGTGGTGTACAGGCGCGACAGCGCGGAGTCGGCCTGCGAGTTGGTGGTGGCGTGCTTGTTGGTGGACGTCATCACGTCCGAGCCCTGCGCGTTCGGGCTGGTGGTCGTGCAGGCTGCGATCTGTGTGCCCAGCAGCGCGACGGCGGCGAGCGCTGCAGCGGTACGACGGCTGAGAAGCTTCTTGTTCATGGCGATCGGTCTCTCGATGGTGAAAGGGGGCGACGCGGCCACGCGATGACAGCCGTGGATCTGGGCCGTGCCATCGGTAACGGGTGTCGCTCACTGGGCAGCAAGCGGCGTGCCCGCCATACGAAGACGCCGTAGCCATGCGCCTAGCTCCTGACATTAGACGAGATTTGTGCCGTTTGTGGCGCTTTTTCGTGCTTTTCTGTGCCGGCGCAAACCTCGCCGGTGTGGTGTGCACGTTTTGCGGACAAAAAAAGACCGGCCAACGCCGGTCTTTCTGCCTTCTCCGCGCAGTGTGCGCGGCCGTCAGATCCAGATGATCAGCGCCGCCACGCCGACGATCAGTCCGAACTTCACCATGTAGTAGACTTGGCGGTTCCACGCCTTGAAGCGGCGGCGGTATTGGCCCATCAGCCAGACATAGCGGAACAGCTTGTTGATGCCGCCGGTCTGGTCGCCCTCATCGTTGGGCGAACTGGCGGCCGTCATCACCTTGCGGCCGAGCCACTTGTTGATGCGTTGCGCCCAGCCGTACTTCATCGGACGCTCGATATCGCAGAAGAGGATCAAGCGGTCCTTCTCGCTGGCGTTCTGCGCCCAGTGCAGGTAGGTCTCGTCGAACACCACGCCTTCGCCATCGCGCCAGCTGTGGCGCTGACCGTCGACCTCGATGAAGCAGCGGTCGTCGTTGGGCGTGGCCAGGCCCAGATGGTAGCGCAGCGAACCCGCGAACGGATCACGGTGCGGGTTGAGCTTACCGCCGGGCGGAAGTTCAGCGAACATGGCGGCTTTCACGCTCGGCAGTTCGCGCAGCAGGGCCACCGTCTTCGGACACAACTGTTCGGCCGACGGGTGGCTGGCTTCGTACCACTTCAGGTAGAAGCGCTTCCAGCCATTCTTGAAGAAGGAGTTGAAGCCGGCGTCGTCGTTCTTGTCGGCAGCCTTGATCTTGCGCAGGTCGATCAGGGCAAGGGCCTCGTCGCGGATCTGCGGCCAGGCGGCCTGCAGCTTCTGCAGATCGGGAAAGCGGTCGACCGGCACGTACGGCGTCTGCGGCACGCCCGAGAAGGCATACATGAAGCAGTTGACCGGGGCCACCACGGCGGAGTGGTCCAGTATCTGGCGCCAGAACCTCAGGCGCACCTTGCCACGGAAGTGCACGTACAGGATGGAGCCCAGGTACAGGGCCACGATAATCCATTTGATCAAGGCGAGTTCCTTGCCGCGCTTGGGCGGTCAGCAATGGGGCGCAACGATTGCGCGCAGACCGTCATTTTACCCGGTGCCCGGCGCAGTGGCATTGATCCAGGCCAATCCGTCGCGAAAGAAGGAATTTATTGAGGTTTTGTTGAGATTTTGTTTGCAAGGAATATGCGATAAGAAGATTCCACAGATGTAACCGTCTGTTTCCACGACGCCCCCGGGCGTTTACAATTCACTTTCTTCGTCCGGCCTTGTTCTTGTGCTGGGCGGCCCCCCGGAGAAAGAGCATGGACGCCAACAAGCCGGCCGATCTGTCCAACGAGATGTCAACGATCGGTGTGTTGCAAGGCCGTAGTGAAATGATGGAGGAGTCCATCCGCCGTGCGCAGGAAACGCTGAGCGCGGTATCGGCCCAGGTGACGCGGCAATTGCCGTTGCTCAACCAGAACGTCGACCGGTTCGTCGAGACAGGAGGCATGCCTTACCACGAGGCGCAGACGCTGGCGAAACGGCATATGCGGGGGGAGGCCGTGTCCTCGGCCAACGTGGCGCGCGCGTTTGCGGCGCTGCTGGAGCAGATCGAGGCGCTCGAGGCCGACCAGGCCGCGCGCCGCCGCGTGCAGCAGCAGTGGATGGTGAGCCAGCTCACCTACAAGATGCTGTACCTGCACCACACCCACGCCAACCAGAATCCGGCGCTGTCGGCCCCCGCGCTGCGGGCGCAGAAGGGGCGGGTGCGGGCCCGGGTGCTGGCCCTGCTGGACGCAGGGCGCTCGTACGACGATATCCGCATGGCCGACCTGCGTTTTGACGACGACGCAGGCGAGGCCTGAGGCGCGGGTTACTCTTCGTCGTCTTCGGGCTCGGAATCGAGGAATTCGCGGCGGGTCAGCCAGTCGGCGATGGCATCGTCGCAGGCCTTCTTCAGCTTGGCTTTGCTGTCGATCCTGTCGAACAGCGTGAAATTCATCAGTGCCAGACCCAGGTCGGTGATATAGAACATCCGCTTGGGGTTGTCGAAATGGACGATGCGGCCGTCAATGTCGCCGTCCTCTTCCGGCTCGGCCGGCATGTCCTCCAGTTCGACCACGCGGCAGGTGAAGCGCGGCGCGCGCGTGTGCGTCAGGTATTCGAACTCGTCGTGCGACACTTCACCGGACGGTGAGACGGCAATGGCGAATCCCCAGATAAAACGTGGGGTCGGCAGATCCGACAGCTCGTCGATTTCATCCATCCTTTACTCTCCGGTTCTGATGGCGGCTTTTGATAACGGCGCATTATCGCGCGATGCGCGCGGCACGGAAAGCTCCCGCGGTGTCCGCAGCGGCGGAGCGCGTCCGTGATCGACTCCCGTGTGCAACTTGTTGCCATGGGGCTGGCGGCCCGCAACCACTTCGATGCGGGCGTATTGCGGCCCTGGATCGTCGCCGGGCAAGCGGTGGGCTGGCTCGATCGCGAGCGTGCTGCGCTGCTGACGCGCTGGCCGCAGTGGTTCGAGGTCGGCGCCGGACAGATCGACTTGCGCGATACGCTGGATACGGCCGCCGCCCGTACCGCTGCGCTGGCCGAAGTGATTGCGCGCCTGGCGGACGACGGGCACATCCGTGGCTGGCGCGACGAGCGCTTCACCGTCGATACCGGCTGGGGCACACCGCCGCTGGCCCTGATCGAGCGCGCCGCCGCGCGCTTCTTCGGCATCCGCACCTATGCCGCGCACATGAACGGCATCATCGATGCCCCCGAGGCCACGCTGTGGTTGGCCCGGCGGGCCGAGTCCAAGCCGATCGACCCCGGGATGTGGGACAACCTCGTTGCCGGCGGCATCGGCCATGGCTTCGATGCGCGCAGCGCGTTGCAGAAAGAGTGCTGGGAAGAGGCCGGCATCGACGCCGGCCTGGCTGCGGGACTGGTGGAGCGCGGCACGCGCGATGTGCTGCGCGCCGCGCCGGAGGGCATCCAGAACGAGACCCTGTTCGTCTTCGACCTGACGCTGCCGGCGGGCTTCCTGCCGGTCAACCAGGACGGCGAGGTCGCCGGCCACCTGCGCGCGAGCGCCGACACGGCCCTTGATATCATGGCGGACTGCGCGATGACGGTGGATGCCACGCTCGTCACCCTCGACGCCCTGCAGCGCCTTGTGCCGCAACGCTTCGCGCCCGACAACAATCGATAAACGCTTGATGAGTCACTCCGGTTTCATTCTCACCCTGTCCTGTCCGGACCAGCCCGGCATCGTCCACGCCGTGTCCGGCCTGCTGTTCGAACAGGGCTGCAATATTCTCGACTCCGACCAGTTCGGCGACGAGTTCACGGGCCGCTTCTTCATGCGCGTGCATTTCGTGCCGCAGGGCCAGCCGCTTGATCTGCAGGCGCTGCGCGAGCGCTTTGCCCCCATCGGCGAGCGTTTCTCGATGCAGTGGGGCATGTTCGATGCCGCCGTCAAGCCGCGCGTGATGATCCTGGTCTCGAAGATCGGCCACTGCCTGAACGACCTGCTGTTCCGCGCGCGCGCCGGCCAGTTGCCGATCGAGATCGCGACCATCGTCTCCAACCACCGCGACTTCTACCAACTGGCCGCCTCCTACGACGTGCCGTTCATGCACCTGCCGCTGCTCAAGGGCACGGATGCGCAGAAGGCCCAGCAGGAAGCACGCATCGGGGAAATCATCGAGGAGCAGCGGATCGATCTGGTCGTGCTCGCGCGCTACATGCAGATCCTGTCGGACGACCTGTGCCGCAAGCTCGAAGGCCGCGCCATCAATATCCACCATTCGTTCCTGCCCAGCTTCAAGGGCGCCAAGCCTTACTACCAGGCGCATGAGCGGGGCGTGAAGCTGATCGGCGCGACGGCGCACTACGTCACGGCCGAGCTGGACGAGGGCCCCATCATCGAGCAGGAGATCGAGCGGGTGGACCACAGCATGGACCCCGAGCAGCTCACCGCCGTGGGCCGCGACGTGGAGTGCGTGGCGCTGGCCCGCGCCGTGAAGTGGCACGCCGAACACCGCATCCTCCTGAACGGCCACAAGACCGTCGTCTTCAAGTAACCGCCACGGAGTGCCTGCGATGCGACAGATCGTTCTCGATACCGAAACCACCGGCCTGAACGCCGCCACCGGCGATCGCGTGATCGAAATCGGCTGCGTGGAACTGGTCAACCGGCGGTTGACCGGCCGCAACCTGCACTTCTACATCAACCCCGAGCGCGAGATCGACGCCGGGGCGATGGCGGTGCACGGCATCACCAACGAATTCGTTGCCGACAAGCCCAAGTTCGCCGAGGTCGTCGCCGAGATCCGCGACTACGTGCAGGGCGCCGAGGCGATCATCCATAACGCCGCGTTCGACCTGGGCTTCCTCGACATGGAATTCCGGCGCCTGGGGCTGCCGTCGTTCCGCGAGCATCTGGACGGCCATATCGATACGCTGCTCGAGGCGCGCCGGATGTTCCCCGGCAAGCGCAACTCGCTGGATGCACTGTGCGACCGCCTCGGTGTGAGCAACGCCCACCGTACGCTGCACGGCGCCTTGCTGGATGCGGAACTGCTGGCCGAGGTCTACCTGGCCATGACGCGCGGCCAGAACACGCTGGTGATCGACATGCTGGAGGTCGGCGAGACGGCCGCCACCGAGGCCGCAGCGGTCGATCTGAGCGGCTTGGCGCTGCCGATCCTGCTGGCCACCGAGGCGGAGGCCGCCGCGCACGCGACCGTGCTCAAGGAGATTGACAAGGCCAGCGGCAGCAAGACGGTCTGGTCCCGGGAAGCCCAGGAAACCGCGCCGCAGGCGGCCTGATGAAAAAAATGCAGTGGGGGCTTTACACGGCTACTGCCTTTTGCCATAATCACGTTTTCGCCGCACACGGGTGGTTAGCTCAGCGGTAGAGCACTGCCTTCACACGGCAGGGGTCACAGGTTCAATCCCTGTACCACCCACCAAAATTTGAGAAGCCAGCCTTTGCGCTGGCTTTTCTTTTGGGGTTAGGACACGCTCACATCCTAATTTCTGTCCTATCTGGAACGGTTGCGTTGCCACAAATTTGCCACATCAAAAGTGGCAAGGGCTCTATGGCAACCATCCGACAACGCGGCAAATACTGGGAAGCCCAGATTCGACGAAAGGGCTGGCCGCTGCTCGCCTCGCGGGGCTCTCGCGCCCACATCCACGCTTCACGACAAAGACTGACGCTCGCTCATGGGCAACCGTCACCGAAGCGGAGATGGAGCGGGGCGTCTACGTCGACCGCTCAGAGGCCGAGAAAAACACCCTCGGCGATCTCCTGCAACGCTACTTGGCTGAGCAGATGGTTCCACTTCGGATTCGGTTGCGCCACCATGGCAGCCTCCTTTCCACTCGCCGTGGATTCGTATCCCAGCCATCAATTGCTGTAGGGGTACAGCGCACCTTGTTATACAGAAGTCGTCCGAAGTTGACGGCCCCGGGGTTGTAAGCGATCGAGGATTCGCGTTTACTCACTGGATTTGGAGCCGAGATGGCCGGCGATTCTGGAGCGTGGGTGGACGAGGAATTCGAGAGTTTGTATCAGGGCGATCCGCGCCGGGACCGGCGCGCCAAGGAGCTGCTCAAGCGGTCGTCGGCGCACCCCACGGCGAGCATCCCCGGGGCGTGTGATGGTTGGAGCGAGACGGTTGGGGCCTATCGCTTTCTGGGCAATACGGAGATCGATTGGCGCGACGTAATGCAGCCGCACTGGGAGCGCACAGCGCAGCGGGCTGGCGCGCATCCCGTGGTGCTATGCATCGCGGATACAACCGAGTTGGACTTCAATGGACAGGAGATCGAGGGGCTGGGTCCATTGAGCTATGAAGTGCAACGGGGGATGTATTTGCATCCGACCTATGCGGTGACACCCGATCGCGAGCCGCTGGGTGTGCTCGACGCGTGGATGTGGGCGCGAGAGCCCCGCGAGGCGGATGGTTCACGGGGCGGGCTCAAGGAGAGCGTACGCTGGCTCGAAGGGTATGAGCGGGTGGCCGAGCAAGCTGCGCGGTTGCCCCACACCCGCCTGATCTACGTGGTGGACCGCGAAGGGGATATCGGTGCGCTGATGGCACGTGCGCAGGCGCTGGGACACCCGGCTGACTGGCTGATTCGCTGCCGACATGACCGCAGTCTGGACGAGGCGGGCAAGCTGTGGGATCGCCTGCAGGCCAGTGCCAAGCTTGGGGAACTCACCTTCACGTTGCCGCGACGCGCAGGCAGCCCGGCGCGCCAGGTCACGCAAGCCTTGCGCGCACAACGGGTGAAGCTGGCCGGCCATGGTGGCGTGGAATTGACCTGCATTGAGGCACGGGAGATCGGAGCGCGGGCCGGCGTCAAGCCCGTGGTGTGGCGGCTGCTGACCAACCGCGAGGCGCTGGATGCGCAGGCCATCATCGAGCTGGTGGATTGGTACCGAGCGCGCTGGGAGATCGAGATGTTCTTCCACGTGCTCAAGACCGGGTGCAAGGTCGAGACCTTGCAGCTAGCGCAAATCGATCGAGTCGAGCGCGCGCTGGTGCTGTACATGATCGTGGCTTGGCGCATTGCCCGGCTGATGCGGCTGGGTCGGACGTGTCCGGACCTGGATGCCGCGCGGTTCTTTGATGCCGACGAAATACGAGGCGCCCATCTGCTGGCCAAGAAGACTGCGCCGAAAACGCCGGTCTCGCTCAACCAGATGATCCGCTTGGTGGCCTCGCTCGGCGGCTTCCTCGGACGCAAGAGCGATGGTGAGCCCGGCGCCAAGACCATCTGGATCGGCCTGCAGCGCACCATGGACGCCGCTTCTACGATTCAAGCGCTCAGAGGCAGTCCCTGACTTCTGTATAACGAGGTGGGTACAGCGACGATGGCGGCCGTAGGTCAGCGCACCTCGTTGCCTAGGCTTTGTGCGGCCCACGCTCACGACAGCACAATTTTAAGCGCGGCGATCACGGGTACGGACAAAAGAATGCCCTCAACCCCGCAGAGCTGTTCCCCTGCAAGCAACCCCACAATGACGAGTTTTGCAGGCACGTGGGTCAAATCCGAGCATGACGATTCCTCTCTGTCTGGCTTGTAGCAAAGCGAGTCCTGACCGTTAGATTTGGCTCACATGCGTCGCGATGCTTGCACTGATCTTGGTGATCGTCGAGTGAACCTTCGTCAGCGTGTCTAAGAACTCGCTGAAATGTACTGCGTCCATACGATGATGCGTCGCGATTGCATTGGCGAGTTGTTCTCTGAGCTGACGAATGTTGGCAAGCAATGCGATGACATCGCGCACCAGTTCCGGGGTGCTGAGGTTGTGCAGTTGAATTGCGGCGATTGCTGCTTCAAGCTCATCAATCGCGCGAATATCGAATGCCTTTTCTCCTGTGGCGATCGCGCTGACGGCTTGCTTATCGGGCAGTTCGCTGATAACGCATCGTACCAGTTCCTCCGCCGCCACGGCAATTTCGCTCACCGCTTTCGCCAGTGTGCGCCTCTCCATTCGCCTTTCCGTGCGCTGAAGGAGCCAGCCTGCCAGCCACGTTCCCGCAATCGCGACAATGATGGCGACGGCCTGTACCCACGCTGCTAACGCGGGATGCTTTTCGATCCAATCCAGAAGGCTGCTCATGAGAGAACTCTTGTGACCCTACGCCGGAATTAGTACCGTCCAGAAGTGGAGATTTCCGGCGTCGTTGAATCGTCCGCCGAGGCAGTTTTCCTTGCCTGACGGGCGAATTCGGCGGGTGTCGCCCACTGCAGGGCGGAGTGGGGACGGCTCTCGTCGTTATAATACCGCCGCCAGTCGGCGATTTTGCTCCGGGCATCTTCCAGGGACAAGAACCAATGCTCGTTCAGGCATTCCTGCCGGAATCGCCCGTTGAAGCTTTCCACCTTGGCATTGTCAGTCGGCGTGCCCGGCCGACTGAAGTCGAGCTCCACGCTGTGCTCGTATGCCCACCGGTCCATGGCCTTCGAGATGAATTCACTGCCGTTGTCCACCTTAATGGTCCGAGGCATGCCACGCTCGGCAACCACTGCGTCAAGTGCGTATTTCGGAGCAACGTGACCGACCGTTTCGGGATCGTGACCGACGATTTCGGGAACGTGACCGAGCGGACCGGAAGGCAGGATTGGCGTTGCGCATGACATCAACTACGCGGGCTATGCTCGCCGGCTTTTGCCGGAGAGAGCATGCCCGCGCACCGGATGAACATGCGCATGATCAAGGACGTTTTACGACTTAAATTCGACGGTGGTTTCTCGCATGATCGGATCGCCGCGTCGCTGGGCATTTCCAAGGGCGTCGTCACGAAGTACCTCGGCTTGGCCGGCGCCGCAGGGCTGGACTGGGCGAGCGCCAGCGACATGGACGAAGCCGAGTTGGAGCGACGGCTACTCGGCAAGCCCACGGGGCCGGCAGCGTACGCCCAGCCCGACTACGGGCGCATCCATCAGGAACTGCGCCGCAAGGGCGTGACCCTCACGTTGCTGTGGGAGGAGTACCAGGCCGAGTTTGCGGACCGGCAGACCTACCGCTATACGCAGTTCTGCGAGCACTACAAGGCGTTCACCAAACGCCTGAAGCGCTCGATGCGGCAGATTCACCGTGCCGGGGAGAAGCTGTTCGTCGACTTCGCCGGCCCCACCTTGCCGCTGACCACCGGACGCCGCGCACACATCTTCGTGGCGGCCATGGGCGCGTCCAGCTACACATTCGCATGCGCGACGCCAGCCGAAACGATGGAGGACTGGCTGAGCGGCATTGCACGCGCGCTGGCCTTCTATTGCGGCGTGCCGCAGCTGATCGTGCCGGACAACCCGCGCGCGATGATTGCCGATCCTGATCGCTATGAGCCGCGCGCAGGCGACACCGTGCTGGACTTCGCACGTCGCTACGGCACCTCATTCCTGCCGGCGCGCGTGTATCGCCCGCAGGATAAACCGAAGGTGGAAGTTGCAGTCCAGGTGGTCGAGCGCTGGATCATGGCGCGCCTGCGTCATCACCGGTTTGCGTCGATCCAGTCGGTCGATGATGCGATCCGGCCGCTGCTGAAGAACCTGAACGAGCGCCCGTTCCAGAAGCTGCCGGGATGCCGTGCCAGCGCATTCGCCCAGCTCGACGCGCCGGCACTGCAGCCGCTGCCACTCCAGCCCTATGAGCTCGCGCGCTTCAAGACGGTGACGGTTCACATCGACTATCACGTCGAGATCCACAAACACCGCTACAGCGTGCCGCACGCGCTGGTCGGCCTCAAGCTCGATGCGCGCATCACGGCAGGCGCTGTCGAACTGTTGCATCGCGGCCGCCGCGTTGCCAGCCACGCCCGCAATGACCGCGCGGGCGGCTACACCACGGTCGTCGAGCACATGCCGGCGGCACACCGCGCCCATCTCGAATGGACGCCGCAGCGGCTGATTCACTGGGGGCAGCAGATTGGCGCGGCCACCGGTGCGCTCGTCACCCGGCTGCTGCAGGAACAACGCCACCCCGAACACGGCTATCGGGCGTGCCTCGGCTTGCTCTCACTCTCCCGTCGCTATGGCCGCGAACGCCTCGAAGCGGCCTGTGCGCTGGCGTTGGAACTGGGCGTGCATCGTTACCGCCATGTGCGCGACATCCTGATCAACAACCGCGACCGCGCTGCGGCGGCCACACCTGCCGACTGGATCAGCCCGAGCCACGCACATGTACGCGGCCCCGGCTACTACCAATAAAGAGAACCCGCCATGATGATGCAACAGACACTGACGCAACTACGCGCCCTGAAGCTGGAAGGCTTCGCTGACGGCCTGGAAGAACAATTGACGCAGCCCGGCGTGGCCAGCCTGAGCTTCGAGGAGCGCTTGTCCCTGCTGGTCGACCGGGAAGCCAACTGGCGCGATGATCGGCGCCGGACCCGGCTGCTCAAGCAGGCGCGCCTGAAGTATCCGCAGGCCGCCATCGAGGACCTCGACACCCGCTCCGGCCGAGGTGTAGACCCGCGCGCACTCATGAGCCTGGCCCTTGGCGATTGGGTTGAGGCCGGCTACAGCCTGCTCATCAGCGGCCCAACCGGCGCGGGCAAATCCTGGCTCGCTTGCGCCCTGGCGCAATACGCTTGCCGGCGCGGGCATTCGGCGCTGTATCTGCGCGTGCCGCGACTCGGCGAGGAGCTGCGTGTGCTGCACGGCAACGGCGGCTTCACCAAATGGCTGCTGCAGGTCGCCCGCGTTGATGTCCTCTTGCTGGACGATTGGGGAATGGCACCGCTCGACGCGATGGTTCGGAACGATCTGCTTGAGATGATCGACGACCGCTCGGCAGGCAAGGCCACCATCGTGACCAGCCAGTTGCCGATCGGGCACTGGCATGGCTGGATCGGTGACGAGACGATTGCAGATGCGATGCTCGACCGTCTCATGCAGCGCCATCACCGCATCACGCTCACCGGTGAATCGCTCAGAAAGACATCTCCTAAACCCAACATCCCGGAGCCTGAACTCGACCAGAACTGACACGCAACCCTACAATCAACACCGCGCAACGCCTATCCCGCCAAATCGGTCACGTTCCCGAAATGACCGGTCACGTTCGCCGAAATCCGCATCAAGCACGCGCACAACGTTTTCTCCCTTCAGGCTTTGGCCGACTTCGATGGCCAAGCTTGCCCGCGTCCATCAAGGTGGACAAACGGTCCGGAGTTTGCTGGTAAGGTGCGTCTTGATGCATGGGCCTACGAATCGGGCGTCACGCTATCGTTCATCCAACCCGGCAAGCCAGTGGATAACGCCTACATCGCGAGCTTCAACGGGCGGTTCCGCGATGAGTGCCTGAACGAGCGCTGGTTCATCTCAATGCGCCACGCCAGGCTGCTGATTAAGGAATGGCGTATCGAGTACAACACCGAGCGGCCTCAAAGCTCGCTCGGCTATCTGGCCCCGGTGCAGTTCGCGCTGGGGCATGAGCAGAAAGAGTTTTTAACCTCGAACTCTACCTGCGCTTCGTACTAAAACCGGGGGCAGGTCACCTATGCTTCCAGAAGCGATCCCGACTTGCAAAGGGAGTAGCGCGATGACACATACGACGGAGTACCGTGGTTACGATATTCACATGGAACTCGTGGGTACATCCAAGGACATGTTCGATCTGTGGTTTTGTATTGAAGGCCCAATACAGCCCCCCGGCATTGCGGCAATCGGCAAGCGTATCAAAGTCCACGGCGGTCCCTTCTCTCGACGTTGGGCGCACTTGATCGGTGAGCTGGCTGGGCGAGCGGCGATCGATGTGATCCTTGGTGTTGAAGATGAGCCGCCTGCAACGGACGAGTGGTGAACTACTACTATCTTCTTCTTACCACGTGCTGATTCCCTGCGCGGTGTCGATTGGCATGCTGAATCCCAGAGCGCTGCTTGCAATGGCCTGAACTTCCACCAGCGGTCGCGACGGTTTGACATTGCCGAAGACCATGGCAATGGGGACATCCGCTGCGTCACGCCCCGTACCGATTCGCAGAAGCCCCATGGGCACTGACGCATTCGATGGATCGACCAAATACCATCGTTGCCCCAGAAACACCTCCACAAACGCGTGAAAATCCGGTGGACCCATCAGCGGATCAGCACCGTAGTCGAGGCTGCTCGAAAAGCGTGCTGGAATACTCAGTGCGCGGCATAAGGCGATCATGAGGTGCGCATAGTCCCGGCACACGCCTTTGCGCTCAACGAGTGTGCTCACAGCAGACGTACACTCGTTCGTAGAGTGAGGGGAAAATCGCACGTAGCGGCAGACCCAGTCCCGAATCGTGATGACAAGCGGGTACCCACGCTGATAACCGCCGAACTCTCGCAGCGCAAATTCCATGAGGCGATCCGATTCGCAGTAGCGACTGGGGGCCAGGTATGTGATGACATCAAGCGGGAGATCTGCGACGGGGACTTCGAACAACTGCTCAGGAGGCGTCAGTAGATGGTCGATGTTGACGGTTGCAGCGTAGCTGACGGAGAAGTGCCCCTTGGGCGCCCGGACACGCAGGCGTCGATTGAGCAGAGTTGGTTCCGTGTGGGGCTCAACTGGCAACGCCGGGGTCAACTGCAATGACTCGGTGGTGACCGCCTGGCGCGCTGTTTGTGCGGCGTGGAAATTAAAGATGAAATCGGCGGTCGGGTCGCGCACCTCATAAGTCAAACCGACCGCATAGCGCATGCGGACCATACGGCCTCCTGCTGCCTGCCTCCAGCGTCGCTTGGTTGTCGGCGAAGGCAGGTAATGGGCGATGCAGTGCCGGCACTGGCCGCGGGTCTGATGCAGCTACTCGGAAATCATGGATTGGCCAGGCACAAATCCATCGATGATGTCTTCGGCCATCTTCGCAGCCGCACGTTTGGCTGTTCCGATGCTCTCCCATTGGGTCGCTCGCAGCGGGAAGATGTGGGACTGCTCGAGACCCGGCGTCTCGCCTGCCAAGCAGATCAACACGGAGGCGCTGTAAGTCCGATCCGGACGCCGCTCATGCCATTCACGAGGCGGGTCAAACAGGTAGATCAGGGGATAAACATCGAACCCCTTGTAGCGGCAAGTTGGATAGGCATCCACAGCGATCTCCGTTGAAAGGGGTAGCCCACTGTACGCTCTTTCCATCCGCACCATCGAATTATCTGTCGCCCGCTGGCAAGCCATCAGGCTTTGCGCGACGATGCGGGTGCCTCCGTGCCGTCACAAAGCTATCGCTCTTAGCTCGAAACTCGCCGATGCGCGCACCTAGTGCGCGTCTTTCTTCATGTTCTCGGTTTCCATGGCGGCGATCCATTCCTCGTACGCCTCAATTGGCTCCATGGCCTCATCCACGAGCGTGGCTGCGCGCTCCGCAGCGGCTGACGCCGCCAGAGTGGACGCGCTCCGGCCGTCGTCCTCGATGCTTGGTGGCAGAAGCATATCTTTCAGCATCGCCCGCAACTCCGGGGTGTTCCATGGCTTGCCCAGCCGGCGCTGCCTGTTCAAGTAATGACGGACTTCCGCCTCTTGCTGGGTTGTTAGGGGAAGCCCTCGGAATGTCTGATGTGTGTCGTGGTGGATCATGGTGCGCCTCCCGAATCGGTCTGCGCGTTCGACTTTCAATGCGGATGGTTGGAGTCGCGATAGAGAACGTCGCGCTTTACATATCGGCCCTGCATGGCAGGTCTGCAGCCAACGCGTTTACGTCTTCTTCTTGGCGGTACCCTCGCTCGCGACCCGCAATTGAACTGCACTGAACGGAGTTGCTGGCACCGCAGGTTTCTTCGGTTGCTTAGGCTTCTTCGCTTCGCGGTTGCCGCGCAATTGACTCTTGGCCATGGTGATACTCCTGCTGCGTTGCTTGCCAGGTGGCAGTCCCCAGCATACGCTCTTCACCCTCGGCAAGGGGGAATATCTTCCGCAGGGTATGACGCGATTGGCAATGCTTGCCGAAGGCGCCTCACGCTGAGAACGTTAGGGCCCAGACGCCCTTGTAGTGAAGATTGCGCTCCTGGATGTGTGTCAAGGCGAACACGAGGTTAGCTGGGCGACAGCCGCGCAATGGACGGCGACCGCTTGAGGTTGGTGGACAACCCTGGTCGATGGCGCACGAACCAACCGTTCCCGGTCATGCCACATTGTTCTCCTGCGAGCAAGGCGACAGTCGCACTTCCGCTTCCCGACGGAACGGCCGCTCCACTGACAATGAATGGCTCGTACATTCCCATCGCTACAACGGCTTGACTAACTCCTGCGCACCTCACGAGTTGAGTTGAACAAGTTCCACATCAGTTTCTGTAGTGCTGACGTTTGCCAACGCAGCGCCTGGCCGCTCGAAAGCAACGGGCCGGACCCATCCTGCTGCAACTGCGCGCCTGGCTTGACGAACAACGACGGCGCGTCCCCGAGGGATCGGCCATCGCGCGGGCCATCGACTACAGCCTCAAGCGGTGGCCGGCGCTCGTGCGCTACCTCGACGACCCAGCGGTACCGATCGACAACAACCACGTCGAGCGACAGATCCGGCCGCTTGCGCTGGGTCGCTCCAACTGGTTGTTCGCAGGCTCACTGCGCGCCGGTCAACGTGCGGCTGCCGTCATGGGCCTGATCCAATCGGCCAAGCTCAATGGGCACGATCCGTACGCCTATCTGAAAGACGTCCTCACGCGACTGCCGACCCACAAAGCGGCCCACATCGCCGAACTGCTCCCGCATCGCTGGACGCCCAGTGCCTCCTAACTGGCAAGACGGGGGCACCGGGTGCTTACGCATGAATGCACGGACGAGATGGCTCGCGTGCGTGTGGCGTGCTGCGCGATCGCGTCATCACCGTCGTGGGGAATTTGCAGACAGGCTCTCAAGCGTCAATGCTGAAGAGAGATAGCAGCGCCGCGGCCATTGCCAGGGTTGGGGCAGCCACCAGCGATAGTACGGCGCTCCAACTTTTGAACAGCGAGGTGATCAGCGGGGCGCCCACAAAAGTCGCCAGCACGATCCACAGCACCCCCCACCAGGTAGCTTTACCGGCCCAAGCCCAACTGATTGTCTCGCCTAGTAAGAGTGCCGCGACTCCAAGATAGACGGTGGCAGGCACCGTGCCCCGCTCGAACAGTTTGCCTACGGGCCAGTTGCGCTGCCGAGCCGTGGGAACGTATGCAATGAGCGCGCCGGCAAATGCGGCCGCCAGCAACGAGCAGAACTGGGGAAGTGCCATAGCCCATCACCTACCGAATCATCTGGCCGGACTGGCGGCGGAAGCCATGCAGCGGAACTGTACTTCCGCCGAGGCGTAGGTGCCAAAGTCAGAATCTTTGCCCGTGCTGCCTAGTGGCGACATCACGCGTCCTTGGCTCTCACAATACTTTGCCGCTTGCTGGAACATGCGCGCTTTGACGGCACTGGACGAGAAGTCGGTGAAATTTCCGAGCCCTCCAATCATATACATGTCGGGGCCGATCGGAACAACACCATCGGTACCCGTGGTGGCACAGCCCAGCAGCGCCGTGGTGGTCAGCATCACCAGCGAGATTCGCATTCTTTTGGTGTTGTGCATTTCCATTCCAATTGAAGGGCAATGATTGTTTTTAATTAAATTCCAATATGGTAGCTATTCGAGCCAAGTGCAAAGGTAGGCGTTCCTGGTTGGGCAGACACGCCTCGCCTGGAGGGCTCGCGCGCCAATGACCCGTTTCGACCGGACGCTCCCCCTGGCACCGCGGCTCTTCCGCCCCGTTTGCGTGCGGCGCGCGTCGCCGAAGCGGTCGCTGGCCGGCTCGAGGCGGGCCAACGGGCTCATGATCCAATTGGCGCAGTCCACGGCGGCGGCCAGCGCGAGGGTGAACTTGACCTGCTCGATTTTTTCGAGCCACTCATTCCCGTAGGACGGCTCGGTTTGGGGCATCGCCTTATACACAAGTCCGCGCCCAATCGCCGGCGCCGGCAGGTTAATTGAGGAAGGCCAAGGCTTGTAAGCCGGCGCCACCTCGCGTTTACTCTCGCTTTTTGCGTGAACGCCTTGGCCCTGGAAGCCCCCTGCTGGACGGAAGCTGAATTTCCCGACCTCGACCTTGGCGACGCGCGCCTGAACAAGCGAGCGAGGACCTTGATGGAACGATTGGCGGCCAAGCCGACGGCCGGCGTGCCGCAGGCATGCCGGAGCTGGGGCGAGACGATTGCGGCGTATCGCTTCTTCGACAACGACGAGGTCGAGTGGGAAGCGATCCTGGAGCCGCACTGGCGGCAGACCGAACGGCGCATGGCAGCGTGCCCGGTCGTGCTGTGCCTGCAGGACACCACGGAGCTGGACTTCAATGCTCGGCGGGTGACCGGGCTTGGGCCGCTGTCCTACGAGGCGCAGCGCGGAATGTACCTGCATCCGACCTACGCGGTGACACCCGGGCGCGTGCCCCTGGGCGTGCTCGATGCGTGGATGTGGGCGCGTGAGCCCAAGGACGCGCAAGGCAAGCGCGGCGGCATGAAGGAGAGTCGGCGCTGGATCGAAGGTTACGGGCGCGTGGCCGAAACCGCGTCGAGCCTGCCGCACACGCGCCTGGTGTATGTGGCCGATCGCGAAGCGGACATGATTGCGCTGATGGTGCGCGCGCAGGAGTTGGGCACGCCGGCGGACTGGCTGATTCGCTCGACCCATGATCGCGCGCTGCCCGAAGGAGCCAAGCTGTGGGCCACGGCCAGCGAGGGTGAGGCGCTCGGCGAGATTGCCTTCACGATGGGCTCGCGCCATGGCGTGCGCGCACGCCCGGTGCGCCAGCACGTGTGGCTGCGGCGCATCGAGTTGCCGGCGGGCGACGGCCGCAGCGTGGCGGCGACGTGCCTGGTGGCACGCGAGTTCGACGCGCCGGCCGGTGTCAAGCCGATCGAATGGCGCTTGCTGACCAACCGCGAAGCCACGACTTTGGCGCAAGCCATCGAGTTGATCGACTGGTATCGGGCGCGTTGGGAAATCGAGATCCTGTTCAACGTGCTGAAGAACGGTTGCCGCGTCGAGGCATTGCAGTTGGGCGCCATCGAGCGGCTCGAACGTGCTCTGGCGATGTTCCTGGTCGTGGCTTGGCGAATTGGCTACCTGATGCGCAAGGGGCGCGCCTGCCCCGATCTGGATGCCGAACTGTTCTTCGATCCTGACGAGATTCGCGGCGCGTACTTGCTCACCGAGCTCAAGCAGCCCGCCAGGCCAAAGCTCAATGAGGTGCTGCGCCTGATCGCGCGCCTGGGCGGCTTTCTCGCTCGCAAGGGCGATGGCGAACCGGGCGCGAAAGCTATCTGGCTCGGACTCAAAGAGGTTCATGTCGCTGCAAAAACCTTGCGGGCATTACGGGCGGGCGCAAGCGCGGACTGTTGTGTATAAGCCGATGGGTTTGGGGTAGTTGGTTTCAGCTTGAACTCGTACGGTGTCATGTAGTTTAGGACACCTCGTTATACACAAATCCGCAAAGCCTTGCGGGCGGAGGGTTGACGGCTGGTTTGAGGCATGGCTTGGGGTTGCAAGCCAAAGCGAATCAGCGTTTACTCTCGCGATTTGCGGCGGTGGCAGATGGAGCGAGAGTCGGACGGCTGGGCACAGAAGGAACTGGAAGGCATGAATTTGGGAGACGCGAGGCGTAACGAACGCGGAACGCGCGAAGACACTGCTGACGAGGCTTGCCGAGAAACCGACGGCGAGCATTCCGCATGCATGCCATGGCTGGTCGGAGACGATGGGCGCCTATGGCTGGCCGCGCATGTGGAAAGCACTGGTCGCTCGCGGTGAGTGCGTAGGCAAGGAGCGGGTTCGCAAGCTGATGGCACAGCACGGCATCCGAGCCCGGCACAAACGCAAATACATCGCAACGACGAACTCGAAGCACGGTCTGCCGGTTGCGCCGAATCTGCTGGAGCGCAACTTCACCGCCACGGCGCCGAATCTGGTTTGGACGACCGATATCACCTATGTTCCTACGGCCGAAGGCTGGCTGTACCTGGCCGTCATCATCGACCTGTTCAGGCGGCAGGTGGTGGGTTGGTCGATGCGCCCGCACATGAAAGCCGAGCTCGTGACGGACGCGCTGCGCATGGCGTGGTTCCGGCGTCGTCCGGCAACTGGCGTCATCGTTCACAGCGACCGTGGCAGCCAGTATTGCAGCGGCCAGTTCCAGGACGCATTGAAGGCCTATGGCATGAGGTCGTCGATGAGCCGACGCGGGGATTGCTGGGACAATGCCCCGCCCGAAAGCCTGTGGGGTTCGCTCAAGGTGGGGCGCTTGCATGGGCGGCAGTTCGCAGCCCGGCGCGCTGCCATGGATGAAGTGGTCGATTGGCTCGGCTTCTACAATGCCCGCCGGCTGCACTCGACACTGAACTACGTCAGCCCCATGACGTTCGAGAAAAACTGGGCCGCTGCTCAACAAGGAATAGCGGCCTGACTTCCTCGGCTATGGGATTCGTGGAACAGGGGCAAGGTCAGAACGACCGCCCCCCTCGGGGCGTGTCGTTCAAGACGGTCATCCTCCATGACCAAGCGGCGTCGGCTGCGTGCCGGGCGTGGGTAGGATATGTGTGGCAACGAAAAAAACCCCGCGTCGCGGGTTCTGTCAATGAAAAAGGCAATCAGCCTCGAAATAACTCATGAATGTGGTTGCGACCGCGCTTTGTCGCCGCCCCATGTTGCCCATACATCGCAGCCGCTGCACATCAAGGAAGGCCCGCACCGTCCGATGGAAATGTACGAGGCGCGCCATTGAGGCTCGCACGAAGCAGTGGTTGCGGGAAGCTGTTACCATGCGCCACCTTCTGCCTGTTTCTCGAATCGATCGGGCCGGGTGCCGAGCAAGACAATACGACACAGCGCCGGCCACCTGTCGGGCGTACACCCGAATCGTCCTGGGCCACACAGCCCACCACCTACCAGACCGGCGGTTTATCCGCTCCGTATCCGGCACGCATGTACCAGGCGCGCCAGCGTACGCAAGTACGGTCACCTCGCCGCCAATGGCTTGCGCCATGCACCAGTACGCATGACACAACGGTGTTGGCCTTACCCATCGGGGCGTACGTCATCAGCAAGAAGTGGTTCGCCTCGTCGCACCACGTCTGCCGTCAGCCTTCGCCCGAAACCTGACAGTCTATTGAACCAAGTTCCATGCCCCTACACGGTGTCCGTGTACCCGATTGAGCAAGAGCCAGGCGTCTGGTTTGCCGCCTATCTCATCAGTGAATACAGCGATGGCACGGAACGCATCCTCGCCAACGTCTCGATGCGCCACAACGTACATGGCACGGAAGCACTCGCAAGAAACGCGGCTCGGCTTGCCGGAAGAGCAGCCATCGCACGTCTGGTACCTCGTCACGAGAACTGAACCATGCAAGCCGCCTCGGGCGGCTTTTCCGCTTGCTACAACCGCAGGCGCCACCCCAAAGTCAACGAGAAGGAAATCATCATGTCTGTTAGCGATGAATGGGAAGAGCTGCATCTGACGCCCGATGGCTGGAAGGATGGCAGCTATCGGCACGTACCGGGTGACGCCGTCATCGTCGAGCCGCCGGCCAACGGTATGCTGACGGTGCGCAGGCATGTGGCTGCCTTGTATGGCGGTCCGTCACGCGTGACGGAAGACAGAACACCACGCACCGATGACATGAGCCTGATCGAGCAATTGCTGTTGAAGTACGGCGCTCCCGTCTTTGGCGTCTAGACCAAGGACGATGCAGAGGAGGGCGTCGTTGCCCAGCGCCACGACGCCGCACTCAGCGCCCGTGCCACATTAGGTCCACGTTGTTTATCTAAGAGAGGAATTGGCATGACACTCTGCCGCGCTTGCCTTGCCATTGAAGTCCACCGACTTGGTGCGTCAGGTCATGCTTTCCTAAGAATCACCGACACACAGCGCATCAAAGCATCCAAGGTCGCGGCCGTCACAGTGAGCACGTTCACATGCCGCACGTGCGGCGCGCGCTGGATCCATCGCGAAGGGAAAAACGTGCCCAACACAGGATGGTCGCTTGAACAGTAGGTTTCTTCAATAGTTCGCCAGCCTCTGCCGTCTTAGCTGAGGCCTTGAGAAACGCTTGGCGGCGCGTCAGGCAACACACTCCAGGAGTGCAACGCCATGCATCGTCGTGACCCTTTCGCTCAGCGCGCTCTGCCCATTCTCTTGAGGCTGTTCTCGTCGCTGCCACTGCCTGTGATCCATGGCATCGGACGCACGTTCGGTCGGATCGTCTATGCGATACCGGGCGGATATCGCCACCATCTCCAGCGCAATGCCGCGCAGGCTGGATTCAAAGAGCCCCGCTTTGCGCGGCAGGCAGCAGCAGAAGCCGGTGCAATGATGAGCGAACTGACGCGCGTCTGGTTTCAGAGCGATGCGTGCATGGCTCAGGTGATTGGTGAGGACTGGAACGTTATCGAGCAAGCCCTGGCCGAGCGCAACGGGTTCATCATGCTCACTCCCCACCTGGGTTGCTTTGAACTGGCAGCGCGCTATGCGGCGCCGCGCATTCCGTTGACGATCATGTTCCGCCCGCATCGCAAAGCCCTGTTGCGAAGCCTGCTGGACGGCGTGCGCGCCACGTCGAACTTGACGACTGTGCCAGCAACATCTCAAGGCGTGCGATCGTTTGTACGCGCATTGCGAAAGGGTGATGCGGTCGGCCTTCTTCCCGATCAGGCCCCGAAGGGCGATGGTGTCTGGGCTCCCTTCTTTGGTCGCCCCGCGTACACCATCACTCTGCCGGGCAAGCTTGCCCAATGTCGGTGAGTAGAACATCGGCGGCCCCGGCTTGCAGGATGTTCAGCGCCTGCGCTGCAGTTGCGGAACGCTGTGGGCTGATCCCGATGAGCGTCAGTAACTCGCATACCGCGTCCAGCAACGAAGCATCATCCTCGACTACGAGGACGCGCAAGCGCCCTGCCCCCCACCCTGAAGAGGGGGCGGCATTGGCGCCGGCATTGGGGCGTTTATCGGGTGCTTCCGGCTCAGTCGCTTCGATCTCGCTGTTTCCGAGGACCTGGCGAATCTTGAGCGCGAGCTGCTGACGGCTGTAGGGCTTGCTCAACAACTCCACGCCCGGGTCGAGCCGGCCACCGTGCACGATGGCGTTCTGCGTGTAGCCGGAGGCATAGAGCACCTTGAGCGCGGGCAGTATCTGAACGGCCCTGCTGACCATCTCCGGGCTGCGCAGCGACCCTGGCATCACCACGTCGGTAAAGAGCAGGTCGATATGCGCGCCACTCTCCACGATGGCCAGTGCCTGCTCTGCATTGTGGGCCTTGAGCACCACATAGCCGAGGCCGCGGAGAAGCTCGACCACGGTCTCCCGAACCTTTTGATCGTCTTCGACGACAAGGATCGTCTCGTTGCCGTGTCTGAGCCCGCTGGTTTTGCTCAGTTCGATATCAACCGGCGCGGCAGTCGAACGCGGCAGATACACCCGGACGGTCGTTCCTTCCCCGACTTCGCTGTAGAGCCGGATATGACCACCGCTCTGTTTGACGAAGCCGTAGGCCATGCTGAGACCCAGCCCCGAGCCCTGACCTTCGGGCTTTGTGCTGAAGAACGGGTCGAAGGCCCGCTCCACCACGTCCGGGCTCATGCTGACGCCGGTGTCCGTGACGGCGAGCATGCCAACCCCGTATCGCTGATCCGTAGACCGAAAGAGAATCGGGCGCGTACCCGGCGGCTGTACCGCGGGGAGGAAGAGCGTTTGCTGCAGGAGCTGGAACTTAGTCAGCGAACGGCTGAAGGCTTCTACGTGGCGGGTGGCCGGCTTCATGAACAATTCGAGCCGCCTCACCTGCCACGCCCGCGCCGGCCAGCCATCGGATGCTTGCGATGTCGGCGGGGCGCCGCAATCGTTGTGGCCCTCATGGATGCCGCCTGGAAATGTGCGCTCGCAAACCTCCCGTTCGTGTCCCACCGCAATGGCGTTCCAGAGCGCGAGGACACCTTTTGCGCGCCTTCGCGCATGCGGTGAAGTCCTCGGTCGCGCTTTGCACGCCACTGCTCTTTGACATACCCGGTGCCTTGGTCCAAGGTTAGAAGTCAAGGGGGGGATGCATGGCATGCGGCGGGCGCTTGGTGCCCGATACGCCGCCATCCTCCGGTTTGCTGATGATGGACCCCAGGCGTGCCCTCGACGGTTGAGGGCGTTCGACCACTCATGAAGAGGTACCAGGCATGCGAATCGACTTCACGATCAATAACGGTGGCGATGCCTCAGCCCGCTACCTCACCTGGGCACCGTCGCCACTACGGCTTCGGCTTCTCGACGCCACACCGGGGCCGGATGTGGCCGTGACGCTTTCGGAAGATCGCCAGCCCAACGGCGGCTCAGTCCGGTTCTGTGCGACACAGGGCGGCAACTACACGCCGACACTCAAAGTCTCGATGCCGACAAACGGCGCCTCCGTGATGGTCTACGTCCGGGGACGATTCGGCACACCCAGTCAGATCGACGGCGATGTGAGTATCGTGGTCAGCGGGCCGACGTCGGAACTTGGCCGACTGCCCGTCATGGTGCGGGTGCGCAAGAATGCGAACCAGCTGACTGCGGCCGAGCGGGATCGCTTCATCTCGGCCATGGCTCAGCTCAATAACCGGGGGACGGGACGGTTCACCGATTTCCGCAACATGCATGTCGCGGGCCGAGCCGATCGGCAGGCCCATGACGGTCCCGGCTTTCTGCCATGGCATCGGGCTTACCTGCTGGATCTGGAGCGCGAGTTGCAGGCCATCGATCCCGCGGTGACGATTCCGTACTGGCGCTTCGATCGGCCTGCGCCGAATTTGTTTACCACGGACTTCATCGGTGTGCCGGACGCTCTCGGCACGGTGGGTTTCAGTCCGGCCAACCCGCTGCAGTTCTGGGCCACCGATGGCGTGCAAGGGATCCTGAGGCGTCAACTGGGCGCGAGTCCCGGTGACCAGGCCAACCCGAATATCCGGACGGAAACGCAGACGCTGGCGCTCGGCAGTTCATACCAGAATTTCAGGATCATGCAGGGCAACCCGCACGGTTCTGCGCACGTCAACTATTTTGGCGGCAGCATCTCGTCGATTCCGACGGCCGCCAAGGATCCGCTGTTTTTTTTGCTGCACTGCAATGTCGACAGGTTGTGGGCCAAATGGCAGTCCCAGGTGGGGCGGTACGATGCGAATGTGGCGGCTGCCTATGATTCCAAGCCCAATCCGCCGAACTGGCTCGCCGGCCACAATCTCAACGATACGTTGTGGCCGTGGAATGGCATCGTGACGCCGCCCCGACCGTCGACCGCGCCCGGCGGCCCCATGGCTGATTCGTCTTGCGTCCCGGCGCCCGGGCGGCATCCTCAGGTCAGCGACATGCTTGATTTCCAGGGGGTGGTGAACAGTTCGGCAAAGCTTGGCTTTGCCTATGACGATGTGCCCTCGCCCTGATCCGACCTCCACTGGGAGCGCACCACCATGACTGCAAACAAGACCAAGGGCAAGGCGCCCGGTTCGAGCGCCCGGAAGGCGGCCACGAAGCGTTCGGCCGTCGTCGCCGTCAAGAAGCCGACCATCAAGCCGGGACGCACGGTCGCGGCCGCCGCCAAGCTGCTGTCGACGGTGCTCGATGTCTCGGTCCGGCTCAAGGACCGGACCCAGGCATTGGCCCAGATTGGGAACGGCGTGGTTGGCGATCAGGATACGTTCAAGCAAATCGTCAGTCTGGTGAAGGACGCGGCTGCGGATGCGACCCTGCGCAGCAATGCGTTGTCGCAGTTGCAGGCGGCAACCTTTGAGCCTTCGGCGTTTGCTCCGTACCGGGCGGCCTACATGACAGCGTTGCGCAGCTTGCGTCGCGATCCGGACATGGACATCCGTCAGCGGGTGTTCGGGCTTTTGGCCCGCGAGCAGGATGCCGACACCCAGGCGCTGCTGCTGGCGGGCCTGGAAGGCACGCAAGACGCGCTGTTGCCGCCCGAGAAGGCGCTGCAATTGCTCAGCTATGACCCGCATGCCGGTGCCTACGAGGTGGCCCGGAAGATTGAGAAAACGCCTCCGAATGCGTTGGCGCGGCGAGAGGCGTTGCGCGTACTGGCAGCCGATGCCGAGTCGGTGGATCGCTTCGCGGATGTGCTGCAGGACAAGAAAGAGCCGACGGAGGTCCGGCAGATCGCGGCCGGCGCGCTCAATCACCTGGCGCCCAAGCGCATGCAGGCGATTGCTCGCGAGATGGCCTTGGACGACAGCGAGAGCGATGATCTCCGTACTGTCAGCCTGACGGCCCTCGCGCATTTCGGGGACCCTGGCGCTTTGATTTCGGACGCCCAACTGCAGGCGCACGTCCTGAAGATCACCGAAGGCGAGGGCAGCACCGGGCTCCAGGCCGCCGCCGAGCAGTTCAAGGTTCGCTGCAACTGAGGCGTCGTCATGGCGTCCGGTCCCCTGCCGTGGACACAGGAGCGGTTCAAAGTGGAGGTGGCCGCTGCCGCCGCACAGGTGGACCACTCCGCCCGCACACAGGCGCTGCTTGTCCTGATGCGGGAGGAACACGCGACGTATGCCCAACGCAGTGCGGCGGAAGTGGCGCACCGGCGTGGTTGGGTATTGGTCGAACTCGGCAACGCGAGCCTGGGCCAGGAGGCCATGCCCGTCGTGCTGGAGGAACTTGAGACCGGCCACCGGCCTTACCTCCTCGCCGCCGCGGCACGCGCGCTGCGCCAAGCCGATGCTCCCAGCCCCGCATTGGCGCCGATCCTGCTGCGAGCGCTCGAGACGCTGGCACGCCGGGACGATCTGGTGGACCTGACGGTGTGGGGCGGCACGGCAACATCCGAAACCTCCGGCTCGGCACTGAGCGAGGCCCTGGCCACGCTGCGCTGGCTTGCGCCGCAGGCGCATGGCATCAGAAAGGGGCTGCAGGATCTGGCGGATGGCGGCCACGGCCCGCTGGCCGAGGAGCATCGGTTGGCCGTGCATGCGGTGCTGGATGACATGGCGGCCCGTGGCTTGCCGGACAGCAGCGACTGCTGCGCATTGCCTTTGCCGTGGCGCAGGTTCGCATCCGGTGGAGACGCAGCCGTACCGATCGCCACGGTGCGTTTCGAGGATCAGAGCGGTGCCAGCGTTTCGTGGGACAACCTGTTTCTGGGCCAGCCCAGCGTTGTCGTGTTCTTTTACACGCGTTGCGACAACGAACAAAAATGCTCGCTCACCGTCAGCCAGCTGGCACAGGTACAGCGCCTGCTTGTGTCGGCCGGCGCAGAGAAGTCGGTTCGTCTGGCGGCCATCACTTATGACCCGGATTTCGATCTGCCTCATCGGTTGCAGGGCTATGCCGAGAGCCGTGGTCTGATGCCGGGGACGCATTGCAGCCTGCTCAGGACAATGCAGGGCAGGGATGCACTGCGGGATTACTTCGCGCTGGGCGTGAACTTCGCCGGGTCCGTGGTGAATCGTCATCGCATCGAGGTGTTCGTGCTCGATGCATCGGGCGGGATCCGGGCGACCTACCAGCGGCTGGGCTGGGACCCGGTCGAGCTGGTCGGCGAGGTGCAGCAGATCGCGAGCGAACAAGGGCGGAGGGTCGATAGGAAAGGCAAGGGCGCAGCGATCACCGGCGCGGCTCCCGGCCTGTGGGCGCTGCTGCTGGCGCTGCTGCCCAAATGCCCGATCTGTGGTGCGACCTACTTGAGCAGTACAGGGCTCCTTGCCTTGCCATATCTGTCCGGCTGGGAGAAATCCTGGCCGGCAATCCTGCTGCTGCTGATCATCAATTTGGCCGCGATGGCATGGTTCGCGTACGCGCGGAAACGATGGTTATCTCTGGCGTGGTCCGTCGCCGGTGCTGTCGCGCTCATCGGTCCGGGGCTCGCGCTTGGCAACGCAACGGCCATGGTGCTTGGTGCGGCGTTCATGGCTGTCGGATCCCTGCTGGCAGCGGCCGTCATCGTACCTGGAATCGGGCGTAGAGGGCACGGCCCGGGCATCCGCAGCGTCCTGCGTCCGAGCCGCGCGGATCCTCGGGCAGTTGCGCTTGCGGGGCAGGCGGCCACAGGCGAGTCGCGGCCGCAATAGCGGCGTGGCGTCCGCCGTCGCATGGTCGAGCGCGACCGTGGTGGTGTTTCCGATGGCCGCTCGCATTGTTGCGCCGGGCCCGGTCGCCGTCGCGCCAGCGTTACCCGGCGTCGCAGAGCACGAGGTGTCGAGCGCCTTCATGCCGGACGTCAGCTTCATCGCCATCGATGGGTTGCCGCTTGCGGATGGTCCACCGGCGGTGCCTGCCCTTGCCGGCATGCGGATGACGGGTGGCGTGGCTGATATCGAGGGGGCGGGTGGCCTCGGTGGTCACAAAGCGCGCGGCATTGAAATTGCGGTTCGCGTCCGATGCCGATATCGGCGCACGGCAGAAGGTCGCCAGAAGGTCGCCGATACGGCGGCGTGCGATGGCATCGCGCTGCATCGACGTCCGCGCAATTGCCGATAACCGCATCGGCGCGTCGTGACGGTTTGGACCGGTGAAGGTCAGACGCCGGAAGCGCAGAGGCTATCCGTTCGAACCGCGGTCGGGGCGATGTCCCAGGGCCGGATCGTTAAGTCCCGGTCTCGCTGCGCACCATCAGTACCGGTTTGTTGGTCTTGCGGACCACACCCTCGGCGACACTGCCCATGACGAGGTGCTTCAGTCCTCGACGGCCGTGCGTGCCCAGCACGATCAGATCGGTGCTGGTCTGGTTGGCCTCTTCCACGATGGTCAGCGAGATCCGGCCGGGTGACACCGGTTTTTCCAGCAGCTTGGTGGTGTGGCGCACGCCCGCACGTTCCAGCCCGGCCGCAGCCTGTGCGAGGGTCTTCCGGCCATATTCCAGGACGCGCTCTTCGGCCCCGAGCGCGTCGTAACCGATCGGGGCAAGCAAGGCATCCGTGGTGTCGGCCACGAACAGCGCTTGGACTTCCGCGCCGCTCGCTTTGGCGACGAGGATGGCCTGGTGCAGCGCCAGCTCCGATGCGTGGCTGCCGTCGACGGCAAGCAGGATGCGCTGATACATGGTGGTCTCCGTGAAAAGGCCTGCGGGCGATGCCCGGGATGGCCTGTTTCCAGCGTAGGCGCTGGCGCGGAGCGCTCTTTGACGCGCGTCAACGGCTGTCGATCGCGCCGCGGATCTGCAGCACAGCCGCGCCGACCACCCGCCCCGCGCGCAAATCGTCGAGCGCGGTATTGGCCTCGGCAAGCGGGTAGAGCGTGACGTGCGATTGCAGCGGCACCGCCGCCGCCACGCGCATCAGCGCCAGGCCGTCGGCGCGCGTCAGGTTCGCTACGGACATCAGCTTGCGCTCTTCCCAGAGCAGCCGGTACGCAAAGGCCGGAATGTCGCTCATGTGGATGCCGCCGCAGACCACCGAGCCGCCCTTGACGACGGCCCGCAGCGCAAGCGGAACCAGCGCCCCCACCGGGGCGAAGATCAATGCGGCATCGAGCCGCACAGGCGGCGCCTGCTCGCTCGCGCCGGCCCAGCAGGCGCCGGTGTCGCGCGCGAGCTGCTGCGCGCCGGTATCCCCTGCCCGGGTGAAGGCGAAGACTTCGCGGCGCTCGGCCGCGGCGATCTGCGTCACCAGGTGGGCCGCCGCGCCAAAGCCGTAGATGCCCAGGCGCCGCGCGTCGCCCGCCATACGCAAGGTGCGGTAGCCGATCAGCCCGGCGCACAGCAGCGGCGCCGCGTGGGCATCGTCGTAGCGTGCCGGGATGGGCAGGCAGTAGCGGGCATCGCAAACGGTGTATTCGGCGTAGCCGCCGTCGCACGTGTAGCCCGTGAAGCGGGGCCGGTCGCACAGGTTTTCCTGGTCGCGCAGGCAGAACGGGCAGGCACCGCAGGTCCACCCCAGCCAGGGCACGCCGACGCGGTCGCCGCGTGCGAGCCCGTTGACGCCGGGGCCGCACGCATCGACTGTGCCGACGATCTCGTGCCCAGGGATCAGCGCCGGCTTCGGGGCGGGTAACTCGCCATCGACGATATGCAGGTCCGTCCGGCATACGCCGCACACCGATACCGCTAGTCGGACTTCACCGGGGCCGGGTTCGGGCAGCGGCACGGTCCGCAACTGCAGCGGCGCACCGGCGCGCGAGCAGATCATGGCTTGCATGGAGGCCGGCATAGCGGATGCCGCGTCCGACGTCGAGACGGGATTGCAGCCGGCCGTTACTCCGGCCGGCTGGTCCGGATGCCGAGCACGGAGTACAGCGGGCAAGTGCGGACCACGCCGGTGAGCAGCGGAATCAGGCCGATCCAGCCCAGCCAGGCCGGAATGCTGCCGATCCAGGCCAGCGCGATCAGCGCGATGCCCAGCACCACGCGCAGCAGGCGGTCCAGGGTTCCCACGTTGGCGTGCATGATGTTGCTCCCTCCCGACGTGATGCGGCGTGATGTGGAATGGTGTGGTGCGCAGACGGGCATGCCGGTCGCTTCCTCAATGTCCGTGGCGAAGCCGTGACCAAGACGGCGCGCAGGTGCGGGCCACGCATCAGCAGGCAATGTGTTGATGGATGGCCGGCCGGCATAGGGGCGATGCGGCGCGAACCGATCTCTTCGACCGCCCCGGGATGGCGCATGCCCCAACTATAGGCGCGTGGCAATCGGGGCAGTTGATCCGGCACAAGAGTTGACGTTCGCGCCCGCTCGGCTTGCGTGGCGCGCTAGGCGGCCGATACCGTCGCGTCGCTCTTCTTGGAGGATGCCGGCGTGCGTGCCGGCGGCTCCGGCTGGGTCTCGCCCAGCGTGTCGAACAGCGTGCGCATCGGCGCCATCAGCGGCTCGCTTCCCCAGTTCGCGGCCAGGGTGCGCCACGCATCGGCGCAGGTGTGCGCCTCTTGCAGCAGGGCGGCGTGCTGCTCGGTCATGAGTCCCAGCATGGTCTGGAAGATCTTGGTGTTCTGCTCGATGCGGCATTGGAGCAGGGACGTTGGCAGGGCCGCCATCTCGGGCCACGTCTTTGCTTCGGAGGCCGATGCGCAGGCTTCGAGCGAACGCTGCTCGGCATCCTCCACGCTCTTGAGCGTCACCTTGAGCATGCGCTCCTGGCTTTCCTGCAGTGTGGTCAAGGTATGCAGTGCCGTCTGCAGTTGGGTTCGGAAGATCTCCAGCGGAATGTCGATGCGTGGTTCCACGATGTGCCTCCAATGCGTGCGCGCGAAGCCCTGCCGATGTGGTCTCGCATGATGGTCGGACTCCCCCGCATTGTGTCCCGGTGATGCTGGTTTCTGCGAATCGACAGTGGGTGCGATCAGTGTAGGTCGTGCAGGGTGTTGTCGTCTGATGCATGTCAACGCGCAATGCGCAGCGAACCGGCGCGGCACTGCTGCCGATGCAGACTTCCCCGAGCGATCGGCCGCGGCTGCCCGTGGCGGGTGCAACGCAACCGCTTGACGTCTTCAATGTGCGCGAGGGCATAGCTTGGGCGGGCCTTGCCGTTGCCCACGCGGTGTTTGCGCTGCTGCAGCGTGACGTCGCGAGCGGGTTGTCGCAAGATGGGAGCCGTGAATGCATCGATCAGGTCAGGGCGGCGGCACACCGGGGCCTCGCGCCGGCGGGCCGCATGGCTGCCGCTGTCGCAGGCGTGACCCGACGGCGGCCGGCCTGACAGCGCAATCGACGCGTAAGGAGAGCGGCCATGGCCCCGTTGACCGAAGTACAGCGGCATCAGTTGATTGCCTTGCTGGACGAGCAGGAAAGCCGCTTGCACCGGCAGCTCAGCGAACTGGAGTCGGCGTCGCCCACCGATGCCGCGCCTGCGATGGACCCTTACGAAGAAGCGGATCTGGCCGACCTGGAGGCCGCCGAGCAGACGGCCGATATGATGCGCAACCATTACCGCGCCGAACTGGCGCAGATTGTCGTGGCGCGCGAACGGCTCGCCAAGGGCCACTATGGCCTGTGCGTCGATTGTGGTGAAGCGATTCCATTCCCGCGTTTGCAGGCGCAGCCGACAGCGCAATGCTGCGTGGCATGCCAGCGCAAGCGCGAGCACAGGTGGGCATGAAGGGCGCTGTGGCCGAGCGGTGGCGTGATATCGCGACGCGCGGCGAAGCCCGGCCTACATGCCGAAGCGGAAATGCCCGCTGCGCAGGACGATGTTGTGCGACTCGGTCAGCTTGAAGAGCGCGCGCGCCATTTCTTCAATGGCATCGCGGTGCGTCTCCAGCGCCAGCAGAAGGTCTTCCTGCCGGTACGAGCGCGCGCCGAAGTGGTCTTCCAGCGCCTCCGCGGTCACGGCATAGCAGGCCGGCGAACCGTCGACGTTCGCTATGCACGTGAGGGTCAGGTCCGTGGCGCTGTAGTGCGGCCGCCCTGGGGGAAAGTCGATCAATTTCATGGCCGCCCCTTGTAAAACGCGGCACGTTGTGCCGCTTGCCTCCAGTGTATGGCGTCGCATCCTGAATGCAATGAGGACCGGTGTGCCGTATTGATACCGGTCAACGCTGCCGGGGCAGGCACCGTCACGTTGCGCCAACGGCGATGGTCGGCGACGGCGTGCGCCAAGTCAGCCCTGTGCAGCATCTGGCAGGCGTGCGCAGCCGATCGCTAGGCACTCGGCCATCAAGCCGATGTGAACGATGCGTCGTTGCGGGTGACTGCCGCTGACGTTGTCTTCAGCGGCGGCATTGAGCGTGATCGCGGCATTGTGATGCGGAGCGACCATATCCCAGTAGCGCTTTCCCGCCCGGTGATCGGGGCGTTGATCGAAGGGCTGCCGCCGCAGCCACGCGCGTCAGGCGCCGCCCTGCGTTGCCTGCCGCGCCACCTCCACCCCCTTGTTGGCCAGCGCATCGGCGCGCTCGTTGCCGGGGTGGCCCGCGTGGCCCTTGACCCAGTGCCAGCTCACCTCGTGCGCGACCACCAGTGCATCGAGCGTGCGCCACAGGTCGTCATTCTTCACGGGCTTCTTGTCGGCGGTCTTCCAGCCGCGTGCCTTCCAGCCCGCCAGCCATTCGCTGATGCCTTTCTGCACGTATTGCGAATCGGTGTAGACCTTGACGCGGCACGGCCGCTTGAGCGCACGGAAGGCTTCGATGACAGCCATCAGCTCCATGCGGTTGTTGGTGGTGACGGCTTCGCCGCCGAACAGCTCTTTCTCGTGGCCGCCCGAGACCAGCACGGTGCCCCAGCCGCCGAGGCCTGGGTTGCCCTTGCATGCGCCATCGGAATAGACGGTGACTTCCTGCATAAAAACGAGTGGTGAAGGGTAGGGGAGCGCGTGCCCGGTCCGGCTCAGGCGCCGGGCCGGCCGTTGCGCGCGGCGGCGGGCGGTGTCTTGGTGGTGTGCGAGCCCGATGGCGTGGCCACCGGCGTGCCGGCCGGCACCAGCGCCGGCGACTTGCGGGTCTTCCACGCCGGCCCGACCAGTCGCATGCCGCGCACGCGCTTGACCGCCTGCAGCATGTAGACGGCCCCGAAGATCGGCCACCAGCGGTCGCCGGCCTTCTCCATGAAAGCCGTGCGCTGCAGCCATTTGTCGGTGCGGTTGGGCGGGCAGTAGCAGCCGAAGCGGCCGCGCACGATATCAAATCCGAGCAGTTTGAGCCAGTCCTTGAGCCGCGTGAAGGCAATCATCTGGCTCTGCGCGGGCAGGAACGATTCCGTCCCCAGCCGCCGCATGCCCTGGCGCATGCCCCACAGGCTCAGCGGGTTGAAGCCCGTGATGACGAGCCTGCCCTCGGGCATCAGCACGCGCGCCACCTCGCGCAGCACCTCGTGCGGATCGTCGGTGAACTCCAGCACATGGGGCAGGGCGGCCAGGTCGATGCTCTGCGAGGCGAACGGCAGCTCATCGTAGCGGCAGATCACGCGCGGCGTGGCCTGGCGCCGAGGCACGGTGGGGTCGGCATCGGTCTCGCCGGGCGGATCGGCGGGGTCGGTCGGATCGAGTGTGTCGATCGGCGCATCGGGATCGATGTCATCGATGACACGGGCAATCAGGGGAATGCGGTTCTCCCGCAGCGCGTCGAAACCCGGATGACCGAGCTGCAGCGCATGGAAGCCGAACATGTCGGCGACGGTGCGGTCGAACTGGGCCTGTTCCCAGCGCAGGACGTATTGCCCGGGCGGCGAGGCAAGCCAGTGGTGCCAATCTATAATGCGACGATCGGAAGAGGAGTCGGGCATGGTCCAGGGTGGTGTGCCGCTTGCCGTAGAGGCGATCGCTGCGTTTACCGACAATTATATTTGGGCACTTCACGATGGCCGCGTGGCTGCCGTGGTCGATCCCGGCGACGCACAACCGGTGCTCCGCTTCCTGCAGGCGCGCGGTCTGGCGCTCGGTGCCATTGTAATCACACATCACCATGGCGATCACGTCGGCGGGGTGCAGGCGCTGGTCGATGCCCATCCGCACGATCCGTCGGGCGCGCCGCTGCCGGTGATCGGCCCGGCGGGCGAGTCGATCCCCTGCCGCACGCAATCCGTCCATGAGGGCGACACCGTGACCCTCGCGCATCCCGCCGCCGTCTTCCATGTGCTCGACGTGCCCGGTCACACGCGCGGCCATGTCGCCTATGTCGGTCGCCTGCAGGGGCCGGATGCGCCCGCCAGCCTGTTCTGCGGCGACACGCTGTTCGCCACCGGTTGCGGTCGCTTGTTCGAGGGCACGCCCGCGCAGATGCGGCGGTCGCTGTCCAAGCTGGCCGCGCTGCCGCCCGACACGCGCGTCTACTGCGCGCACGAATACACCGCCTCGAATGTGCGTTTCGCGCGCGCGGTCGAACCGGGCAATGCCGCGCTGGCGGCGTGGGAAGACGAAGTCGCCTCGCTGCGCACCGACGGGCGCGCGACCGTGCCGACCACGGTGGGCCACGAGCGGGCGACCAATCCTTTTATGCGATCGGACGAGCCCGCCGTGGCGGCCTCGGTGGCCCGGCATGCCGGCATCGGAACGGACGATCCGGTCGCTGTTTTCGCGGCGCTGCGCGAGTGGAAGAACGGATTCCGTTGAGCTGGCGCGCCGAAAAGTGCGCCATGCGCCGCTTGAAACGGTCATGGGATGGTCGTGTGCCGGGTGAACGCGGGTTGACGCGGCGGGATGCCTTTCATACCATCGGGGGCAATTTTCGGTACCAACCCCTTAGAACTTGATGCGATCCGTGCGACTTCTCGCGGCATCTGTGTTCAGTCTGCTTCTGGCAGCCTGCGCCACGGCCCCCGCTCCGAATGCCGACACCGCCAGCACAAGCGCCGTTTCCTCCACGTCCGGCAACGATGGGCCGGTCGTCAATGTCGATCAGCAGCCCGTGGCCTCCCTCAAAGGGCCGGCCAAGGACCTGTGGGCGCGCATCCGCCAAGGCTTCTCCATGCCCGACCTGCAAAGCTCGGCCGTGGATGACCGCGCGGACTGGTATGCCCAGCGCCCTGAAGCGTTTCGCCGCATGGTGGACCGTTCCAACCGCTACCTGTATCACATCGTCGAGGAGCTCGAACGGCGCAACATGCCCACCGAACTGGCCCTGCTGCCGTTCGTGGAGAGCGCGTTCAACCCGCAGGCGGTCTCCAGCGCCAAGGCGGCCGGGATGTGGCAGTTCATCCCGAGCACCGGCAAGACCTACAACCTCAGGCAAAACGTGTTCCAGGACGAGCGCCGCGACGTGCTGGCCTCGACCGATGCCGCGCTGGACTACCTGTCCAAGCTGCATGACCAGTTCGGCGACTGGCAACTGGCGCTGGCGGCGTACAACTGGGGCGAGGGCGCGGTGGCGCGGGCGATCGCCCGCAACCAGGCCGCGGGGCAGTCGACCGACTACCTCAACCTGAACATGCCCGCCGAGACGCGCATGTACGTGCCCAAGCTCCAGGCGATCAAGAACATCATCGCCAACCCGGAGCGCTACGGCATCGCGCTGCCGGACATCCCCAACCATCCGTACTTCGTCACGGTCACCACCTCGCGCGATATCGACGTATCGCTGGCGGCGCGGCTGGCCAACCTGCCGCTGGACGAATTCAAGGCGCTGAACCCGTCGTTCAACCGGCCGGTCATCCTGGGCGCGTCCAACCCGCAGATCCTGCTGCCGTACGACAACGCCGAGACGTTCCAATACAACCTCAACACCTATCACGGTGGACTGTCGAGCTGGACCGCCGTCACCGTCGGCAATCGCGAGCGCGTCGAGGCGCTGGCCGCGCGGCTCAAGGTCGATCCGGACACCATCCGCGAGATCAACCGCATTCCCAAGGGCATGCGCCTGAAGGCCGGCTCCACCGTGGTGGTGCCGCGCGCCGAGGATGCCAAGGAGGACGCCCCCGATATCAGCCCCGAGCTGGCCGAGAACGCCATCATGGCGGTCGAGCCCGACGTGCCCGATCTGCGCCGCGTGGTGGTGCGCGCCGGCAAGCGGGATACGCTGGCCGGCCTGTCGCGCCGCTATGGCGTGTCGGTGGCACAACTGCGCGCGTGGAACCAGCTGTCCGGCGACGCGATCCCGAGGGGACACAACGTGGTCCTGATGCTGCCCCAGGCGCGCTCGGGCGGGCACGTGCGCGCGGTGCGGGTCTCGGCGGCGTCGCGTCCCGCGGCCGCGACGGTGCGGGTGCCGGTGGCGAAGGTGGCCGGCAAGCCGGTGGTCAGGGCCAAGCCTGTGGCAGGTGCAGCGGCCAAGCGCAGGAAGCACTGAGGCAGGCAGCAGAACGGCGTCCCGCGGGGCGCCGTTTTGTTTTTGGGCGAGGTCAGGCCTGCGTAAGCCGGCGCCCGCACAGTAGGCCCGCATCGCACACAGCAACAGAGCCGACGCCGCCAACGTTGCGGGCCGGCCGGGAGACGACGCCATGCCCATGTCCGCCGCGTATCGCGCGCTGTACCAGCGTTCCATCGATGATCCCGCCGGTTTCTGGGGCAAGCAGGCGCTGCGCATCGACTGGCAGACGCCCTATGGCGCCGTGCTCGACGATTCGCGCCTGCCGTTCGCGCGCTGGTTCGTCGGCGGGCGCACCAGCCTGTGCCATAACGCCGTCGATCGCCACCTCGCCACACGGGGCGAGCAGACGGCGCTGGTGTATGTCTCCACCGAGACCGGCATCGAGGCGGCCTACACCTACCGGGCGCTGCATCGCGAGGTCAACCGCATGGCGGCGTGCCTGCAAGCGCTGGGCGTCAGGCGCGGCGACCGCGTGCTGATCTACCTGCCGATGATTCCCGAAGCGGCCTTCGCCATGCTGGCATGCACGCGCATCGGCGCGATCCACTCGGTGGTGTTCGGCGGCTTTGCTTCCAACAGCCTCGCCACCCGCATCGACGATGCGACGCCGCACGTCATCGTCAGCGCCGACGCCGGCTCGCGCGCCGGCAAGGTGGTCGAATACAAGCCGTTGCTTGATGCCGCCATCGATCTCGCCGCGCACAAGCCGGCGCATGTGCTGCTGGTCGATCGCGGGCTCGTCCCGGTGCAGCATCGGGCGCATGACGTCGACTACGCCACGCTTGCCCGGCAGCACGCGCATGCCGACGTGCCGTGCGAATGGATGGAGTCGAACGAGCCGTCCTACATCCTCTACACCTCGGGTACCACCGGCAAGCCCAAGGGCGTGCAGCGCGACACCGGCGGCTATGCCGTGGCCCTGGCCGCGTCGATGCCGCTGATCTTCGGCGCGCAGGCTGGCGATACCATGTTCACGGCCTCCGACGTCGGCTGGGTGGTCGGCCACAGCTATATCGTCTACGCGCCGCTGCTGGCGGGGCTGACCACCGTGATGTACGAGGGCACGCCGGTCCGCCCGGACGGCGCCGTCTGGTGGCGCATCGTCGAACAATACCGCGTCAACGTGATGTTCACCGCGCCCACGGCCATTCGCGTGCTGAAGCGGCAGGATCCGGCACTGCTGCACCGGCATGACCTGTCCAGCCTGCGGCGCCTGTTCCTTGCCGGCGAGCCGCTCGACGAGCCCACCGCACGCTGGATCGGCGACGCGCTCGGCAAGCCCATCGTCGACAACTACTGGCAGACCGAGACCGGCTGGCCGATGTTGGCTATCCCGCAGGGCGTGGAGCCCTCCACGCCCAAGCTCGGCTCGCCCGGCTTCCCGGTCTACGGCTACAGGCTCGACATCCTCGACGAGGCAACGGGCCAGCCCTGCGCGCCGGGCGAAAAGGGCCTGCTGGCCGTCGCCGCACCGCTGCCGCCGGGCTGCATGACCACGGTGTGGGGCGACGATGCGCGGTTTCTCCGGACGTACTGGTCGGCCTTTCCGGGGCGCCCGGTCTATTCCAGCTTCGACTGGGGCGTGCGCGACGATGAGGGCTACATCACCATCCTCGGCCGCACCGATGACGTGATCAACGTGGCAGGCCATCGCCTCGGTACGCGCGAGATCGAAGAGAGCCTGTCGTCGCATCCGGCCATCGCCGAGGTGGCGGTGGTGGGCGTGGCTGACCCGCTGAAAGGGCAGGTGGCGATGGGGTTTGCCATCGTGCGCGACGCGGCGCGCATTGCCGAGCCGGCCGGCCGCTTGGCGCTGGAGGGCGAGCTGATGCGCACGGTGGAAGGGCAATTGGGCACCGTTGCGCGGCCGTCGCGCGTGTTTTTTGTCAATGCGCTGCCGAAGACGCGTTCGGGCAAGTTGCTGCGCCGGGCCATGCAGGCGGTGGCCGAAGGGCGCGATCCGGGAGACCTGACCACCATCGAGGATCCGACCGCGCTGGCCCAGGTGCGCGCGGCGATGCAGGCTTGAGCGCTTGCGCAGACCGCCGAGCCGACGGTGCCGTCCGAGTGCCGGATCCGGCAGGGGTTTGCCGTTAAGTCCTTCCTTTTATTGAGTTTTTTGCGGTGGCGGGGTATAATTTTCAGGTTTGAGTCTAGAAACCCCTCACCCTAGCGCCTACCGCTCCCTACCTCCGTCTGCCGCCCCCGTCTGCCTCGTTTTTGGTGTGTCTTCCCCTCCCAGCCACGACGCGCAAACGGCCCGGATTCCGCTTCGCCGGATCCATCCGGCGGCCCGGCGTCTGACAGGTCGGCACAGGGTGAACCCAGCAGGAGCTACCCGTGTTGCCGTCTTTCCCGCCCGCCATTCTCGCGCTTGCAGACGGCACGGTCTTTCGTGGCTATTCCATCGGTGCCGCCGGTCACACGATCGGCGAGGTGGTGTTCAACACCGCCATCACCGGCTACCAGGAAATCCTCACCGATCCGAGCTACTCGCGCCAGATCGTCACGCTTACGTATCCGCACATCGGCAACGTCGGCGTGAACCGTGAGGACGTTGAAGCCACCAAAGTCCATGCCGCCGGTCTCATCATCAAGGACCTGCCGATCCTGGCATCGAATTTCCGCCAGGAACACTCGCTGTCGCAATACCTGAAGGCCGAGAAGGTCGTCGCCATTGCCGGCATCGACACCCGCAAGCTCACGCGCATCCTGCGTGAGAAGGGCGCCCAGAGCGGTTGCGTGCTGGCCGGCGAAGACAACCCGCAGAAGGCCATCGATCTGGCCCGCTCCTTCCCCGGCTTGTCGGGCATGGACCTGGCCAAAGTGGTGTCCGTCCCCCAACCGTACGAGTGGAACCAGACCGAATGGGCGCTGGGCCGCGGCTACGGCGTGCAGGACAAGCCGAAGTTCCACGTGGTCGCCTATGACTTCGGCGTCAAGTACAACATCCTGCGCATGCTGGCCGAGCGCGGCTGCCGCGTGACGGTGGTGCCGGCACAGACCAGCGCCGCCGACGCGCTCGCCTACAATCCGGACGGCGTGTTCCTGTCCAACGGCCCCGGCGATCCGGAACCGTGCGACTACGCCATCGCCGCCACCAAGGACTTCATCGAGCGCCGCATCCCGACCTTCGGCATCTGCCTGGGGCACCAGATCATGGGCCTGGCTGTCGGCGGCAAGACGCTCAAGATGAAGACCGGCCACCACGGTGCCAACCACCCGGTCAAGGACCTGCAGGACGGCCGCGTGGTCATCACCTCGCAGAACCACGGCTTCGCGGTCGATCCGGAATCGCTGCCGGCCAACGCGCGCGTCACGCACGTCTCGCTGTTCGACGGCACGCTGCAGGGCTTCGAGTTGACCGACCGTCCGGCGTTCTGCTTCCAGGGCCACCCGGAAGCCTCACCCGGTCCGCACGACATCGGCTATCTGTTCGACCGCTTCACCGCGGCGATGGCCGAGCGCAAGCAGTAACGGCAAACGGGAACGCATCGCCATGAACGCCTTCATGCTCGCCCACTTCGGCATTATCGAGTTCTGGACCTTCCTGCTCGGCACGGTCTTCATCGTGCTGCTGCCGGGGCCGAATTCGATGTATGTGCTGTCGGTGGCGGCTCGTCGCGGTGTGCGCTTGGGCTACCAGGCGGCATGCGGTGTGTTCCTGGGTGACACCATCCTGATGGTGCTGTCGGCCGCAGGCGTGGCTTCGCTGCTCAAGGCGAGTCCGGCGCTGTTCTATATCGTCAAGTACATCGGCGCGGCGTACCTGGCGTGGATCGGCTTGCAGATGCTGCGTGGCGCCGTGCGCAACTGGCGTGCACGTCAGCGGAGCGTGGTCGTGGAGCAGAAGGGCGCGCTGAACGACGAGGCCCATCCGTTCCGCAAGGCGCTCACGCTCAGCCTGCTGAACCCGAAGGCGATTCTGTTTTTCATCTCCTTCTTCGTTCAGTTCGTCGATCCGCACTACGCGTTGCCGGCGCTGTCGTTCGTCGTGCTGGGGCTGGTCTGCCAGAGCTGCAGCTTCCTGTACCTGACCACCATCATCTTCGTGGGCGCGCGGCTGGCCGCGGCGTTCCGCGCGCGACGACGCCTGGCTGCCGGCATGAGCAGCGGCGTCGGCGCCATGTTTATCGGCTTTTCCGCCAAGCTGGCGACGGCCACACTGAATTAATCGAATCGAGCGGGTTATGCCAAAACGTACAGACATCAAAACCATCCTGATCATCGGCGCGGGCCCGATCATCATCGGCCAGGCGTGCGAGTTCGATTACTCCGGCGCGCAGGCCTGCAAGGCGCTGCGCGAGGAAGGCTTCAAGGTGGTCCTGGTCAACAGCAACCCGGCCACCATCATGACCGACCCCAGCACGGCCGATGTGACCTACATCGAGCCGATCACCTGGGAAGTGGTCGAGCGCATCATCGCCAAGGAGCGCCCCGACGCGATCCTGCCGACCATGGGCGGCCAGACCGCGCTGAACTGCGCGCTGGACCTGCACCGCCACGGCGTGCTGCAGAAGTACAACGTCGAACTGATCGGCGCCTCGCCCGAGGCCATCGACAAGGCCGAAGACCGCCAGAAGTTCAAGGACGCGATGACCAAGATCGGCCTGGGTTCGGCCAAGTCGGGCATCGCGCATTCGCTGGAAGAGGCGCTGGCCGTGCAGGCGCAGATCGCGCGCGAGACCGGCACCAGCGGCTACCCGATCGTGATCCGCCCGTCGTTCACGCTGGGCGGCACCGGCGGCGGCATCGCCTACAACCGCGAAGAGTTCGAGGACATCTGCAAGCGCGGCCTGGACCTCTCGCCGACCAACGAGCTGCTGATCGAAGAATCGCTGCTCGGCTGGAAGGAATACGAGATGGAAGTCGTCCGCGACAAGAAGGACAACTGCATCATCGTCTGCTCGATCGAGAACCTCGACCCGATGGGCATCCACACCGGCGACTCCATCACCGTGGCGCCGGCGCAGACGCTGACCGACAAGGAATACCAGATCCTGCGTAACGCCTCGCTGGCCGTGCTGCGCGAGATCGGCGTGGATACCGGCGGCTCGAACGTGCAGTTCTCGATCAATCCGCAAGATGGCCGGATGATCGTGATCGAGATGAACCCGCGCGTGTCGCGTTCGTCGGCGCTGGCCTCCAAGGCCACCGGCTTCCCGATCGCCAAGGTCGCCGCCAAGCTGGCGGTCGGCTATACGCTGGACGAGCTGAAGAACGAGATCACCGGCGGCGCGACCCCGGCATCGTTCGAGCCGTCGATCGACTACGTGGTCACCAAGGTGCCGCGCTTCGCCTTCGAGAAATTCCCGCAGGCCGACAGCCACCTGACCACGCAGATGAAGTCGGTGGGCGAAGTGATGGCGATGGGCCGCACTTTCCAGGAATCGTTCCAGAAGGCGCTGCGCGGCCTGGAAGTCGGCGTGGACGGTCTGGACGAGAAGTCCACCGACCGCGACGAGATCATCGAAGAGATCGGCGAAGCCGGTCCGGACCGCATCTGGTACCTGGGCGACGCATTCCGCCTGGGCCTCTCGATCGATGAGGTCTATGCCGAAACCGCCGTCGATCCGTGGTTCCTCGCCCAGATCGAAGACATCGTCAAGACCGAGGCGCTGGTCAAGGCCCGCACGCTGGAGAGCCTGTCGGCCGCCGAGCTGCGCCTGCTCAAGCAGAAGGGCTTCTCCGACCGCCGCCTGGCCAAGCTGATGAAGACGACGGCCCAGGCCGTGCGCGAAAAACGCATTGCCGAAAAGGTCCGCCCGGTCTACAAGCGCGTCGATACCTGCGCGGCCGAGTTTGCCACCAACACCGCTTATCTGTACTCGACCTACGAGGCCGAGCATGGCGAATGCGAAGCCGAACCGACCGATCGCAAGAAGATCATGGTGCTGGGCGGCGGCCCGAACCGGATCGGCCAGGGCATCGAGTTCGACTACTGCTGCGTGCACGCCGCGCTGGCGCTGCGCGAAGACGGGTACGAGACCATCATGGTCAACTGCAACCCGGAAACCGTCTCGACCGACTACGATACCTCCGACCGCCTGTACTTCGAGCCGGTGACGCTGGAAGACGTGCTCGAGATCGTCGACAAGGAAAAGCCGGTCGGCGTGATCGTGCAGTACGGCGGCCAGACCCCGCTGAAGCTGGCGTTGGATCTCGAAGCCAACGGCGTGCCCATCATCGGCACGACGCCGGACATGATCGACGCGGCGGAAGACCGCGAGCGCTTCCAGAAGCTGCTGCACGAGCTGGGCCTGCGTCAGCCGCCCAACCGCACCGCGCGCGCCGAAGACGAAGCCCTCAAGCTGGCCGACGAGATCGGCTACCCGCTGGTGGTGCGTCCGTCGTACGTGCTGGGCGGCCGCGCGATGGAGATCGTGCACGAGCCGCGCGACCTCGAGCGCTACATGCGCGAGGCCGTGAAGGTGTCGAACGACAGCCCCGTGCTGCTCGACCGCTTCCTGAACGACGCCATCGAATGCGATGTCGATTGCCTGTCCGACGGCAAGCGCGTGTTCATCGGCGGCGTGATGGAGCACATCGAGCAGGCCGGCGTGCACTCGGGCGACTCGGCGTGCTCGCTGCCGCCGTATTCCCTGTCGCAGGCCACCGTCGACGAACTCAAGCGCCAGACCGCCGCGATGGCCAAGGCCTTGAACGTGATCGGCCTGATGAACGTGCAGTTCGCCATCCAGCAGAAGGGCGGCGAGGACATCGTCTACGTGCTGGAAGTGAACCCGCGTGCCTCGCGCACGGTGCCGTATGTGTCGAAGGCGACCGGCATCTCGCTGGCCAAGGTGGCGGCGCGTTGCATGGCCGGCCAGTCGCTGGACGAGCAGGGCATCAACCATGAGGTCGTGCCGGCTTACTACAGCGTCAAGGAAGCCGTGTTCCCGTTCAACAAGTTCCCCGGCGTCGACCCGGTGCTCGGGCCGGAAATGCGTTCCACCGGCGAAGTGATGGGCGTCGGCCGCACCTTCGGCGAGGCGCTGTTCAAGAGCCAGCTTGCCGCCGGCTCGCGCCTGCCCGAGAAGGGCACCGTGCTGATGACGGTCAAGGACAGCGACAAGCCGCGCGCGGTCGAGGTCGCCCGTACGCTGCACACGCTCGGCTACCCGATCGTGGCGACGCGCGGTACGGCATCGGCCATCGAGGCGGCCGGCATTCCGGTGCGCGTGGTCAACAAGGTGAAGGACGGTCGTCCGCACATCGTCGACATGATCAAGAACGGTGAGCTGGCGCTCGTGTTCACCACCGTCGACGAGACGCGCGCGGCGATCGCCGATTCGCGCTCCATCCGCACCGCCGCGCTGGCCAATCGCGTGACGTACTACACCACCATCGCCGGCGCCCGTGCCGCGGTGGAGGGCCTGAAGCACCTGCAGAACCTGGACGTGTACGACCTCCAGGGCCTGCACGCCAGCCTGTAAGGCATTCGTCGGGCACGCGCGGCGCGACAAAGCGTCGCAAGGCGGAGCCCCCGGTGGCGGCAGTTGCCGCCTGCCGGGGGTTTCGCCTACACTACAGCGTCCGTGTCAAAACAACGACAGCCGCCGTCAGGCGGGTGTGCGCTACGCGCCCTCCCGCTTCGCAGCGGCTGATTTTTTTGTGATTCCGAATTACTCAACATGAGCACCATTCCGATTACCAAGCGCGGTGCCGAGATGCTGAAAGACGAACTCCAACGTCTGAAGACCAAGGAGCGTCCGGCCGTCGTCAACGCCATCGCCGAAGCGCGCGCACAGGGCGACCTGTCCGAAAACGCCGACTACGATGCTGCCAAGGAGCGCCAGGGTTTCATCGAGGGCCGCATCCTCGAGATCGAATCCAAGCTGGCCGCTGCGCAGGTCATCGACCCGGCATCGCTGGATGCCGATGGTCGCATTGTCTTCGGTGCCACCATCGATCTGGAAGACCTGGACTCGGGCAAGCCGGTCACGTACCAGATCGTCGGCGACGACGAGGCTGACCTGGACACCGGCAAGATCTCGATCAGCTCGCCGATCGCCCGCGCGCTGATCGGCAAGTACGAAGGCGATGTCGCCACCGTGGTGGCCCCGGGCGGCGAGCGCGAATACGAAGTGCGCGCGGTCAAGTACCTCTGACCGGGCGGAGCCGGACACCATGCTGCCGCGCGTCTTCCAGTTGCTCGCTACGGTCTGGTGCGGATCGCTCTGGACCATCGGCTACATCGTCGCGCCGATGCTCTTTGCGATGCTGGAAGACCGCCATCTGGCGGGCACGATTGCCGGACGGCTGTTCCACGCGGAGGCGTGGATCGGGTTGGCGGCGGGCTGCCTGCTGCTGGTGACGGCCACGGGGCTCGTCAGGGGTGGGCAGACCGGTTACCGGTTGCCGCGCTGGCTGGTGCTGGGCATGTTGCTGTGCGTACTGATCGGCTATTTCGGCCTGCAGCCGTTCATGGCGTCGCTGCGCGAGCAAGCCGAGGCGCTCGGCGTGGCGGTGGGCGACTCGCCGTACCGCGCGCAGTTTGGCATGCTGCACGGTGTGTCGAGCGTGTTCTACCTGGTGGAGAGCCTGCTCGGTCTCGTGCTGATCTGGAAGGTGTCCGGCGTCCGGCAGGCTGTCTGAATGCCTCAAAAAAAAGACCGGCTGGATAGCCGGTCGTTTTTTTGCCATCTGGGCAGATCGATCAGGACAGCGCTTTCTTCTTCTGGCTGGCTTGGCGCGGCTTGGCGCGCTTGACGTTGCCGCCGGCCGTGACGCGCTCGTTGCCGAGCACGCTCAGACGGATCGGCTTCGGCCGGCGCGTGCTGTTCGGGTTGGGCTTGCGCACCACCACGGAGCGCGGCGCGGCGCCGGCGATCTTGCGGATGGGGTGAAGTTCCTTGGGCTGGTTTTCCTTCAGGTAGGCCGGGCCGTCGCGCCAGACCACCAGCAGCTTGCCGATGTGCTGGACCGGTGCGGCCTGCAGTCGCGCGCAGATGGTGTCATACAGCTGGATGCGCGCTTCGCGGTCGTCGCCGAACACGCGGATCTTGATCAGCCCGTGGGCCGCCAGCGAGCGATCGATTTCGGCCAGGACGGCCTTCGTCAGACCCTCCGCACCGATGAGGACGACCGGGTTCAACGCATGCGCCTGCGAGCGCAGTTCCGATCGTCGGGCAGGGGAGAGGGTCAGGGCTGGCATAAATGAGGCGGATTCGCGCAAAAGGACAAACGGCGCGTATTATCCGCCAAAACCGGCCGCATCCGCCATGTTTTGGCGGCGCGGCACAAATTCGATGGCAAAGAACAAGTTCAACCAGTCGTGGCTGCACGACCATATCAACGATCCGTACGTGAAGCTGGCGCAGCGCGAGGGCTATCGCGCCCGCGCCGCCTACAAGCTCAAGGAGATCGACGAGCAGGACAAGCTGATCAAGCCGGGCCAGGTCATCGTCGACCTGGGCGCCGCGCCGGGCAGCTGGAGCCAATACGTGCGCAACAAGCTGGCCGCGTCGCCGCGCGCCAAGGACGGCCGCATCGACGGCGCCATTGTCGCGATCGACATCCTGCCGATGGAGCCGGTGGCCGACGTCACCTTCATCCAGGGCGACTTCCGCGAGGAGGCGGTGTTCCAGCAGTTGGAAGCGATCGTGCTGGACGCCACGGGCGGCGGCAAGGTGGACCTTGTTTTGTCGGATATGGCCCCCAATCTGTCCGGTGTGGCGTCGGCGGACGCCGCGCGCATGGAGCACATCGCCGAACTGGCCGTGGAGTTCGCTCAGGCTCATCTGAAACCCGAGGGTGCGCTGCTGATCAAATGTTTTCACGGCAGCGGCTATAGTCAGATTGTTGAGATGTTCAAGCGCCATTTCCGGGTCGTGGCGCCGCGCAAGCCCAAGGCTTCCCGCGACAAGTCTTCCGAGACGTTCCTGCTGGGGCGTCAGCTCAAGCATCCGGGCTGACGGACGTTACCCACGGTAAGGGGGCCGGACGACGTTGCCCGTGGTCCCATGGTCTTGCGGGCAATCAACCCGGCGCGGTGTCCGTGCATTACAATGCCAAGCATCCCGTCAAGGCATTTCTAAAGGAGTCTCGCCTTGAATAACAACTGGTTTCAGAAGGCGGCCATCTGGCTGGTGATTGCCTTGGTGCTGTTCACCGTCTTCAAGCAGTTCGACAAGCCGCGCGCCCAAGAAGGTGTGACGTACTCGCAATTCATGGACGACGCGAAAGGCGGCAAGATCAAGCGTGTCGAAGTGCAGGGCCGAAATCTGCTGGTGACGCCCAACGAGGGCAGCAAGTACACCATCATTTCGCCGGGCGACATCTGGATGGTCGGTGACCTGATGAAATACGGTGTCCAGGTGACCGGCAAGGCGGAGGAAGAGCAAGGTGTGCTTCTTTCTGCGCTTTACTACCTCGGCCCGACGCTACTGATCATCGTGTTCTGGTTCTACATGATGCGACAGATGCAGGGCGGCGGGAAAGGCGGCGCCTTCTCGTTCGGCAAGTCGCGTGCGCGGCTGATCGACGAGAACAACAACAGTGTCACGTTCGCTGATGTGGCGGGCTGTGACGAGTCCAAGGAGGAAGTGGTCGAGCTGGTCGACTTCCTCAAGGATCCTCAAAAATTCCAGAAGCTGGGCGGCCGGATTCCGCGCGGCGTGCTGCTGGTCGGCCCCCCGGGCACCGGCAAGACCCTGCTGGCGCGCGCCATCGCCGGCGAAGCCAAGGTCCCGTTCTTCAGCATTTCCGGCTCGGACTTCGTTGAAATGTTCGTCGGCGTGGGCGCGGCCCGCGTGCGCGACATGTTCGAAAACGCCAAGAAGCAGGCGCCTTGCATCGTCTTCATCGACGAAATCGACGCGGTCGGCCGCCATCGTGGCGCTGGCATGGGCGGCGGCAACGATGAGCGCGAGCAGACCCTGAACCAGATGCTGGTCGAGATGGATGGCTTCGAGGCCAACTCGGGCGTGATCGTCATCGCCGCGACCAACCGTGCCGACGTGCTGGACAAGGCGCTGCTGCGTCCGGGCCGCTTCGACCGCCAGGTCTACGTGGGCCTGCCGGACATCCGTGGCCGTGAGCAGATCCTGAAAGTCCATATGCGCAAGGTGCCGATCGGCAACGACGTGGACGCTTCCGTGCTGGCGCGCGGCACGCCCGGCTTCTCGGGCGCCGACCTGGCCAACCTGGTCAACGAGGCTGCGCTGTTTGCCGCCCGCCGCAATAAGCGCGTGGTCGACATGCAGGACTTCGAAGACGCCAAGGACAAGATCTACATGGGTCCGGAGCGCAAGTCGGCCGTGATCCGCGAAGAGGAGCGGCGCGCCACGGCGTACCACGAGTCGGGCCACGCGGTGGTGGCCAAGCTGCTGCCCAAGGCTGACCCGGTGCACAAGGTCACGATCATGCCGCGCGGCTGGGCCGGTGGCCTGACCTGGCAGCTGCCGGAGCACGACAAGCACTACGCCTACAAGGACACGATGCTCGAAGAGATCGCGATCCTGTTCGGCGGCCGTGCGGCGGAAGAGGTGTTCCTGGCTGCGATGAGCACCGGTGCCTCCAATGACTTCGAGCGCGCCACCAAGATGGCCCGCGACATGGTGACGCGCTACGGCATGAGCGACTCGCTCGGCACCATGGTCTACGTGGACACCGAGCAGGACGGTTTCTTCGGCCGCATGTCGTCCAAGACGGTGTCCGAGGCGACGCAGCAGAAGGTCGACTCGGAAATCCGTCGCATCGTCGATGAGCAGTACGCGCTGGCCAAGCGCCTGCTCGAAGAAAATCGCGACAAGGTCGAGGCGATGACCGCCGCCCTGCTGGAATGGGAAACCATCGATGCCGACCAGGTGAACGACATCATGGCCGGCAAGCCGCCGCGTCCGCCGCGCTATGGTTCGAGCGGGGGCGGCAGCACGCCGCCGAATGGTGGCACGCCCGCGGGCGTGACGCCGGGCAACGTGCCTGCCACGGCATGAGAATCCGCTAGGCAGGTCGTCCGCGAGGGCGACACAGGGAGCCGGTGCATGCGCACCGGCTTTTTTGTTGGCGCCGTTTTTGGACGCTTCGGGTGCCGCGTTCTGACTCACCACGTACTTTGTCTGCTTCCATGTCCACCACGACCCATTTCCAGTGCGGACGCTTCCGCTATGCGCGCGACCGGCGCCCGCTGATCATGGGCATCCTCAACGTCACGCCCGATTCGTTTTCCGACGGCGGCGAGCATGCCACCCGCGATGCCGCCTTACGCCATGCCGAATTGCTGATCGCCGAAGGGGCCGATCTGATCGACATCGGAGGCGAGTCGAGCCGGCCGGGTGCCGCGCCGCTTGGGTTGCAGGAGGAGCTGGATCGGGTGATGCCGATCGTCGAGGCGCTGCGCGATTGCGGCAGGCCGCTGTCGATCGACACCTACAAGCCGGAGGTGATGCGCGCCACGCTCGATGCCGGTGCCGACCTGATCAACGATATCTGGGGATTCCGCAGGCCGGGCGCGATCGAGGCCGTCGCGCAGGGCCATGCCGGGCTGTGCCTGATGCACATGCAGCGCGATCCCGAAACGATGCAGGAAGCCCCCAGCTATGCCGACCTGATGGCCGAAGTCGAGGGGTTCCTGCAAACGCAGGCTGAGGCCTTGCTGGCAGCGGGCGTCTTGGCCGAGCGTATTGCGCTGGACCCGGGATTTGGCTTTGGAAAGACGCCGGACCACAATCTGATCATGCTCAACCGGCTGGAGCGCTTCAAGCGGATGGGTCTGCCGCTGCTGGTGGGCTTGTCGCGCAAGTCGACGCTGGGCGCTGTTCTGGGTGGCAAGCCGCCGGCTGAGCGCGTGGCGGCGAGCGTGGCGGCGGCGCTGTTGGCCGCGGAGCGGGGGGCCTTCATCGTGCGCGTGCACGACGTGCGGCCGACCGCCGAAGCCATCCAGCTCTGGTGGGCCATGCGGCACGAGCGCGTGGATCCGCCGGTGGCATGACCGCCATGCCGGCCTCGCGCGATCGGGGTCGGGCGAACAGGTGATTGTCCGGCCCAGTCCGGCGACTTACAAACAGAAGAACCTCTCTCTTCAGGAGTGACACGCAATGTCCAGGAAGTATTTCGGCACCGATGGGATCCGCGGGCGCGTGGGTGAAAGCCCGATCACGCCCGACTTCGTGCTGCGCCTCGGTTACGCGGCGGGCCGCGTGCTGGCGCATGGCGGCGAAGCGCACGGCCATGGCCGGCCTACCGTGCTGATCGGCAAGGACACGCGCCTGTCCGGCTACATGCTGGAAGCCGCACTGGAGGCGGGTTTCACCTCGGCCGGCGTGGATGTGCTGATGAGCGGCCCGCTGCCCACGCCCGGTGTCGCCTATCTGACCCGCGCACTGCGCCTGTCCGCCGGCGTGGTGATCTCGGCATCGCACAACCCGTACTATGACAACGGGATCAAGTTTTTCTCGGCCACCGGCGACAAGCTGCCCGACGAAACCGAGTTGCAGATCGAGGCCGAGCTGGAAAAGCCGATGGAATATGCCGCCTCCGATGCGCTGGGCCGTGCCCGCCGCATTGACGATGCGGCCGGCCGCTACATCGAGTTCTGCAAGAGCACGTTCCCCAACGACCTGAACCTGTTCGGCATGAAGATCGTGCTGGACAGCGCGCACGGCGCGGCGTATCACATCGCGCCGCACGTCTTCCATGAACTGGGCGCCGATGTGGTCTCGATCGGCAACCAGCCGAACGGCCGCAACATCAATGACGGCTATGGCGCCACCGCGCCCGCCAAACTGGTCGAGGCGACTCGCCAGCATGGCGCCGATATCGGCCTGGCCTTCGATGGCGATGCCGACCGCCTGCAGGTGGTCGACAAGAACGGCCGCCTGTACAACGGTGATGAGCTGCTGTATGTGATGGTGCAGGCCCGCCGCGCGGCCGGCCAGGCCGTGCCGGGGGCCGTCGGCACGCTGATGACCAACCTGGCGGTCGAGCTGGCGCTGAAGGCGCAGGGCGTCGATTTCGTGCGCGCCAAGGTGGGCGACCGCTACGTGCTGGAAGCGCTGAAGAAGCACGGTTGGCTGCTGGGCGGCGAAGGTTCCGGCCACCTGCTGTGCCTGGACAAGCACAGCACCGGCGACGGCATCATCTCCGCGCTGCAGGTGCTGGCGGCATTGCGCCGCAGCGGCCAGACGCTGGAGCAGGTGCTCGACGGCGTGCAGCTGTTTCCGCAGAAGCTGATCAACGTTCGGGTCGAGAAGGGCTTCGACTGGAAAGCGCATGCGGCCTTGCAGGCGGCGCTGAAGGTCAGCGAGGCCGAGCTGAACGGCAAGGGGCGGGTCCTGATCCGCCCGTCGGGAACCGAGCCGGTCGTGCGCGTGATGGTCGAAGCACAGGACGCGGCGCTCGCGACCAAGCACGCGGAGCAGCTCGCTGCGACGATCCGGTAAGCGTGGGCGATGTATCACCAGAAAAGCGGCTGAAAAGCCGCTTTTTTTGTGTCCGGCGGTCGACATTTCCCTGGCCGGAGCATGCTGTGAGAAGTTTTCGTGTTGTCACAGAAATGTCATGTGGCCGACCTACAGTTCGGGTGTCAAAAATTTGTCATCGCTCAACCGCTCCTCTGGAGGACACATGAAACTGGTCAAGACCGCGATCGCGGGCGTTATTTCGCTGGCTTTCGCTGGTGTTGCGTTCGCCGCCGACATCACCGGCGCTGGCGCGACCTTCCCGGCACCCGTCTACAACAAGTGGGCCGATGCTTATCAGAAGGCCACCGGCGCCAAGGTGAACTACCAAGGCATCGGCTCGTCCGGCGGCATCAAGCAGATCACCGCCAAGACCGTCGATTTCGGCGCCTCGGACATGCCGCTCAAGGATGACGAGCTGAACAAGGACGGCCTGCTGCAGTTCCCGACCGTGATCGGCGGCGTGGTGCCGGTGATCAACCTGCCGGGCGTGAAGGCGGGCGAGCTGGTCCTGACGGGCCAGGTGTTGGGCGACATCTACCTGGGCAAGGTCAAGAAATGGAACGACCCGGCGATCGCCAAGCTGAACCCGAAGGCCAAGCTGCCGGACCAGGACATCCTGGTGGTGCGCCGCGCCGACGGTTCGGGCACCTCGTTCATCTTCACGAACTATCTGTCGAAGGTGAACGCCGAATGGAAGGGCAAGGTCGGTGAAGGCACGACCGTGAACTGGCCGACCGGCACGGGCGGCAAGGGCAACGAGGGCGTGGCCGCCTTCGTGCAGCGCCTGGGCGGTGCGATCGGCTACGTGGAATACGCCTACGCCAAGCAGAACCACATGACCCATGTGAACCTGCAGAACGCATCGGGCGCCGTGGTGCAGCCGACCAGCGACGCGTTCAAGGCCGCCGCGGCCGGCGCCGACTGGAACAAGTCGTTCTACCAGATCCTGACCAACCAGCCAGGCAAGGACGCATGGCCGATCGCCGGCGCCACCTTCATCCTGGTGCACAAGACCCAGGACAAGCCGGCCCAGGGCACCGAAGTCCTGAAGTTCTTCGACTGGGCCTACAAGAACGGCGGCAAGGATGCCTCCGCCCTGGACTACGTGCCGTTGCCGGATCAGGTGCTGAACCAGATCCGCGCCACCTGGAAATCGGGTGTGAAGGACGCTGCGGGCAAGCCGATCTACAACTGATCGCTGCTGCGTAGCGGGTGCGGGCGGTAGGTGCCGCCCGCACCTTTTGAAAGCGCTTTCGACGGCTGACTGGTTTCGTTTCCCTCATGGCCACGCTCTCCGATTCTTCCGGCGTCCGCGCCCCAAGCCGCACCGGCGACCTGCTGTTCGGCGGCCTGGCCCGGCTTGCCGCAATCGTCACGCTGATGCTGCTGGGCGGCATCATCGTTTCGCTGGTCATCAGCGCCTGGCCCTCGATCCAGAAATTCGGCCTGTCGTTCCTGTGGAATTCCGAGTGGGATCCGCCCGCCGAGCAGTTCGGCGCGCTGGTGCCGATCTACGGCACCCTGGTGACGTCGCTGATCGCACTCATCATCGCGGTGCCGGTGAGTTTCGGCATCGCCCTGTTCCTCACCGAGCTCTCGCCGGCCTGGCTGCGCCGGCCGCTCGGGACCGCCATCGAGCTGCTCGCCGCCGTGCCGTCCATCGTTTACGGCATGTGGGGCCTGCTCGTGTTCGCGCCGATCTTCGGCGAATATTTCCAGAAGCCGCTGGCCGCCACCGTGGGCAGGATCCCGTTTGTCGGGGCGCTGTTCCAGGGCGCGCCGATCGGTATCGGTCTGCTGTGCGCCGGGGTCATCCTGGCGATCATGATCATCCCGTACATCTCAGCCGTGATGCGCGATGTGTTCGAGATCACGCCGGTACTGCTCAAGGAATCCGCCTACGGCGTCGGCTGTACGACATGGGAGGTGATGTGGAAAGTGGTGCTGCCGTACACCAAGGCCGGCGTGGTCGGCGGTGTGATGCTGGGCCTGGGCCGCGCGCTGGGCGAGACCATGGCCGTCACCTTCGTGATCGGCAACACCAACCTGCTGGACAACGTTTCGCTGTTTTCGCCGGGCAACAGCATCACGTCGGCGCTGGCCAATGAGTTCGCGGAAGCCGGGCAGGGCCTGCATACCGCGGCGCTGATGGAGCTGGGCCTGATCCTGTTCGTCATCACGTTCTTCGTGCTGGCGGCGTCCAAGCTGTTGCTGCTGCGTCTGCAGAAGGGCGAGGGGCACAAGTGAACCCGCGCCTGACGCCCGACGTCATGACAACCAAAACCATGCGCACGCCCTCCATTCCGGCCGTTCGCGCCGACTCGGAAAAGATCAAGTCGCGCCTGCAAGCCCGTCGCCGCAACATCAACCGCTTTGCCCTGACGCTGTCGCTGGCGGCCATGGGCTTCGGCCTGGTGTGGCTGGCGTGGATTCTGTGGACCACGCTGACGGCGGGCATCGGCGGCATGTCGCTGGCGCTGTTCACGCAGATGACGCCGCCGGCGAACACGCCGGGCGGCGGGTTGGCCAATGCGATCATGGGTTCGTTCCTGCTGGTTGCCCTGGCAACGCTGCTCGGCACGCCGCTGGGGATCCTGGCCGGCATCTACCTGGCCGAATACGGCAAGACCTCGCCGCTGGCCAGCGTCACGCGGTTCATCAACGACATCCTGCTGTCGGCGCCGTCCATCGTGATCGGCTTGTTCGTCTATGCCATCGTGGTGGCGCGCGTGCATCACTTCTCGGGCGTTGCCGGCATTGTCGCGCTGGGGCTGCTGCAGATCCCGATCGTCGTGCGGACCACCGAGAACATGCTCAACCTGGTGCCCAACGCGATGCGCGAGGCGGCCATGGCGCTCGGCACGCCGAAGTGGAAGATGGTGCTGTCGATCACGCTGAAAGCCTCATATGCGGGCGTGATCACCGGTGTGCTGCTGGCCATCGCCCGCATTTCGGGCGAGACCGCGCCGCTGCTCTTCACCGCGCTGAACAACCAGTTCTGGAGCCTGGACCTGAACCAGCCGATCGCGACGCTGCCGACCGTGATCTTCAAGTTTGCGATGCAGCCCGATACCAATCTGCAGCAGTTGGCCTGGGCCGGCGTTTTCCTGATTACGATGGGCGTGCTGGGGCTCAATGTCCTCGCGCGTGCCCTGTTCACCAAGAAATGACCATGACTGCTACATCCATCGATGTGCGCGTGCAAAGCCCGAAGATCGATGTGCGCGATCTGAACTTCTACTACGGCAAGTTCCACGCGCTCAAGAACGTCTCGCTGCAGATCCCGGAGAAGCAGGTGACGGCCTTTATCGGCCCCTCGGGCTGCGGCAAGTCGACGCTGCTGCGCACCTTCAACAAGATGTATGCGCTGTACCCCGAGCAGCGTGCCGAAGGCCAGATCAACATGGACGGCGATAACCTGTTGACCTCGCGCATGGACATCGCCCTGCTGCGCGCCAAGGTCGGCATGGTGTTCCAGAAGCCGACGCCGTTTCCGATGTCGATCTACGACAACATCGCGTTCGGCGTGAAGCTGTTCGAGCGCCTGTCGCGCTCGGAGATGGACGACCGCGTGGAATGGGCGCTGACCAAGGCCGCGCTGTGGAACGAAGTGAAGGACAAGCTGAACCAGTCGGGCTACGGCCTGTCGGGCGGCCAGCAGCAGCGCCTGTGCATCGCGCGCGGCATCGCCATCCGTCCGGAGGTGCTGCTGCTCGATGAGCCGTGCTCCGCGCTGGATCCGATTTCCACCGGCAAGATCGAAGAACTGATCGCCGAGCTCAAGGATGACTACACCGTGGTCATCGTGACGCACAACATGCAGCAGGCGGCGCGCTGCTCCGATTACACCGCCTACATGTACCTGGGCGAGCTGATCGAATTCGGCGAGACCGAGAAGATCTTCATCAAGCCCCGCCGCAAGGAAACGGAAGACTACATCACCGGCCGCTTCGGCTGATGCAGCGCTGAAGCGACAAGGAGAACCACGATGTCCGACAAACATCTGTCGACGCAATTCGATACCGACCTGACCTCGATCAGCACCAAGGTGCTGCAGATGGGCGGCCTGGTGGAAGCACAGATCGCGCGCGCCATGCGTGCGCTGGCGAACTTCGACGCCGAGCTGTGCGACCAGGTGCGGGCGGTCGAACTGGAAGTGAACGCGCTGGAGATCGAGATCGACAGCGACTGCAACAACATCATCGCGCGCCGCCAGCCGACCGCGCGCGATCTGCGCCTGGTGATGGCGATCTCGAAGACCATCACCAACCTGGAGCGCGCCGGCGACGAGGCCGAGAAGATCGCCAAGCGCACCAAGCGCATCCTGCAGGATCCGCTGGCCCATTCGCTGAACTACGCCGACGTGAAGCGTTCCGGCGAGATGGCGGCGACCCTGCTGCGCCACGCGCTGGACGCCTTCGCTCGCCTGGATACCACAGCGGCCGTGTCCATCCTGCAGGAAGACAAGGCGCTGGACGAGGAATTCCGCGGTTTCATGCGCGAGCTGATCACCTACATGATGGAGAACCCGCGCACCATCTCGGTGGCGCTGGACCTGCTCTTCATCGCCAAGGCGATCGAGCGGATCGGCGACCACGCGAAGAACATCGCTGAGTTTATTATCTATATCGTCAAGGGAACCGACGTCCGCCACGCCTCGCGCGAGACGGTCGAACGAGAGATCCTGGGCGAGTGACCGGCAGGACTGGAGACGTGAGCATGCCGAGCAGCATTCTGGTCGTGGAAGACGAACCGGCGATCGCCGAACTGATCGCCGTCAACCTGCAGCACGCGGGTCACTATCCGATTCGTGCCTATAACGCCGAGCAGGCGCTGTCGCTGATGAGCGACGTGCTGCCCGACCTGGTCCTGCTGGACTGGATGCTGCCGGGCAAGTCGGGCGTGATGTTCGCCAAGGAGCTGCGCGCCAACGAGCGCACCCGCCAGATCCCGATCATCATGCTGACCGCCCGCAGCGAAGAGCAGGACAAGATCATGGGCCTGGACGTCGGCGCCGACGACTATGTCACCAAGCCGTTCTCGCCCAAGGAACTGCTGGCCCGCATCAAGGCCGTGCTGCGCCGCCGCGCGCCGCAGTTGACCGACGACGTGGTCGCCATCAATGGCCTCAGGCTGGACCCGGCCACGCATCGCGTGACCGCGCTGAACAGCGAGTCGGAAAACCCCATCAAGCTGGACCTGGGCCCGACCGAATTCCGCCTGCTGCATTTCCTGATGACGCATCCGGAGCGCGTGCACAGTCGCTCGCAGTTGCTCGACCAGGTGTGGGGCGACCATGTGTTCGTGGAAGAGCGTACCGTGGACGTGCACATCAAGCGCCTGCGCGCGGCGCTCGCCCCGGGCGGCTATAGCAACATGATCGAAACCGTGCGCGGCAGCGGCTATCGCCTGGCGCGCAATCCCGGCCAGTAACCCCGATCGACGCTTGCCGCGACCTCGCATCCGCCGTCGGTCGGGGCCGCTCCGCATACGCAGGTCCAGCGCTTAGAATGGCCCCATGAACATCATCTGGACCCGCTTCGCCGTCGCCGTTGCCCTGATGGGGCTGACGACGCTGGGGCTGTATGTTTTCGTCGGCCACGCGGTGGCGTTTGCCGTGTTCAGCGCGATGCTGCTGGCGATGCTGCTGTACTACGTCTATCAGCTCCAGCGGCTGTGGCGTGTACTGGAGTCGCCTGCCTATGGCGAGATTCCCAGCGCGCTCGGCCTGTGGGGCGAGGTGTACTACCGGCTGCACCGGCTGATGAAGGGCTGGCGCACGCAGGTGCTGCAGGTCGAGCAGCAGCACAGCCGCTTCATCCAGGCGATCCAGGCGTCGCCCAACGGCGTGCTGATGCTCGACGGCGAAGACCAGATCGAATGGTGCAACGCCGTCGCCGAAGCGCACTTCGGCCTGTCCGCCAAGCGCGACCTGCGCCAGCGCATTACCCATCTGATCCGCCGACCGGAATTCGTCCGCTATCTTGCGCGCGGTGAGTTCGAGGAGCCCCTCACCATGCGCGACATGGGCCTCCACAAGCAAAGCATTGTTTCGGCCCAGGTGCTGCCCTACGGCGAGGACCGCAAGCTGCTGGTCTCGCAGGACATCACCAAGCTGGAGAACACCGAGGCGATGCGGCGCGATTTCGTCGCCAACGTCTCGCACGAACTGAAGACGCCGCTGACGGTGCTGTCCGGTTTTCTCGAGACCGTGCGCGACTTGCCGCTGTCCGAGGACGACAAGCGGCGCTACCTCGAGATGATGCACGTGCAGGCCACGCGCATGCAGCACCTGGTGGAAGACCTGCTGGCGCTGGCCACGCTGGAGGGCAATCCCGAGCCGCCCTCGGTCACGCCGGTGCCGATGCAGCGCATGATGCTGCAGTTGCAGCACGATGCCGAGGCGCTGTCCGCCGGCCGGCATGCGATCAGCATGACGTGCGATCCGTCGGTGAGCGTGTGTGGGGCGGAGCTGGAGCTGTTGTCGGCCTTCAGCAACCTGGTTTCCAACGCGATCCGCTACACGCCGGCCGGCGGCCGGATCGGCCTGGACTGGTCGGCCCGGGACGGGCACGCGGTGTTTTCCGTGACCGATACCGGCATCGGCATTGCACCCGAGCATATTCCGCGCCTGACCGAACGCTTCTACCGGGTGGACCGCAGCCGTTCGCGCGATACCGGTGGCACCGGCCTCGGCCTGGCAATCGTCAAGCACGTGCTGTCGCGGCACGGGGCTGAGCTGCAGGTCAGCAGTGAGCGTGGCCAGGGCAGCACGTTCCGCGCGAGCTTTCCGCCGGAGCGGACGGTGGTGCGCAGCGCGGTGGTTTCCGGGAGCGAGCACGCGGCCTGACGCTTTCGCTTTCGGTTGCCCAACAAAAAACGCACGCCTTTTGAGCGTGCGTTTTTTGTTGGGTGTGTGTCTGGATGGTCAGCCTGCGGAGATCTCCGCGGGCGGCCTGATCGATGCTTCGGCCGCGGTGGCCGCGGCGACGGCGGCGGCCGTTTCCGCGGCGGCGGCGGCTTGCGGCGAGAACTGGTTCAGCAGATCCAACTGGCTCACGCGCACGTGCTTGCCCTTGGTCTGGCGCCGCAGGTACGTACCGTCGGGCTGCATCACCCAGGCCGAGGCATTGTCGCGCAAGTGCACCTGCAGGCTTTCGCGGATCACGCGCGCCTTCATCTTGCGGTCCAGCACGGGGAAGGCGACCTCGACGCGGCGGAACAGGTTGCGGTCCATCCAGTCGGCGCTGGACAGGTAGACGACTTCCTCGCCGCCTGCGTGGAAGTAATAGACGCGGTGATGCTCCAGGAAGCGCCCGATGATCGAGCGTACGCTGATGTTCTCCGACAGCCCCGGCACGCCCGGCTTGAGCGCGCATACGCCACGCACGATCAGGTCGATCTTCACGCCCGCGCGCGAGGCTTTGTAGAGCTCGTCGATGATGGTCGGCTCGAGCAGCGCGTTCATCTTGCCGATGATGCGCGCACGTTTGCCGGCACGGGCGGCGCGGGCCTCCGAGCGGATGTGCTCGACCAGGTTGGCGTGCATCGTGAATGGCGAGTGCCACAGGTGGTGCAGCTTCACCTGGGCGCCGGTGCCGGTCAGCAGCTGGAACACGTGGTGGACGTCTTCGCAGACGGCTTCGTTGGCCGTCATCAGGCCGAAGTCGGTGTAGAGGCGGGCGGTCTTGGGGTGGTAGTTGCCGGTGCCGAGATGCGCGTAGCGGCGCAGCTTGACGGTCTTCGCCTTGTTGCCACCGGCGGCCTCGCGGCGCACCACCAGCAGCATCTTGGCGTGGCACTTGTGGCCGACCACGCCGTACACCACGTGGGCGCCGGCCGATTCCAGCTGGTCGGCCCAGTTGATATTGGTTTCTTCGTCGAAGCGCGCCAGCAGCTCGACTACCACCGTCACCTCTTTGCCGTTGCGGGCGGCCTTGATCAGGGCCTCCATCACCGGGGATTCGTTGCCGGTGCGGTAGACGGTCTGCTTGATGGCGACCACGTCGGGATCGCGCGCGGCCTGCTGCAGCAGCTCCAGCACGGGCGTGAAGCTCTCGTACGGGTGGTGCATCAGGATGTCGCCCTGGCGGATGGCATCGAAGATGCTCGACAACGCGGTCACGGTTTTCACGGCGGCGGGTGCGTGCGGCGGGTACTTCAGGATCGGGCGGTCCACCAGGTCGGGCACCTGCAGCAGGCGCACCAGGTTCACCGGCCCCTTGACGCGATAGCAGTCGGCTTCGGTCAGCCCGAATTCCTGCTGCAGCCGGCGCGCCAGCACGGGCGAGATGTCGTGTGCGATCTCCAGCCGCACCGCATCGCCGAAGTGCCGGGTCGACAGTTCGCCTTGCAGCGCTTCGCGCAGGTCGGTGATTTCGTCTTCGGAGACGAACAGGTCAGAATTGCGCGTGACGCGGAACTGGTAGCAGCCGTGCACGTCGATCTGCGGAAACAGTTCGTGCACGAAGCCCTGCATGAACGACGACAGCAGCACAAAGCCATACGGATACCCCGACAGCTCCGGCGGCATCTGCACCAGGCGGGGCAGGGCGCGCGGTGCCTGCACGATGGCCAGCTCCGCCTCGCGGCCGAAGGCATCCTTGCCCGACAGTTCGATGATGAAGTTCAGGCTCTTGTTGAGCACGCGCGGGAAGGGGTGGGCCGGGTCCAGCGCCATCGGCGTCAGGATGGGCACCAGCTCGCGCTGGAAGAAGCCGCGGCACCAGGCGCGCTGGGCTTCGTTCCAGTTGGTGGTCATGTGGAAGAACACGCCTTCCTTCTCGAGCAGCGGCAGGATTTCGTCCTGCAGCATGGCATACTGTTGCGCGACCAGCTGCCACACCCGCTCCGTCACCACACTGAATGCCTGCTGCACCGACAGGCCGTCGGGCGTGATCGCCGAGGGGTTGTCGCGCATCTGTTCCTTCAGCCCGGCGACGCGGATCTCAAAGAACTCATCCAGATTGCTCGACACGATGCAGATGAACTTCAAGCGCTCCATCAGCGGAACGCCCGGGTCGGCGGCTTGCGAGAGCACGCGCGCATTGAATTCAAGAATGCCGACTTCCCGATTGAGCAGGTCGCCGGTCGGCAATGTCGACATGGGGATTTCTGGCAAATGACGGTCCGGCCACTTTTTCATAGTCACGTGTCAAGTTTGTGACACATTAAAATTGTCACGCCTGGGACACAATAAAGACATAGTTTGTTGCCCGGCGTTTAGAACCACAATCCCTTCGCGCATTTTTCCCGTTTTCCATCCATGAGTCCCACCCCCCGTCTGCTGGCTGCTGTCGACATGGGTTCCAACAGCTTCCGGCTGATGATCGGCCGTGTCGACGAGACGGTCACCACCAGCGGCAACAGTAGCAGCCAAATCTTCCAAGTGGATGCGCTGCGCGAACCGGTCCGGCTGGCGGCCGGACTCACGCAAGATAAATACCTGGACCAGCCCGCGCGCCGGCGCGGTGTCGATGCCCTGCGCCGCTTCGGCGACCGCCTGCGCGACTTCGAGCCCGGGCAGGTGCGCGCGGTGGCGACCAATACGCTGCGCGTGGCCAAGAACGCGCAGGAATTCCTGATCGAGGCGGAGGCCGCGCTCGGTTTCCCCATCGAGGTGATCGCGGGCCGGGAAGAGGCGCGCTTGATCTATCTTGGGGCGTCGCACGATGCACCGGCGTGCCAGGGCAACCGGCTGGTGGTCGACATCGGCGGTGGGTCCACGGAATTCATCATCGGCAACGGCTACAAGCCCAAGCTGATGGAGAGTCTCTACATCGGTTGCGTTTCGCACAGTCGCCACTTCTTTCCGAACGGCAATGTCGATGATTATGCGATGAAGCAGGCCGAGCTGGCGGCGCGTCGCGAGATCCAGGTGCTGGTGCAGCAGTACCGCACGGCAGGCTGGAACCAGTCGGTGGGCTCGTCCGGCACCGCCCGCGCGCTGGCGGAGCTGATCGAGCTCAACGGCTTCAACGACAAGAGCTCCGAGCACGGCATCACGCGCGCAGGGCTGGAGCGCCTGAAGCGCGCGCTGGTCAAGGCCGAGAACGCCAATCGCCTCAAGCTGAGCGGCCTCAAGCCGGACCGCATTCCGGTGCTGCCCGGCGGGCTGTCGATCATGCTGGGGGTCTTCGACGAACTCGACATCGATCGCATGGACGTCACCGACGGGGCGCTGCGCCTGGGCGTGCTGTACGACCTGCTGGGCCGCAGCCATCACGAAGACATGCGCACCGTGACGATCGAGCAGTTCATGCGCCGCTACGCCGTGGACCGCGCGCAGGCGCACCGGGTGCGGGATGCGGCGACGGCGCTGCTGTCGCAGTTTCCCGATCCGCCCGACGAGCGGCGCGAGGACAATCTCGCACTGCTCGGCTGGGCCGCGAGCCTGCACGAGATCGGCATGAGCATCTCGCACAGCAGCTATCACAAGCACTCGGCCTATATCGCCAGCCATGCCGACATGCCGGGGTTCTCCAAGACCGATCAGGCCCGCCTGGCGACGCTGCTGCTCGGCCACGCCGGCAAGCTCGGCAAGCTGGCCGGCGGCGGCAAGTTCCTGGACTGGCGCATGCTGTTCAGCCTGCGCCTGGCCTTCGTGCTGTGCCGCCGGCGCGGCGCGATCCAGCTGCCGGGCCTGCGCGTGCGGCATACCGAGGGCGAACTCAACGAGGGCGGCTTCGAGGTGGAACTGCCGAAGCATTGGATCGAGCAGAACCCGCTGGTCGAATACAGCCTGACACAGGAGGCCGATGAGTGGGAGCGGATCGGCCGGCGCTACAAGGTTGTCTACACTTGAGCGCGGCCCATCCGTGAGCCTCCGTGAGACAGGCAGAACGGCCCGGTCTTTCGATCCGGGCCGTTCTGTTTTGAGGCGGGGTGGCGTCAGCCGCGCAGGAAGTGGCGGGCGTAGCGGGGGTTGATGTCCGCCAGCCGCAGCAGCGTCAGGAAGTCGGCGACGTTGAAGTCGGGGTCCCAGGCCGGTGCGCCGCAGATGCGCGAGCCCAGGCGCAGGTAGCCCTTGACCAGCGCCGGCGGCTCCGCCTCCAGGGTCTGGTTCAACTCTTCCACCGGCAGCGGTACCCGCGGGAAGGCGTGGTACTCGATCGGGGCGAGCGAGCCGTCTTCGACGAAGCGGCGGTGCAGGCTGGCGGCAAAGTGCCCGCCGTCGGCCATCGACACGCTGGCGCAGCCCAGCATCGACTCGAAGCCGTAGCGCTGCATGTATTCGCCCAGGCCGGCCCACAGCGCCATGATCACGCTGCCCGAGCGGTAATCGCGGTGCACGCAGGAGCGGCCGAGCTCGACCATCTTCGGACGCAGGTGGGTGAGGCGCACCAGGTCGAATTCCGATTCGGAGTACAGGCAGCCAATGCGCTTGGCGGCATCCGGGCGCAGCACGCGATAGGTGCCGACCACGCGCAGCGTCTGCTGGTCGCGCACGATCAGGTGATCGCACACGGCGTCGAACATGTCCACGTCCAACTCCGTGCCGGCCGAGGCCAGGCGGGCGCCCATCTCTTCGGCGAAGACCTTGTAGCGCAGACGTTGCGCCTCGGTCACCTCATCCTGGTGGCGCGCCCACGAAACGGCCAGAACAGGCTTGTCACGCGCCGGAGCATCCGGTGTGCGATGAAGACCCCTCCGTGCGTTGGTGTTTCCGAGGCTCAGGCTCGGCAACGCATCGATCAGCGGCTGGGTGGGCGTCGGCAGGTCTCGCATTGGTGCATCCCCTTGGTGACTTGTCGGGGCGATTCTAGAGATGCTGCATGACAGGTCGGCGACAAAAGCGTGTCAATCGTGACCGTTGGGTGAATTTTAGATGGCGTTTCCGTGACGATGCGGAAATGCGGGATACGCGGAAATCACAGCATGTCCGGGTTCATCACCGCGCGCAGGACGGTCTGGGCTTCGTCTTCGCGCACGCGCCGGGATAGCCACCAGACGCCGGCTTTCTTCACGCTCCAGTCCATTTCCACCCCGGCGATCAGCAGGCTGGCCAGCCGGCCGATCCAGGGCTGGTGGCCGACCAGCAGCAGGTTGGCGTTCGACGGCCAGTCCAGCGCCGCGAGGATGGCGCTGACATCCGCGCCGGGGGCGAGGGCGGGCAGTGTCTGGAAGTGCTCCGTCAGCGCGCGGGCGGTCTGCTGCGTGCGGACCGCGGGGCTGGCCAGCACCCGTGTCTCTTCGGGCAGGCGGGGGCGCAGCCAAGCGGCCATCTTGTCGGCCTGCTTGTGTCCGCGCTGGGTCAGCTCCCGCTGGAGGTCGGTGCTGCGATGCAGGCGCAAGGTCGTGACGACGTCTTCGGCTTCGGCGTGGCGCCAGAGAATCAGGTTCATGGAGGCGTTCAGGGGAGTGGGCTTCTGAGGCCGTTATAGCACTGTGCCGTGACGGCGTCGTCGTGGCGGGAACCGGTTTGCTGAAGGGCGCGCGCGGGGTGGTTTGACCGGGATGTTGCAAACACAGTACAATCGCGGGCTCGGGGCGTAGCGCAGCCTGGTAGCGCATCTGATTTGGGATCAGAGGGTCGCATGTTCGAATCATGTCGCCCCGACCAGAATTTCGGCTTTGGAAGCAACGGCTTATGCAGAAATGCATAGGCCGTTTTTCTTTGGGCTTTCGGGCGTTTTGCTCAGGCCAGCACCCGCAGGGCCAGCCCGATCGCCACCATGGCGGCAAACGCCGCAAAACCTTGCTGCAGCGCCGGTCCGGCCAGGTGGCGCGCGAAGCCGCGTCCGGCCAGCATGCCTGCCAATGCGCCGGCGCCGAACGGCACGGCGATCTGCCAGTCGACGTGTCCGCCGATGGCCGAGGCGACCACGCCGCCGGCCGAGACGAGGGCGATCACGGCCAGCGATGTCGCCACGATGGTCTGCATCGGCAGATCGGTTGCGCGGCGCAATGCCGGCACGATGACGAAGCCGCCGCCGACGCCGAGCAGCCCGGACAGCAAGCCTGCCGCCGCGCCCCAGGATGCCAGCGTGCGCGCGCACGGCAGGGTCCAGATCAGTTTGCCGCGCACGGCATCCAGGTTGCAGGGAGGCGCGGCAGGGGGCGGCGAAGGCACGGCAGGGGCGGTCGCGCGTGCCTGCCGGAACATGCGGATCGCCACGCAGGCGAGCACCACGGCGAACAGCAGGGTCAGCGGCGTGTTGGGCACGCGCTGCGCGGCCCAGACGCCCAGCGGCGACAGCAGCACGCCGCACAGCGCCATCAGCGCGGCAGCCTTGTAGCGGACCTTGCCCTCGCGCAACCCCAGCGCCGCACCCAGTCCGGCGGACAGGCCGACGGCCAGCAGCGCCACCGGCGCCGCCTGCGACACCGACAGATGCAGGCCGAAGATCAGCAGCGGCACCGCCACGATGGCGCCGCCGGCGCCCGTGAGCGCCAGGATCAGCCCCACCGCCGAGCCCAGCCCCGCGCTGGCGAGCCAGCCGGCTTCATAGAGCGGCACGGTTCAGCGCTCCACGGGTGTGCCGGGGCGCGCGAGCCATTCGCGGCCCTTGAGCAGCCCGTTCCAGTACAGCCACGGCAGCACGGCCGTCTTGAGCCACCACGCCGACTGGCGCGCCGTCGTCGGCGCCAGCGGAAAGGTGGGCAGCAGTTTGCCGCCATAGCCGAACTCCGCGAGGATGACCTTGCCGCGCTCGACCGTCAGCGGGCAGCCGCCGTAGCCGTCGTAGCGGGTCGGCAGCGGCTGCCGGTCGCGGTGGGCGAGCAGGTTTTCGGCGACCACCACGGCCTGCTTGCGCACGGCGGCCGCGGTCTTGGCGTTGGGCGTCGAGCAGGCGTCGCCGAGCGAGAACACATCGGCGTGGCGGACGTGCTGCAGGGTGGCCGGGTCGACCTCGCACCAGCCGGCCACATCGCCCAGGCCGCTCTGTGCGATGAAGGCCGGCGGCACCTGGGGCGGCACCGCATGCAGCAGATCGAAGCGCTTGGGGGTGCGGAGCGTCTCGCCGTCCGCGTTCTTGCTCTCGAACCAGGCCGTGCGCGCGGGGCCGTCGACGGCCACCAGCGTGGAGCCGAAGGCCAGCCCGGCGCGGTAGCGTTCCACGTAGCGCTGGAGCGCCGGCACGAAGGCTTCGACACCGAACAGCGCGGCGCCGGCCAGATTGAATTCCACGTCGATGCGATCGAGCACGCCGGTGCGGCGCCAGTGGTCGCAGGCCAGGTACATCGCCTTCTGCGGCGCGCCGGCGCACTTGATCGGCATGGCCGGCTGCGTGAACAGCGCGCGCCCCGAGCGCAGGCCGCGCACCAGCGACCAGGTGTAGGGGGCCAGCTCGAAGCGGTAGTTGGAGGTGACGCCGTGCTGCCCCAGCGCGGCTTCCAGGCCCTCGACGCGCTCCCAGGCCAGCCGCAGGCCGGGGCTGACGATCACCTGGCTGTACCGCACGCTGCGCCCGTCGTCGAGGGTCACGCGATGGGTGGCGGTATCGATGTGCGTGGCACTGGCGCGGATGCGGCGCACGCGTGCCGGGATCAGCGTGTCGGTCTGCCGCACGGTGCGGCCGGCGTCGAATGCGCCGCCGCCGACCAGCGTCCAGGCCGGCTGGTAGTAGTGGGCATCGCTTGGCTCGATGATCGCGATGTCGAGCTGCGGCCGGCGGCGGCGCAGGCTCGCGGCCACGCCGATGCCGGCGGCGCCGCCACCGATGATCAGGACTTCGGTGGCCGGATGCGGCGGCGGATTCGGGCTGGGGGAGGGGGGCATAGCGGGTTTGCGTTGCGCGGCCTGAGCGTTCGGCCGGTCCTTCGATGAACGCTGCGGCGGCAGCGGATGCCGGGGCAACCGCCGCGTGCCGCAGCACAAAATGACCAGATCGGCGCGGCCTTCTAAGATGGGGGCAGGGCCTTGCCGCAATACAGCGACCACAGCGTGTGCATGATCTGGACGACCTCGGCACTCGCCAGCCGGTAGTAGATGTACTTGCCTTCGCGGCGCGTGGCGACCAGGCCTTCGTCGCGCAGCACGCCCAGGTGCTGCGACAGGCTGGGCTGGTGCAGGCCGACCAGCGTTTCGAGTTCGCCGACGTTGCGTTCGCCCTGGGTCAGTTGGCAGAGCAGCAGCAGGCGGTCTTCGTGGGCCATGGCCTTGAGCACGGCACAGGCCTGGGCGGCGGAGTCCCGCAGCATGTCGATGGCGGGCTCGGGCGGCGGAGCGGGGGGCGTCGGGTTGGCGACGGCGGTCGATCGGGGCATGACGGGGCGCGGTCGTTGAAGGGCTGGGTTCGCTGCCTTCTATTGGCAGACAGAATGTCTGGGGATATTCTATAAAAATATAGATTGTTTGGGAAAGGTCCGCCATGTCGCCCCAGATTGCACCGTTCTTCGATTCCGAGACCTGCACCATGACCTACGTGGTCCACGCGGGGCCGGGCACGCCGTGCGCGGTGATCGATTCGGTCCTCGACTACGATCCGAAATCCGGCCGCACCCGGACCGGATCGGCGGACCGGGTGGCCGCCTATATCGAGGCGAACGCACTGCGGGTCGAGTGGCTGCTCGAGACGCATGCGCATGCGGACCACCTGTCGGCGGCGCCGTACCTGCGCAACCGGTTCGGCGGGCGCATCGCCATCGGCGAGCGCATCCGGGTGGTGCAGGGCGTGTTCAAGCCGATCTTCAACCTGGAGCCATCGTTCCGGCTCGACGGCTCGCAGTTCGACCACCTGTTCGCGGCGGACGAGGCGTTCCGCATCGGCGCGCTGGAAGCGAAGGCGCTGGCGGTGCCCGGCCATACGCCGGCCGACATGGCCTACCAGGTGGGCGATGCCGTGTTCGTGGGCGATACGCTGTTCATGCCGGACGTCGGCACCGCCCGCTGCGATTTTCCCGGCGGCGACGCGCGCACGCTGTACCAGTCGATCCGCCGGCTGCTGGACTTGCCGTCGCAGACGCGGCTCTACATGTGCCACGACTATCCGCCTGCCGGCCGCGAGGCGAGTTGCGAGACCACGGTCGCCGAGCAGCGCCGCGCCAACATCCACGTGCGCGACGGCGTGACGGAAGACGACTTCGTGCAGATGCGCACCCGGCGCGACGCCACCCTGGCCATGCCGACGCTGATGCTGCCGTCGATCCAGGTCAATATCCGCGCGGGCGCACTGCCGCCAGCCGAGCCGAACGGCGTGCGCTATCTGAAGATTCCGCTGAACGCGCTGTGAGCCGGAGCCGGCCGGGCGCCCTCGCTTGATCGCCCGGCATTGCCGGGACACGGCGGAGGCATCGTGACCGCGCAAAGGTGCCGTGTGCCTCGGCAGCGATGGCGCTGCGTCCAGCCGCCGTTGTGTCAGCCGGCGCAGGAAGCCGGAAGGTTGGCCGCCGGTGCCGGGCTGCAGGCCTTCACGCGCGGTCTGTCTTCGTCGCTCGGCGCCGGCCGGCCGTAGAAGTATCCCTGGGCTTCGGTGCATCCTGCTTCGCGGATGCGCCGCACGTGCGCCGGCGTCTCTACGCCTTCGGCCACCGTGGTGACGCCGAGCTGCCGGCCCAGGTCGGCGATGGTCTTGACCAGGACAGCGCTGTCCGGCCGCTCGAGGAGGTCGCGGACGAAGGAGCGGTCGATCTTGATCTTGTCGAACGGGAAGGCTCGCAGATGGGCCAGCGATGAATAGCCCGTGCCGAAGTCGTCCAGGGCGACGCGCACGCCCATGTCGTAGAGCTGGCGCAGGTCTTCGAAGCTCTCGGCTTCGTTCTGGATGAGGGCGGTCTCGGTCACCTCGATCTCGAGGCGGTCGGGGGCGAGGCCGGAGTCGACCAGTGCAGCGCGCACCGTCTGCGCCAGTGTCCCCTTGCCCAACTGCATGGGCGATACGTTGACCGCCACGCGCGCGCCGTCTTCCCAGCGGGTCGCTTCGCGGCAGGCGCGGTGCAGCACGAAGCGGCCGAGCTGGTCGATGAGGCCGCTCTGTTCGGCGATCGGGACGAACTCGTCGGGCGGGACCCAGCCCCGCTCCGCGTGGTGCCAGCGCACCAGCGCCTCGCGCGCGGTGATCTTGCCGGTCTCGACATCGACGATCGGCTGGTAGAAGACGAACAGGCGGTCCTGGCGATCGAGGGCCATGCGCAGTTGTGCCTCCAGGCGCGCGCGGGCCTGGATGCGCGTTTCCATGTCCGCGCAGAACAGGCGTGCCAGGCCCTTGCCGGCGGCCTTGGCGGCGTAGAGCGCGATATCGGCGCGGGCGAGCAGGTTCTCGGTGTCGCGGCCGTGGGCGGGGGCGAGCGCGATGCCGATCGATGCGCCGATCCGGACGCTCGGGTCGGCGCCGAGGGGGGCCGGCGCGCCCAGCGCTTCGATCAGCTCGGCGGCCAGCGCCGCCGCGCGCTCGGCATCGTCATGCGGCACGAGGACGGCGAACTCGTCGCCGCCCAGCCGCGCGATGGCCACGCCGGGGCAGTCGCAGACCGCGCGCAGCCGCTGCGCGACCCGTTCGAGCAGCGCGTCGCCGGCCCGGTGCCCCTTGGTGTCGTTGACGAGCTTGAAGCCGTCGAGGTCGATATACAGCAGCCCGAGGCGGGCCCCGGGCGCTTCGAGGCGGGCGTCGAGCTGCTCGCGGAAGTGGGTGCGGTTGGCCAGGCCGGTGAGCGTGTCGTAGTGGGCGAGCTGGCGGATCCGGTGCTCGGCTTCCACTTCCTTGGTCACCAGCGCCCAGGTCAGCATGGGCCCGATGTAGCTGCCGTCGTTGGCCCGGACCGCGGAGACTTTCAGGTCGAGCACCTCCGGCCCGAGCCGGATGCGCGCGTTGTGCGGCAGGTTGGCCGGATCGGCGAGCAGCCGGCGCTGGTGTTCCGGATGCGTATGGAAGACGTCGATGGAGGTGCCGAGCAGCGTATCGGCATCGATCGGCAGCAGATGCGCGATCCGGTCGATCAGGCGCCTGGACGTGTTGTTGACGTAGTTGATGGCGAACGTGCCGGGCTCCACCGTCATGACGGCGACCGGCATGTCGTCGATCATGTGCAGCAGGCGGCCTTGCTCTTCTTCGCGGCGGCGGGCTTCGGTCTGCGCGTTCACCATGGCGGTGAAATCGCGGTAGTTGACCATCAGGATGACGAGCAGGCCGACCGAGACCAGCGCCATGTTGATGGCGATCGCGATGAAGGTCGGCTGGCCCGTCGAGGCGAAGAAGGCGATGAACGCCCCGTTGACGATGACCGTGACGGTGATGGCGGCCGAGCGCAGGTGCATCAGGCAGAAGATGCAGGCGATCACGGTGATGGCCATGTAGAAGGCCAGGTACGACCGCGTATAGGGGTCGCCGTGGTGGAACAGCGCGAGCGACCAGGCCGTGAACGAGACCGCCATGATGCTGGCCAGCCGGTTGGTGCGCTTGAGGGCGCGCAGGGCGAGTTCGGGTGTCGGGTCGATGCGGCGGGACGGCCACCAGTGCAGCACGCGTATCGCGCAGGCCAGCGTCAGCAGCAGCGGTATTCCGACCGTCAGCCAGGCGGGGGTGATGGCGCGGTAAGTGACGGCGACTGCCCAGGTGCTCGAGATGAGGATGAAGTACATCATCGGCAACTGGCGCGAGAAGGCGCGGTACTGCGCCTTGAGCAGTTCCGGGTTGTCGGCCGGCACATCCATGAAGCGCGCGATGCGGCCCGCAAGCGTTGTCGCCGTCATGGGCGGCTCCTGTTGCCAGGGCGGCCGGGGCGCGGCGCGGCGCGGGGATGCGACGGCAATGCGCTATGCATCGGCGGTGCCCGGCGCGGGCTTGGCTATCGCGGGGCGGGGCCGCGCGGTGGCCGAGGTGAGCGTCGGCCGGCAGGGACCGGCGGGCAGCGGGAGCTGGCGGGCCAGCGGCATGATGTCCCCTTTCGTTGTGCCGAGACGGCGTGCTTTTCGCTTGCTGATGACAACAGGAGCGGCCGATCGGCCGGTTCCTGAATAGAGCGTTCGTATGAGCCGGACCGGAAAGAGGGACTAAACACTAAGAGCGTCGCCAACAAAACTAACAAAACTGATCGACAAATCGACCGCGGATGACGGCGCAAGCCAGGTTGAGCGCAGCGAGATGCGTATCAAGGGCGCGCTCCAAACGCATGCGCAACTTGCCGAAGCCGGCAAGCCAGGCATGCGGGCGACGCCAGCACGTCATGCCGCTGCCAAAGCGCAGTTCTTTGGGAGGGTTTTGCCACAGGCACGGGATAGCGGCGTGCGGAACAAACAGGACGCCGTTCAGCGCCGTCCGGTCATCCGCACGCGGACGGCCTCCTTTGGTCGAAGGCTTCACAAGCGGTGGCAGCGGTTGCAGGACCTTCCGCGATTCATTGCTGATCGTCGTTCAAACCATGTCACCCGCAACGTCCATGGATCGTTGCCCGGTGACATGGCTTTTTTAGTCATGCTAAAACCAGCCTAGCTTGTGAAGGCTTGCCACGCTGGATTGACCAACACCATTCCTATGATTGATGTACCAAAGAGAGAATCTTTTGGCACTCCTTTTCGTCGATTCCGTGAAACGCCTCGTGATCCAATAATTCGGCGGGCGTTGCACGATCTGAACCGGGGTTCAACATTGTTCTGACGAGATCTGCTGCCTTCGATCGATCGGCGGGGAGGATTTCGGTATTGCCGGACGCATAATTTTGAATTGCGTCATAAATTACGTGCTCATCTTTAGGGAGATCACCTTCGAAGGGGCGGTGCCCGGTCAGAAGCTCATGCAGCGAAATTCCCGCAGACCAAACGTCTTGTGCTGGCGTATGCTGCCCGCGCCCTTGTTGTTCCGCACGAAGATACTCAGGAGACTTGTATTGTGGGGTCGTCACCACGGGGACATCGGAAGACGTTCCCAGTGTACTTGTTCCAAAATCGGCAATCTTCGGAATAAGCACGCGCGTTCCATCACGCTCCTTCTCGATGTGCAGCAGAACATTATCCGGTTTCAAATCACGGTGGATCAGAATTGGGGAAAGATGTTTCATGCCGTTAAGCCATCGTCTTATACACATCTCGCCGCACCCCTTAAAAATCAATGACTTACTGGAGCCGGCTTGTGAGCGCCGAACCGCCATCATTCAGCGGTCGACAACCCGCAGCGCCTTATTTCAAGGGGTTCCAGGAGGTGCGCTCAAAAATGAGGCAAGAGTTATGTATAAGACGATGCCGTTAAGCATGCCTTGCATGATATAGAGTGCGCTGTCACGTCGCTGGCCGACAGAAATGATGCCATCTTCAACAGCTTTATCCAGGTTCTTGCAAAGATCGCGTACAGATCCGCCGCGGAAGTACGGCATCACGATGGTGAAGCGACCATCGACCGTGCCTGCACGCAGCGCATGCGCAATGTTCTTTGCTGCCGGGTGGGTGGCGAGCGCATCAAATGCCGATTTCTCGATCATGAAGTCCTGCATCTGAATTTGCGCAAGTTCCGCGCGCTTGCCAGCGTCTTTGGGCGGGTTCACATCCATATCGCCTGGAGACGCCTGGGAACGCAAGCGGAAATACTCTTTGACCACGATTTCGTGAGATGCGGCAGGATCTCTGTAAATGAATGCTTCCCCACCAAAACCAGATCCAAGCCGGCGATCCTGGACGTAAGCGGTGCCGTCTATGACAACGTGCTTTCGCCCGGAACGATCCCTAAAGGCGGCATCGAAAACGTCACCCGTCGCCATCTTTTCGGCACCCTGCGGAAGGATGAATTCCGACACGATTCGGCCGGACTGTCCAGCTCGACCGGGCTGCCTATCCAGGACACGAGACATGCCCACCGGAAGCCCCATCTTTCTGGCTTTTGCCGCCGCCTTGTCCGCCAGAACATCCTGGTCCATCCGAATCTGCAAATCACCTTCCTGTTTCAACGGCAGATGAACGTTGAAGCGACTTGCGGTCGAGATCTTTCCGGCCAGATCGAGCGTGACGGCGGAAGTCGCCTTGGGAGCAATAATGGTAAGAGCATTATCCGTGACACTGGCGATCGAGGTGCCACGTTGATCAGAAGAGCCAACTGTGCACACATGTCCGCCCAGAAATGCTTCCGGCGCCCCGCCGAACATTCTCGGCATGAGCTTCCCCAGTTCGCTGATCATATTGTTCGTGCGATAAAGATGAGGCCCTTTCCCAGCTGAGGTCATTACGCTCCGCATATGCTCGCTGAGTTCAACTTGGGATCTGGTTTCCTTGCTGCGTGCCTCCCCATTTTCGACATACGTGCACTCCGGCGTCGTGACATTGATGACGGCGGAGCCATTCTCGAAAGGAGAAACATGCACCATCGGCGCGCCCATGATGTACATCTGAGGCATGACGTCGATCGGACTGGGAAGGCTTGCCACGCCAGCGCCCTTCACGATGACGGTGCGTTCGGAGACGGCTTCGCGCTTGTCGTCGTGTGTACCACTTTCCGCGCCCGAGCAGTTCACGGCATAATCGAAATGCGACTGATTGATCATAATCCCAGGCTTGCCCGCCTGTGAGGCCAAGTCATTGACGGCTTCGCCAATGTGAGTATCCACGCCGAGTTCGCACAATGCGCTGCGAGCCAGTTCCCGGAATCGAAGCATGTTGATCTCTGGCTCTTTGACCAGGAATACCGGATATTGCAATTTTGAAAGAGCCTCTTCCGACATTTCGTGCGCCCAATTGGCAACCCATTCGTCGTTGCTTTCCGGTGTTCCCGTCAATGGCTGGTTGCGCAATGCTTGAACCTGCTCGCGTGTGTAGCCGCTCTGATATTTTCCAGTTGGGCCGAAAACTTCGTTTTTCGGGTCGGACTCTACTGCCTTTTTGTACTCGTTTTCCGCGAGTTTCACGGAATTTTTTAAATCATCGATTGTACGAAATCGGCCGCTTTTATCATTGGTCACGCGAACGCGATCGTTTTGATGAATCGCAAAAATGGTAGGCCTCAAGCTGATGGCCTGAGGAAACAATTTGGCGAACGCGAGGCCGGACCGGAAAATTTCGACCTGTTCATCCTTGGGGAGATGGCAATACCCATCGTCTTATACACATCTCGCCGCACCCCTTAAAAATCAATGACTTACTGGAGCCGGCTTGTGAGCGCCGAACCGCCATCATTCAGCGGTCGACAACCCGCAGCGCCTTATTTCAAGGGGTTCCAGGAGGTGCGCTCAAAAATGAGGCAAGAGTTATGTATAAGACGATGGGCAATACCCCGGTGCGCCATAGCAGTGAGCCGGTATTTTGCTGGCTTCCAGGCAAATATCTTCGTTAGCCTCGTATAGCGACACTTCGTGCCCCAAACTCCGCAGCTTCAGCGCAGAAATGACGCCGGTCAGCCCGCCTCCGATGATCGCGATTTTTGATGGTTTGAATTGATATGGAATGCTGCTATCGATGGCGTAGGCATCCAGCGACTTGGGAACCGTAAGGAATGGGGCGGCCTTGATTCTTAATGCACCGTTGGTTTCGGGGTGCGCGCCGGAAGTGGCGCTGGAAGCAGCGCGTCGACGGAGGTTTGATAAAAGCGGGTTCGTCTCCAGGCGAGGCTCTTTGATTGACTGTTTGCCTGGAGCTTTCGGGCTTGATGATATTTGTGTGTCGCCATTTATAATGATTGGCGTGGATCCGCTTGGTTTGCAGGCACTGATTGGCATAACGACTAAAAATAAATAATGGAGTAATATCCGCTTTTTTGGGTGGGCGGAATCACTCCGTTGCAAATAATAAAAATTTGGAATTCTACAAAATTTATATCATTATTTTCATGGGGTGGCGAAGTTATGCGTGAAAATGCGAAGCGGGCTGGGGATTGAAAGGCTGATCGCACTTCGTCATGCGGTTCGTTCAGGCGAAATCGTGCTGTATCGATAAAACTCCGATTATCGATAGGGATACGTTTTTCGATGCAAGCCGCATTTTTTCGAAACACGCCACACCCGACCGGCGGATCGCTCTCATCTCGTTGCCGATTGCCGTCGTAATGCATCAGGCCGAGACGGGAATTTCGGTCGAGGAGGCGTGCCGTCAGATTGGCATCTCGCGGGCGACGTTTATGCGTGGAAGAAGTACAGTGGTATCGGCGTGAGCGAGCCGCACCGGTTGCGGCTACCTGAAGAGGAAAACGCCAAGCTCAAGCGCTTGGCGCGCCGATTTGAGCTTGGGCAAGGGCATGCTCCAAGACGTTCTCGGAGAAAAACGCTGCCACCGATTTCCGCGCTAACACGTGTCAATCGATCGACATGCCGGACACGGCACGGTGAAGGTTGATCGCCCGGCGGGGCCGGTGCATTCGGGCGCCTGCCACGACTCATGTCTCGGCTTCGCTGCGCACCATGAGTACCGGCTTGTTGGTCTTATGGACCACGCCTTCGGCCACGCTTCCCATCACCATGTGCTTCAGCCCCCGGCGGCCGTGCGTGCCCAGCACGATCAAGTCCGCGCCGGACGTGTCGGCTTCCGCCACGATGGTCGCCGAGATCTTGCCCGGCGAGACCGGTTTTTCCAGCAGCTTGGTGGTGTGATGCACGCCGGCTGCTTGCAGTCTGGCGGCTGCTTGGGCAAGGGTTTCTCGCCCGTATTCGAGGATGCGCTCGGCAAGCGCGGCGGCATCGTAGCCGACCGGGTCGAAGAAGGCATCGGTGTCGTCGGCCACGAACAGGGCTTCCACCTCGGCACCGGTGGCTTGACCGATCATGGCGGTTTGCTCCAGTGCGAGCTGTGAAGCATGGCTGCCGTCGATGGCGAGCAGGATGCGTTGATACATGGTGGCCTCCGTACAGTCGTCCGATCCTCGAGGGGATGGTGAATCCAGCGTATGCGTTGCGGCAGGGCGGGCTTTGATGCGTATCAAGGGCCGTCTGCGGGCGGACCGATCCACAGGTCAGCGGGCAGCGCACCAGCGATGCCGGCCTGGGCACGTGGAAACCGTGTCACTCGCTTGCCGCGGCGTCGGGCCATCGTGCCGGGGCGGGTTGGCAACCGGGCCCCGCTTGCGTTCTTCCCACAGCAACCGGTGGAACGGCCGGGATACCGCGCGGATGCCTGCGCGCGATGCAGGGGCCGGCAGCCGGTCAATCCTGTCCGATGCCCAGTACCCAGCTCACGGCCCAATACAGCGGGCAGACGCGTACAAGTCCCGTCAGCAACGGCACCAGCCCGATCCAGCCGGCCCATGCGGGAATCTTGCCGGCCAGGGCCAGCATGACGAGCGCCAGGCCGAGCATGAGGCGAACGATGCGATCGATCGGTCCGATATTGGTGGGCATGGCGCGCCTCCTTTCTCTGCGGACAAGGCCGTCGCTGCGTCAGCAGACCGTGAGAGGCGCAGGCAGGCACGGATGGTGTTCCGGTGCCTGCTCGCGGCCAAGAATGCCGGCCAGCAGCGTCCATTCTCCGCCGATCGCGCGGATGGCGTCGTCCAGCGTCAGCATGCCGATCAACGTTTGCTGATCGTCGATGACCGCCAATCGGTGCAGTCCGTGCCCAAGCATCATGCGCAAGGCGTCGCTGACGACGGCGTGTCCGTGGATCGTCAGCACGCCACGCGTCATGACGTGGGCGATGGCAATGTGTCCGCAATCGGCTTCGCCGGCGAGGCCGTGAACGACCATGTCGCGGTCGGTGGCGATGCCGACCACGCGCATCCCCGTGATGCCGGGCTCCGTCACAAACACGGCGCGCACATGCTGGTCGCGCATCAGGCGCGCTGCGTTCTGCAGCGTCGCCGAGCCGGGCACATGAACAATGCGCGGGGAGCAAATTTCGTCAACTCTCATGCACGACTCCGATGCGCGTATGTGTCCACCCGGGAGGATCGACCGTTGCCGGAAAGGGAGGGCATAGATGGGCCGTCGCCGTTGCCGCCGCCGCCCACGAGGGCGGCTGGGCCGCATGAAATCAGTCTATGCGCGGCGATGCCTGCTTCCTTGAGGAGGGTCAAGGGGGCGCGGTGCGGTGGCGGTGGTCGGCCTATCTTGTCGGGTCGGCTTCTGCAACGGCTGACGCAAATCAAAGGGCAATCCGCTGCGTGATCCAGCATGGAAACACGGGCGCCGATCCTGTGCGTCCGAATCGCATCGATGCGCAGGCGTGTGATGTACGAAAGGCTTCTGGTAGCGGTGGACGGCAGCCCGACCTCGGATCGCGCGTTGGCCGAAGCCATCGGGCTGGCGCGCCGGCTCGATGCCGAGCTCGTCGTCGCCCATGTGATCGACAACAGTTTCATCCGGTACGACGTCGGCTATCTCGATGTGGGCGGCTTCATGGAGCTGCTGCGGGAGCAGGGCAAGCAGATTGTCTCCAGCGGTCTCGACCAGGCCAAGAAGGCCGGGTTGCGGGCGCGGACGCTGCTCGTGGATGATCCGCTGGCGTCCTTCGACGTTGGACTGGCCATCGAGGCGGTTTCGTCGCCGAAGCTGGCGGCCGCGTCGGAGGCGGACCACGCACGCGGCACGCCGCGCAAGCCGCGCAAGGCCTGGCCGGTGTCCGCCGCCGTTGCCCGGCAACGCTTCGGGTCACGGGGCAGGGGATCGACCTGGCGTTTGCTTCACTCATCGGCGGGTGTCGCCTGCACGCTCGGGAGCTTGGGCAGACGGTTGAAGGACGCGATGCTCTTGACGCCCACGGGCAGGGGAACCTGGGCGGCGCGCTCCTTGAGTCCCTGCAGCCGTTGCGCATTGGCTTGCTCGAGCGGCAGGCGCTTGGCGGGATCCGGCTCGCGCTTGATCTTTACCTCCTGGTCTTGCCACGTGCGGTACGGCCGGTGGTTGGTATTTCTGGCGCGCAGGCTGGCGTCGGTATGGAACTGGATCTCGAAATCCCGCCCGGCGGCCGAGCGTACGATGACGTTGAGGCCGGCGTAGGCCGTGTCGGGGGCGGTGAAGCCGTTCTTGATCCGCATGACGCTCAGCCCCTTCGCTTCCAGTGCCTGCCAGGCCTCGCCGAAGGCGGCGGCGAAACGCTCGGCCGGCAGTTGCACGACCCAGCGCATCGCGTCGCGCACGCGCGCCGTTGCCTGTTCGAGCGACATCCCGTCGAGTGCCTGGTAGCGCGCGATCTTCTTGCGCAGGGCGGCGGCCTGCTTGGGTGCGCTGTGGCGCTTGACGATGGCCAGCCCCATCGCCTCCAGCAGGGGGCCGACTTCCTGCCGGGTAGCCAGGGCCCCATCGGTGAGCTGGTTGACGTGCCAGTTCAGGTCGTCGCGCGCGGGCTGCGTTCCGGCGGTCCGTGCGGCGGCGGCTGTGCTCGCGTGGTCTGTCCTGGGCGGCTCGTTGTCCCAGTCCAGGATGGACGCGCAGCCCGGGGGCGTGGCGACCTGCTCGAAGGCCTCCCGGGCCCGGGTCAGCGCGGCGTGTTGCTGCCCGCGGCTCGCCCCCGCCAGATACAGCGCCTGCTCTTGCTTGTAGTCGTTGTGGAATTGCACCTTGAGCGCGAAGGTCTGCCGGGTATGGAACTGGATCTCCAGGCGCATGGCTTTGCCAGCGGCATCGCGCCCCATGAGGCTGACGTTCACGCCCTTGAAGGCGGTCTGGGCCTGGTCGAAGCTGTTGCGCACCCGTGTCCTCGTCAGCCCCTGGGCGTCGAGCCGGCCCAGGATGTCGGCGTAGCCCCGCACGAAGGTCTGCGGAACCAGCACGACGCTGTAGCGCAGCGCATCGTCCACCGCGGCCGCGGCGTCCTCCGGAGCCCGGTGCCCCTTGAGCATCAGTCTGCGCAGCTTGTCGAACAGCGAGGGTTCCGATTTCACGCGGTGCGCCTCGTCGCACAGTTCGCCGATGCCGTGGATGGCGTGCTTGACCAGTGCGGTCGTGCTCGCCTCGGCTTGCTTCGCGGCCAGGTGCAGGGCGTGCGCGAGTTGCCGCACGCGGGATTCGGTGTCGGCGGCCAGCGCGCCTGGAGGCGGAGCACTGGCGATCAATCCCTGCGCCAGCAGCTCTTCGAGCGCCATCTCCATCAGCCCGGCCGCAAGCGTGGGGTTGTCGTGCAGCCGCAGGCGTTCGGCCTCGACATCCAGGCCCTTGCGCAGCTTCGGCACCAGTCCGCCCTTGGTGTAGGCGATGTGGTTGATCCGGTCGGGCTCGTTGTGCAGTGCCCGTTCCAGCCGGTCGGCGATCTTGAGGTACACGTCTGTCTGCGTCACCGCCTTGGGAGCGTCGGTGCCGACCTTGACACCCAGCGTGAGCAGGTTGCGCAGGGTCTCCAGCGGGGCTTCGGGCACATAGCCGAGTTGCCCTTCCCGGGATGGCGGCGTCCCGTCGGCGGGCGCTGCCGGCAGGTCCGTGTCGGGGTGGGGCAGCAGGGCGGTCGGGTAGTGGGCCGCCAGCGCCGCCAGCCGCTCGCGCGGCGTGCAGGCCTGCGCATAGGCGTTGGCGAGCGAGGCGAACCGTTGCGCGACGGCGCTCGGCAATGCCTGCGGCTGCCCGGCGGGCGCGGGCGTCTCGTGCGGCTCCCGCGCAAAGGCTTCCAACTGGGCTTGCAAGGCTTGCGCTGCCTGGCGGGCCACGGGGTGCCGGGCATGCTCCGCGCCCAGGCGCGCCCGTTCGCACAGTTCCTGCAAGAACGCCGGTGTCGCCTCGGCCGGGTTATAGAGCAGCCGGCGCACGCCGCGCCGAAGCTCGCGCCGGGTGCCTTCGTAGGTGCCGAAGATCGCTTGCTCGGCGATGCGTTCGCGCAGCGCCTGCGGCTGGGCCCAGAAGTGGAACTGCAAGGTGCTCATGCGCCGGACCAGCACCTGCCCGCGCACCGCCGACAGCACCTCCGCGGCGCGGCCGGCATGGTAGCGGCCCGCTTCGTCGAAGGCGGCGCTGGCCGTCTTGGGCGGTTTGAATGAGGGCATCCTGCCGATCTGTTGCTCGCGTGTCTCGAAGAACCGGGTGATCGCCTGGGCTATCTCCGGCACCCCGGCGTACACGAACACCTTGTCGCCGTCGCAGTCGGCATCGCGCTTGCGGAGTTCATCGATCGGCACGGCGATCAGCGAGCCGGGCGTGAAGATGTCCTTGACGCGCAGGCTGCCCACCGTATCCATGCGTGCCGGCAACCGGTCGCGCTCGCGACGCTGCGTCCAGCTGGAATGGATCTTCATGTCTTCCGTTGACCAGACCCACTGTGCGTCGTTGTCTTGCGGCCAGAGCGCATCGGGCACCACGATGGTGACGCCCTTGCCGTGCAGCATCGGTGCATCGTCGTCGGCATCGGTCGCGGTGGACCGGTTTTCGTCCCAGGCGGTGTAGCTGTACTGGAGCGCGAAGGCCGAGTCCAGGAACCGCGCGGTGGCATCGCCTTGCCTGGGTGTGCCGACGCGCTCGGCCGGCACGGGCATCAGGTTGGGCTTGTCGTAGGGGGGCTTGCCCAGCAGCACAGGCCCGCCGGCGTGATCGAACGGGCCGCTTTTTTTGCCGGGCAGGTAGACCTTGTCGTCGGCCGATGGGACGGCAATGCCCTGGACGCCGGTGATGCCTGTGCCGGTGAGCAGGTTGTAGAGCTTGGGCGGGCTGAGCCGGCGTACGCCGTCGGGTGTGTCCGTCGTCCACAGCGTTGCGTCCTCGCGCAGTGCCCGACGCAACTGCCCGCGGGCGGCCTCGATCGCCTCGGCATCGCGCGGATAGTGATGCGTGGCCTGAGGGGGCAGGCTCGTCATGTTCGGCGCCGGCGGGGCCTCTGCGCGTTGCCCGCGCGCGCGGTCCCAGTCCTCCATGGCCCGGGCCACGGCCGGAATCCGGCGCGCGAGCGATTCCCGGATGAAGCCGCAGCCGTCGTTGGGGGCCAGGCGGATCGGCTCGCCGGTGGGCGTGCGCAGCGCAAACGCCGGCTCGGCGCCCTGCAGCCGGTCGGCCAGCAGGGCGAGTCGGATGGGCCCTTCGACCACGTGGTCGCGCGGCACGATCTCCAGCAGCGCGCGCTGCATGCGGTACCAGTCTTCGCGCTGCGGGTTGAGCTTGCGGATCACGTCCTTCATCAGCGGCGCGTGCGGCACGGTGTCGGCCAGCCGTATCGCGGGAATGCGGCCGTAGCGCTTGGCGGTCCCCTGGGCGCCGGACAGCAGTTCGAACGCGCGCGTGTTGGGCGGGGTGAGATGGCTGCCGCCGAACAGGTCCATGCGCAGCAGTTCGCCGTCGCGGCGCAGCGTGCGCGCCAGCATGAACGCACTGAGCTTGCCGGCCAACTCGACCTCGACCAGCGGCAGCTTCCCGCCGGTCAGGCGCGTGAAGAACGAGTAGTGCGCTGGCGCATCGGCGCCGGACCTGACGTCTCGCCCGCGCATGTCGACGATCTGCAGCGTTGCCGCGCCCGCCGCGCTGTTCACCAGGTCCCGGACTTCCCCCCAGCCGCGCAGTTCGTGCCGCACGGCGGCCACGTTCAGTTGCGTGGGCGGATGGGCGGCGGTGATCCGGTCCATCTCGCGTTGCAGCTTCAGGTCGAGGGCGTCGAGCACGTGGTCGCCGGCCTCGATCTGGGCGATCAGATTCCAGCTCATCTCGTCCAGATCGGCTTCGATACTGCCGCGCACCTGGTCCAGCGTGTCGCCGACCCAGGCCTTGAGCGCCTCGCGCCGCTGCGCGACCCGGGCGCGATCGTCCGCATCCTCCACGTTGCGCTGCTTCCACATGCCGGCCACCACGGCGTAGGTCTTGAGCAGCAGGAAGAACGTCAGGCCGGGGCGCCGGGCACCGAACGCGTCTCCCTCGGCGGAGCGCGCCGCTTCGGATGCCGCCGAGGCCGGGTGGGCCTCGACGTAGTGCTGCACCTTGCGTGCCACGTCGGCCTGCATCCGTTCCAGCAGCCGGAGCGTATCGGCGCGGAATGCCTTGAGCTCGCGCGCGCGGATCAGCGGCAGCAGCCCGGCCGCCAGGCTGCCGAGGGTCTCCAGGCTGTCGGGCCGGAAGTGTGTCTCGGCATGCAGGGCTTGCAGGCGCTGCAGGCCCTGGGTGGCCAGCAGGCTCAGGCCGTCCTTGAGTCCGGTGCTGGACATCGCCTTGAAGACCATCGCGACATCGCGCGTCTCGGCCGTGTCCAGCCCTGCGGGGCGCACGTTCAGATGCGCGGCCAGCTCGCGCAGACGCCCATCCAGCAGGGCGCGTGCCGAGTCGCCCTGGCCATCGTCATCGGCATCGCGGGATGGGGCATCGGGCATGCACAAGGCAAAGCGCCCGATGCCGTTGGCCAGTTGCGCCAGCGCGGCCACGTCGAAGGTCGCGAACGGCCGGCCGCCGCTGCCCAGCGTATCGGCGAGACGGATGGCGGCTTGCCGGCAGGTCTCGTTCTGCGGCCACCTGCTCAGCGCATTGAGCGCGCTGGCGACCTGCTGTGTGCTCATGGCTTGCCGCAGGTCGGTCTCCCGGGTCAGCCGGACCGCCAGGCATTCGGCAGCGACCCGACACGCTTCTGCATCCGGCCATTTGCTCAGCGCGTTGAGGGTGCTGGCGACGCCCAGTGCATTCAGCGCTTGCCGCAGGTCGGCATCGGCGGCCAGCCGTGCGGCGAGGTGCCCGGCGGCCGCCTTGCAATCGGCCGCGTCCGGCCACTTGCTGAGCGCATTGAGCGTGTTGGCGGTGCCCTGCGCGTCCATCGCTTGCAGCAGCGCGGTCTGCTTGACGAGGTATCCGGCCAGGTGTTCGGCGGCCGTGCGGCAATCGTCCATGTCCGGCCATTTGCTCAGCGCGTTGAGGGTGCTGGCGAATTCCGGCGCGCTCATGTCTTCCCACGGGCCGGCGTCGCCGGCGAGCTGTCGGGCCAGATGCCCGCCGGCGATGCGGCAGTCGTCCTCGTCCGGCCACTTGCTCAGCGCATTGAACGCGTTGGCCATTCCTTGCGCATTGAGGGCGCGCCGGATCTTGCCGTCGTTCGCCAGCCGCTTGGCGAGGTGTTTGGCGGCGGCCTTGCAATCGGCGGCATCCGGCCATTTGCTGAGCGCGTTGAGGGTGCTGGCGATGCCTTGCGCATCCAGCGCTTGCCGCAGGGCGGCATCCTGGGCCAGACGGGCAGCCAGGCGTTCGGCGGCGATGCGGCAGTCGTCGGCATCCGGCCATTTGCTCAGCCCATTCAGGGTGTTGGCGATGCCTTGCGCGTCCAGCGCGTGCCGCAACTCGGCGTCCTGGGCCAGCCGTGCGGCCAGGTGTCCGGCCGCCGTGCGGCAATGCTCTGCGTCCGGCCACTTGCTCAGGGCATTGAGCGCGGTCGCCACGCCTTGCGCATCCATTGCATGTCGCAGGCCGCTATCGCGGGCCAGGCGTTCAGCCAGGTGGTCGGCCGCGGTCCGGCATGTCTTGGTGTCCGGCCACTTGCTCAGGGCACCCAGGGCGTTGGCGATCCCATGCGCATCCAACGCTTGGCACAGCGCTGTCTCCTGGGGCAGCCGGGCAGCCAGGCGCTCGGCCGCGGTCCGGCAATCGTCCGCTTTCGGCCATTTGCTCAGCGCGGTGAGCACGTTGACAAACTGCTGAGGGCTCAGGGCTTGCCGCAGGCCGGCGTCCTTGGCCAGCCGAGCCGCCAGGTGTTCGGCGGCCGCCGCGCAGAATCGCGCGTCCGGCCACTTGGCAAGGGCATTGAGCGCGTTGGCGACCTGCTGTGCGCTCATCGCCTGGCGCAGGGGGCCATCCTTGGCCAGCCGTTCAGCCAGACGTACGGCGGCCAGGCGGCAGACGTCGCTGTCGGGCCACTTGCTCAGCGCATTGAGCGCGTTGGCGACCTGCTGCGCCCCCATTTCCTGGCGCAGGCCGCTGTCCTTGGCCAGCCGTTCGGCAAGACGTTCGGCGGCGATGCGGCACACGTCAATCTCCGGCCACTTGCTCAGGGCATTGAGCGTGATGGCCGTCCCCTGGGCGTTCAGGGTGTGCACGATGCGGTCATCGTTGGCCACCCGTCGGGCCAGGCATGGGGCTGCCGTCCGGCAAGCATCCGCCTTTGGCCACTTGCTCAGCGCGTTGAGTGCGTTGGCAACCTGCTGCGCGAACAGGTTGTGCAGCAGCGTGCGATCCCAGGCCAGGCGATCGGCGAGATGTTCGACGGCCGTTCGGCAAATCTCGGAGTCCGGCCACTTGCTCAAGGCATTGAGCGTGCTGGCGACCTCCTGCGCGGTCATGGTGCGCAGCATGTTGGCGTCCTCGGCGAGCCGCTCGGCTAGGTGCTCGGCGGCGGTCCGGCAGGTGGGGTTGTCGGGCCATTTGCTCATCGCGTTGAACAACAGGCTGACGCTCAGCGTTGCCAGCGTTTTGGCGTAGGGGTCCAGCCCTTGGCTCGCGATCCGTGCCACGGCCTGCTCGCACTGCAGGCTGTCCGTGTTTTTTGAGAAGGCATTGGCGAGCAGTGCCAGTTGCTTGGTGGTCAGCCACGGCAATTGCTCGGGTTCCAGCACCTGACCGGCGATCCAGGCAATGGCCGCCATGGCGGCCGGCCGCGCCGGATATTTGCTCAGATGGTTGCCGAGGTTGGTCAGCAGCGCGAAGGGGGCCTCTTCAAACCAGTTCGTCTTGAGCAGATAGCTGGTTGCGATATCGACGCAGCGCGCGAGGCGGTGTTGCCCGTGTTGGCCGCCCTGCTGGGAAGACTGGCTCAGGATCCACAGGTAGTTGCTCAAGCGCCGGGCGTTTTCCTCCGCGGACACGGCTCCATCGAGAAACACCAGGGCCTGGCCGAACCCATTGTGCCGGGCGAGGACGTTATCGCTCGCCAGTTGCGGGCAGAAGTTCGGGTCGACCTTCCGATTCTTGGCCTGTGCCGCCAGTTTCTGGAGCTGCCCGCACTGGTCTTCGCGCTGGCCTTTGAGCTGTTGGAGGGCGGCTGAATTCAGCCACCGTCCGTAGTCGGCAAGCTGTGCCCATGTGGGTCCGAAGTCGGGTTCAGCGCGGCGCGAGCCTGAAGGCTCGGCTCGTGAGTGCTCGCGGTTGGCGCGCTGCACGGGCTCGCCGGAGGACGTGTCGTCCGGCCGTGGCCCCAAGGTGGCTCGCTGCGCGGGCGCGCCCATGTCGCGCTCGCGTGCGGATGCCCGAGCGCGCTCCGGAACCGCGCTTTCGGCGTGTTCCGAAGCGCTGTTGCGTGATTCCCGTCGACGGGGGGGCGGCAGGTCGGCATGCCCGTCGGCGTGTGATACGCCACGCCCGATGGTGCTCGACGAGCTGGCGCCCGTGGTGGTGGACTGCCGTGTCCCCCGTGGAGAAGGGCTGCGTCTTGCGCGACGCAGGTCCTCCAGGGGGCCACGTGCGCGAGCGTGCCGACGATTGTCCGGCAAGGGCGTCTGCGATGGCGTCTGCGATGGTGTGGCGGGATGCGGCGTCTGCAAGACACCGCGCGAACGGTTCAGGTCAGGAGAGATGCGGCGGGAAACCATATGTGACGGTAATGGAAATACGGGAGCCCCGGGCGAGTACACACCGGCGGTGGTGCAAACGGTTGGGGGCGCCTGAAAACCAGCCCGTCAGGCATGATGCTTGTGAGAATGCCGCCAGGCTCGCGCCGGGCGGATACGGGGTCAGCGGTTTGTTTTAGAACGATCTTCCGCTGTTTGGAGGGGACGCAGATTTTCGATTCGCGCCGGCGGTCATGGAGCTGGGATCGCGAAAATCCGTTCTGGCTTGCGAAGTGTTGCCGCCCACGCGCGGGTGTGGGGCCGATCTCACGCGCCGCAACTGTGTCCGGCGGCGAGCGCCCTGTCTCCAGCCGCGGTTACGCGATCGACCCGTGTGGCGGCCGCTTTGCTAAAAAAACAAACCGTCTGGACGGTTTACTTCTGTGCGCCCCGATGCTACGCTTCGGCCGTCGCATGGATGTCCATGTGCTCGCCCGCCTCTCTTCCCCTCATGGGCGACGGAGGCCAACCGGAACGGAGATCGACATGAAGAATTCGAGCAAGGCAGGGGGGCTCCTGATTGCCGTGGCATGCGCAAGCCTCGTGGGCTGCGCGGGCGTCCAGCCTGTTGCTTACTCGGGGGTGGAATCGTCCCGTTACCTGAAGCCCAATCCTCAGGACGATTCTGGTCGTGTGCCCTACAGCTACTCGACGCAGGTGGACTGGAGCCGGTACCGCCGCGTGATGATCGATCCCGTTGCCATCTATCGCGGCTCCGACAACCAGTTCGGCAACATGAGCGAAGGCGACCGCGCCATGCTCGCCAGCTACATGCAAAACAGGTTTGCCGAGAAGCTGCAATCGAGCTTCGAGCTCGTGCGTAGCCCCGGCCCGGACACGCTGCGCGTGAAGTTGACGCTCACCGGCGCCGACACCACCACACCCGTGCTGGGGACGCTGTCGCGCTTCGACATCGCCGGAGGCATCTACAACGGCGTGCAGACCGTCCGCGGCCGCGAGGGCACGTTCACCGGTTTTGTCACCTACTCGGTCGAGATCTACGACGCCGCGAGCAACCGCTTGCTGAACGCCTACGTGACCAAGCAATACCCCAGCCCGTGGAACATCGGTGCGAGCGTCGGCTCCCTGAGCGCCGCCAAGACCGGCATCGACAAGGGTGCCGACGCGCTCATCGCACAGCTGAAGTAGTCGCGCGGACGCGAGGGCGGGGGCGGGGTGGATATGACGAAGGTGGGCGCGGCATGCCTCTGGTTGGCGCCGGTCTTGGCGGTCCTGATCGGCATGGCGCGCCTCCTGTGGGTCGCCTATGAGGGCGAGGGCGGTCCGGAGATCACGATCAGCTGTCTGGATGCCGAGGGGCTGGAATCCGGCCGTACGCCGGTCCGCTTCAAGGATGTCGAGGTGGGTACGGTCACCGCAGTCCGCCCGTCGCATGACCACAAGCGCGTGTTGGCGTCGGTACGACTCACCAAGGCAGCCGCCAATGTCGCGGTCAAGGACACGCGCTTCTGGATCATGCGGCCTCGTGTAGAGACACGCGGCATCTCCGGCATCGGCACACTGCGCTCGGGCACCTATGTTGGTGTCGACTCGGGCCTCTCGCGCGAAGCGGCCTCCGCGTTCACCGGTCTGGAAAATCCTCCTGTCCTCGCCCAGGCGCAGCAAGGTGCCCGCTATAGGCTGCATGCGCGCTCGCTGGGCTCCATCGAAGTCGGCTCCCCCGTCTACTACGGACATCTGGATGTCGGCCAGGTGACAGCTACGGACCTTGCTCCCGATGGCAAGGGTGTGTCGATCGAAGTTTTTGTCCAGGCGCCGTATCACCACTACGTGAGTGCGCAGACGCGCTGGTGGAATGCTGGCGGCGGCAGTTCGTCGCGCGAAGCGCAGGGTTTCCCGTCTGGCATGCAGTCGCTGACCGCGATGCTGCTCGGCGGTTTGGCGTTCCAATCGCCGCCGGGGCCATCCCGCAACCAGGCGGCCCCCGCCGGCACGGCGTTCGAACTTGCTGAGGGCGGGCCGGCTGTCCCGGAACCGCCCGCCGGCGCACCGGCCGTTTGCGGCCCAGCTTGCCACGTGGCGTGAGGCCGTCACCACCCCCGCCAACATCACAACCGCCGTCCTCGTGGCTCAGTTGGAAGATCCAAGCCTGCTGGCGGGCCCGCTCGACTCCTCCAGAGAGAGCGCCAGAACCATCGCGGCGCAAGCAACGGATCCGGACCTGTCGCTGCTGCGCTGGACCGCGGCCAGGGGGCTGGTGCTGTCGGCAATGCTCGGACTGTGCCCATTCTCGGACGAGGAACGCGCGCGCCTGTTCGATCGGCTGCAAGACGACAGTCAATGGCCCGCGGTTCCGAGCAACGCTGTCCGGTGAAGGAAGCAAGGTTGAGTCGCATGCGGCCGTCGGGCCGACAGCGCAACAGGACCGATTCTTGATGAATCGATCCCGGGGTGGGGCTGTGGCGTGGTGAGTGCGCCGGTGCGTTGCGCACGGGCCATTCTGGAAATCGAAGTATCGCGATCCCGCATCAACGGTGCCTTGACATGTTTTCGTAAAACAAACCGTCTATACGGTTTGTTTGTGGAGGGTGAAGCGATAGACAGAGTCGCCGCAAACGCGTGCAGACAAAGAGAACGCGATGCAACCGCATCAACCACCGACGCAAGTCGAGTCATGACTTACAGAAACTGCGCAGCCATCCTCATCGCACGGGTTGCATTTTGTATCGGCTACGGCTTGCTGGTCGACTGGCTGGCGCAATGGCTGAGAACGTAGCAAGACGTGTCGCCATACGCCCGAATCCGCCTTTTCGGGCGCTCATCAATCATCCCCTTTGTAAGGAGCTCATCATGAATCTTCGCCTTGTGTTTCGTCTCGTTTGCCTTGGTGCGCAGGCCGGCATGACATCTCATGCCTACGCCGAGAGCTTTACCTCCGCGGCATCCAGTGCCGGCTCGGCATCCAGCGGCAGCGTGTCGGCCTCGCTGCATGGTTCCAGCAACAGTTCCAAGGGTGAGGAGAAGACCGCGAACGGCGACTATCGCATCGTCGACGTTGCGCAGCTTCCGGACCAGGCCGGCCAGGTTCGCGTGACGATGGTGGCCGACGCATCGCAGCAGCGCATCGCACTCGACTTGCCGGCCAACGTGTTCGCCAAGCAGGGCCTCGGCCCCGGCGACCTGGTACATGCACAGCCGCGCGCCTACGGGTTCGAGTTCGCGCGTGCCGACACACGCGAGGCGTTTTATCTCGTGCTCTCCGATGACTGGCAGGGCGAACTCGCCCCGCGTCCTGTGGTGAGCCTGTGAGCCCACGCGGTCTGTTGCGCCTCGTAGCGGCATCGCTGGCGATTCTGGCCGCGGGCACGGCAAGCGCCGCCGGTCTCGCGTCGTCGTCGGCTGCATCGCATTTCTGCGATCGCACAACGCCGTTCACTGCGGGGCAACAGGATCGCTTGCTGCGGTTCGCTGCCGTGGTCCGTGACGAACTGGAACGCACGCGTGGCAGCGCCGCACTGATCAGCCGCTCCGGCCTCGACCTGTCGCGCTTCCGCATTCGCTATTCCCATGCCGCCGTTGCGTGGCGCAGCGAGGCCGGTGCGTGGACTGCCCGGCAGCTCTACTACGCCTGCGACGAAGGTCGTCCGCGTCTCTATGACCAAGGTATCGCAGGATTCGCCATGGGTATCGACAGTCCGTCACACGGCTACGTCTCGATTGTCCGGTTGCCAACGGATGCGGCGAACACGTTGAGACTCGCGACGCTTGATACCCCGCGCGCGCTACGCCTGCTGGCTGCCAACTACAGCGCCAACGCCTACCCGTTCAGCACGCGCTACCAGAACTGCAATCAATGGGTCGTCGAACTGCTTGCATCCGCATGGGGCGACCTCAGCGAGGGCGCGGATCTGCGGGAACGCGCACAGCACTGGCTACGGCAGGCGGACTATGCGCCCGAACCGGTTGACGTTGACTCGCACGTGCTGATGTTCGCGTCGACGTTCGTGCCACTGGTGCACTTGGACGACCACCCCGAGGAGGACGTCTTCTCGATGAAGCTGGAGATCAGCCTGCCCTCGACGGTGGAGGCCTTCATTCGGCAACGGCTGCCGGACAGCGAACGTATCGAGCTTTGCTACGACGCCAAACGCGTGGTGGTGCATCACGGCTGGGAGCCCATTGCGGACGGGTGCGAGCCCACAGAAGGCGATCGTGTCGTCTCGCTGGAGTCAGCGCCGTTCCTGACACGGGGGGAGTCCCAGCGTCTTTTAAACCTCAACCTGGAGATGTTATGAAGAAGAATGTCGCAGCAGTCGGCGTGGTGCTGTTGATGGGCACGGTAACCGCAGCCTGCCCCTGCGCATATGCGCAGTCTCATGAGATCTACAACAGCCTCGGCACCGAGGGGCTTGGCATCGGTTATGGCTACGCTCTCACGGACGCCGCCAACGTGCGAGTCGAAGTGAATGGTTTCAGCTTTCCGAACAATTTCACCGCAGGCGATTTGCACTACGATGCCAAGCTGAAGGCGGCACACGGTGCACTGCTCGGCGACTACTTTCCCGCTCCGGATGCGTTTCCGATCCGGCTGACTGCGGGGATTTTTGTCGGGGACGATCGTATCGATGGTACGGCAACAAGCCAGTCCGGCACTTACAGAATCAACGGCGCGACCGTCTCCGGTGCCGGCCAATCGATTACAGCCCAACTCAAGTTTCCGGCTGTGCGCCCCTACCTGGGTATCGGTTTTGGTCACAACCCGCGTGTGAAAGGGCTGTCAGTGGCGTTTGATGCCGGCTTCGCATACGGTAAGCCCAGTGTTTCGCTGAACGTGCCGCCAAGCATTGCCGCTGCTGCGGGCGCATCGAACGTGAGCGCGGCAGAACAAAGCCTCCAGGCGAAGGCCGACCATTTGAAGTTCTCCCCCATATTGAAGGCCGCCGTCACCCATCGGTTCTGACGCCGTCAGATTGGATGCGTGCCTGTGGGCGTCAGGAACGTTTCCGGACGCTCAGGCATACCTGTCCGAGAGATGGGCATCTCAAATCCTCGAAGCCCCGGGGCGATTCAGGATTCCATGCGCGAGGATCATTCCGCCGCGGGCTCAAGGCGCAACAGGGTGATTTCCGACGGCGCGCCGAATCGCTTAGGCGGCCCCCAATACCCTGTGCCGCGGCTCGTATAGATCCAAAGCCGCCCCAGCCTGTGCAAGCCCGCGGTAAAGGGTTGCTGCAGCGGTACGAACAAGCTCCACGGCCAGAACTGACCGCCGTGCGTGTGTCCGGAGAGCTGCAGATCGAAGCCGGCCTGCTCGGCCGCCGGCGCGCTGCGTGGCTGGTGCGCGAGCAGGATCGTCGGCACCACGCCGGCAGGCGATCCGGCCAGCGCACGCACCGGGTCGCTCGCCTGGTCCGAATCGAACTTGCCCGCGCTGAAATCCGTGACACCCGCCACGACCAGGGCCGCGCCGTCGTGTTCGATGACCGCGTGCTCGTTCATCAGCACGCGCATGCCGAGCCGCTCATACTCCGCAACCCATTGGGCGGCACCCGAGTAGTACTCATGGTTGCCCGTGACCGCGAAGACGCCATGGCGTGCCCGCATGCCGGCCAACGGGCCGACATGCGGCCGCAGGCCTTCGACGTCGCCGTCCACGAGGTCGCCGGTCATGGCGATGAGATCGGGCTGCAGGGCATTGAGCCGGCTCACCACGCTGGTCACATAGGCTTGCTTGATGGTGGGCCCGACATGGAGATCCGTGATCTGCGCGATGGTGAAGCCGTGAAGCGGCGCGGGCAGGCCGGCAATCGGCACCGCCACGTGAGCGACCCGGGGAATGCGCCGCGCATTGATATAACCGATCAGGGTCACCAGCCCGGCCAGCGCCACAATCGCCAGGGCCGAGTCATGGCGCCAGGCCGCGGGCATCAGCAACAGCGCGACGTCGCGCAGCAGGGTCAGCACCAGCAGCGAGGAGAACAGGCCCATCAGCAGCGCGCCCAACCAGTGGATGCGGTCCGCCAGTTCCGTTGGCCGGATGAAAAAGCGCGCCGCCATCCCGAAGGGAATCATCACGGCGGACACGCACAGAAAGAGGATGCCGACCGTCCAGCCCGCGCCGTTCAGCCCCAGGTCCGGCAGCAGACGCCAGCCGATGTAGAGATGCAGCGCACCCATCAGCCCTAGCGTCGTCGCCAGGAAGCGGCTGACGCGTCGGGGCGGGGCTGTCGTGCCGCTGTTGTGTTCGTGACTCATGCTTGGGCAGCCTCCTGGTCTTCGGGCAGCGCGCCGGTGTGCGCCGTGCTGCCACTGAAAAATCGACGCACACGGCGTTCCAGCCCATCCACATAGGTGAAGGCAACGGGCACCACCAGCAGGCTCAGCCCCGTGGAGGTCACCAGCCCGCCGATCACGGCAATCGCCATGGGTTGACGGAAACTGGCGTCGGCACCCAGGCCCAGCGCAATCGGCAGCATGCCCGCGATCATGGCGACCGTCGTCATGACGATGGGCCGGGCCCGCTTGTGGCAAGCGTCGATCAGCGCCTCATGCAAGGGCAGGCCGCGTTCCTGGATGCCCACCACGGCGTATTCCACCAGCAGGATCGAGTTCTTGGTGACGATGCCCATCAGCATCACCAGCCCGATCATGGACGGAATGCTCAACATGCCCTTGCTGAGCAGGAGCGCGACGAAGGCGCCCCCCAGGGACAAGGGCACGGCCGAGAGGATGGTCAGCGGCTGGAAGAAATCGTGGAACAGCAGCACCAGCACGCAGAACACGCACAGCAGGCCGATGACGATGGCCATGCCGAAGCCGCCCAGCAATTCCATCATGATCTCGGCATCGCCGGTTTCGATCAGCTTGACACTGGAGGGCATCGCCTGTGCCGCCGGCAAGGCCTTGGCCTCGGCCAGTGCCTGGCCGAGCGGCGTGCCGCCCAGGTCGGCACTGACCGTCACGTAGCGGCGCCGGTCATAGCGGTCGATCTGCGACGGGCCGCTTTCCACCGCAATGTCCGCCACGCTGGCGAGCGGCACCAGGCCGTTGCGGCCATGGACCCGCAGGTTGGCCACGACATCCATATCCTGCCGTGCCGCGTCGGGAATGCGTACCTGGATCGGGACCTGGCGATTGTCGAGGTTCAGCTTGGCGACCTGGGCGTCGAAGTCGCCGTTGGTGGCAATGCGCACCGTCTCGCCGATGGCGGCGGCGGTGACGCCTTGCTCGGCGGCGCGTTGGGCGTTGGGCCGCACCACGATCTCCGGCCGCTCCAGGCTGGCGGTGGACGTGACGTTGGCCAGCCCCGGTACGCCGCGCAACTGCCGCTCAAGCGCCTGCCCGGTGGCTTTGAGCGCCGCCGTGTCTTCGCTGGCAAGAATCAGGGACATCTTTTCCCCCGGCCCGCCAACACCAAGCGAAAAACGGGCACCGGGCACATTGATCAACGCGCGGCGCACCTGCGTTTCGATGTCGGCCTGGCTGGGGCGTTCGCCGCGCGGCGCCAGCACCAGCGTCATGGTGGCCCGGCGGACTTCACCGGCCTGCGTCTGCCCGCCACCGACGGCCTGCGCGTCGCCGACCATCGTCATCACGTGATCGATGCCCTTGATCGGCCCCATGGCTTGGCGCGCGGCTTCCGTGGTGGCCCGGGTGGCCGCCAGACTGCTGCCCGGCGGCAGCTCGACGCTGACGCTGCTGTAGCCTCGGTCCGACGGCGGGATGAGGCCGGTCTTGAGCAGCGGCACCAGCGCGGCCGAACCGATGAAGACCGCGACGGCGGCAACCAGCGTGAGCCTGCGGTGGGCGAGGCACCAGCGGACCCAGCCCAGATAGCGGGTCATCAGCGCGCCATCCTTGGCTTCGGTTTGGCCGGCGTGCGGCTTCAGCAGATAAGCCGCCAGCATGGGTGTGAGCACCCGCGCGACGAGCAGCGAGGACAGCACCGCCACCACGGCAGTCCAGCCGAACTGCTTGAAGAAGAGGCCCGGCACGCCACTCATCATCGCGGTGGGCATGAAGACCACCACCAGAGTCATGGTGGTGGCCATCACCGCCAGGGCGATTTCGGTGACCGCTTCACCGGCCGCCTGCTTGATGGGCTTGCCCATGCGGCTGTGGCGTTCGATGTTCTCGATCTCGACGATGGCGTCGTCCACGAGAATGCCGACGATGACCGCCAGGGCCAGCAGCGTCAGCGTGTTGAGGGAGTAGCCGAGCCAATACATGGCCGCGAAGGCCGGCAGGATCGACAAGGGCAGTGCCGAGGCGGAGATCAGCGTGGCCCGCCAATCGCGCAGGAACCACCACACCACCAGCACGGCCAGCAGCGCCCCCTCGTACAGCATGTGCATGGAGCCTTCGAACTGCTCCTGCGTGTAATCGACGGTGCCGGAAATCTTGGTGAAGCTCAGGCCGGGGTTGGCCGCCTGGAGCTTGCCCAGCGCTTGCGCCACGCCGGCGGCAATGCGGGTTTCGTCAAAGCCCTTGGCCCGATAGATCTTGAAGCCCACCACCGGCTTGCCGTCGAGCAGTGCGATCTGCGTGCGCTCGGCAATGGCATCGCTGACGGTGGCGACCTGGTCCAGGTTGACGCGACGGCCGTCACTGAGCACAAGCGGCAGGCGATTGAGTTCCTTGGCCTGCCGTACGGTGGCAATGGTTCGCACGGCCTGCTCGGCGCCGCCCAGTTGCCCGCGGCCGCCGGAGGACTCCTGCTCCACGGTCTTCAACGCGCGGGACACGTCGACGGCGGTCGCGCCGAGCGCCGCCAGGCGCACCGGATCGACTTCCACCCGCACCTGCCGCTGCACACCGCCAACCCGCTCGAACTTGCCGACACCGGGCACGCCCAGCACCGTCTTGTTGACCGTGTCGTCCACGAACCAGGACAGCGCTTCTTCAGGCATGCGCGACGAGGCGATGGCATAGAGCAGCGTCGCCTCGCCCCCGATCCGGACTGCGCTGATCGAAGGCTGCTGGAGATCGACGGGCAGATCGGAGCGGATCCGGTCCACGGCATCCTTCGTTTCGATCAGCGCATCGGAAAGCTTCTTTTCGAGAATGAACTCAAGGGTGACGCTGACCTGCCCGTCCGTGATGGACGTGCGCATGTGCTTGACGCCGGACAGCGTGGCGAGCGAGTTCTCGACCTTGCGCGCCACCTCGGTTTCGAGCTGCGCGGGTGCCGCCCCGGGCTGTGTCAGCGAGATGGTGACGGTAGGCAAATCCAGGTCCGGCAGATTGGCGATCGGCAGCTCCCGGAATCCATAGAGGCCTGCCAGCGTGAGCAGGATGAAGAGCAGCAGGGCCGGTACCGGATTGCGGATCGACCAAGTGGCGAAATTCATACCTTGTTCCCCTGCGGGGCAGCAGCTTGCGTGGGCGGGGTCACGCGCACGACATCGCCGTCATTGAGGAATGCGGCACCTTGCACCACAACCTTGTCGCCCGGGACGATGCCGGAGACGATCTCCACCGCATCGCCTTGGCGTCGGCCTACCGTAACAGCCTGCAAGGCCACCCGATCGGCCACCGACAGCTTGGGCACATAGCTGCGGCCATCGCGAATGACCACGCTGACCGCCGGCACGGTCACGGCGGGGCTTTGCGCCAACACCACATTCCCCTTGGCGTACATGCCCGCGCGCGCGCCGCTGCCGGGTTCGATATCGGCGTAGACGATACCCAGCCGGGTCTGGCTATCGAGGCTAGGGGCCGTCTGGCGCACCATGGCCGTCGCCGCGCTCCCGTCGGGCAGGGCCAGGCGGATGTGCTGGCCTGCTTTCACCTGGGCGAGCTGCGCCGCGGTCAGTTCGCCGCGCCATTCCAGGCGGCTCTGCCGGATCATGCGAAACAGCTCCTGACCGGTGTTCGAGACGGTGCCCACCGTTGCGCTGCGCGCGCTGATGACGCCGTCGTCGGGCGCAATCACTTCGGCGTAGCGCAGTTGCAGCTGGGTGCTCCGCAACTGGGCCTTGGACACGTCGGCCTGCGTCACGTATTGGAGTACGTCCTGCTCGCTGATGCCGCCCGAGCCCTTGAGTTTGAGCGCTCGCTCGCGGTTGGCCTCGGCTTGCTGCCAGCCGGCTTTCAGGCGTGCTTCGTCGGCTCTGAGCAGATCGGCGTCGAAAACGGCGAGTACCTGCCCGCGTTTGACGCGGTCCCCCACGTTGACGCGGACGTCCGCCAGGCGCAAGCCCGAGACCTGGGCCCCGATCACCGCCTCTTGCCAAGGCGCGATGGCGCCGCTGGCCTCCAAGGTGGCCGGCCATTGGGTTTGCGAGGCAGCGGCCACCGTGACCGTCAGCGCAGCGGCGGGCTGCTCGGGCATCGCAGTCGCAGCGGTGCGCGGCGCAAAAAACAGAATGGCCACCGCGGTGACGGCAGCAGAGAGCGCGACAGGAATCCAGTACTTGCGACCGAGGACAGTCACAGGCGGGGCAGTGCGTTCATTCATGGGCAGTGGGCTCCGTAGTGAGCATGACGGCGCCGCCGGTGGCCTTTACAAAGACCACCCAGGCCGGAAATCTCGGCATCCTGGGCGCACGCGTATTGGCGGCGGCTATCTTCGGGTTCAAAAAGGCTGATGGCACCGGCGCTCCGGCGCGACATAGCCTGGCTGCAATGTGCAGCCGCTGATCGCCAGCGCGGCAGCGATTGGCGCAGCAATCAACGCACCCCGAAACGTAGCGGATGATGGGCTGCCGCGGTTGTTCTCATGCATGTTCATGGCAAAACGAAACGACACGGTACAGTACCACAAAAACTAGGCTTGACCTTTCCTTGCTGTCAAGCAAAACTGTAATGATTGGTTTCGAAAAAACGCTAAACGTGAAAGTGAGGACAGAGGCCCGCCGCGAGGCAATCCTGGCGGCCGCCAAAGACGTATTCGAGGAAGTGGGTTTCGAGCAGGCCACCATGTCGGAGATCACCGCCCGGGTGGGTGGCTCGAAAGCGACGCTCTATCGCTACTTCGAGTCGAAAGAAGCCCTCTTCATGGAACTGGTCCGTCGCTCGGCGTTGGAACACCGTGGCGAAGTGACTGAGCTTTTCCAGAGCTGTGCCGGATCGCCCACGATGGGTTTGCCGCCCGCGGCATCGGAGGCGTTGGCTCTCCTGGACCCGGGCACGGACGTGAAGGCCTCCCTCCAGCGCTTTGGCGAGCGGGTGGTGAAGAACTTCCACACGCCGCAGAAGATGGCGATCAAACGCATGGTGATTGCGGCCGCGGGAAACAACCCGGAGTTGGGCCGCATGTTCTATGAGAACGGCCCCCGCAAGGGGATGGAACTCATAGAGCGCTATTTCGAGAGCGTGATGGCAGTGGGCAAGCTCCGCCGAGTGGCGCCGAAAGTCGTGGCAGCCCATTTCCGTGGCCTGCTTGAGTCGGAGCTGCTGGAGCCCGGCTTGCTCAACCTGCCGATTCAACTCAGCGACAGGCAAATCAAGGCAATCGTAGCGCGGGCGGTGGATGTGTTCATGCGCGCCTACGGGCCCGAATCGGTTTGACCGGGCGTCTTCGGGCGTCTTCGCTGTCTGCGGAACGAGATGCGCCTGGTCCGTCGACGCATCGAGAGTCGGGCACCATGGCGTCTTGCTTGAATGGGCGACTACCCAATGCGGCTAGGGTCTGTCATCAAATAGTCCAGATCACAGCGGAGGCCAGATGAATCGCCCCGGCTTTCGAGGAGGCCGGTTGGTTTAAGTTGAGACCGCTACAGCGGCCTCGCTGGCGAGTTGCCGCCAGTAGTTTGCCTCAGCTTCAGCCGGCGGGATGTACCCGATGGGCTCAAGCAGTCGGATGTGGTTGAACCAGTGCACCCATTGCAGGGTGGCCAGCTCGACGGATTCCCTGGACTTCCAGGGCCCCCGACGGTGAATCAACTCGGCCTTGTACAGCCCGTTGATGGTTTCGGCCAGTGCGTTGTCATAGCTGTCACCACGGCTGCCGACCGAGGGTTCGATGCCGGCCTCGGCCAGTCGCTCGGTATAGCGAATGGACAGATACTGCGAGCCACGGTCGGAGTGGTGCACCAAGGCATCGGAGCTAGCCGGTTGGCGGTCATACAACGCCTGTTCCAGGGCGTCCAGCACGAAGTCCGTACGCATGGTGCGGCTCACGCGCCAGCCCACGATACGCCGTGCGAACACGTCGATGACGAACGCTACGTACAGCCAGCCCTGCCAGGTCGAGACATAGGTGAAGTCCGACACCCACAGTTGGTTGGGCCGCTCGGCTTTGAACACTCGCTGGACCCGGTCCAATGGGCATGGCGCCGAAGTGTCCGGCGTCGTGGTACGCACCACCTTGCCGCGACGCACGCCTTGCAACCCCTGACGCTTCATCAAGCGCTCGACTGTGCAACGCGCAACACGGATGCCTTCACGATTCATCTGCTTCCAGACCTTGTCGGCGCCATAGACCTGCCAGTTGGCATGCCAGACACGCTCGATGTCTGGGATGAGCGCGTCGTCGCGTTGGGCACGTTGGCTGCGCAGTGCCGGGTTGCGAAGCCGCGCCGCGTGGCGCCGGTAGCAAGACGGGGCAATCTGCAAGACCTTGCAGATGGGCTCGACCCCGTACGCATCGCGATAGCGGTCGATGTATGCCTTCACGACTTGAGTCGGCGGTCGAGCTCCGCCTGCGCAAAAAACGCGCTGGCCGTCTTGAGAATCTCGTTGGCGCGGCGCAATTCCTTGACCTCGCGTTGCAACCGCTTGAACTCCTCGCGCTCGCTGCTGGTCAGGCCGTCGCGTTGCCCGCTGTCGACTTCTTCGCGCTTGACCCAGTCCAGCAGCGTCTGCGGTACGCAGCCAATCTTGGGTGCGATGGATTCAACGGTCGCCCAGAGCGACGGATACTCGCCTCGGTGCTCCTGCACCATGCGCACGGCGCGCTCGCGCACCTCGGGTGAGAACTTGTTTGTCTTGTTCATGGCTCCATTCTCTCAAGAGTTGGAGCCTCCTCGAATCCCGGGGCGATTCAGTGGCCGGCGCCCCGGTAGGCGCGGCGCAGCAAACATCCCGGTTAGGTTGCGTCTCCGTAGTCCTGGGCGCCGCGGGAGTACCGACCGTGGCAGGGTACGTGGCCGTGGTCGAGGGGCCGCAACTGTTTCTGCGCTATGACTGGCAAGCGGCCGGCGTGGACGCAGTGGTGCTCTACAACGGTCGTGCGTCTGATCGGATGCTCGCCTGGCTGGAATCAAGCGGTGCGACTCGGCTTCTGCACTGCGCTGACTACGACCCCGTTGGGTTGGACGAGTACCTCCGTGCGAAACACCGACTAGGTGCGCGTCTCGAACCGTTGGCCCCGGCGAATCTCGATCACTTGTTCGATCGCTTCTCCAAGCCGGAACTACTTCACAAGAATTCCGCTTTGATGCGGCGGCTGTTACAGTCAGATGACCCCTACGTGCGACGCGTCGTCGGCCTCATGCAGCATTACGTCGCGGGCCTTGAGCATGAGGCTCTACTCGTCTGAGTCGTTCATGTCCCGCGAAGTGCACGAGGACCGGGCTATGGATACGAGCACCAATCTGAGGGAGGGGGGAAACGGCCTCGGTCGGGAATGGGTGTCTTCCTCGTGCTCTCAGGTGCGTCGTTTAATGTCACGGCGCCGGGTGAGGGCAACGAGGTTTGGTATGTCTGCGCACAGATGGATCGGCGTGGCATTGTATCCATACAAAATGCCTACAAGATGCCTACACGGACGAGCTGGGCGAAAAAGGGTTGCAAGCAAAATCGCTGCAACCCTTTGTTTTGACTGGCCTGCCCAGAGGGATTCGAACCCCCGACCGTCGGCTTAGAAGGCCGATGCTCTATCCAACTGAGCTATGGGCAGATGCAGCGTAATGCGCTGCCCAGGCAGGCACGCTGAAACTGCGGCTCCCGGGAGCGGGAGACCGCAGATTCTATCAGATGGATGGCCGCGGGCCGGCTGGTGTCTGCTCGGCAGCTTAGCGTTGGGGCGGGATTTCGGTCGGCAGGTCACCGGGAGGCAGCTCAATCGGCGGGCCGGACGGCTCCGGGTCGTGGAAGGGCGGTTCGGCCGGCGGGACATCCGGCGGTGGCATCTCGGGCGGCGGGTGGGGTGGCTCGGAGGGTGTCGGCGGTGTGATGTGGGCGCCGGGTGACAGGGGGGCGAACGAAGGTTGCGCTGGCATGGAAGCTCCCGGTTTTGATGGAGTGTCCTAGTACTACTGTGTTAAAAAATAAGGCACTATTCGTTTGTCTTCAACTGCGCACGGCCTCGCGTGGCAGCAGCGGCTGCACTGCGGCCCATTCGACGTCCGTCATGTCGCTCGGGTAACGCTTGCTCTTGCGAGCCAGCTTTGCCTCGCGTTCTCTATGGTCTTTTTTCCACATCCACCCTTTACATCACAGTCGCGGGGAATTTTCAAACGGGCTCTAAGAAGGGTAAGCACTCGGTCGGGGTCGCTCGGCAGTACTGCGGCCAATTGGGTAAGCAGGACAACTGCCAGGTCGCGGTCAGCATCTCGCTTGCCAATGAACACTTCAGTCTGCCGGTGCGCTACCAACTGTATTTGCCACAAAGCTGGGCAGATGACCCACAACGGCGTAAGCATGCCAAAGTGCCCGAGGCGCTGGAGTTCGTCACCAAGCCGATGCTCGCGCTGCAACTGCTTGAGAACCTCGGCGAAGTGGGATCGCTGCCCGAACTGGTTCTGGCTGACGCCGGTTACGGGGCGAGCACGGAGTTCCGCGAGCAACTCACGGCGATGGGCTTCACTTATATGGTCGGGGTGACCGGGACGGTCAGCTTGCAGTCGCAAGCGCTGGCGCCGCTGCAAGCAAAGGAGCTGGCCATGCAATTGCCGTCGCGACGCTTTCGCACTGTCACGTGGCGCGAAGGCACCAACTGCGCCTTGTCGTCGCGTTTTGCGGCGGTACGGGTGCATTGCGCCTCCCGTGCAGCCCGGCCAGGCGAGGCCAGCGCGGAGCAATGGTTGCTCATCGAGTGGCCCAAGGCAGAAGTCGAACCGACCAAGTATTTCCTCAGTACGTTGCCGGCTGATACGCCAATCAAGGAACTCGTGCGACTCGCAAAACTGCGCTGGCGTATTGAGCGCGATTACCAGGAGCTCAAGCAGGAACTCGGCTTGGGGCATTTCGAGGGACGCAACTGGCGCGGCTTTCACCACCACGCGACGCTGTGCATAGCGGCTTACGGCTTTCTCGTCACGGAACGTTTGGTGGTGCAAAAAAAAAGGCTATGTCTGAATAAACTGTTGCGACTTCACTGTGTCAAACGGATGTTGGATGACGGATGGCAGGCAAATGAAGGCGGCAGAGTTTCAACGGTGGTTGGCAAAGCTGGCGACGCTCACGGCACATCAGCGCGAGTCGGTTGAGCAACAACTGCGCTGCGGCGACCCGCGTCGGGCCACGGAACGCCTGATTGCGCAATTGAGCGGTCCGGTCGAACGTTGCCCGCATTGCGGGCATGCCGAGGTGGGGCCGTGGGGCAGCAGTGGCGGTCTGGAGCGTTATCGCTGCAAAGGCTGCAGCAAGACCTTCAACGCCCTCACTGGGACGCCGCTGGCCCGGTTGCGTCACCGTGAGCAATGGCAGACCTTCATGCTGGCCCTGATTGAGGGCCAGTCGGTTCGCCAGGCAGCCGAGCGATGTGGGGTAGATAAGAACACCGCCTTTCTGTGGCGCCATCGCTTCCTGCGGCTTCCTGCCGAACAGAAAGCCAAGCGCGAGAGCGGTATCGTCGAGGCCGACGAAACCTATTTCCTGGAGTCGTTCAAAGGCAGCCGCCAGTTGCCTCGTGCGCCACGCAAGCGTGGCGGCAAAGCTGCCAAACGGGGCTTATCGGCGGAGCAGATTCCTGTGCTGATTGCGCGTGACCGCGTAGGCGAGACGGTCGACTTCGTCCTACCCAAGGCCGACAAGAAGCATATTGGCGCTGTCCTGAAGCCCTTGCTGGCGGAAGACGCCATCCTTTGCACCGACGGTGGCGGTTCGGGCGTGTATGCCGCCGTAGCGCGCGAGCACAAGTTGACCCATCGCTTCGTCAATGTACGTGCCGGCATCAAGGTCGTCGGCAAGGTCTATCACGTGCAAAACGTGAACGCCTACGCCAGTCGTCTCAAGGGGTGGATGCGCCGATTCCACGGGGTCGCCACCAAGTACCTGCCCAACTATCTGGGCTGGCGCCGCATGCTGGAACGCTCAGGCGGCGCCATCTCCCCGCCGCTATGCATCGCGCTCAGCTTGGGCAGAGCGCGACCTCAACAGTTTATTCAGACATAGCCAAAAAAAACTCCAGCTCATCGGTTACTCGGCGAGGTGTCTTCCTTACCCGAAGGCTTCCGGCCCCGGGGCGCCACTGCGTAAGCTGCGACACGTGGCGCATTCCATCACAACGTTGCGACTGGAGCTTGCTGCCGCGCTACTTACTTGTCTTGAACGGTGCCCGTGCTGCGGCCGGAAAAACGAGTAATTGTTAACACAGTAGTACTAGGGGATGGCGCAAGCGTCGTACCCGTGCATCATCCGGATGTTTATTTTTGTGGTTGATACCCCCCATTGGGGGTAATTTTTTGCTACATTTCGTGGCGGTCGGGTCGTACCACAACATTCACGCTTCAACTCGAATTCCGCGCGATGAAGCGGAACGCAAAGCAAGGCCTGCACGCGCCAATCGGCGTGGCAAGCGTTGTGCGGTTCCGACCAGACGGGAAACTGGGGAGTCTTGTTTGGGTAGACTGAACGAGGCTGCGCGCTCGCCGGCAACAGGGGGCAAGGCGGGGCGACAGCCATCGGTATGGAGGGAGTTGAAATGAGCACGCGTCACATGCGACGTCCGGCCGGGGCGGCCCGGACCACCTATATCCGCAACGCCCAGAGAGGGAGCGTTGGCGGCCGCGCCAGTGCCGACGGGCATCGCCTGCCGCCCAGCGACGTGCCGCGCCTGTTGCTGTCGCTGCTGAGCGCGACCATCATCTTTGCGTTGTGCAACCTGGCCGCCCGCTATTTCGGCGTTCTATAGCGCTATAGCACCTTGCCCGGGTTCATCAGCCCGCGCGGATCGAGTGCCTGCTTGATCGCGCGCATGGCGGCCAGCTCGACGGGACTCTTGTAGCGGGCGTTGTCCTCGCGCTTGAGCTGGCCGATGCCATGCTCGGCCGAGATCGAGCCGCCGTGCGCGTGCACGCTGTCGTGCACGATGCGGTTGATGCCGGGCTGGTTGGCCAGGAAGGCCTCGTGATCCTGGCCGCTCGGCGGCGACACGTTGTAGTGCAGGTTGCCGTCGCCCAGATGGCCGAAGGTCACCATGCGGATGCCGGGGTAGGCGGCTGCCAGCGCGCCGTCGGTCACCTCGATGAAATCGGCGACGCGCGAGATCGGCACGGCGATGTCGTGCTTGATGTTCTTGCCTTCGTCGGCTTGGGCGAGCGGGATGTGTTCGCGCAGGTTCCACAGCTCGCGTGACTGCGCGACCGATTCCGCCACGGCGGCGTCCAGGATCACCTCGCGCGCCAGCGCATCCTCCATCAACGTTTCGAACACGCCGCGCGCGTGCGCTTCGCTTTCCAGATCCGACAGCTCGAGCAGGACGTATTGCGGATACGGCTGGCCGAACGGCACGCGCAACTGCGGGTAGTGCTTGTGCACCAGCTCCAGGCAGAACGCCGACATCAATTCGAACCCCGTCAGCAGCGTGCCCGCATGGCCCTGCGCCAGCGACAGGAAGGCCAGCGCCTGCCGGGGGGATTGCAGCGCGGCCAGCGCCGTCACTCGCGCGCGCGGCTGCGGAAACAGCTTCAGCATCGCACCGGTGATGATCCCCAGCGTGCCTTCCGCGCCGATCAGCAGATCGCGCAGGTCGTAGCCGGTGTTGTCCTTGCGCAGGCCGCGCAGGCCGTTCCACAGCGCGCCGTCGGGCAGGACGGCTTCCACGCCCAGGCACAGCTCGCGCGCGTTGCCGTAGCGCAGCACGGCCGTGCCGCCGGCATTGGTCGCCAGGTTGCCGCCGATGGTGCAACTGCCTTCGGCGGCGAGGCTCAGCGGAAACAGCCGATCCGCCGCCGCCGCCGCTTCCTGCACGCTTGCCAGGATGCAGCCCGCATCCACGGTGATGGTGTTGTTGATCGGGTCGACCGCGCGCACGCGCTGCATGCGCTGCAGCGAGATCACCACGGCATCGCCCGCGCTGTCGGGCGTGGCACCGCCGCACAGCCCGGTGTTGCCGCCCTGCGGGACGATCGGCACGCCCTGGCCGGCGCACAGGCGCACCAGCGCGGCGACCTCCTCGGGGCTGGCCGGGCGCAGCACCGCGCGCGCCCGGCCGGTGAAGCGCTTGCGCCAGTCGGTCAGATAGGGCGCCTGGTCTTCCGGTGCGGTCAGGACGTGCGCGGCGCCGATGGCATCGGCGCAGGCCTGCAGGAAGGCATCGTGGGTCATCGCTGGCAGAGGGTCAGGCGTCCTGCCGGGCGCGCGCCTTGGCCGCGCGCTTGAACGGACGCAGGTAGAAGATGGTGGCGAAGAAGAACACCAGGCTGAGCACGACTTCCGCCCAGGCCAGCGCACGCGAGGCACCCGCATCGGATGTCGCCCGCACGATGGCTTCGGTAAAGAACAGCAGGATGAACATCGATGCCCACTGCATCGTGTAGCGATTGCGGCGCAGCACCCCCGGCAGCGGCCATGCCAGCAGCAGCGCCTTCAATGCCAGCCACGAGCCGCCCGGGCGCAGCGGCGCGAGCCACAGCTCCCATGCCGTGCACAGGGCGATCAGCGCGATCAGGCTGCCCATGCTCAGCCGATGCAGCGCGCGCGAATGCGGGACGCAGGCGTCGGCGGGCGTCATGCGGTGAGCCTGAGCGCGGTCTGCGCCAGCCGCCGGCCCATCGCCACGGCCAGCGTGCGTTCGGTGGCCGTGAGCGGAGCGGTGTCACCGCGATGCGCCACGTGCGTCGGCCCGTACGGCGTGCCGCCGGCATCGGTCGACATCAACTCGCTGTGCTGGTAGGGCAGGCCGAGCACCACCATGCCATGGTGCAGCAGCGGCATCATCATCGACAGCAGCGTGGTCTCCTGTCCGCCGTGCATGCTGCCGGTGGATGTGAACACGCAGGCGGGCTTGCCGGCCAGCGCGCCCGACAGCCACTGCGGCGTGGTGCCGTCCAGGAAGTACTTGAGCGGTGCGGCCATGTTGCCGAAGCGCGTGGGCGAGCCGAGCGCCAGGCCGATGCATTCTTCCAGGTCGCGGACCTCTGCGTAGGGCGGGCCGTTGCCAGGCACCTCGGGCTGCGTGGCTTCGCACACGGTCGAGATGGCTGGCACCGTGCGCACGCGCGCTTGCGCGCCGTCCACGCTTTCGATGCCCTGCGCGATGGCTTCGGCCAGTGCGCGCGTGCTGCCGTGGCGGCTGTAGTACAGGACGAGGATGTCTCTCATGGCTGAGCGGAAAGAGGGTCGCGGTATTATAGTTGCGCCCCCGAACGCGTTTCATCCGCTCCCAGTCTGATTCTTCATGCTGTTCGATACCCGTGTGCTCCGCCAATGGAATGTGCCCAAGCTGCGTGCGCTGCTGCGCTACGCATTGCGTCGCGCGGGCGAGGACAGCCTGCCGCAGGTGGCGGGCAGCCTGACTTTCACCACGGTGCTGTCGCTGGTGCCGGTCCTCACGGTGGCGTTCGCGCTGTTTACCGCGTTCCCGATGTTCCAGAGCTTCCGGGCCGCCATCGAGAGCTATCTGTTCAGCAACCTCGTGCCGGGCAACATCAGCCGGCCGATCCTGACGTATCTGAACCAGTTCTCGCATAACGCCAAGGGGCTCACGGCGGCCGGTCTGGTCGGCCTGGTCGTCACGTCGGTGATGACCATGCTGACGGTCGAGAACGCGCTCAACGCCATCTGGCGCGTGCACCAGCGCCGGCCGCTGACGCAGCGCGTGCTGGTGTTCTGGGCGCTGGTCAGCTTCGGGCCGGTGCTGATCGGGGCGAGCCTGTCGGTCAGTTCGTACCTGGTGTCGATCTCGGCGGGCTACGTCGCCAAGCTGCCCTACGGGCTGGGCGTGGTGGTGGGGATGGTGCCGATCCTGCTGTCGGCCATCGCCTTCGCCATGCTGTACGTGTTCGTGCCGAACACCCTCGTCGCCTGGCGCGATGCCTTCCTGGCCGGGCTGGTTGCCGCCGTGGCGTTCGAAATCGCCAAGCGTGGCTTCGGCTATTACGTGGCGCGCTTTCCTACCTACACGGCCGTTTACGGCACCTTTGCCGCGCTGCCGATCTTCCTGCTGTGGATCTACGTCAGTTGGCTGGTGACGCTGCTGGGCGCGACCATCGCCGCCACCTTGCCGATTGTCCGCCAGGGCTATTGGCAGCGCCGTACCTTCCCGGGCAGCGAATTTTTCGATGCGCTCGGCATCCTGCTGCTGCTGTACCGCGCGCGCGACCACGCGCCGCGCACGCTCGGCGAAAGCGATATCGGCCGGCGCCTGCAACTGGAGGCGGATTACGTGGCCGGCCTGCTGGCCAGGCTGAAGACGCTGCACCTGGTCGGCAAGCTGCAGCAGGAGCGCGGACAGGCGCACTGGGCCCTGCTGTGCGATGCGCATACCACCACGCTGCGTCCGCTTTACGAACGGCTGGTGCTGAACCTGCCGCGCCTGTCGCGCACGGCGTTCGCGCGCCAACTGGGCGATACGCACATGCTGGAGGCCCAGCTCCACAACCCGGCGCTGGACTGCACGCTGGAAGCCGTGTTCGCGTCCGGCGAGCCGGGCGTGAAGGCAACCCCGTCGAAGCCGCCGCCGCGTCGCTGACGACGGCCGCCCGCGCCTGAGCCGCGGTCGCGGTCAGAACGGAATCTTGCCGACCCAGATGTCGCGGTACATCACCCAGTCGCCCATCAGGCTGTAGACCGGGTGGCGGAAGGTGGCGGGGCGGTTCTTCTCGAAGACGAAGTGGCCGACCCAGGCCAAGGCATAGCCGCTGACGGCGGCAGCCAGCAGCCACCACAGGCTGCCCGTGAACACCAACTGGATCAGGCACACCAGCGCAAGGGTCGACCCCGCGAAATGCAATCGGCGGCAGGTGCGGTTCCGGTGCTCGCCCAGGTAGTACGGATAGAACTCGGCGAAGCTGCCGAAGCGGTGCGCGTCGGTGGTGGCCATGATCGTCTCCTGTGCGGGATGCCGGTTACGCGGCGGCGACGGCGCGCTCGCGCGCAAAGGCGATCAGCGCATCGAGCGTGCCGTCCGGACATTCTCCCATGACGACGTGGCCGCAGGGGAGGGCGACCACGCGGCTGCCCGCCAGCCCGGCGGCCACCTGCCTGCCGGCCCGCGCGGGGGTCATCTGGTCCTTGTCCCCCACGATCACGAGTGCCGGGCACCGCACCGCCGCCATGGCCTCCGCGCCGCGCGCATAGGCGTTGCACGCCGAAAAATCCGTATGGAACACCGGCGCCGGCGAGCCGCGCGCGATGCGCTCCATCAGCCGCTGGCTGCCGCCGTGCATCCAGAAGCCGGGCCCCGGCGCGGACGGTTTGTTGGCCAGGCTGGAATGCGACCAGGTGTTGACCATGTCGATGGCGGCCGGCGTATCGTTCAGTGCCGCATCGAGCAGGGTGTCCGACACGTTCATCGGCCAGGCGGTGGCTACCAGGGCGATGCGGCCGACGCGGTCCGGGTACCGCGCCGCGCACTCCAGCGCGATCAGTGAACCCATGCTGTGCCCGACCACCATCGCCGGCCGATCGACGCCCGCCGCCTGCCCCAGCGCCATTACCCAGTCGGCCATGGCTTCGACGGTCGCCAGCGGGGCGCCGGCGCTGCGGCCGTGCGCGGGCAGGTCGACCGCCAGCACGCTGAAGCCGTGATGGGCGAACCAGCGGGTTTGCAGCCCCCACACCGAATGATCGTTCTGCGCGCCGTGCACGAAGACCACGCACGGCAGCGCCGGATCGAACGGTTTGCCGCCGGTGTAGGCATAGGCGCGCCGGCCTTGTACGGTCCATTCCATCAGCGGGCTCCGGTGGGGGCGGGGGCGGTCTTGCCGGGCGCGGCCGACATGGCGCGCTCGGCGGCCTTCAGGCCGCGCTTGAGATCGTCGATCAGGTCATCGGCGTCTTCCAGGCCGATCGACAGGCGGATGGTGCCTTCGCCGATGCCGGCGGCCGCCAGCGCGGGCGCCTCCATGCGGAAATGCGTGGTCGAAGCCGGGTGGATCACCAGCGAGCGTGCATCGCCCACATTGGCGAGGTGCGAGAACAGGCCGAGCGATTCGATGAACCGCTGGCCGGCGCGCCGGTCGCCGCGCAGATCGAAGCTGAACACCGCGCCGCAGCCGCGCGGCAGCAGGCGCCCGGCGAGCGCGTGGTCGGGGTGCGTCTCCAGTTCGGGATAGGCCACCGCGGCCACCATGGGGTGGCCCGCCAGGAAGGCGACCACGCGGCGGGTGTTCTCCACGTGCCGCGCCATGCGCAGCGGCAGCGTTTCGATGCCCTGCAGCAATTGCCATGCCGCCATCGGGTTCATGCACGCGCCGAAATCGCGCAGGCCTTCGCGGCGGGCACGCAGCAGGAAGGGCGCCACGGTGCTTTCCTCGGCAAACACCATGTCGTGGAAGCCCGCGTACGGCTCGGTCAGTTCCGGATGCCGGCCGGCCGCCACGTAATCGAAGGTGCCGCCGTCGACCAGCACGCCGCCGATGGTGGTGCCGTGCCCGCCCAGGAACTTGGTGGCCGAGTGATAGACCAGGTCGGCACCGTGTGCAAACGGCTGCAGCAGCCACGGCGTGGTGAAGGTCGAATCGACCAGCAGCGGCACGCCGGCATCGTGCGCGATCGACGCCACGGTCGGGATGTCGAGCACATCCAGCCCCGGATTGCCCAGCGTCTCGCCGAACAGCAGGCGCGTCTCGGGGCGGATGGCCGCGCGCCAGCCGTCGATGTCGCCCGGCCTGACGAAGGTGGTCTCGATGCCGAAGCGGCGCAGCGTGTAGTGCAACAGGTTGTGCGAGCCGCCGTACAGCGCCGACGACGCCACGATATGCGCGCCCGCGCTCATCAGCGTGACGATGGCCAGGTGCAGCGCGGCCTGGCCCGAAGCCGTGGCGATCGCACCGACGCCGTTTTCCAGTGCCGCCATGCGCTCTTCGAACACCGCCACGGTGGGGTTGGAGAGGCGCGAGTAGACGTGGCCCGCGCGCTCCATGTTGAACAGCGAAGCGGCGTGCTCGCTGTCGCGGAAGACGAAGGAGGTGGTGAGGTGGATCGGCGTCGCGCGGGCGCCGGTGGCCGGGTCGGGCGCGGCACCGGCATGCAGCGCCAGCGTGTCGAAGCGGGCTTTGGACATGGGAGGCAAGCACCAAATGGGGTCGGAACGGCGCATGCTAGCACCGGATCCCGTTGGGGTGCATCCCGGGCAAACGCCGAGCGGGCGCGGTTTTTGATCGGTTTTTCTGCCGCATTTCTGGGGGTGTGCGCTTGTCGAAGCCCCTCGGTTTGGGCTAGCATCAAAACATAATCATAGCTACGACCCGCGCGCGGTCGCCGCCCCGGCGGACCGGCACCCCGACCTGGGAGACGCAACATGAAAGTCAGCGACATCCTTCACGTGAAGGGCAACACGCTCTACACCGTGGCCCCGGAAACCAAGCTCCAGGTGGCGGTGCAGACGATGGCGGAATACGACATCGGTTCGCTGGTGGTGATGGAATACGGTGAACTGGTCGGCATGCTCACCTTCCGCGAGATCATCCTGGTGCTGGCCCGGAACAACGGCAATGTCGATGACGGCACCACCATCCGCAAGGTGATGGACGACCATCCGCTCACCTGCACGCCCGAGACCGAGGTCAACGAAGTGCGCCGGATGATGCTGGAGCGGCATGCCCGTTATCTGCCGGTGCTCGACAACCGTACGCTGATGGGCGTGATCTCGTTCTACGACGTCGCCAAGGCTGTCTTCGAGGAGCAGAACTTCGAGAACAAGATGCTCAAGGCGTACATCCGCGACTGGCCGAAGGAAGAGGCCAGCGAAGACTGACTACCCTGAGCCCGGTTGCAGGCCGCCGGCCGTGCCGGGAACGCCGGTACCCGGAATCCCCGAAACCCGCCCGCACCGCGAGCGGGTTTTTTGTTGAATCCCGATTTGTCCGTACGATGAGCCAATCGAGCCAGTTTTCCCTGCTGAAGCAGCGCCGCTTCGCCCCGTTTTTCTGGACCCAGTTCCTGGGGGCGATGAACGACAACGTGTTCAAAGTCGCCTTCTCCTCGCTGGTGACCTACCACGCCGCACTGTTCGGCAATGCGGACCCGGCCTCGGCGGCGTTCCTGATCTCGGCGATCTTCATCGCGCCGTTCGTGCTGCTGTCGGCCACCAGCGGGCAGATCGCCGACCGCATGGACAAGGCCCGGCTGATCCGCCTGGTGAAGACGCTGGAGATCGCCATCATGGCGATCGGGTGCGCGGGCTTTGCGCTGCGCCAGGTCGATCTGCTGTACCTGTGCACTTTCCTGATGGGCGTGCATTCGACGCTGTTCGGGCCGGTCAAGTACGCCTATCTGCCGCAGCATCTGCAGGCGTCCGAACTGGTGGGCGGCAACGGCCTGGTGGAGATGGGCACCTTTGTCGCCATCCTGATCGGCACCATCGGCGGCGGCGAGCTGGCCAACTTCACGCGCAACGGCGAGCTGGTCGGCCCGGCGCTGACCGGCATCGCCTGCCTGGTGATCGCCGTGGGCGGCTGGCTGACGGCGCGCGGTGTGCCCGTGTCGCCGGCCTCGCAGCCGGACCTGCGCATCAACTGGAACCCGGTCTCCGAGACCTGGCGCAACCTGAAGCTGGCGAGCAACCAGCGCACCGTGTTCCTGAGCCTGCTGGGCATCTCGTGGCTGTGGTTCGTCGGCGCGACCTTCCTGACCTCGTTCTTCGCCTTTGCGCGCAACGTGCTCGGCGGCGACCAGAACGTGGTGACGCTGCTGCTGGCGGTGTTCTCGATCGGCATCGGCCTGGGCTCGGTGCTGTGCGAAAAGCTCTCGGGCCGCATGGTGGAGATCGGCCTGGTGCCGTTCGGATCGATCGGCATGACGGTGTTCGCGGTGGACCTGTACTTCGCCTCGCATGCCGAGGCGCTGGTCGCGCACGATGCACTGACGGGCGTGGCCGGCTTCCTGCAGAACCATCGCCACTGGCGCGTGCTGGCCGACCTGTTCCTGCTGGCGATGTTCGGCGGCTTCTACAGCGTGCCGCTGTACGCGCTGATCCAGAGCCGCTGCGAGCCGACGCACCGGGCGCGCATCATCGCCGCCAACAACATCCTCAATGCGCTGTTCATGATCGCCTCGGCGGTGCTGGCGATGCTGCTGACGCGCGCCGGCTTCACCATCCCGCAACTGTTCCTGGTGACCGGCATCCTCAATGCCGTCGTGGCGACCTACATCTACACGCTGGTGCCGGAATTCCTGATCCGCTTCGTGATGTGGCTGCTGATCCATACCGCCTACCGCGTGAAGGTGGAGGGCGCCGAGCAGATCCCCGACGAAGGCCCGTGCCTGCTGGTCTGCAACCACGTCAGCTTTGTCGATGCGGTGGTGGTGGGCGCCTTCGTGCGCCGGCCGGTGCGTTTTGTGATGGATCACCGGATCTTCCGCGTCCCGCTGCTGTCGTGGTTCTTCCGCACCGTGAAGGCGATCCCGATCGCGCCGGCGCATGAGGATGCCGCCTTGCTGGCCCGCGCCCACGACACCATCGCCACCGCGCTGGCCGAGGGCGAGGTGGTCTGCATCTTCCCCGAGGGCAAGATCACGGCCACCGGCGAGATGAACCCGTTCAAGGATGGTGTGCGCCGCATCGTCGAGCGCACCCCGGTGCCCGTGGTGCCGATGGCGCTGCGCGGCCTGTGGGGCAGCTTTTTCTCGCGCCAGGGCGGGGCGGCGATGACGCGCCCGTTCCGCCGCGGCTTCCTCAACCGGCTGGAGCTGTGCATCGGTGCCCCGGTGGCGCCGCAGGCGGCGTCGCCGGAAGGGCTGCAGGCGGCCGTGCAGGCCCTGCGCGGCGAGCGGCGCTAGGGTGCGGTGCAATTGGATACACTGCCGGCTGGCAACGCGGCGGGCCAAGCGGCCCGCTCTCTGAAACCCTGATCACCAACCTCGTTCATCATTCGCCCATGAAGCGCTTTTCTCTGCTGCTGTGCGCCACGTCGCTCGGTCTTGCCACATACAACGTCCAGGCCGCATCCGCCGGGCCGGCCGAGTCTTTGCCGTCGGGTGTGACCATCCAGCATGTGGTCAAGGGTAGCGGGCCGTCGCCCAAGGCTACCGATACGGTCAAGGTGCACTACCGCGGCACGCTGACAGACGGCACCGAGTTCGACAGCTCCTACAAGCGCGGCCAGCCGATCTCCTTCCCGCTGAACCGCGTGATCCCGTGCTGGACCGAGGGCGTGCAGAAGATGCAGGTGGGCGGCAAGGCCAAGCTGACGTGTCCGGCGGCGACCGCCTACGGCGCACGCGGCGTGCCCGGCACGATTCCGCCCAATGCCACGCTGAACTTCGAGGTCGAACTGCTCGGCATCGGTGGCTGATCCGGCGGCTTTACAATAGCGGTTTCCCGATGTTTCGCGCCACGGCCGCCGTGGCGCTTTCCCGAGCACGATCATGTCTGGCAATACCCTGGGGCTGCTGTTTTCCGTCACCACCTTCGGCGAGTCGCACGGCCCGGCCATCGGGGCCGTCATCGACGGCTGCCCGCCGGGCATGGCGCTGTCGGCCGAGGACATCCAGCCCGACCTCGACCGCCGCAAGCCCGGCACCTCGCGCCACGTCACGCAGCGCAAGGAAGAGGACCAGGTCGAGATCCTGTCCGGCGTGTTCGAGGGCAAGACCACCGGCACGCCCATCTGCCTGCTGATCCGCAATACCGACCAGCGCAGCAAGGACTACGGCAACATCGTCGAGACCTTCCGGCCCGGCCATGCCGACTACACCTACTGGCACAAATACGGCATCCGCGACCCGCGCGGCGGCGGCCGTTCGTCCGCGCGGCTGACGGCGCCGGTGGTGGCGGCCGGCGCGGTCGCCAAGAAGTGGCTGCGCGAGCGGTTCGGGGTGGAAATCCACGGCTACATGTCGCAGTTGGGCGATATCCGGATCCCGTTCGTCGACTGGAGCGAGGTGCCGAACAACCCGTTCTTCGCGCCCAACGCCGAGATCGTGCCCGAGCTCGAAACCTACATGGACGCGCTGCGCCGCGATGGCGATTCGGTCGGCGCCCGCATCGAGGTGGTGGCGACCGGCGTGCCGGTCGGCTGGGGCGCGCCGCTGTTCGATCGCCTGGACGCCGACATCGCCCACGCCATGATGGGCCTGAACGCGGTCAAGGGCGTGGAGATCGGCGCCGGCTTCCATGCCGTATCGCAGCGCGGCTCCGAGCACGGCGACGAACTGACGCCGGAAGGCTTTGTCGGCAACAACGCTGGCGGCATCCTGGGCGGCATCTCGACCGGGCAGGACATTTCGGTGTCGCTGGCGATCAAGCCGACCTCCAGCATCCGCACGCCGCGCCGCTCGATCGACAAGGCAGGCGAGCCGACCGTGGTGGAAACCTTCGGCCGCCACGATCCGTGCGTCGGCATCCGCGCCACGCCGATCGCCGAGGCGCTGCTGGCGCTGGTGCTGATCGACCACGCGCTGCGCCATCGCGCGCAATGCGGCGACGTGGCGGTGGCGACCCCGGCCATCGCGGCCAAGGCATCGTAAGCCCCTCCACGCAGCTCCACGCAGGCAACAAAAAAGACGGCGCGAAGCCTAATGCAGTTCAGTTAAGCGTGACTTGGCTGGCTCGCAGCAACGCGAACTGAGTCAACAACAAGGAAAAAGGCCGCCCCGACGTCAATCGGGGCGGCCTTTTTTGCCTTAACTGAACGGCATTACGGCGCGAAGCCGTCTTTTTTGTTGGGCGCCCGGCGCTTACATGCCGACGTAGTTCGGGCCGCCGCCGCCTTCCGGCGTGATCCACACGATGTTCTGCGTCGGGTCCTTGATGTCGCAGGTCTTGCAGTGCACACAGTTCTGCGCGTTGATCTGCAGGCGCTCGGTGCCGTCCTCGCTCTTGACGAATTCGTACACGCCGGCCGGGCAGTAGCGCTGCTCGGGCCCGGCAAACTGCGTCAGGTTGATGCGCGTGGGGACGGTCGGATCCTTCAGCGTGAGGTGGGCCGGCTGGTTTTCCTCATGGTTGGTGTTCGAGATGAACACCGACGACAGCCGGTCGAAGGTCAGCTTGCCGTCCGGCTTCGGATACGCGATCTTCGGGCATTCGCCGGCCGGCTTGAGCGAGACGTTGTCCGGCGCCGTGCCGTGCAGCGTCCAGGGCGGGCTCTTGACGCCGACCTTCGGCAGCAGCCACTGCTCGATGCCGGTCATGACATTGCCGACCAGGCGGCCGTGCTTTTTGAACCAGAGCTTGAAGTTGCGCGTCTGGTCGAGCTCTTCCTTCAGCCAGCTCTGCTCGAACGCCGCCGGATAGGCCGACAGCTCATCGCCGGCGCGGCCCGCGGCCACCGCGTCGAACACCGCGTCGCCGCAGAGCATGCCGCTCTTGATGGCCGCGTGGCTGCCCTTGATGCGCGCCGCGTTCAGGTAGCCGGCATCGCAGCCGACCAGCGCGCCGCCCGGGAACACCGTCTTGGGCAGCGCCTGCGGCGTGCCGTTGTTGATCGCGCGGGCACCGTAGCCGATGCGTTTGCCGCCCTCGATGTGCGCGCGGATGGCCGGATGCGTCTTCCAGCGCTGCATCTCTTCGAACGGGCTCATCCACGGGTTCTTGTAGTCGAGGCCGATCACGAAGCCGAGCGTGACCTTGTTGTCTTCCAGGTGGTACAGGAAGCCGCCGCCGAACGTATCGGCATCCATCGGCCAGCCGGCGGTATGCACCACCAAGCCGGGCTTGGCCTTGGCCGGGTCGATTTCCCACAGTTCCTTGATGCCGATGGCGAAGCTCTGCGGGTCCTTGCCCTCGGTGAGCCGGTACTTCTCCAGCAGTTGCCGGCCAAGGTGGCCGCGCGCGCCTTCGGCGAAGATGGTGTACTTGCCCAGCAGTTCCATGCCGAGCTGGAAGTGGTCAGTCGGCTCGCCGTCCTTGCCGATCCCCATGTTGCCGGTGGCCACGCCGCGCACGGCGCCCCGGTCGTCGTAGAGCACCTCCGCCGCGGCAAAGCCAGGGAAGATCTCCACGCCCAGGCCCTCGGCCTGCGTCGCCAGCCATTTGACGACGTTGGACAGCGAGATGACGTAGCAGTCTTCGTTGTGCAGGTTGCGCGGCACCAGCCAGTCGGGGGTGCGCGTGGCGCCGGTCTCGCTCAGGAACAATACATCGTCGCCGGTGACGGGCTGGTTGAGCGGGGCGCCCTGTGCCTTCCAGTCGGGCAGCAGCTCGTCCAGCGCGCGCGGGTCCATCACGGCGCCCGAGAGGATATGCGCGCCGGGTTCGGAGCCTTTCTCGAGCACGACCACGGAGACATCCTTGCCGGTCTCGGCCGCCCGCTGCTTGATGCGGATCGCGCTCGCCAGGCCCGCCGGCCCGCCGCCGACGATCACGACGTCGTACTCCATGGATTCGCGGGGACCGTACTGTTCGAGGAGTTGCTGCTGGTTCATGGGGATCTCTTCGCTTGTAGGGCGTTTGCCGATGGGTCTGGCGGATGGCTGCATTAGAATTTCCGGCATTGTCGGGGACACGCCCGGATGCGGCAAGCTAAATTTTTGAACGGTCGTTCGATTTTTGCTAAGCTGCGCCCGCTTCACCCGCGCCGGACCGCTCGGGCAGGTTCCGCCGCGCCGCCACTACAACTCACGGGGACCACGCATCATGGGTTTGTCGATCAATCTGGAAGGCAAGGTTGCGCTGATCACCGGCGCATCCAGCGGCCTGGGGGCGCGTTTCGCGCATGTGCTGGCGGCCGCCGGCGCCAAGGTGGTGCTGGCCTCGCGCCGGGTCGAGCGGCTCAAGGAGCTGCGCGCCGACATCGAATCGAAGGGCGGCAGCGCGCACGTGGTGCGGCTGGACGTGACCGACCCCGACAGCATCCGCGCGGCCATCGCCCACGCCGAGACGGAAGCGGGCACCATCGACATCCTGGTCAACAATTCGGGTGTCTCGACCACGCAGCGCATGGTCGACGTGACGCCGGACGACTTCGATTTCGTCTTCGACACCAACGCGCGCGGCGCCTTCTTCGTTGCCCAGGAAACCGCCAAGCGCATGATCGCGCGGGCCCGGGGGGCGGAGAGGAACGGCTCGCCGCTGCCGCAGTCGCGCATCATCAATATCGCCTCGGTGGCCGGGCTGAAGGTGCTGTCGCAGATCGGTGTCTACTGCATGAGCAAGGCCGCGGTGGTGCACATGACCCGCGCCATGGCGCTGGAGTGGGGCCGCCACGGCATCAACACCAACGCCATCTGCCCCGGCTACATCGACACCGAGATCAACCATCATCACTGGGAAACCGAGGCCGGCCAGAAGCTGGTGCAGATGCTGCCGCGCAAGCGCGTCGGCAAGCCGGAAGACCTGGACGGCCTGATCCTGCTGCTGGCCTCCGACCAGTCGGACTTCATCAACGGCGCCATCATCAACGCCGACGACGGGATGGTCTGACGCGGTCAGCGCCGTATCCAGGCCGCCCCGGGGCCGCATCAGTGCCCCATCAGCCGCTGCACCAGTTCCAGCGAGGTGTTGGCGGCGTATTTCTTCATCAGCCGCGCGCGATAGATCTCCACCGTGCGCGGGCTGATGTCGAGCTGCTTGCCGATCTGCTTGCTGGTCTTGCCTTCCACCAGTTGCGCGGCGATGTCACGCTCGCGCGGTGTCAGGGCCGCCGTCACCGGCCGGTGCGCCGACAGATCCTCGAATGTCCAGATGCCTTCGCCCAGCGGCCGGGTGCGCTCCAGCGCGCGGCCGGTGACGTGGCACCAGAACAGCTCGCCGCTGGCGCGCTTCATGATGCGCTCGTCGGAATAGCTGCCGCGTGCGTTCATGATCGGCACGATGCGCGCGCCGGTGCGCTCGTATTCGTCGTGGGTGGGGTACAGCAGCTCGAACGACTGCCCGATCATCGCCGTGCGCGGGTGTCCGAAGATGCGCGCGGCCTCATCGTTGACGTCGACCATGACGCGCTCGCGCGACATCACCATGCCGACCGGAGCGAGCTGGAACGCGGTCTGGTAGTCGAGGGCGGGCATATGTAGTCCTACGTATTGCTGCGTCGTGTGGCGCTTGCGTATTCTCGGCCGATTGTACCGTTACAATTTTCCGGCACCGCGCCGCGCAAGTCCCCCCGTCCGTGCGCGCGGTCAAAACCCTGCCGGATTCGTTGGACCACCAAGGAAGGAGCACGCATGAACAAAATCTACGCCAGCGCCAGCGAGGCGCTTGCGGGCATCGTCAAGGACGGCCAGACCATCGCCGTGGGCGGCTTCGGCCTGTGCGGCATCCCCGAGGCGCTGATCGGCGCGCTGCGCGACTCCGGCGTCAAAGGGCTCACCTGCATCTCCAACAACGCGGGCGTCGACGGCTTCGGCCTGGGGCTGCTGCTGGAGACCCGCCAGATCCGCAAGATGATCTCCTCCTACGTGGGCGAGAACAAAGAGTTCGAGCGCCAGTACCTGTCCGGCGAGCTTGAGCTGGAATTCACCCCGCAAGGCACGCTGGCCGAGAAGCTGCGCGCCGGCGGCGCCGGCATCCCGGCCTTCTTCACCCGCACCGGCGTCGGCACCGTGGTGGCCGACGGCAAGGAGGTGCGCGAATTCGACGGCGAGCAGTACGTCATGGAGCGCTCGCTGATCGCCGACGTGGCCCTGGTCAAGGCGTGGAAGGCCGACAAGTCCGGCAACCTCAAGTACCACCGCACCGCGCGCAACTTCAACCCGATGTGCGCCATGGCTGGCCGCATCACCGTGGTGGAAGTCGAAGAGGTCGTCGAGACCGGCACGTTCGATCCGGACGAGGTCCACACCCCGGGCGTGTTCGTGCAGCGCATCGTGCTGAACGCCCATCCGGAAAAACGCATCGAACAGCGCACCGTGCGCGCCAAATAACCAGGAGACCGAACATGGCATGGACGCGTGATGAAATGGCTGCGCGCGCAGCCAGGGAACTGCAGGACGGCTTCTATGTGAACCTGGGCATCGGCCTGCCGACGCTGGTGGCCAACCACGTGCCGGACGGCATGGAAGTGTGGCTGCAGTCGGAGAACGGCCTGCTCGGCATCGGTCCGTTCCCGGCCGAGGATGAGGTCGACCCCGACATGATCAACGCCGGCAAGCAGACCGTGACGACGCTGCCGGGCTCGTCGATCTTCTCGTCGGCGGATTCGTTCGCCATGATCCGCGGCGGGCACATCAACCTGGCCATCCTGGGCGCGATGCAGATCAGCGAGACGGGCGATCTGGCCAACTGGATGATCCCGGGCAAGATGGTCAAGGGCATGGGCGGCGCGATGGACCTGGTCGCGGGCGTCAAGCGCGTGATCGTGCTGATGGAGCACACCGCCAAGAAGAAGGACGGCACCGAAGACCTGAAGATCCTGCCCAACTGCACGCTGCCGCTGACCGGCGTGGGCGTGGTCGACCGCATCATCACCGACCTGGGCGTGATCGACGTGACCGGGCAAGGCCTGAAACTGGTCGAAACCGCGCCGGGCGTCTCGCGCGACGAGATCCAGTCCAAGACCGGCGTCAACCTGCTGTAAACCGGAGACCCGCATGCTGCAAGGAAAAACCGCCCTGGTGACCGGCTCCACCAGCGGCATCGGCCTGGGCATCGCCTGCGCGCTCGCGGCGCAGGGCGCCAACATCATCATGAACGGCTTCGGCGACGTGGACGGGCCCAAGGCCCAGATCGCCGCGGCCGGCAAGAACGCCATCCGCATCGGCTACCACGGCGCCGACATGAGCAAGCCGGCCGAGATCGAGGCGATGTTCGCCTACGCCGATGCCGAATTCGGCGGCGTGGACATCCTCGTCAACAATGCCGGCATCCAGTACGTGGCCAACGTAGAAGACTTCCCGGCCGAGCGCTGGGACGCCATCATCGCCATCAACCTGTCGTCGGCGTTCCATACCACGCGGCTCGCGGTGCCGGGCATGAAGCGCAAGAACTGGGGGCGCATCGTCAACATCGCGTCCGCGCACGGGCTGGTGGCGTCCGCGCAGAAGTCGGCTTACGTGGCCGCCAAGCACGGCATCGTCGGCCTGACCAAGGCGGTGGCGCTGGAGACCGCGCAGACCGGCCTCACCGTCAACGCGATCTGCCCGGGTTGGGTGCTGACGCCGTTGGTGCAGAAGCAGATCGACGCGCGTGCCGGGAAAGCAGGCATTCCCGTCCTGCAGGCCAAGAAGGAACTGCTGATGGAGAAGCAGCCCTCCGGCGAATTCGTCTCGCCCGAGCAGCTCGGCGCGCTGGCGGTGTTCCTGTGCAGCGATGCCGCCGAGCAGGTACGCGGCGTGGCGTGGAACATGGACGGCGGCTGGGTCGCCCAGTAGGCGCATCGTCGCCGGCGCAGAGAGGCCTCGCGATTGCGAGGCCTCAGATTGCTGACGAACCCCACATTTTTCGGAGTGTGGGGTTTTGTCTTTTATGCGAAGCGGATTTTGGGTCGGCGGCAGCCGAATCGACCCGAAGGGGTCGAGAAGTGGGCGACGAGCCGGCGCATAGGTGCGCGAGGGCTGCAGAAGTGGCGTAAAAGCGCCCGCATGCGCGCCAGCAGCAGCGCGATCTTCTTGATGTTCTGTGCCGCAGCCGCCAGCAGGCACTGCTCGGCCACGCGGCGCAGCCCCCGCATGCGCGCGTAGCGATGTCCGTGCAATTGCTTGGCATCGGCGAAGCTGCGCTCCACCGTCTCTTTGCGCCGGGCATACAGGCGCTTGCCCCATTCGGTCAGCCGCCTGGCGTCAACCCGCTCCTTGGCCCACTCCCAAACGTGGCGCGTCACCACCTTCACCGCGTTGGCGCTGTTCGTGCACTGCGTGCGCATCATTCGCGATAGCCGCTGCGGTTGGTCGTGCTGTACGGCAGCGCCTGGCCGGCCGGGCAGACATACTCGTCGCGATAGCGGTCGTACTCGTATTGCCGTTTGTAGAACGTGCCCGGCTTGTGATTCGGCGTGCGGTAGCCCATCACCCCGGCAATCTGGCGATCCTCCAGCCCCTTGCAGACAGCGGGAATGAAGTATCCGGCATCCAGCCCCACCGCCTGCACCGCAAAGCCGAAACATTCGCGCTGGCGGTCCAGCCGCTCCAGATACGGTTGGCTGTCGTGCACCGAGGCCGGGGTGACGTGCGTGTCGATGATGATCGCGTGCTTGGCATCGACCGTGCGGTGGTCCAGGTAGAAGAACCCACGGGGCTTGTCGTCGCGCACCATGTAGCCACTGTCCGGGTCGGTGCGGCTGCGCTTGATGTCCTTCTCCTCGGGCTTGCCGCCGGGCGCCCCGCCGTCACCGTCATCGCGCGGCAGCGGCTTCTTGCCGTGCGCGACCCGGTCCGCATCGACCGCCGCATCCAGTTCGGCCAGGTAGGCAGAAGGCGTCTGCTCCACCTTCACCACGTCGTACTTGTTCTTGTTGGCGTTGGCTTTGAGGTGCGTGCTGTCGGTATAGAGCACCCGGCCGTCGACCATGCCGTGCCCCATCGCCTGGCGCACGATCTCGTCGAAGATCTCCTGATAGACCGTGGTGTCGGTGTAGCGCCGGCGCCGGTTCTGCGAGAAGGTGGAAGCATCGGGCACGCGGTCGGTCAGGCGGAAGCGGGCGAACCAGCGATAGGCGACGTTGACCTGCACCTCGCGCATGAGCTGGCGCTCGCTGCGCACCCCAAACAGGTAGCCGATGAACAGCAGCTTGAACATCACTACCGGATCGAGTGCCGGGCGGCCGTTGTCGGCGCAGTACAGGTGCGCGACCTTGGCGCGGATGAATTCGAAATCCACCGCCGCGTCGATCTTGCGCAGCAGATGGTCCTTCGGCACAAGCTCCTCGAGCGTCACCATCTCGAGTTCGTGCTGCGCGGGTGTCGGTGTCTTGAGCATCCCGCTATTAAATACAAAGGAAAGGCCTCGCCGGGGGCGAGGCCTTTGTCAGCAATCTGAGGCCTCGCGATTGCGAGGCCTTTTTGCTTGCGCCAAGGTTTGCGAAACCGGCGGTGCGCGGCCCGGCGTGTCGCCGCATCGCGGCGGGCCCGGCGTACAATCGCTGTTCGGTTTCTCCCCTGTCTTCAAGCGTAGGAGTCGTTCATGCCCGTTTCGCCGCGCCTCGCGTTCGTGCAGTGCCTGAGCCCGTCCGGCTTGCACCGGATGGCCTACCACGAATGGGGCGACCCGCAGAATCCGCGCGTGCTGGTCTGCGTGCACGGCCTGACGCGCACCGGCCGCGACTTCGACGTGCTGGCCCAGGCGCTGTGCAACGACTACCGCGTGATCTGCCCCGACGTGGTCGGGCGTGGCCGCTCCGACTGGCTGGCCGATCCGAGGGGCTACGTGATCCCGCAATACGTGGCCGACATGGTGACGCTGCTGGCGCGGCTCAACGTGGAAGCGGTCGATTGGTTCGGCACCTCGATGGGCGGCCTGATCGGCATGAGCCTGGCCGGCCTGCCGAAGTCGCCGATCCGCAAGCTGCTGATCAACGACGTCGGCCCGCGCGTGACGGAAACCTCGCTGTCGCGCATCGGCGCGTACGTGGGGCTGGACGTCCGCTTCAAGACCTTCGACGAAGGGCTGGCCTACCTGAAGACGATCAGCGCTTCGTTCGGGCCGCACACGCCCGAGCAATGGCGCGAGTTGAACACCGCCATCCTCAAGCCGCAGGGCGGCGAATGGATCCTGCACTATGATCTGCGCCTGGCCGAGCCGTTCAAGAGCGCCACGCCGGAACTGATCGACGCCAGCGAGCGCCAGTTGTGGGCACTGTTCGAGGCGATCCCCGGCGAGGTGCTGGTGGTGCGCGGCGCGCAGTCCGACCTGCTCACGCGCGAGACCCTCGAGGCCATGCAGCAGCGCGGCCGGCACGTGCGCACGATCGAGATTCCCGACGTGGGCCACGCACCGACCTTCGTGCAGCCCGACCAGGTCGCGATCGCGCGCCAATTCTTTGTCGGTCAATGACGACCCGATTCACCCGATTTTCAAGATGAGCACTGAATTGAAGCGTTACAACGTCGAGCATCGCTACTCCGACGCGGCTGTCTACAACGGCGTGGTCTATGTCGCCGGCCAAGTGCCGGAAACCACGCTGGACGGCGACATCGCCGCGCAGACCGCCGAGGTGCTCGCCATCATCGATCGCGTGCTGGCCGCCAACGGCAGCGACAAGACGCGCATCCTGATGTGCCAGATCTTCCTGAAGGACATCGCGGAGATCGGCGAGATGAACAAGGTCTGGGACCAGTGGGTCGCCGCCGAGTCCCGCAACTCGCCCCCGCGCGCCACCGTGGAAGCCGCGCTGGCCAATCCCCAATACCGTATCGAAATCGTTGTGACGGCAGCACAGAAGGGCTGATCCGGCATCCGTTTGCAAGACGCACCATGAACAGCAAGACCGATCGTCCAGCGGAGGGCGCCGGGCCAACCGCGGACAAGGCGGCGCACGAGGCGGCCGTCGCACGCGCGCTCGATTACCTGGCCCTCCATGCCGGCGACCACCGGACGTTGACCGGCGAGCCGCTGGTGTCGCACGCGCGCGGCACGGTGGCGATTCTCGATGGGTTGCGCGTCGATGCGCCCTCGCTGCAGGCGGCAGCGTTGTTCCTGCTGCCGACCCTGGCCGCCGACAACGAAAAGGCGATCGAGCCGGCGTTCGGCGCCGAAGTGGCCCGGCTGGTGCACGACGTGCGGCAACTGCTGCGCATCGGCGCGATCGCCGGCATGGTCAACCCGGCCGAGACGAACGTCACCCGCAAGAATGAAGCCGAGGCGCGCCGCGCCCAGGTCGAGGCGCTGCGCAAGATGCTGCTGGCCTTCGCGCAGGACATCCGCGTGGTGCTGATCCGCCTGGCGTCGCGGCTGCAGTCGCTGCGCTGGCTGGCCCAGAACAAACTGCCCGCGCCCGAGGGCATGGCGCGCGAGACGCTCGACATCTATGCGCCGCTCGCCAACCGGCTCGGCATCTGGCAACTGAAGTGGGAGCTCGAAGACCTCGGTTTCCGCTTCGAAGATTCCGACACCTACAAGCGCATCGCGCGCCTGCTGGACGAAAAGCGCATCGAGCGCGAGAAGTTCATCGGCGAGGCGATCGCCCAGTTGCAGCAAACGCTGCACGACGCGGGCATCCACGCCGAGGTCAGCGGCCGGCCCAAGCACATCTACAGCATCTGGCGGAAGATGCGCGGCAAGGAACTCGACTTCGCCGACCTGTACGACGTGCGCGCCTTCCGCGTCATCGTCGACGACATCAAGGATTGCTACACGGTGCTCGGCTTCGTGCACCACATGTGGCAGCCGATTCCGAAGGAATTCGACGACTACATCTCGCGACCCAAGGCCAACGGCTACATGTCGCTGCACACGGTGGTGATCGGCGACGATGGCCGCGCGCTGGAGGTGCAGATCCGCACCCGCGAGATGCACCACTTCGCCGAGTACGGCGTGGCCGCCCACTGGCGCTACAAAGAGGCCGGCAGCAAGGGCTACGCCGGCCAGTTCTCCGCCAGCGAGCGCTACGACGAGAAGATCGCCTGGCTGCGCCAACTGCTGGCCTGGAAGGACGACGCCGAACATACCGTCGCGCAGGAGGACTCGCCGTGGGAGCAGCTCAAGCACACCGAGCTCGACGACCACATCTACGTGCTGACGCCGCAGGCCCGTGTGATCGCGCTGCCGCAGGGCGCCACGCCGGTCGATTTCGCGTACTACCTGCACAGCGATCTCGGCCACCGTTGCCGCGGCGCGCGCGTCGACGGCGCGATGGTGCCGCTCAACACGCCGCTCAAGAATGGGCAGACGGTCGAGATCGTCACCGTCAGGCAGGGCGGGCCGTCGCGCGACTGGCTCAATCCCGAGCTGCACTATCTGGTGAGCAGCCGGGCCCGTGCCAAGGTGCGCGCATGGTTCAACGCGCTGGAGCTGGAAGAAACGCTCGCCCAGGGCCGCGCCCTGATCGACAAGACCCTGCAGCGCGAAGGCAAGACCGCCGTCAACCTGGAAGAGCTCGCCGCCAAGCTGGGCTTCAAGACGCCGGACGAGCTGTACGCCGTGGTGGCCAAGGACGAACTCAGCCTGCGCCGCGTCGAGGCGGTGCTGCGCGCGGATGGCGCGCCGCCCGCGCCGGTCGATGACGAGGCGTCGATCACCAAGAAGAGCCGCGCCACCAGCGTGGCCCGTGGCGCTAAGAGCGGCGTGCTGGTGGTGGGGGTCGATTCGCTGCTCACGCAGATGTCGCGCTGCTGCAAGCCCGCGCCGCCGGACCCGATCGTCGGTTTCGTGACGCGCGGGCGCGGGGTGTCGATCCACCGGCAGAATTGCGCGACGTTCCAGCAACTGGCTGCGCGCGCGCCGGGTCGCGTGATCCAGACGGAATGGGGCAGCCGTAGCGAGGCGGTCTATCCGGTCGACATCCACGTCGAGGCACTGGACCGCCAGGGGTTGCTGCGCGACATCTCGGAAATCCTCTCGCGCGAGAAGATCAACGTGACCGGCGTGCGCACGCTGTCGAGCAAGGGCGTCGCCAAGATGCAGTTCACGGCCGAGGTCGCGGAGGCGACCCAATTGCAGCGGGCACTCGTATTAATTGAGGAAGTTACTGGGGTATTGTCAGCGCGGCGAAAGTGATGGTATAGTTTCGTCTTTCGGCAGGCTCGTAGCTCAGCTGGTTAGAGCACCACCTTGACATGGTGGGGGTCGTTGGTTCGAGTCCAATCGAGCCTACCAACGCATTTAGCAGGACGCGTCGGGTAGGGTGTCCAAGCCGTCATCCTTCGGGTAGCGTCCCGTGCAATTGCATACAGGTGAAACATGATCCAGGCACCGCGAACTACCACCGCTTCGGAGCGACAGTAGTCAAGGTGCGGTTTCGCCCTTTGCGGTCTGCCCAAGCGGCAGTTCAGCGCAAATGAAAACGCGGCCTTGGCCGCGTTTTTTTTCGTCCGCGTTTTGGTATCGATCGTGACGATCCTGCTGAAACCGCTTCGAAGCATCCGGCCTAACCGATAGATTGCCGCATCCATCCGGTGCGGCGCACGACAGAATGATGACCGCCGCGCACACGCACAGGCACGCGCGCGACGGAGCCTCCACAGGAGCAAGCATGATCGCGATTACGTTGCCGGACGGTTCCCGGCGCGAGTTTCCCGGCCCGGTGACGGTAGCCGAAGTGGCGCAGAGCATCGGTGCCGGCCTGGCCAAGGCCGCGCTGGCTGGCCGCATTGACGGCCACCTGGTCGATACGAGCTTCAAGATCGAGCAGAGCGTCGACCTGGCCATCGTCACGGACAAGGACGCCGACGGCGTCGACGTGATCCGCCACTCCACGGCCCACTTGCTGGCCTACGCCGTCAAGGAGCTGTATCCGGATGCCCAGGTCACGATCGGCCCGGTCATCGAAAACGGCTTCTATTACGACTTCGCCTACAAGCGCCCCTTCACGCCGGAGGACCTCGCCGCCATCGAGAAGAAGATGGCCGAGCTCGCCAGGAAGGACGAAAAGGTCACGCGCGAAGTCTGGAATCGCGACGAGGCCGTCAAGCTGTTCGAGGGCATGGGCGAGAAGTACAAGGCGGAGATCATCGCCTCGATCCCGGAAGATCAAGAGATCGGGCTGTACCGCGAAGGCAGCTTTGTCGACCTGTGCCGTGGTCCGCACGTGCCGTCCACGGGCAAGCTCAAGGTCTTCAAGCTGATGAAGGTGGCCGGCGCGTACTGGCGCGGCGATTCCAACAACGAGATGCTCCAGCGCATCTACGGCACGGCCTGGGCCAAGAAGGAAGACCAGGAGGCCTACCTGCACATGCTGGAAGAGGCCGAGAAGCGCGACCACCGCAAGCTCGGCAAGCAGCTCGACCTGTTCCACCTGCAGGAAGAGGCGCCCGGCATGGTGTTCTGGCATCCCAAGGGCTGGCAGATCTGGCAGGCCGTCGAGCAATACATGCGCGGCCGTCTGGCCGGGGCCGGCTATAGCGAGGTGCGCACGCCGCAAGTGATGGACCGCACGCTGTGGGAGCACTCCGGTCACTGGCAGAACTACAAAGAGAACATGTTCGTGACGGAATCGGAGAAGCGTGAATACGCGATCAAGCCGATGAACTGTCCCGGCCATGTGCAGATCTTCAACCATGGCCTGCGTTCGTACCGCGACCTGCCGCTGCGCCTGGCCGAGTTCGGGGCATGTCACCGCAACGAGCCGTCCGGTGCGCTGCATGGCCTGATGCGCGTGCGCGGGTTTGTGCAGGATGATGCGCACATCTTCTGCACGGAAGGCCAGATCATGGCCGAGGCCAAGGACTTCAACGACCTGGCCTTCAGCGTCTACGAGGATTTCGGTTTCGAAAACGTCGCCGTCAAGCTGGCGCTGCGTCCGGACAAGCGGGCCGGCACGGATGAGATCTGGGATCACGCCGAGGAGGGCTTGCGCACGGCTCTGCGTGCCTGCGGCGTGGAGTGGGAAGAGCTGCCGGGCGAAGGGGCTTTCTACGGTCCGAAGGTCGAATACCACATCAAGGATGCCATCGGCCGCTCGTGGCAGTGCGGCACGCTGCAGCTCGACCTCGTGTTGCCGGAGCGCCTGGGTGCCGAATACGTCGCGGAAGACAACAGCCGCAAGCGCCCGGTGATGCTCCACCGTGCCATCCTGGGCTCGTTCGAGCGCTTCCTGGGCATCTTGCTGGAAAACCACGCCGGCGCGCTGCCGCTATGGCTGGCGCCGGAGCAGGTGGTGGTCATGAGTATCGCCGATGCCCACGCCGAATATGCCCAGACCGTTGCGCAATCCCTGCAAAAACAAGGGTTTAGGGCGTCCGCTGATTTGCGGAACGAGAAGATTACGTATAAAATCCGCGAGCACTCCTTGCAGAAGGTCCCTTACCTCGTTGTGGTGGGCGACAAAGAGCGGGATGGAAATCAGGTGGCCGTGCGTGCCCGTGGCAACGTAGATCTCGGCTCGATGCCGATCTCTGCGTTCGTTGAGCGACTGCAGAACGATTTCGCCAACAAGTCATGAGGCTGGGCACGGCTTGTTTTTTGCTTCTTTGAGGACATTCAACATCGCTACTGAGAAATCTCACCGCATCAACCGCGAGATCACCGCGCCGGAAATCCGGCTGACCGGGGTTGAAGGGGAACAGCTCGGCATCGTCAAACTGTTCGACGCATTGCGTCTGGCAGAAGAGAAGGACGTCGACTTGGTCGAGATCGCGCCGACCGCGCAGCCGCCTGTCTGCCGCCTGATGGACTATGGCAAGTTCAAGTATCAGGAACAGAAGAAGGCCCACGAGGCCAAGCTGAAGCAGAAGGTCATCCAGGTGAAGGAAGTGAAATTCCGCCCTGGTACCGACGACGGCGACTACGAGGTCAAGCTGCGCAATCTCAAGCGCTTCCTGGATGAAGGTGATCGCACCAAGATCACGCTGCGTTTCCGGGGCCGCGAGATGGCGCACCAGGAAATCGGCGCACGCATGCTCGATCGTTTGAAGACGGACTTGGAAGAGTTCGGCCAGGTTGAGCAGATGCCGAAGATGGAAGGCCGCCAGATGGTGATGATGTTGGCGCCGAAGAAGCGCAAGTGATACGGGCAGCGGCCGGAGGCACTCCGGCCGCTGCCCAGCATTTCGGACGGAAGCAGGTTGTCGCGCGTCGGCGGCATGCGAAGTCGGAAAGCGCGGCGGGTTTCATCGCCTGCCGCGACACAACAAGTGAGTCCGGGTCTTGCAAGTGTCGGCGTCAGCCGTCCACCTGGCTTCATGTCAAAACGGAGTTGTTCCATGCCGAAGATGAAGACGAAGAAAAGCGCCGCCAAGCGCTTTACTGCCCGTCCTGGTGGCACGATCAAACGTGGCCAAGCCTTCAAGCGTCACATCCTGACCAAGAAGACCACCAAGAACAAGCGTCAACTGCGCGGTACCGAGGGCGTCCATGAGACGAACCTGAAGTCCGTTCGCGCAATGATGCCGTACGCCTAACCCCTAACTACGAAAGGAGAGTTCCATGCCTCGAGTTAAACGTGGGGTCACAGCGCGGGCCCGTCACAAGAAGGTCATCGACGCTGCCAAGGGTTACCGCGGCCGTCGCAATAACGTCTATCGCATCGCCAAGCAGGCGGTCATGCGTGCTGGCCAGTACGCCTACCGCGATCGTCGCAACAAGAAGCGCGTGTTCCGCGCACTCTGGATTGCCCGTATCAATGCTGGTGCGCGCGAGCACGGTCTGTCGTACAGCAAGTTCATGAACGGCCTGAAGAAGGCGTCCATCGAACTGGACCGCAAGGTGCTGTCGGACATGGCCATTCACGACAAGGTGGCATTTGCCGCCATCGTGAACCAGGTGAAAGCCAACGTCGCCTGAGTCTGATTGGCCGGTCAGTCCGTTCCGCGGTTTGTCGGCCGATCACCCTGACGGGGCTCTCACCGAGCCCCGTTTTTTATTCCGAATTCCCGAATTCTCACGCTCGCCTTCCCATGTCACTGGATCTGGACCAAGTCGTCGCCGAAGCTCAAAACGCATTTGCCTCCGTGCAGGACAGCGCCTCGCTGGAAAACGAGAAGGCGCGCTTTCTCGGCAAGTCCGGCGTGCTGACCGACCTGCTCAAGGGGCTGGGCAAGCTCGATCCGGAGACGCGCAAGTCGGAAGGCGCGCGCATCAACCAGGCCAAGAGCCGCGTTGAGGATGCCCTGAATGCCCGCCGCCAGGCGCTGGCCGATGCGTTGATGAACGCACGCCTGGCCGCCGAGGCGATCGACGTGACGCTGCCCGGCCGTGAGGCGGCGCAGGGCAGCCTGCATCCGGTGATGCGCACGTGGGAGCGCGTGGCGCAGATCTTCGGCTCGATCGGCTTTGACGTGGCCGACGGCCCCGAGATCGAAACCGACTGGACGAACTTCACGGCGCTGAACAACCCGGACAACCATCCGGCGCGCTCGATGCAGGACACCTTCTACATCGACGGCCGCGACAGCGAAGACAAGCTCCTGCTGCTGCGCACGCATACCAGCCCGATGCAGGTGCGCTATGCCCGCATGCACGTCGAGAAATACAAGCACCTCGACCGCATCCCGCCGATCAAGGTTATCGCACCGGGCCGCACCTATCGGGTCGACAGCGACGCCACGCACTCGCCGATGTTCCACCAGGTCGAAGGGCTCTGGATCGCGGACAACATCAGCTTCGCCGACCTGAAGGGCGTCTACACCGATTTCCTGCGCAAGTTCTTCGAGAGCGACGACATCCAAGTGCGTTTCCGTCCGTCGTACTTCCCGTTCACGGAACCGTCGGCCGAGATCGACATGGCCTTCGGCAACGGCAAATGGCTGGAGATTTCCGGTTCCGGCCAGGTGCACCCGACCGTGGTGCGCAACATGGGGCTCGATCCGGAACGCTATATCGGCTTTGCGTTCGGCTCCGGCCTGGAGCGCCTGACCATGCTGCGCTACGGCATCAACGACCTGCGCCTGTTCTTCGAGGGCGACGTGCGTTTCCTGCGCCAGTTCGCGTAAGCCTGCGTCGGCACGTCCGCCGTTTTCGCTCGGTTTCGCTGTCTCGTCGCCCCGTTTCGTCGCCCCGTTCACCGAATTCTTTTTTCTGTCGCGCCATGCAATTTCCGGAATCCTGGCTTCGCAGTTTCGTCAATCCGCCGATCACCACCGCCGAACTCTCCCATCGCCTGACGATGGCCGGGCTGGAGGTGGAAGAGGTCGATCCGGTCGCGCCGCCGTTCTCGCGGATCGTCGTCGGCCATGTGGTCGAGGTGAACAGGCACCCGGATGCCGACCGCCTGAACGTCTGCAAGGTCGACGCGGGCACGGGCGAGCTGCTGCAGATCGTCTGCGGCGCGCCCAACGTGTCGGTGGGCATCAAGGTGCCGTGCGCGCTGGTGGGCGCCGAGCTGCCGCCGGGCGACGACGGCAAGCCGTTCAAGATCAAGGTCGGCAAGCTGCGCGGCGTGGAGAGCTACGGCATGCTGTGCTCGGCGCGCGAACTGAAACTGTCGGAAGAGCATGCCGGCCTGCTGATCCTGCCGGAAGACACGCCGGTGGGCGAGGACATCCGCAAGGTGCTGGACCTCGACGACCAGATCTTTGTCATCAAGCTCACGCCCAACAAGGCGGACTGCCTGTCGATCCACGGCGTGGCGCGCGAAGTGTCCGCGCTGACGGGCGCGCCGATCACGCTGCCGTCGATGGCGCCGGTGGTCGTGACGCTGTCCGACAAGCTGCCGGTCAAGGTGGAGGCGCCGGATCTGTGCGGCCGATTCTCGGGTCGCATCATCCGCGGCGTGAACGCGCGCGCGAAGACGCCGGCATGGATGGTGGCGCGCATCGAGCGCGCGGGCATGCGCAGCGTGTCGGCGCTGGTGGACATCTCCAACTACGTGATGCTGGAGCTGGGCCGGCCGTCGCACGTGTTCGATCTCGGCAAGATCCACGGCGGCCTGACGGTGCGCTGGGGCAAGCCCGGCGAGCAGCTCAAGCTGCTGAACGGCGACACCATCGCCGTCGATGAAAAGGTCGGCGTGATTGCGGACGAGCAGGCCATCGAAAGCCTGGCCGGTATCATGGGCGGCGATAAGACCGCTGTTACGCTCGATACGCAGAACATTTACGTCGAAGCCGCGTTCTGGTGGCCCGCCGCGATCCAGGGCCGCGCGCGCCGCTACAACTTCTCGACGGACGCCGGCCATCGCTTCGAGCGCGGTGTCGATTACGCGACCACGGTCGAGCATATCGAACGCATCAGCGCGCTGATCCTCGATGTCTGCGGCGGCCAGGTCGGCCCGATCGATGACCACATCGTCAACCTGCCGACGCGCGCGCCGGTGCGCATGCGCGTGGCGCGTGCCGCGCGCGTGCTGGGCATTGCGCTGACGAATGCGACCGTCTCGGATGTGTTCACGCGCCTGGGCCTGGCGTTCCGCGTGGACGGTGACGACTTCATCGTCGATCCGCCGTCGTACCGCTTCGACCTCGAGATCGAGGAAGACCTGATCGAAGAAGTGGCCCGCATCTACGGTTTCGAGCAGATCCCGGCCAAGCCGCCGGTCGCCGAGAGCGCGATGCGTCCGACCGATGAGGCGCGCCGCACGATGCATGACGTGCGCCATGCGGTGGCAGCGCGCGATTACAACGAAGTCGTCAACTTCGCCTTCGTCGAGACCGAGTGGGAAGCCGACTTCGCGGGCAACACGCAGCCCATTGCGTTGCTGAACCCGATCGCCAGCCAGTACTCGGTGATGCGCAGCACGCTGCTCGGCGGCCTGCTCGACAAGGTGCGCTACAACCTGAACCGCAAGGCCTCGCGCGTGCGTCTGTTCGAAGTGGGCCGCGTGTTCCGGCGCGATGCGGAGGTGGCCGATGGCGGCCTGTCCGTGGCCGGCTACGCGCAGCCGATGCGGGCGGGCGGCATTGCCTACGGTCCGGCCACCGAAGAGCAGTGGGGCGTGCAGACGCGCGCCGTCGACTTCTTCGATGTGAAGGGCGATGTCGAGTCGCTGCTATGGCCGCTGCAGGCGCGTTTCGAGCGCGCCGAGCATCCCGCGCTGCATCCGGGGCGTTCCGCCCGCGTGGTGCTGGACGGCCGCGCCATCGGCTGGATCGGCGAGCTGCATCCGCGCTGGCTGCAGAAGTACGATCTGCCCTCCGCGCCGGTGGCGTGGGAGCTGGATCTGGACGCCATCACGGCGGTCGGTCTGCCGGCCTATCGCGAAGTCCCGCGCGTGCCCGCGGTGACGCGCGACATCGCGCTGGTCGTGCGCCAGGATGTGGCGGTGCAGGACCTCGTCGATGTATTCGGGAAGGCGGCGCTCGGCATGCCGTGGCAGCGTTATCTGCAAGGGGTTGTGCTGTTCGACGAGTTCCGTCCGAAGGCCGCGACGGCCGCGATCGGAGCGCAGGAGAAAAGCCTTGCCTTCAGGATTACGTTGCAAGATACTGACAGCACCCTTCAGGACGACATCGTCGAGGCCGCCACCCAGCAGTTGATTCGTGCGGCGGGCGATGCATTCGGCGCGCGTCTGCGTGCCTGACGTCCGCGCCGCGCAGGCTGCGCTCAGACCGCCCGAACGAACCTCCGCATTCGGATCGATCACGCAAGCGAATCCTATGAACGATCAACACGCACCGTCGTCGCTCGCGGCCTCGTTGGGCGACGCGCTCGGTTCTTCCACTGCAGCCTTGGCCGATGCACGCGACGCGGCGCGCGGCCAGGATGTGCCGACGCTGACCAAGGCCGAGCTTGCCGAGATGTTGTTCGAGCAGGTCGGCCTGAACAAGCGTGAATCGAAGGACATGGTCGAAGCCTTTTTCGACGTGATTCGCGAGGCGCTCGAACAGGGCGATAGCGTCAAGCTGTCCGGCTTCGGCAACTTCCAGCTGCGCGACAAGCCGCAGCGTCCGGGCCGCAATCCCAAGACGGGCGAGATCATTCCCATCACGGCGCGCCGCGTCGTCACCTTCCACGCGAGCCAGAAGCTCAAGGCGCTCGTCGAGCAGCGCGTCGAGCCGATGCCTGTCGGCGCCGCGTAACCTCGCTTCTTCGCCTGCGCCCCCATGGTCGCCGACAAACACACAGAGCGGGTCAACCTGCCGCCGATTCCCGCCAAGCGCTACTTCACCATCGGTGAGGTCAGCGACCTGTGCGCGGTGAAGCCGCATGTGCTGCGTTACTGGGAGCAGGAGTTCACGCAGCTCAAGCCGGTCAAGCGACGCGGCAACCGGCGCTATTACCAGCATCACGAGGTGCTGCTGATTCGCCGTATCCGCGAGTTGCTGTACGAGCAGGGCTTTACGATCAATGGGGCACGCAATCGGCTGGATGAACTGCGGCACGGCGGGAGCGGCCCGTCGATGGAAGCGGCTGAAGTGCCGGCGGAGACTGTCGCCGCCGAAGCAGCAGCGCCGGAGGCCGCAAGCAGCGATGCCATCGACGTGCCTGCATTGCGCCGCGCATTGCAATCGGTGCTGGACATTCTGCGGACGGACAAATCGTAAGGGATATTGGTGACCCACTAGTCATCGGGGTAATCGCTCTGTTATACTTTCACGCTTTCGGGGCGTAGCGCAGCCTGGTAGCGTACCTGCATGGGGTGCAGGTGGTCGGAGGTTCAAATCCTCTCGCCCCGACCAGATCAACTCCCGCAAGCCCTTATCCAGTAAGGGTTTGCGCTGTAACACAAAGGTTAGTGGGCCGTGTTCCCGGTGTAACATACACCGCATGGACATGCCCACTAACTACCTTTTCAAGCGCGGCAGCCGTTACTACCTTCGCCGCAAAATTCCAGTAGACCTACAGCAGCACTACCAAGATCGGAAAGAGATTGTCCGTGCGCTTGGTACGTCTGATCGCCGCGAGGCCGAACGGCTCGTGCGCGAGCAGTCCGTCCTGCTTGACCGGGAATTTGATGCCATCCGGGCACGGCCGAACCCGCCCCCACCTGTTCCCCGGACGTACCACGTCCCCGTGAAGGTGTACGACCTGGAAGCGGGCGAGGATATTTGGACGGGGAAAACCGTCCCGGTCACGCTGAATATGGGCGCGGGCGGACTCCCCATGACCTTCCACCCCGATGAAGCTGCATGGATGGAGGAGGGCGGCAACATAGACCCCGACGAAGACACCGGGGACCCGGACGAAGAACCGGAGCCGCCTAGGGCCTGTCATCGAATTCCCGCGATGAGCGTTAGAAGTGTATGACTCGCAGATACGCCCTGACAGACGCGCAATGGGAGCGCATACAAGAATTGCTGGCTGGTAGGCGCGGCCATGTGGGAGCGCCAGCGAAGGACAATCGATTGTTTGTGGATGCCGTGCTCTATCGCTACCGTGCTGGCATTGCCTGGCGCGATCTCCCCGAACGCTTTGGTGACTTTCGGGTAGTGCATTTACGCCATATGCGCTGGAGTCGGCGCGGAGTGTGGCAGCGGGTCTTCGAAGCGCTGGCTCAACACGCAGATAACGAATACGCCATGATTGACGCTACGATCGTGCGAGCCCATCAGCACAGCGCTGGAGGAAAAGGGGGGCCGCTTCACAAGCCATCGGGCGCAGCCGAGGAGGCCTGAGCACCAAGATCCACGCAACCGTGGATGCGCTGGGCAATCCCACGGGCTTGTATCTGACGCCTGGGCAAGCCTCGGATCTGGAGGGTGCCGACGTCTTGCTCAAGGACACCGAAGCGCAGACGGTCATCGCAGACAAGGGCTACGACGCACAACAGCGCGTCGTTGAGCCGTTACTGCAGGCCGGCAAGGCGGTCGTCATCCCCAGCATTCGAACTCGCAAGGTGCAGCGCGAATACGATGCGCACCTGTACAAAGCTCGCCACCTCGTCGAGAACTTCTTCGCCAAGCTCAAGCAATACCGGGCCATTGCCACTCGCTACGATAAGACTGCCGCCGCTTTCCTCGGCGCCATCCATCTGGCCTCCGCTGTGATCTGGACTATTTGATGACAGACCCTAGCCCCGCGCAGGTCCGCGCCGTCAAGGAAGCACGGCGGTTCAATGCAGCCTTGCTCGCCGCGAGGGTCGTGGAAGCCGAGCGGGGCATCCTGCGGGTCCGAACGATACCGGAACCCACTGAAAAGTTAGCGGATTCCGCTCAGGAGGCCCCAAAGCCACGGACTGCCAGGCAGCGCAGCGCTCCTCCCCTGCGTACCAGCGTTAGATTGACCGCCGTAGTCGACGCATGGGCCAAGGAGCGGCAGCCGGAACCGCAAACGGTGCAAATCGCGGACAAGGTTGTTAGACGGTTCTATGAACACGTAGGCCCGGTGCCGGTCCAGGACATGACCCGCACGCATGTGCTGCAATTCAAGGACGCCTTGTTAGCGTCAGGCCAGACCGCGACCAATACCAACAAGCAACTAACCATCCTGGGAACCCTGCTGGGCTTCGCCGTTAATAACGGGATGGCAGACACCAACGCAGCGCAGGGCGTCAAGGTGGCCGAGCGGAAGAACGCCAAGGCAACCCGGTTGCCGTTCGACCTAGCCGCCCTACAAGCAATCTTCGGAAGCCCCGTTTTCGCCGAGGGCATCCGGCCCAGTGCCGGGGCAGGAGAGGCCGCGTACTTGTCAACGCCGACTGAATTCTGACCCGCCTTTCGGCGAATCGCCGAAGTAAATCTGCCCCACCCGGGTCCTGTGTCACGCGGCTGCTTTCGCGCTTGCCCGCGTGGATGTTTGCCCTGCCTTGCGCTTGTCCTTGAGCCGGTAGCTCTCGCCGCTGATTTGCACGATGTGTGCGTGATGCAAGAGCCGGTCAAGCATGGCTGCGGTCAGCGTCTGGTCGTCGGCGAAGGCCGTGGCCCATTGTGTGAACGGCAGATTGCTCGTCAACACGATGGCACCGCGCTCATAGCGCTTGGCGACGACGTTGAAGAACAGGTCAGCCTCTTCACGCCCGAACGGCAGGTAGCCGATTTCGTCGATGACCAGCAGCTTCGGCCCGATGACCGCGCGGTTGAAGAACTCCCGCAAGCGGTTCTGCTGGCGTGCCGTTGCCAGTTGCATCATCAGGTCGGCGGCCGTGATGAAGCGCGTCTTGATGCCCGCCTGTGTGGCGCGGTAGGCCAGCGCACTGGCGATGTGCGTCTTGCCGACGCCAGATGGCCCAAGCAGTACGACGTTCTCGGCCCGCTCGATGAACGCGAGGCTGGCCAACTCTTGTATCTGCGCGCGCGGGGCACCGCTGGCGAAGCCGAAGTCGTATTGCTCCAGCGTCTTGATACCCGGCAGCGAGGCGAGCTTCGTGAGCGTCTGGCGCTTGCGCTCCTCGCGTGCGCCGAGTTCGGCCTGTAGCAGTTGCTCCAGGAAGTCCGCCAGGCTCGCGTCGGTCGTCGCGGCGTGCTGCGCGAGCGCTCCCCAATCGCTGGCGATACGGTCGAGCTTCAGTTGCGAGCATAGACCGTCAATCCGTTCATGCTGCAGATTCATGCGGCCACCTCCAGCAGCGCGTCATACACCGCCAGCGGATGCTGCAGGCTCTCGCGTGGCAGCACGCGGCGCAGCTTCGAGACCACAGGCATGGGCGCCGACGTCGGCGCGGGCAGCGGCAGCAGCGCTGCCTGCTCAACGCCCAGCCGTGCGGCCGGCCGCTCATGCGTGGTGGCGTGCACGCGCACGTTGGCAACTTCCGCAAGCCATCGGCCGATGCGTGCATTGGCGGCCTCGACGTCCAGCTTCAGCCCCGCCTGTTTGAGCGTGGCCGCCAGCGGCACCACGAAGCTCTCCTTCAGATAGCGGTTAAATCGCTCGACCTTGCCCTTGGTCTTGGCGCGATAGGGCTGGCACACCTTCGGCGTAAAGCCGTAGGTCTCGGCCAGGGCGAGCAACTGCGTGTTCCATCGATGCTGGCCGACGCCAAACGCATTACGCTCAACAACCACGGACTTCGCGTTATCGAACAGCACCTGCTCGGGCGTGCCGCCGAAGTAGGCGAACGCCTCGCGCAGGCACTCGCACAACGTTGTGGCGTCCTCGCCGGCGGTGAAGCGCACGAAACTCGCCCGGCTGTACCCCAGCGTCGCCACCAGCGCCAGCAGTGGCGCGCGGCCACGGCGGATGACGGTGAAGTCGGCCTGCATCTGCTTGCCCGGAGGGGTCTCGAAGCGCACCACCGGCTCGATTGCCACACGTTTATGCGGCGCCAGGAATGCCTTGAGCTGGCTGATGCCACCTTCATAGCCGGCGTCCTGCAGTTCCCGCAGTAGCACCGTCGCCGGAATCCAGTGCGGCCGCGCGGCGGCGACACGTTCGAGCAGATAGTCCTTGAACGGGTCGAGCTTCGTCGGGCGCGGCTCGCGCTGCTTGTAACGGCCGGCCTGCCCGTCGCGCAGATAGCGCCGCACCGTGTTGCGCGACAGACCCGTTTGCCGCGCTATCTCCCGTACCGCCGTACCCCGTCTTGCCAATACCTTGATTTCCACTACTTGCTCCTGAGTCAGCATCGGCGGCAAAAGCCGCCATCCTCTCCCAGGTGGGGCAGGTTTACTTCGGCGGGTGGGTCAGTTTTACATCGGCGCTAACACGTACTGGCTGCTGCCGTTGCTGGCGTTGTTCACGGGGGCGCGCCTGGAGGAACTCTGCCAGCTACGGCCCGAAGATGTGTACCAAGAGGTCTACCACGACCCGACCACGGATGAGCAGTGCAAGGCATGGGTTTTGCGCGTTACCAATGAGGGCGAGGGGCAAGGCGTCAAGAACGCTGGAAGCCTGCGCCGCTTCCCGATCCACGCGGAACTACTGGCACGCGGGTTTGTGGAGTACGCACAGGCCCACAAAGGCAAACCCCGCATTTTCCCTGCCCTCAAACCCAACGGAAGAGGCGCTGAGTCCGGCAATTGGTCGAAGTGGTTCGGGAAGTATCTGCGCAACGTGTGCAAGGTGGATAATGAGCGCATGGTGTTCCACAGCTTCCGGCATCTGTTCAAGGACTTGGCCCGTAACGCCGCAGTGTCCGAGGAGGTGTCAGACGCGATTACCGGCCACGCTTCGGGCAAGGTGAGCCGCAGGTACGGCAGCACAACGTACCCGCTTGCGCCGCTGGTGGCCGGGATGGAGCGGATTAGGGTTGTTGGATTGACTCTGCCACAGCCGCCAAGCCAGTCGCGCTAGTAACCCACGACGCCCACCGCATGGGGTGGGCGTTACCGCCGATAGATTGCTTCGGCGCTACCGGTACAGAATTGCCGTTGGCCGCACGAGCCCAGATGGGCGCTGTCGTTGCCACCCCCTGCGACGTCGCAATAGTGCAACATCAACTTAACAAATCCAGAGAATCCTGGGGGGCAGGCACCTCTAGGGCGTCGAACAATTCCATACAGTTCATCGCACTTTTCACGCGCCCGATTGTGGACTCGAAGTCAACCCCCTCCTTGAAATACTGATCGATGAGCGCTGGATTAAGTTGAATAAAATCCAATATCCGGCGCTTAATCTCATCGCAATTAAAATCCCCCACCCTTCCAAATTTTACGGATATCTGACGAATTCCACCGTTGGCAAAGCTAAATACGCGTTGCCAAATTCTTTCCCCAAAATAGCCATAAAAATGAACTGCTTCAAGGCGAAAAACTGAGCCGTCGCGATAGACAACCAACTCACCCAGATGGTGGTAAAGCACCCGGCTTTTCGATCCATTGGACACCTTAAAGGCTGTTGATTTGCACGGAATCCTGACCCAGGATTTGCATCGAAAACTGACCCACCCCAAAGGCTGTTAGGTGTCGCTTTGTGCGGGTTGTTTGGCGGTGCGTTTCTCCTTCTTGGGCTGGGTGGTGCTGTGCTTGAAACGATAGCTATCGTTGCCGGTTTCAACAATGTGGCAGTGGTGCGTGAGGCGGTCCAATAGCGCGGTGGTCATCTTGGCGTCCCCGAAGACGCTGGACCATTCGCCGAAGCTCAGATTGGTGGTGATGACGAGGCTGGTGCGCTCGTAGAGCTTGCTGATGAGATGGAATAGCAATGCGCCGCCGGTCTGGCTGAACGGCAGATAGCCCAGCTCATCGAGGATCACCAAGTCGGCATACATGAGTCGCGTGGCCAGATGGCCTGGCTTACCGGAGGTCTTCTCCAATTCCAACGCGTTGACCAACTCCACAGTCGAGAAGAAGCGCACCCGGCGGTGATGGTGCTCCACGGCTTGCACGCCGATGGCGGTGCCGAGGTGGGTCTTGCCGGTACCTGGGCCGCCGACCAGCACGATGTTGTGTGCCGACTCCAGGAACTCGCAGCGGTGCAACTGCCGCACCAGTGCCTCGTTGGCCTCACTGCAACTGAAGTCGAAGCCGGTCAGGTCTCGATAGGCCGGGAAGCGCGCCACCTTCATCTGATAGGCCAGCGAGCGCACCTCGCGCTCGGTGAGCTCTGCCTTGAGCAAACGCGACAGGATGGCCACGGCCGACTGGTAGGCCGGCGAGTCCTGCGCCGCCAGGTCGCCCAGCGCCTGCGCCATGCCGTGCAGCTTCAATGACTTCAGCATCTCCAACATGACCTCATGCTGCATGATGCACCTCCCGGTCGCGCAGTCGGTCATAGCGGCCGACGTTGGCCTGCGGTTCGACGTGCAGTGCCAACGCCTGCGGTGAAGTGATTGGCGCCACGGGCTCGCCTTCCAGGAGGCGACTGAGGATGTTCAGGATGGTTTGTTTGGACGGGGCACCGGCCTCTAGCGCGAGCTCCACTGCAGTCAGCACAGCCTGCTCGTCGTGCAACAGCACCAGCGCCAGGATCTCGACCATCTCGCGATCGCCACCGGGTCGCTTGAGCAATGTGGATTGGAGGCGCCGGAAGCCCTCGGGCAGTTCGGCGAACGGTGCACCGTTGCGCAGTGCGCCGGGCTTGCGCTGCAGCACCGCGAGGTAGTGGTGCCAGTCATAGATCGTGCGCCCCGGATGATGGCTGCGGTCGATGTGCCGCACGTGCTCGGCAATCACTTGGCTCTCGGCGACGAACACGAGCCGATTGGCATAGACGCGCAGGCTGATGGGCCGGTTGGCAAACGAGGCCGGCACGCTGTAGCGGTTGCGCTCGAAGGTCACCAGACAGGTTGGTGAGACGCGTTTGGTGTGCTCCACAAAGCCATCGAACGGCTGCCCGACCGGCATCAGGTGTGGCCGCTCCAGCGACCAGGCCTCCCAGAGGGTCATGTCCAGTTCAGGATGGCGGGTCTGCTGCCACAGGCACACACACTGGTCAGCCAGCCAGTCATTGAGCGCAGCCAGCGAACCGAATGCCGGCAGGCGCTGCCAGATGCGGTGACGGCTGTCCTGCACGTTCTTCTCGATCTGCCCCTTCTCCCAGCCCGAGGCCGGGTTGCAGAACTCGGCGTCGAACAGGTAGTGGCTGACCATGGTGCTGAAGCGCAGGTTGACGTCACGCAACTTGCCTTGGCGCACGCGATCCACGGCGGTCTTCATGTTGTCGTAGATGCCACGGCGCGGGATGCCGCCCCAGGCCACAAAGGCGTGGTGATGGGCATCGAACAGCATCTCGTGGGTCTGCAGCAGATACGCGCGTAGGAAGAAGGCGCGGCTGTGGCTCAGCTTGAACTGGGCCACCTGCAGCTTGGTGCGCTCGCCGGCGATGATCGCCCAGTCCTCGCTCCAGTCGAACTGGAAGGCCTCACCTTCTGCGAAGCGCAGCGGGATAAAGGTGCCGCGCCCCGACGTGCGGGCTTGCTCCTGTTGTTCCTGGCGCCAGCGGCGAGCGAATGCGGCAACGCGATCGTAGGAGCCGGTGAAGCCCAAGGCACACAGATCAGTGTGGATCTGCTTGAGTGTGCGCCGTTGCTTGCGTGGCTTGTTAGCCTCGGTCTTGAGCCAGGCGGAGAGCTTGGCGGCATGGCCGTCGAGCTTGCTCGGACTGTGCCGAGCAGGATAGGCCGGTGCTGTGACGTCAGCGCGCAGATAGCGCCTGACGGTGTTCCTGGAGATGCCCAGGCGCCTGGCGATCTCGCGCAGCGGGATCTGGTCGCGAAGGTGCCAGCGTCGAATGATGCTCAATATGGCCACGTCGATCACTCCGATCTCCCGCTCGTTACCGAGCGGGACAGTGTTCTACACGTGGGTCAACATTCGATGCAAAAACCTACCTCGGGTGGGTCAGGATTCGGTGCAAATCAACACAATCCGCTCAGGAAGATTTAGATGATTTGCCTCGAAGTCCGCCCATCTATCATCGAGATCGTCTTTGAAATTCTGCATTTTCTTGCGCAGTGCAACGCAGTGCGCACTGTTGGCTGGGAATTTTTGCAATCCAGAAGGATCCGCGTACCCGATTGGATCTCCATCCACATATGCGTAAAAGTTGACGACTAGTAGAGTTTAATCTCCAGCAACAAGTCGGTCTTTCTGTGTTCGATTCCTTTTTCGCGCAACTCAATCGAAAGACTTTCGATGTTCTGTAAATTAACACCGGACTCAAATCCCTCTTTCGAGATGCGCTCCCAATAGAATTCACGCGGAATGATGATGTGAGCTAGATCCGCGTATGGGAATGGCTGCCTCCACACGCCGCCGTCGCCGATCCACGCATCATGGATATCCGAGCGATTTGGCAAGCCACTTTGCCAGTAACCAGCGTCCTCCCTTAACCTGCCGAACGTCGTCCACGAGCACCATGTATTGCTCTGGCTCGCAGTAGGCGCCCCTACCCCCAAGATATCAGCGCAAGTAGTAAAGAAAGTCTTCCAGGCGTTGTCATCCATTTTCATTACCTCACTCCGTTTTAGTTTTTATACGGGAATATGGCAGATTTCCCCGCCGCATTTGTTGCGTGGAAATGGGGGCACGCGTGGTGTTCGGGACCAGGGAGATCAGGATGGCCAAAGGGGTGCTCCACAACTGATGAACCAGTCGGAGTTCCGTAGCCGTAGTTCGGAGGGTAATACCTACGCATGAAATCACCATAAGCCCTGTCGCCACGAGACATGCCTTGAGGCAAGTTGAAATTGTTCCACGGAATAGGGTCGGCCCCTTCGCCAGTCGGAGAAATGCCCGCCCACGCATATGCCGCAGCCATCGCCTGGGCTCGCAACATTGACGCATTGCACTTGTTCTTATCGTTGTTCTGCTGACAGGACTCTTGGCTTTGGGCAGCACTATTGCTTCCCAGCGATGCCAAGGACACCCCTATATCTCCTAGTGCCGATGCAGTGTTGGCGATAGCTCTCCCAATAGCATCGCGGCAGCCGGGCGTCATAAGACACGCAGTTCCAGCTATGCCGGCGCCGATAACAATGTCATCCGCGATAGCGATCTTGCCGGTGGGGTCGGTGTACTGAGTAGGCTGCCCGTTGACATATGCGTAGGTTGACCACTGCCCACCGTTGAGTCCGATCGGGTCCGACTGGATATAGCGCCCTGTCACCGGATCATAGTCCCGATTCACGTTGTAATGCTTGCCCGTCTCCGCGTCGTAGACTTGCCCTGGGAAGCGCAGGTTGTACGTAAAGGCCCCAAGGCTGGTCGGGTTTTCATCCGGCAGCGTCGCCCCAAACGGATCGGTCTGATCCCACCTCCACACCATCAGGTTGTTGGTGTCCGTGATCACCCGCGGCGTGTCGATCTGATCCGCGTAGATGTAGTAAGGCGTCGCGTTCTTGATCGTCACAACCGGCGTGTCGCCCAGGTACACCGTCTCCTGGAGCGCGTTGCCGGACTGATCGTATTCCCCGATCAGGTGGCCCGCTTCGTCGTAGACGTACCGGGTGGCGCCAGTAGGCACATTCGTTCCGCTCTTGACCACCCGTTGTTCTAGCCCGTTATACAGGTAGCTGGTGGTGATGCCGTTCTTGGTAACGCTGGCCAGCCGACCCCGATCACTGTAGCGATACGTGGTCGTACCGTCGCCGGTCTGGTTCCCCGCTGCGTCATAGCTGTTCGTGGCCGGTGTCGGCCCTGTGCTGGCCGTCTGCCGGTTGCTCGCCGAATCGACGGTCTGCGTGTAGCTGGCACCGCCGATCGTCTGACCTGTGCGGTTTCCATTCGCGTCGTAGCTGTAGCTCTGGCTGCTGTTGGCCGGCAGGTAGCTGATCAGCCGGTCCTGGTCGTCGTACCCGAAGGTCTGGTTCGCTGCCGTCGCCGTGCTGCTGCCCGTGCTGCCGCTCGTGTCCGCGTGCGTGTACGCCGTGATGCGAGAGGCTGCGTCGTAGTTCACCGTGCGCGACAGGCCGTTCGGCGTCGCGCCGGTGCCGCTGGTCGCGCCCAGCGGGAACTGGGTCAGCCGCCCGCTCAGGTCGAAGCTACGCGTGTAAGCGGTGCCGTTTCCCCACGTCCAGCCCGCTGGCTTTCCGAAGGGCTGGTATTGGATGTTGGACAGCAGTGCGACACTGCCATTGGCCGTGGTCAGCGTCAGGCCCGCGATGCGGCCGCCTGCATCGTAGCCGTATCCAATGACGCTGTTGCTCGGATACGTCATGCTGGTGACGTGGCCGGTGCTGCTGCCACTGGTGCCATAGGCGTACGCCACCACTTGCTTCTTGGTCTCGCCGTTGGCCGTGGTGCTCTGGGTCTTGCGCACCACGTTGCCGAAGCCATTGAATCGCCAGCGTGTCTGGCCAGATTCATCGCTGATGTGCGTCAAGTGCCCGATGTCGTTGGGCTCCGGGTGCTTCCCACCGTCATACGTGAAGGCGATTGGCGTGCCGCTTGCGAAGACCGCATGCGTCATCCGATTCACGGCATCGTAGCGGTACCTCGTGATCTTGCCGCGCGCGTCAGTACGGCGCGTGAGGTTGCCGGCCACGTCGTAGGTCGCGTTGGTGGTGCCGGTATCGGGGCTTTGCTGCCGGGTGGTATTGCCCAGACCATCAACGGTGTACGCGGTGACAAGGCTACGCGGGTCGGTGACCTGCCGCACGCGATCCTGCCCATCGTAGTTGAACAACGTCACTGGGGCGGCACCGCCCGGTGTTGCTGGTGGGCCTTGGACTTGGGTGCGACGACCTAACGCATCGTAGGAGAAGGTCGTCACCAGTCCGCGCGGGTCGGTGATTTGCGTCAGGTTGCCGACCGTGTCGTAGGCGTACTGCGTCGTTGAGACCTGCGTCTGGGCCAGCGCTTGCGTGCTGCTCAATGTGAGCAGGACCGCGGCGCTGATCGCCCGATAGAGTGTGTGCGCTCTCATGATGGTTCGTTGCTTGGCGTTCTTGTTTATTGCGTGCTGCCGGCCGTGACCTTGAGCGGCCGGTTCATCGAATCGAAGACGCGCATGACGCGTGGCAGGCCCGGTTTCCACTCGGGCTCCTGCGCACGGTCATGCGTCGATCCCATCCGGCCTCAACGGTAAAACTCGAGTTCGTGCCAGGACACCCATGATGGGCTGCTCGTCGTGGTGATCCGGATGTAGCGGACACTGACCGTTCCATCCAGGGCGGCTTCCAGCCATTGCCCGTCCGACGTGTTGCCCGACAGGGTCTGGAGTACGCTCGTCGGCGCTGGATTCATCCCGCCCGTCACGACGTGCGTGGTCTGGCCGGCAGGGCTTTGGGAAACCAGCATCCGCACTTTCTTGAGCGGCACCGCCGCGCCAAGATCGACCTCGACCCACTGTGTGGCATAGCTGGAGGCAATCCAGGCATTGCCGGCATCCCCGTCAATCGCGCGGGCCGGCGCGTTGTCGGCGTAAGTGCTGGAGGCAGTGATGCCCGCCGGCGCCACCTTGATCGGCGCATCGGACGTCGAACCGGATGGCAAGGCGCCCTGCTGCGTGACTCGCAGGGGCCGACTCATCGAGTCGAACACGCGATCGACCCGTCGTGTCAGGACGCCGCTCGGGTCCGTGACCTGCTCCTGGGTGCGGTTGCCCATCGCGTCGAGCGTGTAGGCGATGCTGTTGCCCAGGCCGTCGGCGGCGCCCGTCAGGCGGTGTGCGGCGTCATAGGTGAAGCTGACACTGCTGCCGTCCGGCAACGTCGCCTTGGTCAATTGCCCCACGGCGTCATAGCTGTAGTTGGTGGTCTGGCCCGCCTCGCTTGCCGGGGTAATGGTCTGGCTGGTCAGCCAGCCACGGTTCGAGTAGGTGAACGTGGTGACCGCGCCGTTGGCGTCCGTCGTCTGCAGCTGGCGGCCGCTGGCGTCGTACCGGTTGATCGTGGTGGTACGGCCCAGCGGATCGATGATCTGGTACAGGTCGCCTTTGCGGTACTGCGGCGGCGTGGCTGTATCGTCCGCCGTGCGATAGACGTAGGTCGTGCTGGTGGCGACGCCGGCATGCGGGCCACTGCTGGTCGCCACCTGGCCGTCGGCGGTGTAGGTCCAGTTGGTGGTTCGGGTTGCGCCAGTCGCGGCAGCGCTGATGCCCTGGCTGCCGTCACTGTCAGCGGTCGGTGTTTCGCTGTAGCGGGTCAGGTTGCCGTTGCTGTCGTAGCGGTACGTTTCCAGCCTGGTCGGCGAGGCGATCCGCAGCGGCAGGTTCCAGACCTTGTGCCACTCGGTGGTGGTGGTGCGGGCGCTGGCCGTGCCCGCACCGTCTACCCGCTGGATCTCGCGCTTCTGGCTGTCATACACATGCGTGGTGACGGTGCCGTTGTAGTCGGTTTCCTGGGTCAGATTGTTGTTGGCGTCATAGCTGCTGCTTTTGCGCGTGCTGCCGCACAGGCCGCAGGGCGCGCTGATCGAGGTCGGCAGCAGCACGCCGTTCTGCTTCAGGAAGCTGTAGACACTGGTCTTGCCGGTCGGGTCGGTGACGGTGGTCTGGTAGTTGTCGCCGTATTGGAACTGATACGCATCGGCGCCGCCCGCATGCGCGCTGCTGGTGGCGCGGCCCTGGTCGTCGTAGGCGTAGGTGGCGTAGCGGCTGCCGTTCTCGTCAATGACGCCGGTCAGTGAGGTTGGGAAGCGGCTGTTCTCATAGACGTATTGACGGACACTGCCGTCTGCTCGCGTGACGCTCGACAGCATGCCGTCGGCGTTGTACCCATAGCGGGTCGCAGTGCCATCCGGTGCCGTCACGCTGGCGATGCGATTCTGGCTGTCGAACGCAAAAGACGTGCTGCGGCCGCTCGGGCCGGTGACAGTGGTCAACTGGTTTGCCGCGTCATAGGCGAGGGTCGTGGTGCGGCCGTTGCGGTCGCGCATCGATTGCAGCTTGCCGTTGGAGTCGTAGGTCTCGACTACTCCCGTATCGGCCACGGTGTATTGCCAGCCGGTGATCTTGCCGCTGGTGTCCGTCACCGATTGCAGCGTGTCGCGAATGTCGGGGGCAGCCCAAGTGGTTCCGCTCAGGGTGAAAATCGATACCGCCCCGTTGTCGCGCTGCACTGCGACTTTCGGCGTGGCCTCAATTGCGAGGCGGGTGTCCAGGCTGCGCTGCCAGTTGGACATCCACTGGCCGCCACCGCGGTTAGCCGCTCCATACATACTCTCGGAGCGATAGACGAGTGTGATGGGCACATCTGCACTGCCGCCTTCGCTGGATTCGGAATAAGCCTCGGTGCCGACGCCAGGGATAACGGGATTGCCGCCCGAGCAGGTTTGCACCGGCGGCTTTGGCTGGCAGGTGCCGTCAGATTCCCTCGCATATCCAGACGCGCATTCACCCGTCAGAAGCGCGACGAAGTCGCCGATCATCTTGCCATCGGGGGGGCCCATGAAACGGTATGAGTAATTCCCGTGGTCCTCGCTATCGAACTCATACGTGCAGCTGCCATTGCAGAGCAAGTTCATCAATCCATCATTCTTGCTATTGACGCCCGCAATCGTCATGTCGGCAACTGCATCGGGACCGTTCGCGCAAATCGCCGCCCCCGATAGGCAATAGAGATGACCAAGGCCAACATTGGCACCGGCGCCGACGTTACCGGCCCAGGCGTTAGGGCCCCAGAGTAGGCCGCAGGCAAGCGCTAGCAATGCACGTCCTCTGAGAAGCGCCCACGTCCTCGCCTCGGCAATGTTCTCTCTGGAAGCACAACCCAAAAGCAATCCCGCAGCCCAAAGCTGCGTCTTGGCAAATCGATTCATCCCCATCCCAAAGTTCGTTCTGTTATCCAACACCGGCAACTGGCCTAGCCGCTGGTCGAGTAACCAGCCGGGTGTTTGCCCGTTGCAGTCAATCCAAAGATATTGAAATTTGATCTCAGAAAATCAAACGACTTATCTGACCCAACTATTCTTTGTGGCCAGCAGCCTGCCATTTGAGAGAACGATGCGCAACATTCACGAAGTGGGGTGTCGGGTCGCCTCGGCGGAGAGGAAATTTGAGAATTCAATGTGGGTTTGATCAGTCACTGTGCGATCAAGCACCGCCACTGCATAATGCCGGCCGGATACCGGCACCCACGGACAGGAAGGGAAAGCAATCAATCGTATGCGGCCTGCGTATAGCCCCGCAGAGCGCGAAAAACAGACTTACACCACCTGTGAGGGGGTGGCCGGATGGTCAAAAAGCGCCCCACACCCCTCCAATCGCATTTAAACGACGCTCCGTTTACTGGCGCGGGTTACGGGCCGAAAACTGCCCGCAAAGCCTTATGGCTCTGCGCGTACGCGTGCGCGCGCACAACAGCGAAGGCAGAAGGGAGCGAGTTCGGGGAATTTTTTGGACTTAGCGTTTCTTGGTGACTGACCTGTCGGTGTCCGGGTTTGGGTTGCCTAAATTTTGAGCAACCCCCGCCCCCATAGGGACTACTCCTGGGAGGCTCGCATAGCCCTGCTGGCAAGCTATTCCGACATTGACAGGCAGTCCGTTGGCTGAGTGCAGCAAACATCCGCAATGGCGACCGAGATTAGGAGCTTCAAGGTTAGGCCATGGATCAATGCCGGTGGGATTCCGGATGAATGGAAGTGATGACCTAATGCGAGCGAGCTATGGGCCGGGAGCCTGAGCGACCGGGCTGGAGCGAAGGCCGCTTGAGCATTGAGGGGCTGCGGAAGGGCCTGACGCAGTAGGTACGGTGGGTTCAGGATGGACGGGAGTGTGAAAGTGTGTAAGAATATTCTATTAATTATTTACTATTGATAATAGAAGTGCTTAAGAGACGCGACTTCCTGCGCCATCCCACGGTGCAGCAAATCATGAACGAGACGGCTGCACTGCTGGAGCAGCAAGCCAAGAAGCTACAAGCAGTAGCGAAGCGGCACGGCATGGCTGACGAGCCCCAGCTTGCCAACGCTAACTTGAGGTGGTGGACACCTGACCCGAACCCCTGGCCCGGTAAGCACCGGGTACCCGAAATGCTGGTGCGCATGATGTTGGAGGATGCCAAGTGGGTGACAGGTTTTCGCTCATGCACAACCCGGCATGAAGCCATGATTGACGAGGCTTGCAAGCGTGCTGCCCGTGAAAAGGGCCACGAATGGAAACCCGGAGATACCTACGGCTACGGCTCGGCATGGACAGGGAAACTCTATCGATGGTCCTTGCAGAACTGCAAGCGCCTGTTGCGAGACGCGGGTTACAAACCCACTGCGGCCATGAAGACGCTTACGGCGTTCGTGGCGTTACTGGAGGCTGGGCGCCCTGGGGAGCAGCAGGCACAGACCGAAAGCCGTTGGTACGAGCCATACGGGGCGCATCCCCATGAAATCCGGTTCTACAGCGGTAACGAGTTCTCCTATTCGGGCCGGACAGGCAATGTGCAATGGCGGAAGGCAAGCAAGGTGTGCGAGCCGATCAACGGCAGCGCGACAGCGTACTTTCATGATGCACCGAGCGAGCGGTTTGCCCTTCGGGCTTTCTTGATGCAAGCGCGCGCCATTACGACGGACCAGTGGCGGGAAGTCAAGGAAGCTGCGCAGGCCGCCAAGAAGCACGCAGCGGAAGCACACGCGCTTGCAGACATACGCCTCAAGCAAGCCCAGCAGCGGAGGCAGCAAGCCGAGCAGCAGGTACAGGAGAACGCAACATTAGACGCCCTGGGAATATTCGAGGCCGAGCCAGCACAACGCAAAACAGACGACGAGGAACAGGGATACAGCACGTACTAGTGTTACGTCCCAGAAATAACTTTGCATAACCGAGCCACTTTCTGAAGGATGGAGCCGGCTGTTGCGGTCCACACGAACGGTCGCTTGTGCTGGTTGTACTGCTCGATATAGCGTTCGATGTCGGCAATGAGCTGGCGCACGTTTTTGAACGACCCTCGACGAATTGCCTGTTGCGTAATCAGGCCAAACCAGCGTTCAACCTGATTCAGCCAACTCGAGTAGGTTGGCGTGAAATGCATGTGGTAACGCGTATGTCTGGCCAGCCACGCCCTGACCTTCGGATGCTTGTGTGTCGCGTAGTTGTCGACGATCAGATGCACCTCTAGATCAGCCGGCACCGCTTGGTCAATATGCTTGAGAAACGCGAGAAATTCCTGATGCCGGTGGCGAGGCTTGCATTGCGCAATGACTTCACCCGTTGCCACGTTGAGCGCAGCGAATAGAGTCGTGGTGCCATGCCGGACGTAGTCATGTGTCACCCCTTCGAGATAGCCCAGCCCCATCGGTAACATCGGCTGCGTACGCTCCAGCGCCTGGCACTGGCTCTTCTCGTCGACGCACAGCACCAGAGCATTGGTCGGCGGACTCAGGTACAGACCGACAATGTCGCGAACCTTCTCGACGAAGTACGGATCGTTAGACAACTTGAAGCTCTTTGAACGATGGGGCTGCACCCCGAACAGCGACAGATACCGGGCCACTGAGCTCTTCGAAATCCCTGTCCGCGCAGCAGCAGAACGCACGCTCCAGTGCGTTGCTCCGTCCGGCTTCTCATGCAGCACCCTCGCCAGCAGTTCCGCTACCGCTTCGTCGTCATGTGCCCGCGGCCGGCCTGGGCGGGCTTCATCATGCAGACCGGCAAGCCCATGCGCGACAAACCGTTTTTTCCAGTGCGTGATCGCCGGTGACGTCACTTCGCACTGCATCGCAATTTCCTGGTTCGTATGACCCGCCGCAGCCATCAAGACAATCTTTGCCCGACGGACCAGCGAATGTGGCAGCGACCGCGAACGGCTCATCGACAGCAATTGTTCTCGCTCCAACTCCGACACCACAACCTCGATTCCCTTGCGTCCCATGATCGCCTCCGGTACACCACGGCTCGATCATAGGACAATGCACATTTATGCAAAGTTATTTATGGGACAAAACACTAGAGTCCAATGCCGCTGAACAGGAATACTTCGGGCAACTGAATAAGAGTGGTAAGGCCGCGTACAGACGTGCGGTAACTACCTTGACAGGCAGTCTTCCGACATGGGTGGTCGGGCCACGCACCAAGGTAACTACCTTCGCAGATGCAATCAAGGTAACTACCTTGTCCGGCGTTGATCCGCTGACGTTGATCTAGCTGACGTCCACCGCCCACGTGTGGATCAATAGGGTATACCTCAATGATCTGAGTCGAGGCGGCTCAAAATGTGGATCAATAGAGTTGACCGTTTGTGATCCAGCGGCTAATATTGATCCATCAATGACAGTGATCTATATCGAGCCATGCGCAAACTCTACTACGGCCGCATCTCCACCACTGATGGGCAGTCGGCAGCCAGCCAGTACGAAGACGCGAAGGCGCACGGCGTCAAGGAGAAGGACGTATTCATTGACGAGGGCGTGAGCGGCTATCACGTTGCCCCGGACGAGCGGGAGCAGTGGCGCAAAGTTGAGCACGACTTGCGGCACGGCGGCGTGCTTATCGTACGCTGGCTGGACCGGATCAGCCGCCGTTACGACGAACTGCACCGGACCATGCGCCGCCTGATGGATATGGGCGTGCGGGTCGAATGCACGTTGAACGGCATGGCGTTTGACGGTGGCGCTACGGACCCAATAGAAAAGGCTACGCGGGATGCCGTTCTAGCGTTCATGGCAGCCCAGGGCGAGGCCGATTACCTGAATCGAGCTGAGATGCAGCGCAGGGGCGTGGCAATCGCCAAGGCCGAGGGGAAATACACCGGACGGAAGCGCGCAAGTGACTACGCTGAAATCAAGGCGTGGCGGGTTGAGAACGGCGCGACCATTGCGCAGACGGCCGAGCACTTCGATATCGGGACCGCTACCGTGAAGCGCGCTTGCGCGGAGGCGTGATAGACTGGCCGAGTAGTAGGTAAGCCTGCTACACCACCCTGTAACCGGGGGCACGCATCAACCGCTAAGTTGTTGATTTATAGGGGATGGGTGGATTCAAATCCTCTCGCCCCGACCAAACAAGAAAGCCCGCGTAGTCGAAAGACTGCGCGGGCTTTTGCGTTTCTTGCGCCGGGAAGCGGGATGCCATTGGGGGGCTATTCCCGCAAGCGCTTGAAGCGATGGACCGAGAAACGCTGTGCCGCCCGTCGGGATGCGTGCGATTCTGAGGCTCATGTGTACCTGCCATCGGTGCGGGTCCTCCAGTCGAGGTCTTCTTTGGCCGACAGCGCCGTCAACTTCGATGGCGTACTGCTGGTTCGCGGATGGAGCACCCGCACGAAGCTCATGCACCGGCCCGTTTGCTTGGCCGTGCTGTCTCCGTCTTGAAGCGCACCGATTCCCGCGTAGCGGCGACTGAAGTCAGGGCAGGCAGTGGAGAGGTCGTCGGCGGGTCGACGTTGTTGCCGTCGTGCACCGGGCTCAGCGCACGATGCGCAGCCGGCAGGTGGCGTGTCGCGTGTCGCCCGGGGCCAGGAGGTGCAGGCCCTCGCCATGGTGGATCGCGTTGGGCAGGCCCATCCACGGTTCGATGCAATAGAAGTCGGACGTCTCGCTTTCCGTCCAGGTGGTGATGGCGTGCCACGGCATCAGCGCGCCGTCGATTTCAATGCGGATGCGGCGGCCGAGCGGGGCGTCGGGATGTGGTGGAATGTCGAGCACGACCGCACCAGCGCCATCCAGCAGGTGGTAGCGGTCCTGCAGCGCGGGGGTGTCGAGCGTATAGAGCGTATGGCCGGGCTGGGGCGTATCGAGGCGACCGTCCGCCAACTGCCGCGACAGTCGCGAGGGCGGCATCTGCAGCGTGGTCGCGTGGCGCAGCACGTGGGGTAGCGCGAAATAGAAATGGTGGCCGGCGTAGAACGGCATCGGCGCATGCGTATCGCCTTCGGCGGCATGCGTGATGGAGAACGTCGCTTCCAGGCCGTCTTCGAGCAGCCGGTAGCTGGCCCGGAATTCGAACGCGAAGGGATAGCCCGCGCGCGTCTGCGGTCCGTCGCGCAGCAGCAGCACGATGCGCGCGCGGTCGGCGCTCTCCACCTCGAACGGCAGGTCGCGCGCGAAGCCGTGCTGGGGCAGGGCGTGGACCTGGCCGCCGGCATCGCGCCAGCGGCCCGGCTCGCCGTCGACGAAGTGCCGGCCGATGAACGGAAACAGTACCGGGTTGCCGCCGCGGATCTTTGCGGGGTTCGACCAGTCGGCGGGGTTCGGCCAGTACAGGATCTCTTCGCCTTGATGGCGCCAGCGCACCAGCCGGCCGCCGGCTTCGGGGGCGAGCAACAGCATGGAGCCGCCGGCGCGGTCGTCGCCGATGCGCACGAGGGTATGTTCTTGGAAGCGGGCGGTCGGAAGGTCGAGCATGGCAGCGGAGGCGGTGCCTTGTTGGTATGGGAATCGCGTACTACGGTCTAGATTGTCGATGTGTTTTGCCGGGAGGAAAACCATGTCCTTGTATCGAGCCCGCGGGTTGGGCATCCAGGTGCGTCTTTTCCACACCGTACCACCACCCGAAGAGCCGGCGCCGCCGGGGATTCCTCCCGATCTGCCGTCGCCCGACGAGGAGCCGCCTCCTGTCGAGCCGCCCGAGGCGGAGATGTCCTACAGTGCTTGAATGTCCTGTTTGTCCTGCTACCAATCGTCACAGCTTTGCGATGGCCGGTTTGTAAGATAGCGCGAGTTTTTCCGCGCGACCGGTGCCTCTGCCTCTTGACGACCTCTTGACGACAACAAACCGAGCCCTGCTATGTCGATTCTTCCACGTTTGACCCTGTGCGCTGTGCTGGTGGCCTCGATGGCCGGTTGTGTGGTGGCGCCGCCGCCGCAACCCCGTCCCGTGGCGCCCGCGCCCGCGCCGGTGGACCCGCACGCCCGCTTCGAGCAGGTCCAGGGGCGCATCGCCGAAGAATTCCATCGCGTCGACGTGCGTCAGCAGCAGGGCTACATCGATCCGTACCGCGCCGACGGCCTGCGTGACCGCCTGCGCCGGATCCGCCAGGAAGCCGGCGACATGGCCAGCCAGCACTACGGCGGCCTGTCCGGCGACGAGCAGCGCGCCCTCAACGAAGAGCTCGGCGGCTTGTCGCGCGACATCACCCGCTGATCGCGACCGCCCGGTCATGCTGCGCTGCGGCATGACCGAAACATCCTGTTGCGGCGCGGTCGGGCCCTGCGCCGTGCACGGCCCGCGGAAGCTGGTACGCTTGCGTTCCTCCTGAACGACGCCTGCCTGCCCGATGCGGCGGCCTGCCGTGCGAAAGATCATCCATTGCGACTGCGACTGCTTCTATGCGGCCATCGAGATGCGCGACGATCCGCGCCTCGTCGGGCTGCCGCTGGCCGTGGGCGGGCGCCCCGAGCGGCGCGGGGTGGTGGCCACCTGCAATTACGAGGCACGCAAGTTCGGCATCCATTCGGCGATGCCGATGGCGCAGGCGGTCAAGCGTTGCCCCGATCTGGTGATTCTGCCGTCCGCCATGGACAAGTACCGCCAGGTCGCCCGGCAGATTTTCGCCATCTATCAGAGCTATACGCCGCTGGTCGAGCCGTTGTCGCTCGACGAAGCCTATCTGGACGTGACTGACAGTACGATGCTGGCCGGCAGCGGCACGCGCATCGCCGAGGACATCCGCCGCCGCGTGCGCGAGGAGATCGGCATCACGGTGTCGGCGGGCGTGGCGCCCAACAAATTCATCGCCAAGATCGCCAGCGACTGGAACAAGCCCGATGGCCTGTTCGTGGTCCGGCCGCAGCAAGTGGATGCGTTTGTGGCGGCGTTGCCGGTGGAGCGCCTGTTCGGCGTGGGCAAGGTGACGGCGGCCAAGCTGCGGCGCCTGGGCGCGCAGACCTGCGGCGACCTGCGCGGCTGGGGCACCGACCGGCTGCAGCAGCATTTCGGCAGCTTCGGTTTCCGGCTGCATGACCTGTGCCGGGGGATCGACCACCGGCCGGTGCAGCCGTCGCAGATCCGCAAGTCGGTGAGCGTGGAGGAAACCTATGCGACGGACCTGCGCACGCTGGACGATTGCCAGCGCGAACTGACGGTCCTGGTCGATCAGCTTGCCGCGCGCGTGGAGCGCGCCCATGCCGGCGACATGATCCACAAGACCTTCGTCAAGCTGCGCTTTGCGGATTTCCGCGGCACCACGGTGGAGTGCGTCTATCCGCAGGTGGCGCTGCCGGTCTTTACCCGGCTGCTGGCACAGGGGTTCGAGCGGCGGCGCATGCCGGTGCGGCTGCTCGGTGTGGGCGTGCGCCTGCATGAGACGGATGCGCACGCGCGCCAGCAGGCGCTGTTTGCCGAGGATCCTCCGTCGGGTGCCTGACGCTGCCCGGGCAGGCATGACCGGTCGCGCTGGTCGGATACGATTTGTCCTATGTTTTCGTCTGCATTGAGCGATAGAAGGGCGGCCATCGCCAACGGGTAAAATGCCCGCTTTTTCCAAAATTCGCCGCCGCGCGCCAGACGTGCGCGATAGTGCATTCCGGCCCCATCCCGGCAATGCGCGCAGACAGGAGACGCCTTGATGAGTTTGTTCCGTACCAAGAACGTGGATCACATGATCCGCGCCAGCCAGAGCCATACCGGCCTGAAGAAAGTCCTCGGACCGCTGGACCTGACCTTCCTGGGGGTCGGGGCCATCATCGGCACCGGCATCTTCGTGTTGACCGGCACCGGTGCGCTGACCGCGGGGCCCGCGCTGACGCTGTCGTTCATCGTTGCCGCGCTGGCGTGCGGGTTTGCCGCGCTGTGCTATGCCGAATTTGCCTCGACCATCCCCGTGTCGGGCTCGATCTATACGTATGCCTATGCCACGCTGGGCGAACTGGTGGCCTGGATCATCGGCTGGGACCTGATGCTGGAATACGGCTTGGCGACCTCGGCCGTGTCGGTGGGCTGGTCGGGCTATTTCCAGTCACTGATGTCGGGTTTCGGCGTGCATCTGCCGACGGCGCTGACGGCCGCGCCGGGCGCGGTTCCGGGCGTGCAGACGCTGTTCAACCTGCCGGCGCTGCTGATCATGCTGATCATCACGGCGGTGCTGTCGTTCGGCATGCGCGAATCGGCGCGGTTCAACAACATCATGGTGGCGATCAAGGTGACGGTGGTGGTGCTGTTCATCGTCGTCGGCGCGCGGCATGTGCAGCCGGCCAACTGGCATCCGTTCATGCCATTCGGCATGTCGGGCGTGTTCGGCGCGGCGGCCCTCGTGTTCTTTGCCTTCATCGGCTTCGACGCGGTGACCTCCGCCGCGGAGGAAGTCCGCAACCCCGAGCGTGACCTGCCGATCGGCATTATCGGCTCGCTGGGGCTGTGCACGATCCTGTATGTGGTGGTGGCTGCCATCATGACCGGCATCGTGCCGTACCCCAAGTTCGCCGGCGTTGACCATCCGGTGTCGCTGGCGCTGCAGATGGGCGGCGAGACGTGGGTGGCCGGGTTTGTGGACTTGGGCGCGATCATCGGCATGACGACGGTGATCCTGGTGATGGGCTACGGGCAGACGCGCGTCATCTTCGCGATGTCGCGCGACGGCCTGCTGCCCAAGCGCCTGTCGGACATCCACCCGCGCTATGCAACGCCGTTCTTCAACACCTGGGTGGTCGGCATCGTGTTCGCACTGATTGCCGCCTTCGTGCCGCTGAATGTGCTGGCCGAACTGATCAACATCGGCACGCTGGCCGCCTTCACCCTGATTGCGGTCGCCGTGCTGGTCCTGCGCCGCAAGCGCCCGGAGCTGTCTCGCGGCTTCCGCTGCCCGGGGGTGCCGTTCGTGCCGCTGGCGGCGGTGGTGCTGTGCCTGTTCCTGATGAGTCAGCTGCAGGCGCTCACCTGGATGGCCTTTGTGATCTGGATGGCGATCGGCCTGCTGGTGTATTTCGGTTATGCGCGCAGCCGATCGCTGCTGCACGCGCCGGAGCGCGGGGCCGTGCCGGTTTCCGAAACGGCGAGCTGATCGGGGCGCCGTCTAGCGGCACAGCGGCGCGGCGGTCGCCTGCAGGATGTCCGCGTCGCCGGGCCGCTCGATGAAGGCGGCCAGTCCCACGTCGGCCGGCCGTGCGCCGGCGGGCAGCGCAATCTCGCCTTGCCAGGTCGTGGTCGGTCCGTTCAGCCGGATCGGGCCGATCCATTCCCGTACGACATGGTCGTGGTGCAATTCCACGCCGCCGTTTTCGCCGCCGCTGGGACGGCTGACGAGGCCGTTCTGCGTCAGGGCGATCCACGCGACCGGCGGCTCGGCATCGGCGGTAAGCGGGGGCAGGGTGAAGCGTGCGCGCGTTTGCAGGATCACGCGCTGCGTGCCGACGGCGGTGGCATCCAGGGCGATCTCCGCTTGCGCCGGGCGGGCGTTGCGGGCTTCGATCGCATGCGAGAAATCGGCCGGGGCGGCCCAGCGGCGCAGTTCGTGTCCGGAGACGAACACCTCCGGGGTGTAGATCGTCGAGGCATGGGCGGCGTCGCCCAGTGCGCGCTGCCGTCCGGTGAACGCCGCACGGCTGAACGGGTCTTTCCAGCCGAGGCCGTCCCAGTAGTCGACATGCAGCGCGAGCGGGATCCAGCGCTGCGGATCGGCCGCGGTGCGCGACAGCCAGCGGTCCGCCGGAGGGCAGCTGTTGCAGCCCTCCGAGGTGTAGAGTTCAACGACCGCTACGGTGTGTGGCGGGCTCTTGGCGTGCAACGTACTGCAATCATTTGCCACGGCAGTGCGCCCGGCCTGCACCAGCAGCATCAGCGCGCCCATCCCCAGCCATAACCGTCGGTTGAATCCCATGATGCGCTCCCTGGCAAAGCGAGGCCGTGTGGTCCCGGCATGGCGTCAGTCGGGCAGACCGGGATCATCCTGACAAAAAAACATGTGTGTGGCGAGGGCGGGCAAACCCAGGCGGGGACTGGGATGGCGCCTCGCGGGGCGCCTCGGGCTATCGGGATTGACGAAGGTGATCGCACACCCGGTGCAACCTGTGGTTAAAATGAGCCTCGCAGATCGACGAAGTCGTGCCGGCCCCCCCGCACGACTTCCACGCCTTGCGGCGTGTGCGCTGTTCTTCATTGCAATCGGAGGGCTGTGAGATGGAAATCAAGTTCGAACCGAAACAGGAGTACGCCATCAACAACGAGGGCTTGCTGTTCGATGCGCTCGTCGATGGTGAAAAGGTGACCTGCGTGGCCACGCGCGAGGCGCTGTGGGAAGGGCTGAGTGGTGACCAGGTTGTGTCGTTGCAGGCGGCCTTTGAGGCGGGCCAGGCGCGCATCCAGGATGCCGCCCGCGTGCTCATCGCGGACGGTGTGCAGCGCTCCGGATTGCACGATTTGCCGCAACCGGTGGTCGTCAAGCGCGCGCATATCGCGTCGGCGTGATTCCGATCGCATGCTCTCGCGGGTGCCAGTCTGCCTGACACCCGCGCACGGCGGATGCTGGTCCGCCGCCTCGCACGAAAAGCCGGTCTTCATGACCGGTTTTTTCATTGCCAGCCGCTTCGGGCGCCGGAGCCGGGGCAGACCGTCCCGGACGGGTTCCTGTGCGCCCGGCGATCCAATTCCGTTGTGACGCGCCGGTCGGCCGGCAGCATCGTCGACCGTCACGCCGTGCGACTTGTTTGTCCAACCCGCTCATCCCTGTGGAGGAACCCTCCGACATGCAGCTTCCGCTGAATCCCTTCAAGCGCGCGCTGGCAGAGCGCCGGCCGCAGATCGGCCTGTGGCTGGCGATGGCGCATCCCTATCCCGCCGAGATCGTCGCCGGGGCCGGCTTCGACTGGCTGCTGATCGACGGCGAGCATGCGCCCAACCAACTGCAGTCGACGCTGGCGCAACTGCAGGCAGTGGCGCCGTATCCCGTGCATCCGATCGTGCGGCCGGCGTGGAACGACATGGTGGAGATCAAGCGCCTGCTCGACATCGGCGCGCAGACGCTGCTGGTCCCGATGGTGCAGAGCGCGGAGGAGGCGCGCGCGGCCGTGGCGGCGATGCGCTATCCGCCCCACGGTACCCGCGGCGTGGGCAGTGCGCTGGCGCGGGCATCGCGCTGGAACCGCGTGGACGACTACGTCCGCCGCGCCGACGCCGAGATGTGCACGCTGGTACAGGTGGAAACGCCGCGCGGCGTCGAGCACCTGGACGCGATCCTGGCTGTGGAGGGTGTCGATGGTGTCTTTATCGGGCCGGCCGATCTGGCCGCGTCGATGGGGCACCCGGGCGAGGCGGGCCATCCGGAGGTGCGCAAGACCATCGACGATGCCATCCGGCGCATCGTCGCGGCGGGCAAGGCAGCGGGCATCCTGTCGGCCGATCCGGCGCAGGCGCGGCATTACCTGTCGCTGGGGGCAACCTTTGTCGCCGTGGGGACGGATGTCACGCTGCTGGCCCGCGGCGCCGAACAGTTGGCGCGGTCGTTTGCCGGTGCGGCTGTGTCCGCGCCGGGGCGGGTTGGCGCGGTGTACTGATGGTGCGCGGTCAGTCGCCGGCCGGGAGGCGTTCGCTCATGGCGTGTGTCTCCAGCACGTCGATGGCCTCGTCGACGACGCGGTAGAGCGCCTCCAGCCGCGTGCGGCCGAGCAGGTGCTCGAGGTCCGCATACGCCGCGTCCACCTGCGGCTCGACGTCGGCCAGGAAGCCGCGGCTCTTGGGCGTCAGCGAGATGAGCTGACGGCGCTGGTCCACCGCCGAGCGCGTGCGCACGATCATGTCGGCCTGCTCCATCGCGGCCAGCATGCGCGTCAGGCTCGGGCTCAGGATCAGGCAGGCGTCGGCGAGCTGGTTGGGCTCCATGTCGCCGGTGTCGTTGAGGGTGCGCAGCACGCGCCACTGCTGCTCGGTGATGCCGTGCTCGCGCAGGAGGGGGCGAAAGCGCGTCATGAAGGTTTCGCGCGCGCGCAGCAGCAGATGCGGCAGGTTGCGGTGCTTGAAGGTGGAGGCCATGCGGACCGCTTCGCTCAGGCGTTGCGCAGGGCGGCGACCACTGGCGTGTGGTCAGACGGCTGTTCCCATCCGCGCGGCACGCGGTCGATGTGGCACGACTCGCAGCGCTGGGCGAGCTCGGGCGACAGCAGGATGTGGTCGATGCGCAGTCCGGCATTGCGCCTGAACGCGAACAGCCGGTAGTCCCACCACGAGAACAGCTTGTCCGCCTGCTCGAACATGCGGAAGGCATCGACCAGCCCGGCGCTTTCCAGCGCACGAAACGCGGCGCGCTCCTCGGGCGAGACGAGATTCATGCCTTCCCACTTCTTCGGATCGTGCACGTCGCGGTCGTCGGGAGCGATGTTGAAATCGCCCAGCAGCATCAGGCGCGGATGGGCGTCCATCTCGGCCTTCAGCCAGTCCTGCAGCGCGGCCAGCCAGCGCATCTTGTAGACCATCTTGTCGGAGTCGAGTGCCTGGCCGTTGGGGAAGTAGGCGGAGATCACCCGCACCGGCCCGCCGGCCACATCGTACGTGGCGGCCACGATGCGCTGCTGCTCGTCGGCAAAGCCCGGGATGTTCTTGACCACGTCGCGGCCCTCGGGCATGGCGGCCTTGCGCGCGAGGATGGCCACGCCGTTGTAGGTCTTCTGGCCGGTGAACAGCGAGGCGTAGCCGGCGGCATCGAGCTCGGCCAGCGGATAGCGGTCATCGGGCAGCTTGAGTTCCTGCAGGCAGAGCAGGTCGATCGGCGTGGCGTCGGCTTCGCGCTCGCCCAGCCATTGCAGGACGTGCGGCAGGCGGACTTTGAGGGAGTTGACGTTCCAAGTTGCGATTCTCATTGCGTACGGAATTTCTTTTAATTTCAGGCGCTTACGTTGGGTAATCGCCCGAGTTTCTGCTTGAGCTACCCACCTAGCTACCCACTACGGGGGCCTTGTCGGCGCCGCGTGCATGTTGTGCGAATGCCACTATGGTATCAGCGAGAAACTTTGTTTCGCTCAATCATGGCGTGGATGCTAGCGGCGGTAATGCCGCTCGACCTGCTGCCAATTTTCACGAGCTCAAGCTCCCCAGACTTGGCCAAGCGGTAGATGGTAGAGCGGGATACCCCGAGCTTGGCCTCGGCAACGTTGATGCGGAAGAGCAGCGCGCCGCTGCCCGGTGTGGAGTCGTTGGTGGCAGTTTTTTCTTGCATTGGCATTCAGTATTCTTGGGCTGTCTTGAACTTTGGCGTGGCAGGTTGGCGATTGATGTGGGCGGAATCGCTCACGATGCAGTTCGCTGTCCTGACTCGAACACCCAACACTTCACGGTCTCCGGCCGCTTGGGCAGGTGCAGGTATTCGCGGTTGTAGTGCGCGTTGATGGCGCTGTTGACGGCACGAATATCCACAAACTTGCGCTGGCGTGAGGTCTTCAGCACGCGCTTTAGATCCTCGACGGTTGGCAGCTCGATACGCCGCTCGCCGGCGGCCTGTGCCATGTGCTGAAGGTTGATCGCAATCAGGCCGGCGCCGCGTGCGTGGTTGAGGATCGGGCGGTCGTCGTCGGCCGACTCGATGAAGTCGTACACCTCCCAAAACTGTTGGACATGCTTGTGGTCCGCGCTGATGGCCTGCTGACGTGCGGCGACCATGCGGCCCAGTTCGGCCAGGCCGGCGGCGTGCTGCTCGTCGGTGAGCGGCAGGACGAGGCGAAGGGCATCGAGCATCGCCATAATTTGGGCGTGGTTCTTCGCCAGGCGCACCGTTTTCACATCGGGGCGCTCTAACAGGGCGTTCTCATGCTGAGACACGCGGGCATCGAATGTCTCCAACACCTGCTTCTCCGCCATGACGGCGGCAAGGAGAAAGCCGGACACGTCCTCGATGGCGATGCGCTCCAGGGCCTCGGCGGAGGCGCGTGTTGCCGGCGTCTGTGCCGATCGGTCGCAGTAGATGTGCACGATGCGCTGGAGCACTGCGTCGCTCGCGCTCACTTCGGCGTTCTGGCTAATGACGATGGCACCCCTGAACGGCGGTTCGTAGGTTTCGTTCCCGCCATTCTTGACGCCGCGTGCGCGGGTGCTGCGCCCGTTGTAGGCGGTCTTGAGTTCGTCCCAATCGAAGCCGCGTTGTTTGGCTCCTTCCTCGCCGCGGTCCGCCTCGATCAGCACCACCGGGAGATTGGACACCTGCGCGAAGTTCCGGGCGCGCGCCGCCAGGGACGATTTGCTCGGGTCGAAGCCCTCGTAGTCGCGTCGGCCGCACAGTTTCCACAGGAATTCGATCAGCGTGGTTTTGCCGGCGCCGGGTTCGCCCACCAGCTCCAGGAACGGATAGCTTTTCTGTGACTGGCGGATCTGTTCCGCGAACAAGCTTCCGAACCAGAAGGCGAGCGCTACCAGCCCCTTGGGGCCGAAGGCATGCCACAAGAGGGGCAGCCAGTCGGCCGGCACGGCCTTGCTATCGGTGCTGAGGGTCAGGCTAGCCGACTGGCTGATCGTCTTGATGGCAAGTTTGCCGATGTCGAAAAAATCCTCGTCATTGAGGCGGTAGAGCCGCCCATCCTTGATGGCGACGTCGCCGTAGACGTAACAGCCATGCTCCTTGCTGTAGCCGATGTAGTCGATGGTCTGCACGGTCGGGATGCGCGCGAGCTGGCGCGCAAGATAGCCGTCGAGCTGGGCACCCGTGCCGGTGTACATGGCGCCGGGCGCGACGCCCAACAGGCGTTTCTTGAACTCGCTGCTGCTGGCGATTTGCGCACTGGTGAAGGTCGCCTTGATCGGCTCGCCGTCATGCGGAAAGGCCACGCGGAAGTAGTACCACGCCTCGTCGGTTTGCGGGCTGGCCTGATAGTAGAGCGCGGTGGGCTGGCAGTTGGCGACCATCTGTACCACGCCCGCGCGCAGCACGGCGTGCTCGCGCACTTCGTCGTCGGGCATGTCCGGATGGGCTTCGCGCACCGCGGCGGTTTCGCGCTGGAAGGCGTCCAGCTCCAGCTTGAACCAGTACGACCGGTTCCGGTAGTCGAACGGGAATTGCGCGTCGCCCGATCGATGGTAGACCAGGCGGGCCTTCTCGGACGGGCTGGCGGCGGTGAACAGGTCGCCCAGGTAACGGTACTCCTCCACGTGCTGCGCTGACAGCCGGTCACGCTGGTGCAGCTCGTTCCAATCCATTTTGACCTTGCCCTGCTGCTTGGGCAGCGCGGCCGATGCGGTCCAGTTGTCCGCGCGTGCGCGCTCGATGTGCTGGGCCATGTAGCGGCGCCCCGCACGATCATCATCGAGCGCCCACACAAGACGCGGGCGGGGCCGGCCGGCAGTTGCGCATTGCTCCGCCAACGCGGCCAGCGCAGCGCGCGGATAGTTGACGCACGAAAGCAGGGCCACGGCGGCAATACCGTGATGCATGAGCGCGATGGCATCGAAGATGCCTTCCACCAGCCAGACTTCGGCCACATCGGCGGGCAGATTAGGCGGCTGCCACCAGGTGCCGCCGTACTGCCCGTGGAAGGTAGCCTTGCGATCGCCGAACCGCTCAGGCTGGTCGATGATGCGCTCCCAATACGCACCGCCCGCGAGGGGAAAGCGGACTGTGGCGCTGCCAATCTTCAGTTCATGGCTGTAGTAGCTCTCCTGCACGTACCAACCGGCAATGCGTGCCAGGTCGAAGCCTCGGGCATCGCGCAGGTAGGCATCCGCTGCCGCATTGGGTGCTTCGGGAGAGCGGACAAACCGATCGCTCCACGAAGCAAACAAATCGGGATACAGCTCTTTGACGTGCAGCTCGGACGCGCATTTGTTGAGGCGGTTGCAGCGGACGACCCAGGGTGCCTCGGAGAAGGCCCACAGCGAGCGCTTGCCGCACGACGGGCATGTGCCGGCCTCCAGCTTGTTGTTGCGCTCCTTGAAGCCGTAATCGCGCACCAGGCGCAAGGCGATGTCGCCAGCAAGGGTAGGGTTCATGTTACTGCGCGGCCTCCCACTCCTGGCCGTTCCAGCGCGCAAAGCGGATCAACTGCTGGTGGTAGTGGTCGCGGCCCTGGATGTTCCAGAGAGGAACCGGGACGCCACGCATCCAACGCCGGATGATTTCGCGGCCGATGTGCTCCACCGCCACGCCGGCGTCGTGGTTGTCATTCGTGGCGGGGTTGGTCTGCGCGATGTACCAGAGGGCGGCGAGGTAGTCGTCGGTGCAGCCTTGCAAGGTGCTGGTGTCGATGTTGAAGGCGATCGTTGTTTTCATGGTTGTCGGGTGTAGAGGTCAGTCGTCCAGGTCGCCGGCGGCGCTTGAAGTCAATGGCGGGTGGATTCGAGCGGCGCCGGCGCAGCGGAGCCAGTGCTCCGGCGGCGAGCACGACGGCCCTGCGTGAAGAAGCCGAGCCACACGCCGTGGCCGTAGCACAGCGTGAAGAACAGGCTGGCAGTGAACATCCCAGCCTCGCCGGTCACGTGCGTCAGGTACAGCCAGGCCGGTTGCCCGAGCAAGCCGGCGAGTGCGCCCCACCGCTGAGTGCGAGCGCCATAGTTCATCAGCGCCACTGACACCAGGGCGGACATCAGCATCCAGAGGTTCACGAGGGCGAGCATCACGCGACCGCTCCGGCAGGACGCGCACAAAACGTTACGACTTCGCCAGTGGCGAGGGATTGGCAGCCGTTCTCGATGTGGAGCAGGAGACTGGTATTGCTGCCGTCCCAGGTCGTTACGCGAAGCATCTGCGTGGCAAAGACGTATCCAGGTCCATCGCCATCGGCTGGCAGCTTGTGGAACTGCACCGGCTCGACCTTCAGTCCGGTGACTTTGCTAAACGAGGTGTTGATGAATGCCATGCATGGCTCCTTTTTTAGGCAAAAGAAAGCCCCTCGCGCCGGGCAAGGCGCGAAAACAGACGCGAGGGGAAGGGGTTAAGGGGCTACGCCGTTAGCCGGTCAGCAAGTCGAGCTGGCGCGGGTTGGTGGGTAGCAGACGGGTCCGGCCGACCGGGAGGTAGGCCTGGGGATTGGGGGTCATGGACGGCGCGACGACGCGGACCTGCGAGACGATGGCCACGCACGTGTACGCACAGACCACATTGGGGCACTGGACGTACAACTCGCGCGAAAGCAGCGACACCGCGCGGCTGGTGCGGATATGCATGCGGTTATCGCAATGCGGGCAAACGAGTTTCATTGAGAGGGTTTCCGCGTGGGGGGCCGGGACGGCGGGATCGATGGGCCGGGGCGCGGAGTGGTCAACCCTGAGGGGATTCGAGAGCAGCGAGGCCGGATGCCTCCATGCCTTTGATGAGCATGAGGCGGACCATGCTGGAAACGGAACGGTTCTCCTCCAACGCCTGGGCTTCAAGCGCGGCAAGCTCGTGCGGCATCAGCCGAGTGCTGACAGTGCGCGTCGTCAGCATGCCGCGTCGTGCGGGGGAGACAGGGGGTTTCGCGATAGCCATGTCGATATACTTGAGTGGATCAATGAGACAGTGCCTAGTATATGCACCGAACGGTTTAATTTCAACACAATAAATGGATCAAATGGAATCGCTAGGGGAACGTCTCGCCGAGGAACGCAAGCGCAAGGAGCTGAACCAGACTGAGTTCGGCGCGCTCGGTGGCGTGACAGTGAAGACGCAAGTGCTCTACGAAAAATCCGAGCGGGTGCCGGACGCCAACTACCTCACTGCACTGGCCGATAGCGGTGTCGATGTGCTGTACGTGCTGACAGGCAAACACTCGGCGGCTGAGCTGGCACCCGACGAAGAGATGGTCCTAATGGGTTACCGCAGGCTCGATGCGCGGGGGCGCGCAGGTGTGCTGGCGCTGATTGGCGGTATCCAGCCGCAAGCGGAAAAGAAGGCAAAGACGCGCAACGAGATGGTGTTCCACGGCTCGGTTGGCGATGTTAAGAACATCAGTGGCGACTACAACGAGACTCGCCACCAGACTGTCCAATCGGGCAGCGGCAAGAAGAAGCGTGGAGACAAGGACAGCTAGCCATTGTTCCCGGACCCCGCCCCTCCTTGGGTGGGGCTAGCAGGCCGTGCGTCGCGTGTCGTAGAGTGCCGCGCTTCTCCACACCAGCGGCAAACAATAAAAAGAGGGGCCGCCAACTAGAAGTATGAAGTCACGTTTTGAATTTCACGGCGAGGTCAAAAAGGTCATCAACGGAACCACGATCTTCCTCGCGCCGCGAACCATTCGAGACACAGCAGCACCCCCAACCGAATCGCGGGGCCGGCGCAACAAACGCCAGCAAGCCGCATTTCGTCAGCGTTGGAAGATGATTGCCCTGGCCTCGGTCACAAGCGCAGCGGTTGCCGTGCTGATAACGAGTTGGATGCTTGCAGACGTGCCGCTGTCCGATTGCGAATGGGACGGTCACACGTACTCTGTCGGCGCCATCATGCACGCCTACGAGTCGGCTACGTTCGAGTGCGTGCTCGATCCGGCAGCGCATCGTGATCCATACTGGGTGCCCGGCACCTGAGCGAAGTAGGAAGCGAGCGAGGCCGACTAGCTTTGCGCGGGAGTCTCGGCAAGACGCGCAGCGGCGATATCGTGATAGGCCGGCTCCATCTCACAGCCGATCCAGTGGTGGCCCGCTTCCTTGGCCGCCACCAAGAACGTCCCCGATCCCGCAAACGGATCGCATACCACGCTTCCCGGCGGCACCAGTCGCACCACCTCACGTGCGAGGCCCATCGGCTTCTCGGTCATGTGGCGCTTGGGGAGTGCGAGCCTTTCAGCAAACACGCCTGGCAGATATGTTTTGTTGTTGGCAGGGACCGCCCCCTTCGTCGCCCACACCATGAACTCGGCCTGAGCCGAGAAGCCGCCGGCGCGGGGCCGCGCGCGGCCGGGCGTCTTGTCCCACACGACCACGCCGCGCCAGATGTAGCCGGCGCCCTGAATGGCGTCGGTGAGGCTCGGCAACTGGCGCCAGTCGGTGAAGCACACCAGGTAACCGCCGTCCTTGGTCGCGCGGTAGGCCTCGGCCAGCCAGGTCATGCACCAGAACGTCCATGAACGCTGGTCCTTGTTGTCGTGGCCGAAGGTGGCGTACTGCGTCCGCACGCCCGAGTGAATGTATTTCGTCTGCGGCGCTTGTGCGCGGGTGCCAGCATGCAAGCCGCCCGACGAATACGGCGGGTCCGTGAACACCATGTCGATGGATGCATCAGGCAGGCCGCGCAACACGTCCAGGGCGTTGCTACGATGAAGGTGATTGAGCTTCATGGGTGGAGTCTCCACGGTACGAAGCTCGCTGGCTCTCTGGTGCGGGGCGCTCGGCCCTCAGGATATTCATCGTCCCGCAGCGCGGGCATTTGATGGCGAGGCGCACGTATTCGCCTGCGCCGAGTTTGCGGTGGCATACGCCGCAACGGATGTCCTGCATGGATTGCTGTTCCTGCTGTTACAGCACCAGAATGCCTCGGGCGCGCGCGCAACGCACCAGCCGCCTGTTGTCGATGCCCACGCCACAACACGGCCCCGCCTGGGCCGTCACCCGGCCGCCGTACCCGATTCTTCCAACTTCTCCGGCTGGATCTCCAGCTCCAGCGAACTGGTGTAGCCGCGATCATTCAGGTTGTGCGTCACCTTGCCGACGCTCCACTGCGTGTTGTCGATGTCCTTCTTCCACCCGCTCACGCTCGCATGCAGTGAGGGGAACAGGTCCGGCCGGCCACGCGCGAGCGTGATGGTGAAGGTCGCGACGCCGCGCTGAATCTTGCGCCACTCGGCGCGCGCCGCGCGCTCGGCGTTGGCCTTAGACGCATAGGTGTGGCGCAGCACGCGCGCGTTATCCGGGTTCGGCTGTGCGGCCACCGTCGCGGTCTTCTTCTTCGATTTCTTGACCTTGCCGTCCTGCTTCTCCTTCGTGACGACGGCGTTGGAAGCGTCGACCACCACTTCGCCGCGCGTGCCGGCGCGCGTGTCCTGGTAGTAGGCCTTCACGCCGTTGTAGTTCTCCCGATCGGCAACCAGGAAGGTATGCGTGTCGCCCGCGGCGCGGGTGATGGTCACCTTGGGCAAGGCGAGGCCGGATCCGCTGGTCGGCTCGCCGGCCGGGATGAACAGCAGCTTCCCGTTCTTCACGGTGGCGATCGCATCGAAATCGCGCGCCAGGCGCGTGAGGAAGTTGGCGTCGGACTCGCCCGTCTGGTCCACGTGTTCGATGACCTTGCCGGCCAGCTTCTTGCTCACCATGGACGTGAGCTTGTTGCGCAGGGCGATGGACTGCACGATGGCGCCGACCGTCTTGCCGGCATAGGAGTTGTCCCGCCTGGTGGTCAGGCCACCGTCCAGCTCCGCACTGCGCGCGCGGATCGTGAGGCGATCCGGCGGGCCGGTGTGCTCCAGCTCATCCACCTTGAACGTGCCTTTGCTCACCACGCCGGTATCCGCCCAGCCGATCGACAGCGCTAGGCGCACGCCCTTCGCCGGCAGCTCCAACAGGCCGTCGCTATCGTCCAGCTCGATGTCGAGCTGGTCCGCCTCGAAGCCCGGGTTGTCGGTGAGCGTCAGCCCAATCAATCGGTCCTGGAAGCGGTCGGTGATGTCCTTGTCGCCGACCTTCAGCCGGTAGACGGGCTTCGGCTCCGCGTCCCCGGTGAGCATCTCGATCGTCATGACAGCGCCCTCGTCACGGTGGTCACGACCTTGGACGCCAGGTCATCATCGACACGTGCCAGCTTGATCGTGAAATCGACCGCGCGCGCCGCGCCGTCCTGGAAGAAGTAGGTACGCTTCACGTCCATGCTCTCGATGACGAACTGCCCGTAGTAGTGGCCGGTGCCCTCGATCAGCGTGTATGCATCGCCGGTGTTCGCCATGGCCTCCAGCGCGGCCAGCGTCCACTCGCCGCCGGTCAGCTCCGGCAGCAGCTTGCCGGACAGCGTAATCGTCTCGTCGTCCTGCCCGGTGAACTGGCGGGCCGGCCGGCGGCCCACGCGGTTGTTCGACGGGTGCCGCCAGCCGACCTGGCGTTGAAACTCCTGGTAGGGGGCCGTGTCCAGGCTGAACACGAACAGCCCCAGCGCCATCATCATGGTCAATCCGTATCGGTGAAGCGCGAGCGCCCACGCGCCGCGCGTTGGTTTTCGAGTTGGCGCAACCGGTCTTCCACCAGGCGCGCAATCAGCCGTTCATCGCTGCCAGCCGGCGGGTTGATGACGATGGTGATGGGGGCGGCCGGTGCCGGCGCCGCGGCGGTGCCCAGGCCGCCGACCAGCGGCGCCCGGGTGTCGAAGCGCACGGGGCCCGCCACGGCCGGCGCCGTGCCGATCGCGATGCCAGCGCCGATGCTGGTCAGCCTGGCGGCCACCGTTTGCACGGCCTGCAGCGGCCCCTCCTGGCCGCGCGAGAGGCCTTCGCCCAGGCCGGCCATGGTGAACCCGCCCAGCTCGGCAAACACGCGGCTGGGCGAGTGGATGCCCAGCAGGCCTTTGAAGGCCGCGATCGCGCCGCTTGCCACGCTGGAAACGGCATCTGTGACCCAGCCGATTGCGCTGCGGATGCCGTTGGCCAGGCCCTGCACGATGTTGGCGCCGAACTCGGTGAACTTGGCCGGTACGTCGAACCCGAACCACTGCAACACCGGCGCGAGCGCGCCATAGAACAGGCCGGCCGGCGACCAATTCAGGATCAGCGCGGACACGCCCGTGATGCCGCCGTCGAACGCCGCTTTCACCTGTTGCCAGAGCCCGGAGAAGAAGCCACTGATCGGCTCCCAGTACCGGTAGACCAGGTAGGCGGCCACGGCAATCGCCGTCACCAGCAGTCCAAGCGGGTTCAGCAGCAGCACCCGGCCCAGCACGGCCACGGCGCGCATGACCACGTTGAAGGCGACGGCCAGGCCGCGCAGCACGCCCGACAGTGCGCCGCCCGTGACGCCCAACTTGGCGAACAGGATGTGCAGCATCGCGTAGGGTCCCAGCACGGACGCCACGGCCAGCATGACCGGCCCCAGCACCAGCAGCGAGGCCGCCAGCGCACCGACCGCGACGGCGGCGGCCTTGGCGAGCGTCGGGTGGTCCCGCATGAACGTGGTGACGCTCTCGGCGGCCTGGCCGACCAGTTCCAGGCCGCGCGCGTACAGCGGCAAGACCTTTTCGCCGAGCGACTTCTCCAGGTCGTGCACCCGGGCGAGCGTTTCCAGCTCCTTGCCCTGCGACAGCCCGCGCGCGGCCGTGTCGAGCTGGTCGATCCCGGCGGCGCCGGCGTTCAGGCGCATGTTCTTGTGGATCTGGTCCCGCTGCACCACCATCTGCGAAATCAGGTTGGACGCGGTGCGGTTCGACAGGATGCTGCCGATGGCGTCTTGAACCTGCGCTTGCGAGGTGATGCCCTTGGCCGCCAGCGCCGGCAACAGCACCTGTTCAACCCAGGCGAATTGGTTCTTGCGGAACAGCTCCGCGCCCTTGAGCGCGCCCGGGTCCATGAACGAGACCTGGCCGGCCTTGTCCTCCTGGACCTTGCTGCGATCGGCGATCAGGCCGAACTTGTCCAGGTTGTGCAGCGCCCGTTTCGTCGTCTTGCCCTGATAGAGATTCTGGTACGCGCTCATCATGGCGGTGCCCACGGTCGCGCCGTCCATCTCCTGCACCAGCGGCTCCAGCGTGTAGTAAAACGCCTCGCTATCCATGCCCTTGGCGGCCAGGCCACCGCGCTTGATGACCTGGAGCCATTCCCCGGCCTGCACGCGCCCGCCGGTCGCGGTGATGACCTTCTGCACCATGTCGGCCTGCTTCTTGAACTCGCCTTCGCTCGCCAGGCCGCCGCGCAGCTCGATCACCTTGAGCATGTCCACGAACTTGCGTTCGTTCTCCGCGCCTTCGGCTTGGCCGAACACGGCAGCATTGGCGAATTTCATCTTGGCGAGCGTCGGCATCACCATCTCGGCGTGATGCGTGTCCGCGAACACGCTCATGGCGTCGCGCATCAGCTCGGCCTTCTCGACCTGGCTGACGCCGTACGCCTTCATCTGCTCGGCGAAAGCCAGCGCTTCCTTGGTGGACGGGTCGCCCAGGCCCAGCGCGCCGATGCGCAGCTTCTCCAGGTCGTAGTGCTGGGCTTCGCCCAGGCCCTTGAGCAACGGGGCGCCGGCCGCCATGCCGGCCGCGGTGGCGCCCGCGCCGGCGGCGGCCACGTTCCCGGCGCGCGCGCGCACCTTGTCCGCCGCCTGGTGCGCGGCGGCCATGCGGCGCTGCTGCGCGGTCACGGCCGCCATGCGCTGCGTCTGCGTCTCCAACTGCTCGTTGGTGCTGGCGATGCGGCTGCGCAGTGTGCGCTGGTGCTGCGCCAGGTTCTGCGTGCCGACGCCGGCTTCCGCCAGCCGCCCGCGCACCTGGTGCAGCTTTTCAGACAATTCCGATTGCCGGGTCTTGAGCGCCTGTGCTTCCCGCTTGGCGGCCTCGAAGGCCTTCGTGAGCGCGGCCGATGGTTCGCTCGTCGCCTTCAGCTGGCGGGCCAGCTCGTCGGCCCGCCCGCGCACCGTCTTCAGTTGGGTGCTGGTGATGGCCGCGTCCCGGGACAGCTTGCGGAAGCTGTCGATGCCAGCCTGCGTGCGCTCCAGGTCCTTGAGCTGGGCGCGCGTGGCCTTCACGGCCCGGGCCAGGTCGTTGTTGGCGCCCATCAGGTTGCGCAACGGCCGCGTGGCCTTGTCCACGGCGGCCAGCACAACCTCCAGGCGCAGGCGGCGGGTGTCGCTCATTCCTCGGCCCCGCTACGTTCGCGCGCGCGTTCGCGCCACTCCATCAGTTCCACGATTCCCATGGCGTACAGCTCGTCCAGGCGGAAAGAGAAAATCACGCCGATGTCGGCGGCGGCGTCTTCGACTCGGTCGGGAAGGTGTCCTGCTGCTGCGCCTTCGTCAGCAAAAAACCGGTCACCTCGACGGCCAACTGGGTCAGGTCGGCGGGGTCCATCTTGCTCACATCGGCCGGGGTCAGCGTCGGATCGGTGATGCGCGGCAACACGGTATGCAGGGCGGTCACGTCCATGCGCATCAGGTCCATCAGGCTCACGCCGCGCAGCTCGCCGGCGCCTGGCTTGCGCACGGTGATGCTCTTGATGGTCTGTTCCCCGCGCGTGATAGGAGTGTCCAGGTCGATGGTTGCGGTTTTTTTTTCCATGGTGGTCAAAGCGATGAAGAGGTGAAGGGGAGTGGGCAGGTCGGCCCGCCCGGGCGCGGTGGGCGGCGCCCGGGTCAGAGACCGATGGCGCGGCGCTGCGCGGCCAGGCGATCAACCCCGAAAATGATTTCGATGAAGTTGACGAAATCCAGCTCGCACCAGACTTCGCCGTTGACGGTCAACTTGTAGTAGGACAGCGAGGACTTGACCTTGAAGGCGCCCTTGTCGCCGGCCTTGGCGGTGCCGAAGTCGATTTCGGTATGCCGGCCGCGCACCACAATCTCCACCGCATCAACGTCCTTGGAGTCTTCGCGCTCATAGGAACCGGCGAAGCGGAGCATGGCACCGTCGACGGTGGTGATGCCGTACTGCTTGAGGATTTCGCGCATCAGACCGCCGTAGGTGGTCTCCATCTCCAGTTTCTCGTTGCCCATGTCGATCTCGATCGGGCCGTTCATGCCAGCGGCGCGGTATTCCTCCAGCTTGCGCGCGAGCTTGGGCAGGGTGATTTCTTCGCATTCGCCGGCGTGGCTCACACCATCCGCGAAGACGTTGAAGTGTTTGAGTTTGCGTGGCAGGGCCATCGGGAGTCCTTGTCAGGTGGTGGGGCGCAGCTCAAGCCGCCTTGACGGCTTCGGCGAACTGCATCAGGTAGCGGTCGGTGATGCGCTGGCGGAACTTCAGGTTCTCCAGCGGTGGCACCGGCGTGTAGTCGTAGTCGATGGCGAGCTGGCCGTCTTTGAGCGTGTCCTTGCTGTTGGCCTCGGGGGCGTACCAGGCGGCGCCGCCCAGCAGGTAGCCGTTGCGCGTCAGGTTGCGCAGCTTGGCGTTGATGCCCTCCAGCAGATCGCGCACCAAGGTGGGCGTCATCGGTAGGTCGTTGGCCCACATATGCGCTTCGGCCATGGTGTCGGCCAGCACCTGGGCGGTGCGCGTGTAGTTCTCGAAGGCGAACAGCGGATCTGCGCTGCACGTGCGCGAGCCCCAGAAGCGGTAGCCGTCGCGGTGGATCAGCGTGGTGACCTCGTGCGCGTTCAGGTAGCCGGCATCGGTAGCCGGATCCTGGAGGTCCCAGAACACGTCGCGCGACAGGCCCGTTACGCCGTTGACGGCCACGTTGGAGATTGTTTTGTGCCAGCCAGTCTCGTTGTCGATCTTGGCGCGCAGGCCGACCGCGCGGGCCGTGGCCCACAGGGTGGTCTCGGCATTGGCGGCGGTGTCCCAGCCCACGAAATCCGGCCAGACCACCATCGCTTCGCGCTGGCCGAAGTTGCTCCGGTAGGCGGTGGCCTCTTCCTTGGTTTGGCAGCCATGGGCGGAGAGGTAGGCGAAGGCGCGCAGCTTCTGCGCGATGCTGACCAGCTCGGTCCCCACGGGCAGGCTGTCGAGCCCCGGTACGGCCAGGATGCGCGGCGCGACGCCAAAGCGGTTACGAGCCGACAGCAGCGCTTTCATGCCGGTGTACCGGCCGGCAGTGTTGGTGGTGCCGATCAGGTTGGACGTGGTCTCGGCTTCGGACGCGCCGCCGGCGACGCGCACCACGACCGTGAGCGGGTTGGTCTGGTCGGTGATGGCGTCGAGCGTGCGGGCCAGCGTGCCCTTGTCGCCAGCCTTGCCGATGGAGGCCTGCGGGTTGGTCAGCAGGACGGGCGTATCGAGCGGGAAGGCGCTCGCGTCGGCATCGTCGGCGGTGCAGACGATGCCGGCCACGGCGGTCTCGATGGTGCGAATGGGGCGTGTGCCGTCGTTGAGTTCAACGACGCGTACGCCGTGGTGGTAGTCGGTTGGCATGCAGTCCTCCGGGATGGTCCGACAATGGATCGTCCCGGAAGGATGCGGTGCAGCCGTTTGGATGTCAGATGGTTATTGTTGTGCTTCTGACTGTTACAACAAGCAGTGAATTACAAGCGTATCAGTTCGGCTACGCAAACGGCCAAGGCGATTCCAAACAAAGTAAATGGGATAAAAAGCTCGTGCGTGGCGTTGCATAGAAGTGCCGATTTCGCGACGGTGAAATTTTGAAAAACCTTACTCCTCCAGTCAGTCAAATTGAAGGTGCACGTGATATGGCCCAATGTCATATCCATTGGGCCGAATAGGGATATATGGACGTACGTGGATCTTGGATTGATTGATACATCGTCCGAAACCAATGAAGCTCGCAGTCCTGTAGCTCGTTGATCCATGGGTGTTGAAATCGATTCGAACTGCATGAAATGCGAAGGGGTATTGTCGTTCCAATATCTCAATCCATGCCGCTCCATTCGCTTGAGGAACATATTTTTAACGCAAGTATCGCGGTGCCCAATCCATTCGCTCCACGTCTTGGCACGCCCGCTCGAATACCAATACCGGAACGCGAAGTAGCATAGTGCGATGGTAATGAGTGTCCACACGCGAATTGGATTCACGTCCACCGCGTCGATGAATCCGAGTAGCTTGCCCTTATCGGCCAGCTTGGGCTGCAAGTATGTTGTTGCCAGTACCGTGCTGGACAGCGCGACAAGATTGCGCCTGGATTTCTCTTCCGAATCGTCCACTACATCAGCCATAGCCCCCTCCATTCCGTTGCGATGGAACGATTCTAGCCACCCCTCGTACCCTGCGCACTGCGTGTGTCACATGGGGCGAGCATCCACAGGTGCTGCGGTGTCACGCGCCGCACACAGTCCACGCGGAACAGCGGTTCGCCGGCCGCGTGGAACGCCCAGGCCGCCAGCTCGCTACAGAACCACGCATCGGCCTGCTGCCAGTCGCGGTGCAGGCCCAGGCCGACGATGGCCTGGTAGTCGTAGGGCTTGCCGATCTGGCCGGCCGCCGCCGCGATGATGCGTGCCGGGTCGCGCGCGGGGATCGTCACCAGTTCGTGTCGGTCCGCGCATTGGATGGCCCCGGATAGCGGCACGCGGCGCACGCCGTGCCCGGGCATCGACTCGATGACCTGGTCGCCGGCCACCAGGGCAACGTGGCTCCATGTCGACCAGGTGCACGCCTGGATCGCCCAGCTCAGGGCGCCATTGGTGGCGGTGAACAAAAGCTGAATGCTGCTCATGCCGGCGCCTCGCCCATGGCGGTCAACACGCCGCGCACGCCAGCAATCACCCGGTCGGCTACCGCGCCGGCGGCGTCCTCCGCGGTTGCGTTGCGGATCTCCTCCTTGCCAGCGAGGCGACGGGCGCGAATGTCGTACAGGGCGGCATTCCACGCCGCATGCATCGCCAGGATGTCGTCGGCGGCCTGGCGGGCGGTCTCGCCCTTGGCGTCGGCCGCGCTTTTGACGGACAGCGGCACGTCGCCCGCGTAGCCGGCGGCCTGGTAGGCCTGCGCCTCTTCGGCGGCGCGCTGGTATTCCACCACGCGCAGCGGATCGCCGACCACGGCCAGGCGTACCGCGTCGGCCGCGGCGTCGAGCTGGTCGCACAGGCGCTGTTTCAGGGCTACCAGCAGCGTGGCCTTCTGCTGGGCGTCCTCGATCCACTTCCCGGCTGTCCAGACGTGCGCAGGGCTGGGTCGTGCGGTTTCCGTGGCGTTCACGTCCGCCGGCGTGGTGCCGATGTCGGCGATGGTGATGGCGGAGCCGTCAGCCTTGGAGAACAAGGTGACGCCCCGCCAATCGGCCTCGATGCTCCAGCTGCGGTCGCGGAACACGGCCACCTCGCGCGCGCTGGCGGCGGGCGGTGCTTGGTCCGTTGCGTAGGCGGGGATGAGCACAACGTCCGGTTCGAGCGGAGAACGATCCGCGATCGAGCTGCCAGCGTATTCGCCGGTGGTCGGATGGTAGTGGTAAGCGATGTTGGCCATGGCGTCGGGTCAGTACTTGATGGCAGGGAGGAACGCCACGTTGCGCGGGCGGCTCATGTTGATGAAGCCCTTGTTGTTGGCGTCAACGAAGGTCGCGGCTGAGGCGTCGTACATCGTGAGCGGGAAGGCGCCGACCCACGGATCGGCGATGCTCGACCAGGCCACGTTCGAGCCGTCGCCAAGCGCCGCGATGTTGAAACTCGCGGTGCCTCCCACGTCGTCATGCACGACAGGCGACCCGGATTGCCACGTGCCGAAGCCGCGGCCGCTATCCGCGCCCCGTCCGTCATCCCAGAAGCGAGGGAATTCGCCCCGCACGTCATAGGCCGCGAAGGTGGTGCCGTCCGCGTTGTCCTTGATGGCGATCATGCCGGCCGCCCAGGTGGCGGCGGCAACCAGGATGCCGTTGTGCATGGCCCACGCACGCAGCGCGGCGTATGTCGTTTTGGACAGGTTCGACGCCCCCGAGCGCACGTAGCCGGCGCGCGGGGTCGGCTGGGTGTCCGTCAGCAGATTGCCCACCAGCACGCTCGCGTAGCCGGTGTAATTGGCACCGTTGGCGGTGAAGGCCTGCCAGGTCATGAGCGAGTTGTAATCGTCGTGCCAGATCGGGCCGATGTTGGTCGTTGGCAGAGCCTGGCCGGCCGTGAAGCGCGGTAGGGCATCGGTGATGCCGTAGCCGGACAGCGTGGTGGGGTTCGTGCCGCCGGTGACCTGGCCGCGCGTGTTGACGGTGACGCTGCGGTACGTGCCGGCTGTCACGCCGGTCTTGCCGCCCACCAGTTCGAACGCGAGCCCCGTGGTGCCGATCGTGACGGGGCCGTTGGTGGCAAGCTGCCACAGGGAGTCGCCATTGGCCGCGCCTTCCTCCACCGGCACCAGCATGCCGGGGGTCACCTCCAGCGCCTGGTCAGCGTCGGCCGCGCGGGTCCAGATGCCGGCCGCCGCAACGTAGATGCCGTTCTCCGCTGGCGCCGCCTGGTCTTTCACCAGCACCCGGTCGCCGGCTGCCAGCGCAACGCCGTCGATCGTCTGCAGGCCGGTTTTCGCGATCGCAGCGGTGGTGGCGACCCGCACGGACTGTTTGCCATCCAGCTTGTTCAGCTCGGCGGCGACCTTGTCGTCCACGTACTGCCGCGTCGCCAGCACGATCGCCGGGTCGATCCTCAGCTCGACAGCCGCGCCTGAGGCCGACAGCACGACCATGCGAATGGATTGCGTGCGGCCCGAGCCTTCGGCCATCTGGGGCTTGTAAGTCTCGGGGCAATTGCCGTAGTAGGCCAGCGTGCCGTCCACGTCGATGAGACCCAGCTCACGAATCCACCAGCCGCCCACGCTCTCGGGGATCACCAGCTCGGCCACGAACTGGCCGGGGTTGGTCTGGTCCTGCCAGATCGCATTGATCTGGGCGCGGTAGCACTCGTTGACCAGGGCCGTGCGGGCGCGGTTGGGCGTGGGCAGCGCACCGCCACCGTCGCCCACGGCGATGTGCGTGTACTTGCGCGGCTGGCCGAGTGCCTTGGCGTTGGCGTCCTTGGCGTCGCCGGCGGCGGTCGGAACGATGAAGAAGGTCTGGGGCATGGGTCTACTGTGAAACGGTCAGGGTGTCGATGTCGTGAGAAGCGCCGGCAGTCGGCGCGGTGCCGCTCACGACGATGTCGGGCGGGGCGTAGGGGTAGACGGTCAGCACGTCGCCCAGGTAGGCGGCGGCGCTGGTGGCCTGCGTGCCGTGTGTCTCCAGGCTGATCTGGAGGCCCAGCATCGGCCGGGAACAGGGTTTCGCGTCATCGATGAGCCGTTCCAGCTCGGCGTACATGGCCTCGTCGATGCCGGTCTGCCGGACGCCGACCTCCAGCCGGAACGACCCGCGCGGGCCGGGCGGGTTGGTCTGCCACCACTCGATCACGCGGATCAGGAAGCCCAGCGGCTCCACCGCGCGGCGTAGCGCGCCGATCGTGCCCTTCTTGCGGTGCACGAAGTACGCCGCCGCCGTCACGCCGCGCTTGGTGGCGATCGGCCAGGCCGGGTTCCAGCGGTCCACGGAGAACGACCAGGCCAGGAAGGGCAGCAGCTCGGCCGGACAGGTGGCCGGATTCCACAGGTCGCGCAGCGGCACCGGCACGCGCTCGATGCGCGCGCCCGTCTGCGCGGCGCGGCGCTCCAGCGGCGTCGCATTGGGCGGCAGCAGCGGCGCGCTACTCACTGGTGCCCCCGTTCTTGATGTCCACGTCGGTGCAATAGCCGGCCTGCGTCAGATCGAGCGCGATGTCCTCGGCGGGCTCGATCAGCACCACCTTCTCCACGCCTTCGACGTGCAGCGCGGCCGTGATGGCCGAGCGGTTGATGTCGCGGCCGATGCGCCGGCGCGTGGTGCGGTAGGTGTCGGCCCGCTTGCCGGCCGCGGACAGGATCGGCTCGGCCGCCGGCCCCGGCGCCAGGTACAGCGTGGCGCGGATGCGGTAGGGCACGATCCGGGCCGACTGCACGGTCAGGCGGTCGGCGAGCGGCCGGGTGTCGTCATCGCTCAACGCGGCGCGCACGGCCGCCAGCAGGCTCTCGTCGGCCGTGCCGTCGCCCAGGTGCGACAGCACCGAGACCACCACCTCGGCGCCGGCCGGGCTGACCGCGCGCGCATCCGCCACCCGGCCGTCAGCCGAGCGCGCAAAAAGCTCGTAGGCCTTGGCTGGGCCAGCCACGGACAGCCCTTCGAACGCTTCTTGCGCGCGCTCGCGCAGGGAGTCGTCGCCCTCCATCACGGCGGGTGTCGGCGGTACGGTGCTGTCGTCGGCCGGCGTGATGGTCAGACGCTGCACGTCGAAGTTGGCCGCGATCTGTTCCAGGTCCGCCCCCTCGGCGAAGGCCAGCATCACCCCGCGCGCCGCGTCGTTCACGCGCTGGCGCCACACCAGCTCGCGGTAGGCGTTTTCCTGCAATAGCTTGGTGACCGGCTCGGATTCCAGGGCGAGCGTGGCTCGCACGGCGTCCTGCTGGTCGGCCGGGTACAGGGACACGAAGGCGGCCTTGCGCTCGGCCAGGATGGCCTCGTATTCGAGCGTTTCGACAACGGACGGCGCCGGCAGCTGCGACAGGTCGATGGTCGCCATGGTCAGCTCCGAAGGGGCACGGACAGCGTGCCGAGGGATTCACGGCGCGGGCCGTCCACACGGTCCGCCTCGATGTCGATCACGGGCTTGCCGTCCGCGTCGATCCAGAACCGCACCGAGGCAATGCGGATGCGCGGTTCCCAGCGCACCAGCGCCGACACGGCGGCGGACACGGTGCGCAGGCGGGTTGCCGGGTTCAGTGGCTGGTCGATCAGGTCGGGGACTTGGCTACCGTAGTCGCGCCGCATCACGCGCGAGCCAATCGGCGTGGTGAGGATGTCGCCCATGGACTGCGCCAGGTGCGGCAGGTCAGCCAGCGCGCGGCCGGTGCTGCTGTTCATGCCGGTCACCGCGTGCCCTCCGTCCAGTCGTCGCCGCGCTGCACGCCGCCGTGGCCGTGGTCATCGAGCACAACACCGTTGGACGACAACTTGCCATCCGCGTGCGTCAGGTCACCGCTGATTTTGTTGCCGTGCGCTCCACCCTGGCCGGCCATGCCGTTCTCGAACGAGAAGCGGCCCTTGACGGTCACGTTGCCATCGAAGACGGTGTCGGGCGCCTTCACCAGTACGTTCGCGGCGGCCTCCAGGAAGACCGTTTTAACGCCCTGCACGGTCAGCAGGCCGGCGCTGTGGTCGTAGCTGGTCAGCGCACCGTCCGGGTACTGCGTGACGGTCCGATTGGGGTCGTTGCTCGGTACGTCGTTGTCGGCGGTCGGGATGCCGCACAGGATGACGGCGTTGGCAGGGTCGCCGCTCGGGCAGAACAACAGCACCTGCTCGCCCTTGGTCGGCGGGTTCCAGGTGCGGGTCTGGCCGGCGCGGCGCTCGGCCCAGGGGCGCCAGGTGGTGGTAATGCCCCCGGTCTTCACGCGCACGGCCGGCGGCGCGCTGTGGCGCACGTCGGCGATGGTGCCGATGCGCAGGAGGTTTTCGAGGAGGCGGGCGAGGTCTGCGGTGTCCATGACCGCAGAGTGCCGGGCGCGCGGAGTGCGGTCACGCTGCCTTTGTTGTACCCGTTTGCGTTACAACACAACGCCTAGGCGATGCAGCCTAAGGGTAAAGCTGACCAAGCAGTTTCTTGAAATGGGATCGTTTGGCCGCTACACCGAACTATTGGGAAGCGAAATCGCATCTCCGCATTGGATGTCACGCCTCCAATGCGTTCCTGCAGGGCAGAATCGCATGGCTCGAACCATGGTCACCCTGCTTTTGACTTATTGAAAAGGAGGGGCTATGAAGATTCAGGATCAGGATTTCTACCATGGGGCAGCGCTCACGCAAATAACTGAGCATAAGTCCTTTAAATCTATTAATAGAGGATCGATAAAATATGGGCATTACCTTATCAACACTGATCGCCATGTGTTTGTAAAGTACAGAAAACCAAACGGGGTTTCATGGAATCACACCATTTCGCCTGATGAAGTGAAAACCATAGCGGTAGCCTGCAAGAAAGAAAATTTGGTATGGTTGTGCTTGGTCTGCGGTGGCGTGACAATCTGCGCTCTTAATAAAGCAGAAATAAATGCGGTTATCGATCTTGGTTCGACTGATCAGCAGTGGATTAGGGTTGATGCCCCGAAGGGAGGTGGCTGCCGCGTTTCAGGGTCAACTGGTGCAGTGAAGAAGGTCATTCCTCACAATGCGTTTCCCAGCAAGCTCTTCGCTTAGGTCACCACAGATTCTTCAATTCTTAGGTGGATAGATGCTGGAGGATTGTGTCGGTGACGCACTCCACATCGCCTTCATCCAGGCCAAGTAGCTCGCGCACCGGATATTGGGCGGTCAGTCCAGCCTTGTTGACGCGATCCCGCAGGCCGAACTGGTGGACCGTGGCGATGCGCAGCGCGTTGCCCGCGAAGGTCACCACGGCGGTGTTCGCGTCGGCCTCGGCCTTCATGTAACGCGCCAGCCGCAGGCGCGTGAACATGGCGCGGCGGATGCGCCCCGCCCGGTGCCGCAGTTGCGGCTTGCGCGGCACGTAGGGGCTGCCGCCCGGGTTGCGCTGCTCCGCAATGCGAGCGGCCTGGCGCCGGCGCAGCTCGACCGCTACGGCTCGCGCCAGCGTCCGGCAGGCCGGCGCATCGAGCTTGGCCAGCATCCCGGCCAGCCAGGCCTCCAGCTCGCGGGACTCGCTCAATTCGGCCTCCAGCTCGCCGGGTCGTCGGCATCGTTGATCGGCTCGGGGTGGTGCTCGACCTGGTAGCCGCCACCGGCCGGCTTCACGGTCACACGCTCGGTCAATCGCAACTTGATCGACAGGTCAACCGTGCAGTGGTTCAGGATCTCAGCCTCGAAGCGGAACCCGTCTCGGCGCCGCTCGTCGTTGGCGAACAGATCGGGTTGGTTCGTCCGCAGCCAGGCCAGGACGGGCACGACGATCGTGTCCGAGCTGTCGGGGTAGTCGGTCACGATCAGCGTCAGCGTGTACTGGTACTCGAAAGAGAGCGAGCGGGCGCCGGTGCCGACCACGCGCCCCTCGTCCACGAACACATGCAGCGTGTCGGGATTGGCGGCCAGGTGCGGCACGCCGGCCGTGAGCGCGTCGCGCAGGCTGGCGAGCTTCATCATTGTGTGGCGTCCTCCCCGATGATCGTCACGCTCTGGTCGCGCAACAGCTTCTGCAGCTCCGTCAATTGTTCGCTGTTGGCGTGGCTGTCGGTGTAGTTGTCGGCGACGGTGGCGGCGACGGAAGAGAGCGCAACGCCCGAGGGGGCCGCATCAGCATCGCCGGCACCTGGATCTGGCACTGTGCCGGTGGCGGCAGCGTCGTGCAGCCGCACAAAGCCATGAGGGACAACGCAGGCAGCATCAGCCTGAACAGGGACATAGCGTGGAATCTCCTTGATGATGGTGTCGCCCTTGAGGCGGATGGTTTGCACGCGGTCCACGTACTGCGTGACGGTCACGGTGCTGGCCTGGGAGCCCTTGAGCTGTCCGCGCAGATCGGAGGCGGTTTTCTCGGCCGTGTTGGCGCGATCGACGGCCGCGTCGTAGCGGTGCGCCAGCCACACGCCCAGGCCGGCGACGGCGGCCAGCACGCCCAGGGCAGCAAGCACGCGGTTCATGCGGCCTCCTTCTCTTCGGCCTGGTACCGGTCGAAGGTGCGCGCCAGCTTCACGTCGTACAGGTTGTCCTTGTAGGCCGGCCCGTTGAAGAGCGCCGCGAAGGTAGACCACTTCCCGCCAGCGAGCGCCTTATGCAATGCCGGATCGGCGGACACGAACCGCACGAAGGCGTCGAGCTGGGCGCCCTCGTCGCTCTGCATGGCCTGCACGAAGGCCTCCACGCTCGGATAGCCGATCCGCTCTGACTGATAGCCCATGATCTGGAACAGGCCCCAGCTCGCCGACGCGAGGGCACAGCTGCGGTCGATGGCGATGGCCTGGGCCAGCCGAGTGTGTTCTCCGGCCTTGCCCACGTAGCCGCCGCGCTGCGCGTTCACGATGTTCGGATACTGGGCTGCAAGCGCGTCCGCATCTTTGTCGGCGGCCTTGAGCTGGCGATACATGACATGCCGCTCAAACAGGATCACGGGCCGCCCGTCCGGCAGGAACCCGCTCCCCCGGCTCTCAACCTCGTTGACCGTGCGCACGGCCGCTACCGACACGCCCAGCGCATCCGCCGCGCGTCGCAGGTCCGCCGCAGTCAGTTGCCCGGACTGGCGGTCGCCGGTGCGCAGGGCCTGCATCGTCTTCGGGCCGGCGATGCCGTCCACCACCAGGCCGAAACGTGCTTGCGCGGCGCGCACGGCCGCAGTGGTCGGCGCATCGTATGCGCCCGTGTCCGGAGCGGGGAAGCCACGGACGGCCAACAGGCGCTGCAGCTCGCGCACCTCCGCGCCGATGTCGCCAGGTCTCAGGATCGTCATGCGGACCTCCGCAGCAGGCGCACCAGCCAGGACATGTCGGCGCCACCGCCCATGCGGAACAGCTCCACCACGTTGCCGCGCACCGAAAAAACCGCCAGGCACAGGACGGCGGTGATGCCGTTCTGTGCCAGCAGCGCCCAGTCGTAGCGGCCGAACAGCACGCCGATGGGCACGGCGCCGGCCAGCACGATCAGGACGTAGGCCAGCCGCGACGCCCACGGGCGGTGGGCAGCGCCGTCGCGCTTGAACAGCAGCAGGCGCAGCGCGATCAGCGCGCACAGCACCGCTTGCACGATGAACAGGGCATTCACGGTTGGTTACCTCCACGGTTGTTGCCCTTCAGGGCGGCCAGCAGCTTGTCGCTGTTGTCGGCCGCACGGATCAGCGCCAGCAGCAGGCGCACCGCCACCGTGGAGGCCACCAGCGCGCCCACGGCCTCGCTCACTTCGGTGTTGGCGGGCAGCGCCCGGGCGATCAGGGCGGCGGCCAGCGGCGCCGACAGGACGCCCGCCACGATGGACAGCACGAGGAAGGACAACTTCTTCGCGACCGTCAACTCGCCCGAGTTGAGCGCGAAGACAGCCGCGCCGGCGAACGCGCCGAGCACGGTTCCCGGGTCCACGCCAGGCAGCAGCGAAATCGCGCCCACACCGGTGACGGCGACGGCGGCGGCGGACGTGCCGGTTGCGATGGGTTCAGCCATATGAGTTCCTCGGGGTCAGTCCCACAGCTGCACCGTCTGCGCGGCCTGCTGCTGCGGGGAGATGTCAGGCAACACCAGCTCGGTCCCATGCGGCAGGATGGAGCCCAGGTCGGCGATGCCGGGATTGGCGGCCAGCACGGCTTCCGTCACGCCCGCCGTGCGGCCGTACACCCGCCGGCAGATGGCGTCGATGGTGTCGCCCTGGATGGCCCGTACGCGCATCAGATCAGCTCCACGGTGGTGCGCGGCGCGCCGGCGATGTCGCTGATTGCCCAGCGCGCGTCGCGGCGCAGATCGTCCACCGATGTGTTCTCCGTCTCGGCCTTGCGGTCGCCGGCGGCGGTGGCGTCGAACGACCGGTACCGCTCGATCAGCCAGGCGGCCGCCGTGCAGTGCACCGCGCGCAGGTAGCGGTGCACGTGGGGGCTTTGGCCGTCGATCCACTGCGCGGGCACTGCGCCCAGCGCCGTGAACCCGGCGGTCAGCTGTCGGGCCTTCCAGGGGGCCAGCTCGTCGTTGACGGACAGCGCGGCATCAACCAGCGCGGCGCGCAGCCGCTCGGGCGTGACGGTGCCGTCCAGGCGCATCGCGGCGCGCGCCTGGTCGACGTCGATGTCCGGGAAAAAGCCGTCATTGCCGATCGGCTGGCCGCCGGGCTGCGCCGGCGTCGGGGAGGGTGCTGCTGCGATGAACGAGGACATGGTGTTGATGAGCTGGGAGGCGGTGGACGGGGCGACGATTCGCGGCACGCCGGAAGGTCGCCCCGTGCCGCCTCGATGCGCGGGGTCACGCTCGGTATCAGCTGCGGCCGTCGCCCTCCTGGGCGTTGGCCTTCGCTGCGTTTTTGATGTCGCGCTCGATGCTGCGTTCGATGCGCTCGATGTCCTTCTTGACGCCGCACTTGTCGTGCAGCTCCAAGGCACGGCGCAGATGCGTCAGCGCGTCCATGCGCCGGGACACGGCGGACTCCGGGGCAGGGGCCACCTCCGCCAGTGCCGCGCAGGCATAGCCCACCGCCTTGTGCAGCTTGGCGCGCACCTCGTCCGGCATGTCCTCGGCCGCGACCAGCTCGGCCACCTCGTGCAGCGTGGTCACGTCCACCCGGTCGCCGGCCTCAATTGCCTTGAGGGCCATGGTGGCGAACTCCTCGGCGATCAGGCAGGCCGTGGTGCGCTGGTACTGGTCGGGCATCGCCATCTGGTGCCGGATCGCGTAGGCGGCCAGGGGCAGGGCGTCGGTGAAGGTGCCGGCGTCGATCAGCCACACCATCACCGTCATGAACACCTCGTCCTGCGCGCCGGTGTCGGCTTCCAGCACGCCCCGGACCCAGGCCGCATACTCGGGCAGCAACTTGCGCTTCAACTCGGCCTTGCGCTCGACGGACTGGACCTGTTTGAGCTGGCGCTTGTGCTCGGCCAGTTGCGCCAGCATCAGCTCGTGGCCGGTGGCATAGCGCAGCGGGTTGCCGGCCTGAGCCGCCTTGGCGGCCATCGCGGCCGTTACGCGCAGGAAGTGGTTGCGGGCCGGGCTCGTCATTGCGCAGGCTCTTCGGTCGTGAGGTCGAGCACAATGTTCTCGGCCAGCGCGACGCAACCCAGGTCTTCGATCACATACGCATCGTTACTCGACTCGTAGTTCTCGATGCGATCGCGCTTCGCGTTGTCCACGATGGTGCGGCGGCGCGCTCCCTCCTGGTAGTAGATGGACAGGTTGTCCAGGCGTGTTACCAGCAACCCTTTGGCCGGGAAGTAGGGCACGCGGACGGCGGGCAGATTGCCAATGCGTTTCTGACTAATGATGACGTCAGCTGCCTGCATCTCCGATGGGGGTTGGGTCCTGTTGACCAGCGGGAAATACTTGTCGGCCAGCAGTTCCCGCCCGCAGACGACCACAAGGTCGGGGTCTTCCGCGTACCACGGTTCGATCAGGTTATTGACGATGTCGAAGACCAGGGCGTCCAGGTTCTCGAAATCTCGATCCTTCTTTTGGGAAGAGATCGTGACTTTCCCGGCCGCCTTGCCGTCCTTCATCACCCGTTGCGGGGCTTGCTCGCGCACGTGTTGCAACCATCCCTTGTTGACGTCCTGGAGCATGGGATTGGCCGCCCGGTTAGACGTGGCAGCACGGCTCACACCGTTGAAGCCGATCATGATGCGGTCCAGCGCCTGGCGCTTGATGATGGCGTCGCGGATGCGGGTCTGGAAGTCGGGGAACTTGGCCCACGCATCCAGACGTTGGTACGTGATGTGCGTGTCGGAGTTGGTCTGTTCGCACCGGTAGCCGCGGCCGTCCAGAGTAGCAATGTCGGCCGTCTGACGATCCTGTTGGGTGGTGTCCGTGGTGCTCGCCACCGGGCCAGACACGCCCAGGCCGATCCGCTCGCCTTCCTGCTCGGTCACGCCGTAGAAGTTGATGCGGGACAGGAACTCGCTCGACTCCTGCACCTTGGTCTCCAGCTTTTGCTGGACGGTCGGCGAGACGCTGAATTTCTCATCGACGCGATCGATACCGTTCAACTTTGCGATCTCATTCTTGTAGGCCGCGAAGAGGCGGCGGGTTTCGTTACGCATGTGGTGACTCCGATTTGTTGTCTAGGTGCTGTGCTGCGGGCCGGTGGCCTGATCAGCAGTCGGTCGTGATGGCTGCGGTGTTGCCGTCGCCGCCGGTGGCCGGCGGGCGCGCGGCATAGGCGTCGGTTTGCTCCAGCCGGGCCTTCAGGGCGTTGAACTGCTTGTCACGCTCAGCGGCTTGGTTGTTGAGGGTGGTCAGCTGGTCGGTGACGGTCTTGAGCGTCGCGCCGAACTGTTCGCCGGTGGCCTGCACCTGGTGGGCAACGGTCTGCACGGCCTCCTGCATGTCAGCGAAGCGCGCGTCGGTGTCGGCGTCCGATCGGCGTTGCTTGGAGAACAGGCGTTTGATGCTGTCCGCAAAGCCTGCGGGCACGTTCGGTGCCTCGGGCGAGAAGTCAAAGCACACCTCCACGGCCTCGGTGAACAGGTTGTCGGGGTGCTGCTTGCGCGCGGCGAGCGGGTTGGTTTTGGCCTTGGCGCTGAATTGCAGAACTTCGCACCCGAGGCTCGCCGGGTTGTCGGTCACGGCCAGGCCGACCAGATAGGCTTCGCCGGTATCCGCAAAGCTCGGCTGGATCTCCATCGAAGAAAAAATCTTTTGCCGTGCCTTGTTCATGGCGACCAGATCGGCGGTCGGATCGATCTGCGCGAGCAGGCGCATCTTGCCGTCCTGTTCCTCCGCCTTGAGCGCTGTTACATCGCCGTAGGCCTTGAACGGGCCGGCCGGGTCGTAGCCGCGGATGTGCTCCAGGTTGATGCGCGCAGCGTAGACATTGGGGTCGTAGTTGTCGGCCATCTCGACCAGCGTTTCGCGGTCGATCACGCGGCCGTCGCTCGTTGCGCCTTCGGTGGCAATGCGGAAGAACTTGGTGCCCTTGGCCATGGTGTCCTCTGTGGTCAGTGGTTCGGTGTAGTGCTGCCATCTTCTGCGTGCGGCGTCGCACGGACAACGCATTGATGTTGTGAAAACCCGCGCCACAACAGGCCGCGCGTGGCACGCGCGCGCGTGGCCGGTAGCGTGGCGGCATGACTACGCTTCCACCTCTCGCCTCTCTCTCGATCGACCCCGAAAAGGACCCGCGCCGCATTGCGCGCACGCTGTACTGGCAGGGCTACCGGGTCGCGCGCATCGCCGAAATGCTGGGTGTCAAAGCGGTCACCGTTCACAGCTGGAAGCGGCGCGACCGGTGGGACGCGACGGATGCGGTGGAGCGCGTGGCGTCCAGCATCGAAGAGCGCATGGCGCAGCTCATCGCCAAGGAGGTGAAGGAGGGCCGGGACTACAAGGAAATCGACCTGCTCGGCCGACAGATGGAGCGTCTGGCGCGCGTGCGCCGGTACGAGGCGAGCGGCAACGAGACCGACCTGAACCCGAAGGTGGCGAACCGCAACAAGGGGCCACGCAGCAAGCCCGAGCGCAACGCGATCAGCCCCGAGGAACAGGCGCAACTTCTGGAGGCCTTCCGCGACTCGATGTTCGATTACCAGCGCGTCTGGTACGAGGCGGGGCAGGTCGAGCGGATCCGCAACTTGCTGAAATCGCGTCAGATTGGCGCGACGTGGTACTTCGCGCGCGAGGCGTTCATCGACGCGCTGACCACCGGCCGCAACCAGATTTTTCTATCGGCCAGCAAGGCGCAGGCGCACGTTTTCAAGCAGTACATCATCCAGTTCGCCAAGGACGCGGCCGGTGTCGAGCTGAAGGGCGATCCGATGGTGCTGCCCAACGGCGCCACGCTGTACTTCCTGGGCACCAATGCCCGCACGGCGCAGAGCTACCACGGCAACCTGTACTTCGATGAGTACTTCTGGGTGCCGCGCTTCCAGGAGCTGCGCAAGGTGGCGTCCGGGATGGCGATCCACAAGCAGTGGCGGCAGACGTATTTCTCCACGCCATCCAGCCTGTCGCATGAGGCCTACCCGTTCTGGTCCGGCGCGCTGTTCAATCGCGGCAAAGCCAAGGACAAGCACGTCAGGATTGACGTGAGCCACGCTGCGCTGCGCAATGGCCTGCGCTGCGCGGACGGGCAGTGGCGCCAGATCGTGACGGTGGAAGATGCCGTACGCGGCGGCTGCAACCTGTTCGACCTCGACCAGCTGCGCCTGGAGTACAGCGAACTCGATTTCGCCAACCTGCTCATGTGCGCGTTCATTGACGACAACGCGTCCGTGTTTCCGCTCTCGATGCTCATGCGCGGGATGGTGGACAGCTGGGAGGTCTGGGAGGACTTCCGGCCGTTCGCGCCGCGGCCATTTGGCAATCGGCCGGTGTGGGTTGGCTATGACCCCAACGGAGGCGGCGGCGACAGCGCCGCACTGGTGGTGGTGGCGCCCCCGCTGGTGCCCGGCGGCAAGTTCCGCGTGCTGGAGAAGCACCAATTCCGCGGCATCGACTACGAGGAACAGGCGGGCGCCATCCGCCGCGTGTGCGAGCGGTACAACGTGGCCTATGTCGGCATCGACCGGACCGGCATCGGCGATGCGGTGTTCCGACTGGTACAGAAGTTCCGCCCGGACGCCGAAGGCTTCACCTATTCCGTGGATGTGAAAACCGGCCTGGTGCTCAAGGCGCACGACGTTATCAGCAAGGGCAGGCTGGAGTTTGACGCGGGCTGGACTGACTTCGCCGCGTCGTTCATGTCGATCAAAAAAACCGTCACCGCCGCCGGCGGCCGAGTCACCTATCAGGCCGGCCGCTCGGAGGAAACCAGCCACGCCGACCTGGCGTGGGCCTGCATGCATGCGCTTTCGCACGAACCCCTCGAAGGCGTCACCACCACCAACACCAGCATCCTGGAGCTGTCATGAGCCGCAACAAGACCCGCCGCGCCGCGCGCGCGGCATCCGCCCACCTGCGCACCGCCAATGCCGAGGTGCCGACCGAGCGCCACACCGACCGGGCCGCGCAGGCTGAGGTCTTCTCGTTCGGCGATCCGATCGAAGTTCTGGACCGGCGCGAGTTGCTGGACTACGTGGAGTGCATGCGCATGGGCCAGTGGTACGAACCGCCCCTGCCATGGGACGGCCTCGCGCGCTCGTTCCGCGCCGCCGCACACCACAGCTCGGCCGTGTACGTGAAGCGCAATATCCTGGTCAGCACGTTCATCCCGCACCCGCTGCTCTCGCGCGCGACGTTCGAGCGCCTGGTGCTCGACTGGCAGGTGTTCGGAAACGGCTACCTGGAGCGCCGCGATAGCGTGCTGGGGAGCCCCATGCGGTTGGATGCGCCCCTGGCCAAGTACGTGCGGCGCGGGCTCGACCTGAGCACGTATTTTTTTGTGCAGAACTTGCCGCAGCCGTACACCTTCGCCACCGGCTCGGTCTTCCACCTCCAGGAACCGGACATCAATCAGGAGGTGTACGGCCTGCCGGAATACCTGTCCGCACTGAACGCCACGTGGCTGAACGAATCGGCCACGCTGTTCCGGCGCCGGTACTACAAGAACGGCTCACACGCGGGCTTCATCCTCTACATGACGGACGCCGCGCAGAAGCAGGAGGACGTGGACGCACTGCGCGAGGCGATGAAGAGCGCCAAGGGTCCAGGCAACTTCCGCAACCTGTTCATGTACGCGCCCAACGGCAAGAAGGACGGGATCCAGCTACTGCCTGTGTCCGAGGTGGCGGCGAAAGACGAGTTCTGGAACATCAAGAACATCACACGCGACGACCAGCTCGCCGCGCATCGGGTGCCGCCGCAGCTCATGGGCATCATCCCGAACAACACCGGCGGATTCGGCGATGTGGAGAAGGCCGCGATGGTGTTCGCGCGCAACGAGGTGAAACCGCTCCAGGACCGCCTGCTGGCAATCAATGACTGGATCGGCGAGGAGGTGGTGCGGTTCGCGCCGTACGCGCTGGGTGTGGGGGTCTCCGGTGCCACTCCCTCGTAGTTCGTTTGGGCATCTCAACAGATGCCCAAACGCCGGTGCAGCAAGCGAGCGTCAAGACCGCCCGGAATTCGGCGCGCTCGAAATCAGCGTCGCTCCGCACGATACCTTGTGCCCGTGGAAAGCGACCATGCGGCCGTTGACCTTGAACGTTGGATCACTCTCCACGATCACGCAATGATCGTGTCCAGGTATCGGGCACGTGCAGCGGTCTCCAACGCATGCAACGGCTTGGCCCATCACGCGATACCCGCTTGCGCCAGTGATGACCTTGCCACCATGAGTTGTGCTGTCACCCTCCCGGATTACACCTCGCATTTGGTCCTCTCCACCAACTTGACTCGCAACATATTCGAGTTGCCTTGGCTATCTGCTGGCTATGGCACAGGTGCCAAGAACTACCGGGATCAGGAACACCACCCAAGCATGTGCCCTGAAAAACCGTCGATCTGCTGGATGCCGCGATCTCGATGTGCGCCCGTAGATCAGATAGACAATCCACGTCAGAACGATTCCCCCGATACAGGCCATGCCGGAGTAAATCAGTAACGCCAAGCCGTTCGGGAAACGCGCCGCGCAGCAGGCATAAGCGAAGACAAGCATGGGGAGCCAATAGCAAATGATCGTGAAGATCAGCAGCGTCCATCCAGACTCAGACAGCCGATTCTCGGCCAGCTTGGGTGGAGGGGCATCGTATGGTGTTGATGTCTCAAACATGGCATCTCGTTGTTACGGAGAATTTCACAGGTGTGGCGCGCATGGCGTGCGGCAAAGCACAGTAGCGATCGAACCGCGAGGCTCACCCCCCCGGTACCCTAGTCCGGAAAGGATTGGCCCCGCGATGTTTGGCGTTGGCCGCTTTGGCCGTTTCGTCAGGCGGGCTGACCATGACGATGGCCGCGTCGCGGTGTTCGGTGAGATGGACTGTCGCACTGGCGCCGCCGTCTTGGTAGCCGGCAACGGTCGCTAGACCGATCTGCACAAGCGCCGAACTGACACCGGTATTGCCCAAGCGGCGACCGATGTCGTATCCCTCTTTGACGTTATCCAGCTCGATCCCCTCTGCATTGCCGTGCAATGCTTGCGTCAACGGAATGATCCACTCACGGTCGAGGGTGGTGTCGTAGAACACGCGCGCGGGCTTGGTCCCCTTCGGTAGCGTGGCTATTGCGTGCTGCCAGCCGTCCTGCAGGGCCTTGATCTGTTCTGTACGTTTGAGCAAATGACCTTCGCCATCGGTGAGCTTGATATGCACAGGGCGGTGCAAGTAGCCTAGTTGTGGCGCTTCGTCGAACTCTTCAAGCTGCCAACTTGTCCAGCGCACCGGCAGATAGGGGCTGGGCTTGAAGTCACCTGGCCCCTTGTTGCCAATCTGTTTCCACAGCTCGGGTAACTTTGCGGTCCACCATTCGGTTTTCATGGTAGTACCCCCGTACACCGCACCTGCCGTCTTGTCTGCTTCCTCTTGGAAGCGTTCATCCTCCTGCCAGTAGAAGTTCCACAGCTTGACGATATCGAACTGCGTCTTGTCGTTGTCGATGTCCGCCGGGACATCAGACACGACAAAGGGCCGCATAAGTTGGTCCACGCGATCGCTGCGCGTCACCAACAGCGACACCATGCTGTTGGGAATAGGTGGGATGTATGCGCCGAGCGGCTCCTTCGGCGTCCCCGGCGTATCCAACAGACTGCGAAAGATCATCCCATCCTGTGTCACGATCAACGCAGCAGGCACGTCGGGATGCTCATCGAAGAACTGAAACAAGCGATCAAGCGCAGGCATCGCGCTGCTGGTGTTTGCGTCGTATTCCCACAGGAAGAGTGTTACCCCAAGACCTGCTTTCTGGCGGCCGTCCGCAATCCGATATGCGGCCCGAGACTTAACATCCTTGCCCGTCGGAGGATTAATGATGATGACCGGCAAGGGCCAGTGGTCAATAGCCTCCGCAGCTGCGTATTCAAATGCTGCCCCGGTGTCTACCTTTGAGAACGTCATTCGAATGTCGGGGGTCTCACCGTAGTCCTTGGGATTCTGTGACAAGGCCGAAGCAAAGTTATCAGCCTTCTCTACAATCCGTTTCCATGGCGTGTCCTGATGGTCTCCGCTGATAGCCATCCCGAGGCCACGCACTTCGAGGACATATTGCGGACCGGTTCCAGCCAGGGCACCTGGATTCGCAGCGTGAGCGCTTGCCGCAACAACCGGCGACGCCACACCTCCCGTCACGGACACTCCGCTCACACTAGCAATATGGCGCCATGCCCAGTGCCCCGCGAATACCACGGCTGTCAGGCCAACAATTACAAACAACCCACCGCGAATCGCGTCGCGCATACCCGATATCTCCGTGCCGGTGCTCTTCCAGTATTGGTACGAGCCAATCAGAATAAATATCATCCAGGTTAGTGCCAACAGCAACAGCGCCGCTAGGTATGGGCGCAGCCTGGGAGCAGATGCCTTCACCGTGGTCATTGCCGCTTCTCCCGATCACGGTAGGTTTCAGCATCGACCAGCGTTGGCGGTTTTTTTGAGACTAACTCCGTGGGAAATTTGCCACTTTTGTAGTACAGAAAGCTTGCTTCCACCAAGGCACGTGACTTCCCGCTCAAACTGTTGAACTTCGGGTTTTTTCGGATGACCTGCACTGCCTCCTCATCTATCTTCCAATCGGCGATCGCAATCAAAAGATTTCGCATGTCCTGATCGTCTAGACTGCGTGCCTGCCCGATCGCTACATCCATCGACGCCACCCGGCGCATGTTGTCGGCATCGCGCAAGATGGCCGAGTGGTACGAATTGCCGTCCCATTTCTTGTGGTCTTTCTCCAAGCGTTCGCGCGCCTCGTTTGGCGTCTCTTCCCGCTCGTAGCGCACATCGTTAAGGCCGACCATCGAGCGGACCAGGCCTGTCTGATCCTCCGGATCGGGATACTGCGCGTTGTACCAAGCCTTCATCGCAGCAAGGTTGCCGACGATGTTCTTTGGGCAATTCGTCGGGAAAGCCTTGAATGGCAGCGCTGCGTTCGAGTTCCCGATCAACAGGTCGCGGGAGACATGGTCTGGTCGGTCCAGACCATCCTTGGTGGGCGTACCTTTGATCGCTTCTTGGCCATACAGATTCGGCACGTACGGAGGCACAATCTCCTCGCCGTTGACACAGCGTCGCTCCTCGGCAATCACCGTGTCATAGTATTCCGGCGCTTTGCCCACCGTTCGTGGTTGATGCTTGCCGTCTGCCCGCTCTTCTGGCACCTTTGACCACAGGCGCTGCCGAAACCCGATCTTCTTGAGCATGTCCATCGCCGGCAGTGTTGTCTTCGATTTCAGCGCGACACCGAGGACTTTGCGGCTGCCCACCCATTCCTCATCGATTGAGTCCGGCACGCCATGCGTACCGATCCCCTGGATGGTGGGGATATTGACCGTGTGGTCTTCAGTGCAGAAATACAGGTAGACCTTGCCCCGGTTGTCCCGTTCGGAAAACACATGCGTGGAGCCGTCCTTGTCCAGACGGACTGCCTTCTTTGGCTCGGGCGACCATTTGAGCCCCGTGCGGCCGCCGTAATCTGGATTGGTTGCGCCCAATTCGGTCAGGGCGGGCGCGCGATGGGGCTGCGCAGAAACAGCCTTCACGATGTTGATCAGGGTATTGAGTTTGCCGCGCGTGGTGTAAGGCGTTGCGCGCGGCTGGGCAAGGCCGGATAGGGTTGGCTCGCCCAGGCCATACGGGGTATCGACCATGATGATGCAGTCAGCGCAACGGGATGTTCCATCCTCCACCAGCAAGGCCTGCGCCAGCAGCGTGATCAGCGTTCCCTGGCTGTGCGCCATGATGGTGATCGTCTCATTTGGGTCGACGGCGCGAATCTCCCGCACAAGCATCGCCAATCGCTCCGCCGCCAGCACGAAATAGTGACGATGCGGGCTGTCGTTGCTGTATTGGTAGTCGCTCATCTGCGTGTGGACGGCCAGCCAGTTGGCGGCATTGCCGCTCCAGCCAGCGTCATACATCGCCGGGATGTTGGTGGTGGCGTTATTGAACATGCCGCCACCCTTGGCGAAGTGCTTGCTCAATCGGTTGCCAGCTTTGTCCTGGTACTGTCCGCGTAGGGTGGCCGGGTTCTTCTCGCCTCCCTTGATCTCGTTGGGAGCCGCACGATAGCCCCAATAGAACGGGATCAGGATGCTGTTGGTGGCATCGACTCCTGTGGCTACTTCGGTCCGTTGGTACAAATACGTGTCCGGGTCGTACTTGATGCTTTTCAACAGATCAAATCCCGGTTGGCCATGCTTGACATCTTTCGCCTGCGCGAACGCGACGCCGTACTGACCCGGCTTCAGGTCTGTACGCCCCAGCCGCTCGCCGACTCCCGCGCATAGCCCTTGTTCAACAAGGCTGTAGCTGGCGCCTGGGTCGTTCACCCCATGCAGGAAGATCACGACACCAGGACGATCTCGCGGTACAGCGATATTGCGATCGCCGGCACGATGCGAATGCAGGATGCCCGCTCCTTGGGCGATCACCTGTTTGTTTTGGTTTGCAGCAGGCATGCAGTGCTCGCAGACTTCAAAGTTAGCGCTTGAATACGTCGATGTTGGCAATCCGCATGGCTTGGTCGCGTAGTACGTCCGTTAAGCCATTTGCGTTGCTCTTCCCCTCGATGACGCGGCCGTCCGGCAGCTTGATGCTGTGTGGCTGGTTGGCTGCAAACGCTTCGGTCTCGCCGACGTAGTGCATACGGAAGCGTTGATCGGTCGGTGCGTTCCCAAAGTCCGCGTGCGGCGCGCTGTCTGCGGCAGGCCCGCCCCAATCGTGCGCCCTGGCCAGCGCCTTGAACGCCCCGTTGGTGTGAAGCGTGATGCCGCCGTCGCCGATCGTGATGCTGCTGCCGTCTTCGGCGACGAAGCGCAGCGTCTTGCCGGTGATGACGACCTGCTCATTGGCGGCAAGCTTGATGCCCTTCTGCGCAGTCGCCATCAGCGCATCGGCCTGCGCCTGCAACACCAGCGGCCCCTCGTTGGCAATGGCCTGAATGCCTTGCCCGCGCGCGAACAGATGCATGCCTTGCCCGGCGAACGCATTGAAGCGCTGACCGCTGGTGAGCTGCAGGTGTTGTTGCGCGACCTGGTCGATGTTCTGGCCCGCGTAGGTGACGTGGGTCTTGGGCGTGAGGTTGACCGAGCCTGCCGCCGCGCCAAACGCGAGAATCGCCTGCGCATCGTTCGCCGCGCCGCCGTTGGCGCCGGACGGGTCCCAGTTCTTGAGGATCGACGCGAGCTGGTCCTGTGCCGCGGTGTCGGCGGCGGTGCCGCCATGCTGGCCGGCGTAGTCGCCCAGGGCCTTGAACAGCTCCAGCCCTTCGGCAAGCAGTGTGTTCAGGCGGTCGCGGTCGAGCTGGTGGCCGGCACTGAAGGCAAAGGTCGTCAGCATCAGGCCCTGGAGCGCCCGCACCACGGCAGCCGCGCGGGTGGCGAGTTCGGCCCCCTCGCCGCGGTCCTTGGCGTATCCGTCCGTGCGAGGGTGGGTCAGGTAGCCGAGATTCAGTTCGGCGGCCGCGTGCGTGCTGGCAAGCTGGCTGCTGACCTTGCCGGACGTGTCGTCAAAGCGCAGTTGGCTGAAGCCGGTGCCGTCGATCTCCTGGGTCTTGATCCCCGTGATGTGCTTGTTGCCGGGCAGCGAACCCACGCCGCTGAAGGTGGCCGGCCTGTTGGGGCCACCGTGGACGGTCCCGAGAACGATCATCTTGTCCGGGTCGCCGCCGAGGTGGCCGATCAGCACTTCCATGCCTGCGCGCGGCAGCATGTCCACGCCGTAGTTCGGTCCGGCCCATGGGGTAACCCACCGCACCCAGGCACTGTCACGCTCGGTCCCGCTGGTGCCGGTGCCCTGTGCGTGCGCGTGGTCGTCGGGGTGCAGGCCGGGGATCCGGACCTTGATGCGGCCGTATTCGTCACAGTGGACCGCCTCGCCTTGCCCGGCGACCACCCAGGCGGAAAACGGCTCGACCGGTGGGAAGTCGATGCGCGGATCGAAAGCGGGTGTGAGCGGCACGCCCCGGCGTACGCAGACAAACGTGTTCTCGTAGCGCGACTGCCCATCCTCGCCGAGCGGCAGCGGGTCGAATTGCCAGCGGCTGGCCGCGAACAGGGCCTGCGCCTGCTCGCCGAGCGCCTTGGGGAAGTTGTTGATGGCGCGGTGGCGCAGGTTGACGACGATGTGCTGGCGCTCTTCCGGCTTGCGGTTGTCTATCTCCCTGTGGCCGGACGGGGTGAACCACGTGCCGGGCGGCAGGTTGCGCACGTCGCTGGCGCCGTGCACGCATTCGGCCCGGTGCTCATGGGCCAGGATGCGGGCCTTGGCCAGCCGCGTGTGGTCGTCGCGCGAATCGCCCGCGTGCGGCGGGTCGATGACCCAATCCGTGAGCAGTGCCGCCAGGTCGTTGCCAGCCTCGCCCTGGTCGATGATCGTGTCGAACTCAGCCACGTCCATCTTGCCGGTCTTGTAGTCGCCGCTGGCGCGCCGCACGCCGCCGGGCACCAGCGAGCGCGCCGCCGCCAGCAGCGTGATCGAATCGCTGTCCTTGACGGCGGCGCCGTGGTGATAGGGCACCGTGCCGGTTAGCGATTGTGTGCCGGCGGGTGATTGCGGCAGGAGCATCGGGTTATCGCAGAACACCAGCGTATGCACAGGCGTGTCGCTATCGGTGCCGTCCCGCTTGCCGGCCCGGATGAACCAGAAGAGGCCGGCGAAGCGGCACAGGCGCCGGATGAATGCCGCGTCCGACTCGCCGGCCTGGCGGATCTGCTGGCGCGCCGGGTATTGGGCGTGGTCGATCAGCAGTTCGAAATCGAAAGCCCGCGCCAGGGTGGGGCTGCGCCTGCGCCATTCGCGGATCAGCGTTTCCAGGATGTCCGGCAGGCTCATGCGCCGAAATATCCGGTTGTTGGTGCGCTGCTCAAGGATGGTCAGCGCATCGCGCACCGTCAGTTGCAAGCACGTCAGGGCGCCGTCCGAGTGGCCCATGCGGGCGTGGGTCACGATGCCATTGATCGGGTGCAGCTTGCCCCGGTCGGTGACCAGTTGGAGCGACACGGGCCGGCCCAGGAAGGTCTCCGGGGGCAGGTCAGGGCGAGTCGATAAACACGTTACGGTGCCTTCGATGCCCGTACACAACCCTTCGGTGATGTCGATGTACTGCGGTACCAGCGCATTCGCCAGCGTGCTCTGGCGGCGTCCCCAATCCAGGCGGAACGGGCGTTTGCTCTGGTCGAGTGCGTGGATAGCGGCGCGGCGGATTTCGGTCGGATTCACGTCAGCATGGATGAGCTATTGAGGACAATGCGGGCAAGTTGAAGCCACGCTTGCGACGAAGCAGAATCAATGAATACGGATTGATATTAAATAAATAAAATTCAGATATTCAGGATATTGAATTAATGAGCCGCCTTAAATCCGCGCCCCCGTTTCTTCATCGGGAAAACTCCACCCTTTTGTGGCTCCGCAGCATACCGAACCGATAGAAATCGGCGCAAGGTACATTCGTACCTATTTGCTTGTGCACAAAAACAGGGGTATTCCAATTCGTTAAGAATCGACAACAAAGGGGAGCGACCGATTCCGTGCGTTGATCGCATGGGTAGTCGGCGAACATCAAATCAACACGCGCCCCGCGCGGCCGGCAATGCCGCAGCTTGGTTGACCTTACGCGGATCGATGTTTGCGGCGTCTGCGACTGAGCGGGTGGACAGCTCGGCCGAGCCTTCCAGCGGCAACACCTGGGCCACCGTAAGGACATCGGCACGAGCATGCCCCGACAAAGCTGCCGCGACGGCCGACAGCACGACAAGGCGCGTTGGCATGTGGTTTCCTCCTCGGGCTGTCGTTGAGATGCTGCCGACGTGTTTGCGTGTCGGCCCGCATCGTGCCCGTCCTACATGCCGTCAGCGCCATCGATACACGGGCGAGCCCGTTTCCCCGTATCAACCGATCTGCTGTTCTTGACCGCGTTGCGCGAAGCACACGGCCAGCAGCAATGCGAGGCAGCACACGCCCACAAAGAGCGCCGCGCCGCCGATCCCGAACTTCACCAACCAGGTGGCCCGTGGATCAGGGATGCAGTCGATCCCTCCGGCAGCATGCTTCCGGGCAAGGATTCCAATGGCGGTGATGCCGGCGAAGATCAGGAACAGCACGCTGCATAGCAGCGTCTGCACAGGTTGTCGGCTGTGGTGGTTGGTCTGCATCGCCCCTCTACGCACACTCTGCGTTGTGAATCCGGGCGATAGCAGCAAGCAACTCAGCGATCCCCGGTGCCTTGAGGTTGCAGAGAATAGCCCCCGTGACGATGGAGCACTAGAGTACAGATGTACCTATTCCGAGCTGAAGCACGTCCCATCGCGCGACCAGCGCGGCGAGGCTTGTCCGGTTTGTGCAGCCGGTCTTTTCCAGGATATCGCTCAGGCGATTTCTAACCGTGTATTCGGAGATTGAGGCCAACGCGGCAATCTCGGGATTGCTTTTGCCCATGCCGATCCACGCGGCAATCTGTTGTTCTCGCGGGCTCAAGCGGGCCATAGCTGCCGATGCTTGTTTTGCCCACCTGTCGGCGTCGGAGATGGCGCGCATCAGTGTGCGATGCAGTACAGGCGTCAGGCGGGAGAGGACGGTCTCAAGGAATGCCACATCGACCCCGGGCAGCCGGTGGAAGCTGAAGTAGGTGCCGATGCAGCGGGTTTCATCGTAGACAGCGTCGGCGACACCGTTTCGCAGGTCGCGGGCGATGAAGGTGGCATACCACGCGCGGTCGATGTCCGGCCACGGCGCAGCGGCGTCGAAGTAGACGGGGCGTCGGGTAGCCAGCCAGCGGCGCATCAATGGCGTGTCGATTCCGCCGGCGGCGTTCTTGATGGCAAGGAGGAACTGCGGCGGATAGTCAACGAGAAGGATGTGGTCCATCAGGACGCCGGCGGACGTGATCCGGCCATGGCCGCATGCTAAGTACTCGTCCTGAATGATTGGGCGGACGTAAGCGCGGATCCATTTCTTGAAGTCTTCCACGCTTTGAACGTCATTTGAGGCGGCAATACAGCGGTCAATGGCATTGGTCAGCATTGTGTATTGATTGCTGCGCGATTCATTGTCGATATGAGGCGCAATGAATGTTGCTCAATGATCCGCGCGCCCCGGCGAGAAAGAGCGCCATGCTGACAGTCTGCAAAATGACTGTCAATTCACATAATTAGAGCTTTTATTTAAATAAGAGATAATGAAATCTAAGTTAGATTTTGTTGAATCTTGTGTTCGTTGCGTCAGCCGTCACCCGCCGCAATGGCTCACCGCTAGCCGCGACGCTCCCGGACCATCAGCTTCCTCGCGCGTGAGCGGCCGGCGGGGGCCGGTTTCTCGGGGCCGCCGGGGCGCGTACAGAGCCTTCCTGTTCGCCTCGACTGGCAAGGGCGTTGGCGGGGGCCTTCCGCGCTGATTCCGTGCGTCTATGGGTGTTCTACGTGGTGCGCGGTGCCCTCCCGATGGGGCGGACGCCCGCCGCCCGGGGGCGAACCGGCCGCAACGCACCCAGCGCGCGCGGTTGGGACCCCGCCTCACCTGCGCGCTTCATTGAGTGGTTTTTATGCAGCTGCATAGACACCGGAGATGACCAGCAGCAAGGCGTGGCGTGTCGGAGCGTGGGCCGCTACGTTGATGCAGATTTATGCAGTAGCTGGATGCATTGTGGGCCGATCGTCGCGACGTTCACCTAGGGTCTGTCATCAAATAGTCCAGATCACAGCGGAGGCCAGATGGATGGCGCCGAGGAAAGCGGCGGCAGTCTTATCGTAGCGAGTGGCAATGGCCCGGCATTGCTTGAGCTTGGCGAAGAAGTTCTCGACGAGGTGGCGAGCTTTGTACAGGTGCGCATCGTATTCGCGCTGCACCTTGCGAGTTCGAATGCTGGGGATGACGACCGCCTTGCCGGCCTGCAGTAACGGCTCAACGACGCGCTGTTGTGCGTCGTAGCCCTTGTCTGCGATGACCGTCTGCGCTTCGGTGTCCTTGAGCAAGACGTCGGCACCCTCCAGATCCGAGGCTTGCCCAGGCGTCAGATACAAGCCGGTGGGATTGCCCAGCGCATCCACGGTTGCGTGGATCTTGGTGCTCAGGCCTCCTCGGCTGCGCCCGATGGCTTGTGAAGCGGCCCCCCTTTTCCTCCAGCGCTGTGCTGATGGGCTCGCACGAGCGTAGCGTCAATCATGGCGTATTCGTTATCTGCGTGTTGAGCCAGCGCTTCGAAGACCCGCTGCCACACTCCGCGCCGACTCCAGCGCATATGGCGTAAATGCACTACCCGAAAGTCACCAAAGCGTTCGGGGAGATCGCGCCAGGCAATGCCAGCACGGTAGCGATAGAGCACGGCATCCACAAACAATCGATTGTCCTTCGCTGGCGCTCCCACATGGCCGCGCCTACCAGGCAGCAATTCTTGTATGCGCTCCCATTGCGCGTCTGTCAGGGCGTATCTGCGAGTCATACACTTCTAACGCTCATCGCGGGAATTCGATGACAGGCCCTAGTTCCCTCGCTGCAATCCGTGCCATCTTCAATACGCGCCAGCGCCGCGTCGCTCCGTGTAGTCTTGCATCATCGAGACGAGATTGTCTTTCGTCCGGGAGTTATCGAATTCGTGTAGGTAAACAACGAACTCATACCTATCGTTTATTCCTAATTTAGAAAAATAATCTGGAAGTTGAGACCGATTTCCAAGATGGATTCTTGCCACTAAGCCTTCGAAATAGAAGCGGACATAAACGACTTTGTGCTCGGGCTGGCCTTCAACCGTAATTGTGTCTTCCTCCAAGATGGGTGCGCGATTATGGTGAGCGCCCCGGGTCGAAATTTGATGGAGGATAATAGGGTAATCCTGTGGGGCGCCGGGGTCACGATTTAAGATCCTTTCACGGAGATCTTCAATTTCCACGGGCGTGAGGACAACGTGCCTAAAATCTGAAAGGTGAGACGCGCCGGCTCGCCACAAAAGGCTGAGGAAGAATAGACGAAGGGCATTTGAATTTTGGAGACGCAACATTCTAAAGGGTAACTCGGAGTTAATCTCTAAAATATCCCGTAGTGATTCGTGCCCACCCCAACTGCTCCAGATCAGGTGGTTATCACGGAGCTCCCGAATGCCAATGTCGTCGATGTCGGCAAGAATGTCTTCGCCGTCCTTTGCAACTAGCTTCATATCATACCAACTGTCCGGAACGCGCTTCATGGGCTCTCCAATTCCCGACTGAATGTAATTTTCTCCAGTGCGTGATAGGCGTGTTAACGCACGAGGTATAAGATGGGATTTTACAAATTGACCATATTCTCGGGTCAGCGCGCAAACGCCAAAAAACTTTTTCGACATTTTTTAAGTGGATTTATTTGTGTGCATGGAATCTGCACAAAAAGCCTTCACTGGAAAAAGTATAGGGTTCCTGTACCCTCAGCAGCGCGCCGACGCGGACGTTGCCTGATAATTCAGACCAATGTGTACCTTAACTGCATATGGCTGCTTTCGCTTCGCTAATCAGCCAAGCCCACGGCACGGTCTTGACGAGGACAACTGCGTGCAGGATGAAGAAAATCCACGGAACGCCGCCTTCCACATGGGAGAGTGGTCGATAGAGTTTGGAGTTCTTTCCCCTGTCTACTAAATCCCATTCAGCATCGTATGGGCTGATTGGGAGTCTTTTTTCAATTTCGTGTACAACCAACCATTTTGCTGAGTTTAAATCGCGATACGATTTAATGATTGTGTACCACAAAAGGGTTAGGGCGATCCCTGCTATAGCAAGTAGCCAGAGATAGTCAGTTGAGTTTTCGGATGTTAGGTACCCAACGAAACCTAAAATCGCTGTGTTAAGACTCAAGAAATATGAGTTGGCTGACACACGCCTTTGGCTAATTCTGTCGGCCATCTCCACGTAGAGCTTGTACTGATCGAGTAGGTGGGAGTACCACTTCTCGTTATCTGGGTAGGTGGTCCCTTCCGGGACCTTGTTCCAGAGCTTTTCAGTAGGCTCTTTATCCATCAGCGCCCGCCGTGGATCAGAGTCTTCAGATTGTCCCACGTCCAGTTGTGAACCTTATCCGACCCTTCCGCTGTGGTGGGCTTCGTACAGACCCTGTCGCCGTAGCCTTTCAGCAGAAAGTACGGCTTCTTCAACTCTTTTGCGATTCGCAGTTCTTCGGCCACGCCGGTGGCTTTATGCGTTTCTGTCCCGCACAGTACGCAAACTACATCCACGTCGCGAATCTTGGTTCGGACTTTTGCCTTCCAATCCCCTGTTAGGTGTTCTTTCACCGAAGAATCGTAGATGTCAAACGGCGTGTCGGAATTCTTGCTTTGGCCCACCAGGAGCATTTTGATATCGGCGTCGTTGTCATAGTCGAAGCTGACAAACATTTTTTGGCGAGTAGGCATTGTTTCCCCCTCCTGATACTGTTGGATGAATCTGCGCAGGCAGCCAGCCCACAGTCAGATGATAGAACAGCGGAACCGGTGGTGGGCGCAGGTCAGAAATACCGCACAGAGCGAGGCTGGTGGGAAGGGTGTAAGCGCATCCCCCGATAGGTGTATTCCGCGTGTACTTTGCGTGGACTTTGGGAGGCCATCAAAGACAATCATCGACCATCGCGCTCAAATGAAAAACGGGCCCGAAGGCCCGTCAAATCAACAGCTTAGATTGTCTTTCGTAATCTTTGGTACTGCGGTGTACTGGTGGAGCCGGCGGGAATCGAACCCCCGCGCTTTCCGCTTCTGCCAAGAGAGGCGTCGGAAAAAGGTAACTTCGGTAATGGCTGTCGCAAAAACGAGCTAAGTACTTGTTCGGGAAGGATTATTTAGGTTACCCCGGAAAGGTAATTTTTGGTAACCCGAAAGGTAATCTCCCTGTAAGTACTTGATTTATAAGGGGGCGAGCTGGGAGGAAGGTGACCGCATGGATTGGTAATGTGGTTACTCTCTGGTTACCCAAAAATTACCTTTGAGCTGCTCTCTGCAAAGCCTTGTACCACAACGGTTTCCGGGTGTTCTAGCTGGGGACGTTACCGAGATTACCTTTTTCCGATGGCGTCCCGAATTTTAGATGATCTCCATTGGCTGGGCGGCTAGCATCAAGATCGCGTAGCCAAGCGGACCTGCGGCACCAAAGCAAAAGAGCCAGGCTGGGCCTGGCTCTTGGACGTGGCTTGTTGATGCGAGTCGAAGTCAGCGCTAGGCAGCCGACAGCATTTGGATAACATTGCTGTTCGGCGTGGCCTTGACGAATGCTGGCGCAGGCGCGCCCGTCTCGCAGGCAATCAGAAAATCCGTCCACCGCTCCAGGGCTTCGCGGCGCTCGGGAATTTCCTCCCGTACGTCGTAAATGGCCTCCATGCCTTTCAGGGTGTGGTTGAGCGCGATTTCGGAGATCTCGCGCGACACGCCCATGTTTCGCATGTGGCCCTTGGCCGTCGATCGGGTGTCGTGCGGGGTAAACGTCCGAATTTCGATGTCATGTCGATCGAAGGCTCGGCGGATGGCCGCCCAGAGCGTTGTTTCGCCGACGTGGGTGTCACCGCCCTGGTTGCGTCGCCGCCGCTCGTGTCGCGCAGGCAGTATGTAAATGGATTCCCCGGAAATCTCGATCAGCGCACGAAACCATTCAACGACTGCGGGCGTGAGCGGCACCAGGAAACCCTGCCGCGTTTTCACTGATTCATCGGGTATCCACCAGACCGCTCGATCCAGGAGGACGTGTTCTTTCTTGGCCTTGGCCAGCTCGATGCCGCGCACACACGTCGCCAGCAAGATGCGGAAGGCGAGGGCGTTCTCTGTGCCAATGAAGTCGATATCAGGCAGCAGTTGCCGCAGTTCGTCTTCCAACAGCATGACGCGCTTGCGGACCGGTGGTCGCGGTCCTTTGATGGCCGATAGCTTGACGCCTGTACAGGGGTTCGCCGCGATGATCTGCAAGCCGCAGGCGTGGTCGAATAGCTTAGATGTGGACGTGAGGATACGCTTCGACGCTGACCAGGGGCGCTTGCAGTCGGTGAGCATCGCCACGATGTCGATAGACTTGACGCGCTGAACCGGGCGTGAGCCAAGGTAGGGCGTGATGATCTGGTCGTAGTCGCGATTGCGGTAGTCGATCGTTTCCTGTGCGTACCCATTGGTCAGAAGACATTTTTCCCGGTAGTCAGCGATCAGGTCGCGCACGCTCCACGCGAGTTGTATGCGACTCTTTTCCTCTTGCTTCTCGATCGCCGGGTCGCGGCCTTCATCAATGGCGACGCGAGCTGCGCGCGCCTTCTCGCGGGCGACGGCCAAAGAAATGTCGGGGTAGTTGCCAATGGTGAGCTCGCGCCGGCGGCCTTTCCCTACGCGATAGCGAAGGATCCAAGTGGCCGTGCCGGCGTGCGAGAGGGTGAATGTCAGCCCGTCGCCGTCAGAGCGGGCGATGGGTTCGCCTTGCGCCATCCAAGCTTTGATCCGGATGTCGTTCAGCAGATGTGTGAGTTTTGCCAAGCGGCCCTCCCTTTCGGTGGGTGGGTAGCTAGGTGTCCTTGGCGGGCTGACTACCCACCTAGCTACCCACTTCTTGCGTGATGTGGGGGCGCATGTTGACACGCAGAGAAACGGGGGCTCAAGGGCCTGCGGGGGTTGCGTGCGAGGGATGAAACGTCGGGAGACGTTGCGAAACGCTAATCAAGATCGCAAGTTGCGACACGCATGGGGAAATCGGTTCTGGCAAAAAAGACAACGGCGATGCCAATGCAGCGCCGTCCGGATCGGGCGCTATTGTGCCACCAAGCGGCCGGCAACCGGCCCGCGGCGGCCGACATGCGGTAGATTGATGAGCATCGATCGTACGGGAGCATCCATGGATTTCGTGATCCGCAACGCGAGCCTGCCCGACGGGCGGGTCGGCATCGACATCGGCGTCGCGGCGGGCCGCATCGGGGCGGTGCAGCCGCGCCTGCCGGCACGCGGCGCGGAGGAGGTGGATGCCTGCGGCGCGCTGGTGTCGCCGCCCTTCGTCGATGCGCATTTCCACATGGACGCGACGCTGTCCTACGGCCTGCCGCGCGTGAACCAGTCCGGCACGCTGCTCGAAGGCATCGCGCTGTGGGGCGAACTCAAGCCCGCGCTGACGCAGGAGGCGCTGGTCGAACGCGCGCTGCGCTACTGCGACTGGGCGGTCGCGCGCGGCCTGCTGGCGATCCGCTCGCACGTGGACGTGTGCGATCCGCGCCTGCTGGCGGTCGAGGCGCTGCTGCATGTCAAGCGGCAGGTGGCGCCGTATCTCGACCTGCAGCTCGTGGCCTTTCCGCAGGATGGGGTGCTGCGCAGTCCGGGTGCCTTCGACAACCTCAGGCGCGCCATCGACATGGGCGTCGACGTGGTCGGCGGCATTCCGCATTTCGAGCGCACCATGGCCGACGGCGCGGAATCGGTGCGGCTGCTGTGCGAGTTCGCCGCCGGGCGTGGCCTGCGCGTCGACCTGCATTGCGATGAATCGGACGACCCGCTGTCGCGCCATATCGAGACGCTCGCGGCGCAGACGCACCGCCTCGGCCTGCATGGCCGCGTGGCCGGCTCGCATCTGACCTCGATGCACTCGATGGACAATTACTACGTCAGCAAGCTGCTTCCGCTGATGCGCGAGGCCGGCGTCGCGGCGATCGCCAATCCGCTGATCAACATCACGCTGCAGGGCCGCTCGGATACCTATCCGAAGCGGCGCGGCATGACCCGCGTGCCGGAACTGCTGGCGGCCGGCATCGATGTCGCCTTCGGCCACGATTGCGTGATGGACCCGTGGTACGGCCTGGGGTCCGGCGACATGCTGGAGGTGGCCCACATGGGTTTGCACGTGGCGCAGATGACCGGCCAGGCGGCGATGCGCCAGTGCTTTGCCGCCGTAACCGAAACGCCCGCGCGCATCCTCGGCCTGGAAGGCTACGGCATCGCGCCGGGCTGTCATGCCGATCTGGTGATGCTGGATGCGCGCGATCCGATCGAGGCGATCCGCCTGCGCGCGGCGCGTACGCTGGTGATGCGGCGGGGCAAGGTGGTGGCGCGCACGTCCGCGCCGCATGCGGTGCTGTCGCTGCCGGGGCGTCCGCCGCATGTCGATTTCCGGCTTGCCTGACAGACAAACGCCGCTTCGGCGTGGGGGGCGCGAAGCGGCGTGTTGTCCGGCGGTATGCGGGTTCAGACAGGCTCGGCCGTCACCACCATGCCGCCATGGCGCAGCAGCGCGTCGATGGTCGGCGCGCGGCCGCGGAAGGCCGTGAACGACTCGATCGCCGGTCGGCTGCCGCCCACGGCCAGCACCTCGCGGCGATAGCGCGCGCCGGTCTCGGCATCCAGCACCGACCCGCTCAGCTTGCCGGCTTCCTCGAAGGCGGCGTACGCATCGGCCGACAGCACCTCGGCCCACTTGTAGCTGTAGTAGCCCGCCGCGTAGCCGCCCGCGAAGATATGGCTGAAGGTGTTCGGCCAGCGCGACAGCGCCGCCTGCGGCACCACGTGGAAGCGGTCATTGATCTGTCGCGACAGCGCCAGCACCGAGGTCGTGCTTTTCGGATCGAAGTCGGTGTGCAGGTGCATGTCGAACGTCGAGAACACGATCTGGCGCAGCGTCGCCATGCCGTTCTGGAAGTTCTTGGCGGCCAGCATGCGCTCGTACAGCGCGCGCGGCAGCGGCTCGCCGGACTCGACGTGGCGGGTCATGCGCGAGAGTACTTCCCACTCCCAGCAGAAGTTCTCCATGAACTGCGAGGGCAGCTCCACCGCATCCCATTCCACGCCGTTGATGCCCGACACGCCCAGCTCGTCCACCTGTGTGAGCATGTGGTGCAGGCCGTGGCCGAATTCGTGGAAGAGGGTGATGACCTCGTCGTGCGTGAACAACGCCGGCTTGTTGCCGACCGGGCCGGAGAAATTGCAGGTGAGGTAGGCCACCGGGGTTTGCACCTCCGCGCCGGCCAGTGCCTTGCGGCCGCGGGCGTCGTCCATCCAGGCGCCGCCGCGCTTGCCCTCGCGGGCGTACAGGTCGATGTAGAACTGCGCCAGCAGCTCGCCCTGCGCCGATTCGACGCGGAAGAAGCGCACGTCGGGGTGCCACACCTCGGCCGGCTCCGGGCGGATCTTCACGGAGAACAGCGTCTGCACGACATTGAACAGGCCATCCAGCACCGCCGGTTCCGGGAAGTATTGCTTGACCTCCTGCTCGGAGAAGGCATAGCGGGCTTCGCGCAGCTTTTCCGAGGCGTAGGCCATGTCCCACGGCTCAAGCTTGTCGATGCCCAGGGTGGTCTTGGCGAACGCCTGCAGTTCGGTCCAATCCTGCTCGGCGAAGGGGCGGGCGCGGTCGGCCAGCTCGCCCAGGAAGCGCAGCACTTCCTCGGGCGAATCGGCCATCTTGGGCACCAGCGAGACCTCGCCGAAATTGCGGTAGCCGAGCATGTGCGCTTCTTCGGCACGCAGGGCCAACTGTTCGGCCATGTTGGCGGTGTTGTCCCACTCGGGCTTGCCGCCGCCGTGCTGCGGGCCCAGTTCCGAGGCGCGCGTGACGTTGGCCTCGTACAGCGTGCGGCGCAGCGCGCGGTCATCCGCGTACTGCAGCACCGGGAAGTACGACGGGAAGTGCAGCGTGAACTTCCAGCCGGCGGCATGCGGATTGTCGCGGAGGGCGGCTTCGTGCGCGGCCTGCCTGGCGTCTTCCGGCAGGCCCGACAGGCGGGCCTCGTTGTCGATCAGCAGCGCATAGCCGTTGGTCGCATCCAGCACGTGGTCGCTGAATGCCTTGGTCAGTTGCGCCTGTTGCTCCTGAATGGCGGCAAAGCGCGGCTTCCGGTCTTCCGGCAGCTCAGCGCCGCCCAGGCGGAAGCCACGCAGTTCGTTGTCGAGCAGTTTTTTGCGTGCCGGCGTCAGTGTGGCGTATTCAGCGCTTTCGGCGATGGCCTTGTATTTCTCGAACAGTTCCAGGTCCTGCCCCAGGCCCGACCAGAATTCGGTCACGCGGGGCAGGTTGGCGGCATGGGCCTCGCGCAGTGCAGGCGTATCGGCCACGGCGCTGAGGTGGCTGACGATGCCCCAGGTGCGGCCCAGCGGCTCGGTGGCGTCTTCCAGCGCCGCGACGACGCGGTCCCAGGTGGACGGCGTGGCCGGGTCCTTGACGCGGGCCACGGCGGCGGAGGCGCGTTCCAGCAGCGTGTCGAGCGCCGGGGTGATGTGCTCGGGGCGGATCTCCGCAAAGCGCGGCAGACCGGAGAAATCGAGCAGCGGGTTGGCGGCCGGGGGGCGACTTCAGGCGAGGTGACGGTCATGGCGGGCTCGGAAAACAGGAAGAACGGGAACCGAAAAAACGTCCAGCCCGATGCAGGTTGGGACGCTTTTCCGGTTTCCAATGGTTGCGACCTGAAGTCGCGACCAGATAGCAATTCTCAATCTTATGCTGCGAGCGCGGCGTCCTCCGCGGCACGTTCGGCCGCTTCCAGCGTGTTGACCAGCAGCATGGTGATCGTCATCGGGCCGACGCCGCCGGGCACTGGCGTGATATAGCCGGCCACTTCCTTGACGCCCGCAAAATCGACGTCGCCGCACAGCTTGCCGGCGTCGTCGCGGTTCATGCCCACGTCGATGACGGCCGCGCCGGGCTTGACCATGTCGGCGGTGATGATGTTGCGGCGGCCGACCGCGGCCACGATGATGTCGGCCTCGCGGGTATGGGCAGCCAGGTCGCGCGTCTTGCTGTTGCAGATGGTGACGGTGGCGCCGGCCTGCAGCAGCAGCATCGCCATCGGCTTGCCGACGATGTTCGAGGCACCCACCACCACGGCATGCGCGCCGCGCACCGGGTAGGCGATCGATTCCAGCATCTTCATGCAGCCGTACGGCGTGCACGGACGGAACAGCGGCGCGCCGGTCATCAGCGCGCCGGCGTTGGCGATGTGGAAGCCGTCGACATCCTTCTCGGGCGCGATGGCCTCCAGCACCTTGTGGCTGTCGATGTGCTTGGGCAACGGCAGTTGGACCAGGATGCCGTGGATGCGCGGATCGCGGTTCAGCGCATCGATGCGGCCGAGCAGGTCGGCTTCGGTCAGGTCGGCCGGGTAGCGGTCGAAGACGGACAGGAAGCCGTTGTCTTCGCACGCCTTGATCTTGTTGCGCACGTAGACCTGGCTGGCCGGGTCTTCTCCGACGAGGATGACGGCCAGGCCTGGCTGGTGGCCGCGCGCGGTGAGGGCGGCGGCGCGCTGGGCGGCTTCGGTGCGGAGTTGCTTGGCAAGCGCGTTGCCGTCGATGAGTTGGGCGGTCATGGCAGGGCGAGGAGGGAGAAAAAAGCAAAGCGCGATTATAAAGCGCCGCCCCGTCCTTCCGCCGCCCGAGCGATGCGCCCGGCCGCGCGGACTATTGGCGCGACAGCGCCAGGCGCAGCAGATCGGCCACCGTGTTGACGTTGAGCTTTTCCATGATGTTGGCGCGGTGCGCCTCCACCGTCTTGATGGAAATGCCCAGGTCATCGGCGATCTGCTTGTTCAGGCGGCCGGCGACGATGCGCTCCAGCACCTGCTGCTCGCGCGTGGTCAGGCGGCTGAGCAGGTCCAGGGCGGCCTTCTGCTCGCGCGCGGCGGAGTCTTCGGTGCGCGCCTTGCTCAGCATGCGCTCGACCAGCTCGCGCAGTTCGGATTCGTCGAACGGCTTTTCGATGAAGTCGACCGCGCCCTTCTTCATGGTCGACACCGCCATCGGCACGTCGCCGTGGCCGGTGACGAAGACGATGGGCATGCGGTTGTTCTCGGCCAGCAGGCGATCCTGCAGTTCCGGACCGCTCATGCCTTGCATGCGTACGTCGAGGATCAGGCAGCCGACGCCTTCGTTGCGCTTGTCGTCGATCAGGAATTCTTCGGCGCTGCGATAGGTGCGCACGTTGTAGCCGTTGCCTTCGAGCAGCCACGTCAGCGAATCGCGCATGGCTTCATCGTCGTCGACGACGAACACGGTTTCGTTGCGCGGAGCGACTGCGGCGGGCGTTGCACTCATGGAGAAGAGTCCTCGTTCTACGTTCTGAAAACGATTGAAGCCGGTTAGACCGGATGCAGCGGAAGGATGATTTTAAACGTACAGCCGATGCCGTCGGCATTGTTTTCCACCCACAACCGCCCGAGGTGGGATTCTATGATGGACCGGCAGATATTGAGCCCCATGCCCATGCCGTCGGATTTGGTGCTGAAGAACGGCTCGAACAGGCGCTCCTTGGTGCTGTCGTCCACACCGGGGCCCTGGTCGATGACCTCGATCAGCACGGAGTTTTCCGGGTTGTCGATCAGGCTGGCATGCAGGCGCAGCACGCCGGCGGCGCGCAGGCGCGGATGGGCCGCCATGGCTTCGACGGCGTTCTTGAGCAGGTTGACCAGCACCTGCTCGATCAGTACCGGGTCGACATACAGGGGCGGCAGGTCGGCCGGCAGCCGCGTCAGGATAGTGACGCCGCGCCGGATGGCCTCCAGTTCGGCGAGGCCCACGGCGTCGGCGACGATTTCGCGCAGGTCGGATTCGCGGCGCTGCGGCTGGCTGCGCTTCACGAAGCCGCGGATGCGCTGGATGATCGTGCCGGCGCGCACCGCCTGGGCGGAGGTTTTCTCCAGCACCGGGATCAGTTCTTCCGGCGTGCTGCGCCCGCTTTTCAGGCGTCCGACCGCGCCCATGCAGTAGTTGTTGATGGCCGCCAGCGGTTGGTTCAGCTCGTGCGCGAGCGACGAGGCCATCTCGCCCATGGTGGTCAGGCGGCTGGTGAACTGCAGGCGCTCTTCGTGCTGGCGCGTCATCTCTTCGGCCGCCTTGCGCACGGTGATGTCGGTGGCGATCTGCATCTGCGCGAGGTGGCCGTCCACCCACTGGATGTAGCGGCGGCGCACCTCGAACCACTTCTGCATCGACGGCAGGTAGACCTCGCGCGCGTCGGCGGCGTGCGGCGTCAGTTCGGAGGCGGGCAGGCCGGCAAAGCCGTCGACCAGGTCGAGCGCATCGCTGGAGACGTCCTCCGTGCTGACGTCGTTGCCCGACAACTGCAGGTGGCCGGACCCCTCCCAGCCGAACAACTGGCGGTAATAGCGGTTGGCGAACAGCAACTCGGCCTTGTCGGTCGACAGCACCGAGACGGCGGCGTCCAGGCTCTCGAGCACCGTGGTGAAGCGGTCGTGCGCGGCGGCCAGGTCTTCGCGGGCGCGCTTGGGCTCGGTGATGTCCGTGATGGAGCTCATCCAGCCCGTGTGCCGGCCGCGCGCATCGATCAGCGGCGAGACGTACATCCGCGCGTAGAAGCTGGTGCCGTCGCGGCGCACCATGCGCAACTCCATGCCGTTGGCCGGCGCCTTGCCGCGCAGCGTCAGCTCGATGTACTTCTGCATCTCGCCGATCTCGTTGGGCGGCCAGTACGGGAAGGGCGGCATGCGCCCGACCAGTTCCTGCTCGGTCCAGCCGATCATGCGGCAGAAGGCCGGGTTGACATAGGTGATGCGGCCGTTGAGATCGAGCGAGCGCAGGCCGATCACCATGGAATTCTCCATGGCGCGGCGGAAGGACGTCTCGGCCAGCAGCGCGCGCTGCGCCTCGGAGCGCCGGCTGGTATGGCGCCACACGCTCCACAGGCTCCAGATCACGAAGCACGACAGCCCGGCCACCAGCCACATCAGCATGTTGTTGGGCAGGTTGGACGGCGCCGGATACGCCTCCGCCCGCAGCGACAGCGAATGCCCCGGCGGATCCAGCAGCACCTCGTACGACGCGGCCGCCTTGGGCACCGGCCGCAGCGACGTGCTGGCGCGCACCACGTTGTTCTTGTCGACCAGCGAGAAGCGGTAGCGGTCGGTCAGCTCGCCCGGCAGCAACTGCGTGAGGATGCCGGTGACGGAATACATGGCGCCGACCGTGCCCAGGAACTCGTTGTCCCGCACGATGGGCACTTCCATCAGCATGAAGCTCTCGCCGCGCTCGTTCTGGATGGGGCGGGAGTAGACCGCGCGCTGGGTCTCGCGGGCCGTGTCGTAGGCGGACTGGATCTCGGCTTCGAGCGGATGGTCGCGCGTCTCGCGCACGCGCTGCGCGAATTCCGAATTGGCGGGAAAGGCCCAGCGCGGCCGGCGCGTGGCATCGAGCCAGTTGATGAAGACCAGTTCGGGGTTCTCGCGCAGCAGCTGCCGCGCGGCGTCGCGATAGGCGCTCGGGTCCAGCTGCGCGGCGCCGATGTCGCGTGCCAGCGCCGCCACCTGGTCCTGGTTGCTCTGCAGGGAGAGCCGCACCTTCTGCTCGGCCCAGGCGGCATCGCGGTACAGCGCGTCGCGCTGCTGCTGTACCTCGGTGGCATGCAACTGGTAGAGGATGAAGATCATCGCGCCGGCGAACAGCACGATGGCCACCAGCGGGATGAACATGAACCAATTGGTTGTCCACAGCCGGCCCAGGCGCGTGAGCCACAGCCCGCGCGGCACGTTCGGGCGCACGCCGTCTTCCGGCGGCAACTCGGGCGCCGGCACAGGGACGGGTGTTGCGGCGGCCGGCGGCGGCGTCGCCGTGTCGGCCGGCTCCGGCGTGGCATGGGAGGGGGAGAGCATGATGGGCGGGCGAACGCCGGAATTCTGCGGACGAGGATCGATGGACATCTGTGCAACTGCGCAAAACCAAGTGTAGCGGCATTCAATCGGCCGGTCGCCTGGGGAAACCGCTGGTGGCGTACGGATGGCGGGCGTGCGAATGCTGCATTGCAGCGTAAAAAGGCGATTTATTTTGCATCGCCGCAATATTCCGCATTATAAAAAACCATATCGCAATTTGAAAATTCCGCTTGTGCTGCATTTGCGTGTCCTCATAGAATTCAGCGCAAAAGTCGGGTAGGCCTTGCTGCGTCGCGTGTTTGCGCGGGTTGAAAAAAGGCGCCCGCCTCAAGACGCAACCGTTACCGCACCAAGGAGACCGCCATGTCGGCCGTACCAGAGCAAGTCCTGGGCGCCACCCGCGCCAGCGACGTCGATCCCCAGGAAACCAAGGAATGGCTGGAGGCGCTGCAAGGCGTCATCGGCGCGGAAGGCCCGGACCGCGCAGCGTTCCTGCTCGACAAGCAGCTTGAATACGCGCGCATCAACGGCGTGACCTCGCCGCTGCACGCGGAAACCCCCTATATCAATACGATTCCGGTCGAGAACCAGGAGCGCATTCCCGGCGACCAGGAGATCGAGCACCGCATCCGTTCGTACACGCGCTGGAACGCCATGGCAATGGTCCTGCGCGCCAACAAGGACACCAACGTCGGCGGCCACATCTCGTCGTTTGCCTCGGCCGCCACGCTGTACGACGTCGGCTACAACCACTTCTGGCACGCCCCGTCCGACAAGCACGGCGGCGACATGGTCTTCGTGCAGGGCCACTCGGCGCCGGGCGTGTACTCGCGCGCCTTCCTGTTGGGCCGCCTGACCGAGAACCAGCTCGACAACTTCCGTCAGGAAGTCGACGGCCAGGGCATCTCGTCGTATCCGCACCCGTGGTTGATGCCGGATTTCTGGCAGTTCCCGACCGTGTCGATGGGCCTGGGCCCGATCATGGCGATCTACCAGGCGCGTTTCACCAAGTACCTGGCCAGCCGCGGCCTGATCCAGAACTGGGAACACCGCAAGGTCTGGGCCTTCCTGGGCGACGGCGAGACCGACGAGCCGGAATCGCTGGGCGCGATCGGCATGGCCGGCCGCGAGAAGCTGGACAACCTGGTCTTCGTGATCAACTGCAACCTGCAGCGCCTGGACGGCCCGGTGCGCGGCAACGGCAAGATCATCCAGGAGCTGGAGGGCGAATTCCGCGGCGCCGGCTGGAACGTCATCAAGGTCATCTGGGGCAGCCGCTGGGATCAGCTCCTCGCCCGCGACACCAAGGGCCTGCTGATGAGCCGCATGATGGAATGCGTCGACGGCGAGTACCAGACCTTCAAGTCCAAGAACGGCGCCTACGTGCGCGAGCACTTCTTCAACACGCCGGAACTCAAGGCCATGGTGGCCGACTGGTCCGACGACGACATCTGGGCGCTGAACCGCGGCGGCCATGATCCGCACAAGATCTTCGCAGCGTTCAAGTCGGCCACCGAGCACAAGGGCCAGCCGACCGTCATCCTCGCCAAGACCATCAAGGGCTACGGCATGGGCGAGGCCGGCGAAGCGATGAACATCGCCCACCAGCAGAAGAAGATGCCGGTGGACGCCATCCGCAAGCTGCGCGACCGCTTCAATATCCCCGTTGCCGACGACCAGCTCGAGCACGTTCCGTACGTCAAGTTCGAGGAAGGTTCGAAGGAACTGGAGTACATGCGCAAGGCACGCATGGACCTGGGCGGCTACCTGCCGGCCCGTCGCCAGAAGGCCGATCCGCTGCAGGTGCCGGCGCTGGCTGCGTTCGACGCGCTGCTCAAGGCCACCGGCGAAGGCCGCGAAGTGTCCACCACGATGGCCTTCGTGCGGATCCTGAACATCCTGCTCAAGGACAAGAACGTCGGCAAGCACGTCGTGCCCATCGTGCCGGACGAGTCGCGCACGTTCGGCATGGAAGGCCTGTTCCGCCAGGTCGGCATCTGGAACCAGGAAGGCCAGAAGTACGTGCCGCAGGATCACGACCAACTGATGTTCTACAAGGAATCGCAGACGGGTCAGGTGCTGCAGGAAGGCATCAACGAAGCCGGCGCCATGTGCGACTGGATCGCCGCCGCCACGTCGTATTCGACGCATGGCGTGGCGATGATCCCGTTCTACATCTACTACTCGATGTTCGGCATCCAGCGCATCGGCGACCTGTGCTGGGCCGCTGGCGACATGCGCTCGCGCGGCTTCCTGCTGGGCGGTACCGCAGGCCGCACCACGCTGAACGGCGAGGGTTTGCAGCACGAAGATGGCCACTCGCACGTCTACCATGCCGCCATCCCGAACTGCATCTCGTATGACCCGACCTTCCAGTACGAGCTGGCCGTGGTGATGCAAGACGGCCTGCGCCGCATGTACGTCGAGCAGGAAGACATCTACTACTACCTGACGGTGATGAACGAGAACTACGAGCACCCCGAAATGCCGGTGGGTGCCGAGGCCGACATCATCAAGGGCATGTACCTGTTCAAGAAGGGCGTCGAGAACAGCAACGCACCGCGCGTGCAACTGCTGGGCTCGGGCACGATCTTCCGCGAGGTGATCGCCGCCGCCGAGCTGCTGAAGAAGGACTGGGGCGTGGAATCCGACCTGTGGGGTTGCCCGAGCTTTACCGAGCTGGCCCGCGAAGGCAATGCCACCGCACGCTGGAACCTGCTCAACCCGACCGCAACGCAGCGCGAGTCGCACGTCGAGAAGATGCTCAAGGGCGTGCGCGGCCCGGTCATCGCCTCGACCGACTACGTCCGTACCTTCGCCGAGCAGATCCGCGCGTTTGTCCCGCGCCGCTACGTGGTGCTGGGCACCGACGGCTTCGGCCGCTCGGACACCCGTGAGAAGCTGCGCCACTTCTTCGAGGTGGACCGCTACTGGGTGACGGTCGCGTCGCTCAAGGCGCTCGCCGACGAAGGCGTGCTGCCGCGCGAAAAGGTGGCCGAGGCGCTCAAGAAGTACAACCTCGATCCCAACAAGCCCAACCCGATGACCGTATAACGGAGCCGCCGGGCGCGTTGCATGCGTCCGGCCGGGCACCGGCCCGCCAGACTGTCCGCATGGTGCATTTGAGGGCACGATGCGGTAGCCTGCCGGGCGACTGCGTGTCCGCCGCGCAGGCGTGCAGCGCCGCCAGCCCCTCTGGAGACAGAAGAATGAGTCAAGTCGTAGAAATCAAGGTGCCGGACATCGGCGACTACAAGGACGTGCCGGTCATCGAGGTGCACGTCAAGGCGGGCGATCCCGTCAACGCCGAGGATTCGCTGGTCACGCTGGAATCGGACAAGGCGACCATGGATGTGCCGTCGCCCAAGAGCGGCATCGTCAAGGAGCTGAAGATCAAGGTGGGCGACGCCGTCTCGGAAGGCTCGCTGGTGCTGCTGCTCGAAGAGCAGGGCGCGGCGGCAGCCCCGGCGCCCCAGGCCGCGCCGGCTCCGGCCGCAGCGGCTCCCGCGCCTGCGGTGCAGGTCCCCGCGCCCGCGCCGGCGGCCCAGCCCGCGGCAGGTGGCGGTACGATCGACGTGAAGGTGCCGGACATCGGCGACTACAAGGACGTGCCGGTCATCGAGATCAACGTGAAGGTGGGCGACAAGGTGGAAGCCGAGCAGTCGCTGATCACGCTCGAATCCGACAAGGCCACGATGGATGTGCCGTCGCCGGCGGCCGGCACGGTCAAGGACATCCGCGTGAAGGTGGGCGATGCCGTGTCGGAAGGCACGCTGATCGTCGTGCTGGAAGGCGCTGGCGCCGCCGCCGCTGCTCCGACGCCCGCGCCGGCACAAGCATCCGCACCGGCTCCGGTCGCCGCTGCGCCGAGCCCGGCTCCGGTGGCTCCCGCAGCCGCGCCGGCTGCAGCGCCCGCCACGTACACCGCCGACACCGTCGGCACGGTGGGCAAGGCCGCGCACGCCAGCCCCTCGGTGCGCAAGTACGCGCGCGAACTGGGCGTGGACGTGAACCTGGTCGGCGGCACCGGCCCGAAGAACCGCATCACGCAGGAAGACGTGCAACGCTACGTCAAGGGCGTGATGACCGGCCAGGCCGCAGCGCCGGGCAAGGCCGCCGCCGCAGCCTCGGCACCGGCCGGCGGCGGCGAACTGAACCTGCTGCCGTGGCCGAAGGTGGACTTCACCAAGTTCGGCCCGGTCGAGCCCAAGCCGCTGTCGCGCATCAAGAAGATTTCCGGCGCGAACCTGCATCGCAACTGGGTCATGATCCCGCACGTCACCAACAACGACGAAGCGGACATCACCGAGCTGGAAGCCTTCCGCGTGCAGATGAACAAGGAGCACGAGAAGGCCGGCGTGAAGTTCACCATGCTGGCGTTCGTGATCAAGGCGGTCGTGGGCGCGCTCAAGAAGTTCCCGACCTTCAACGCCAGCCTGGACGGCGACAACCTGGTCTTCAAGCAGTACTACCACGTCGGCTTCGCTGCCGACACGCCCAACGGGCTGGTGGTGCCGGTGATCCGCGACGCCGACAAGAAGGGCGTGGTGGACATCGCCAAGGAAATGGCCGAGCTGTCCAAGGCCGCGCGCGAAGGCAAGCTCAAGCCGGACCAGATGCAGGGCGGCTGCTTCTCGATCTCGTCGCTGGGCGGCATCGGCGGCACGCATTTCACGCCGATCATCAATGCGCCGGAAGTGGCCATCCTGGGTTTGTCGCGCGGCTATCAGAAGCCGGTGTGGGACGGCAAGCAATTCGTGCCGCGCCTGACGCTGCCGCTATCGCTGTCGTACGATCACCGCGTGATCGACGGCGCGGAAGCCGCACGCTTCAATGCGTACCTGGCGGCCGTGCTGGCGGACTTCCGCCGCGTGCTGCTGTAAGCCCTGGCGGCGTGGCACGCATCTGGCTGCTGGCCGGAGCGTGCCGGCCCGTGGACTGACGGCGGCCGGCGGACTTTTCGCGAGGACGACATGACGACGTGCGTGGTGGTCAAGAAAGGCGGCGAGGTGGCAATCGCGGCGGATTCGCTGGTGACGTTCGGCGACACGCGCCTGGCGCGCGGCTACGAGCAGAACCAGAAAATCTTCCAGGTGGGCGAATCGCTGATCGCACTGGCGGGCACGACGGCCCACTTCCCGGTCATGCGCAGCCTGCTGGCGGGCCTGGCCGACGAATGCCGGCTCGGCACGCGCGACGATGTCTTCCGGACCTTCCTCAAGGTGCACGAGAAGCTCAAGGACGAGTACTTCGTCAACACCAAGGAAGACGATGACGATCCCTACGAGTCGTCGCAGATTACCTGCCTGATCGCCAACCCGACCGGCATCTACGGTGTGTATTCGTACCGCGAGGTGTTCTCGTTCGACCGCTTCTGGGGCATCGGCTCGGGGCGCAATTTCGCGCTGGGGGCGATGTCGGCGGTGTACGACCTGCCGGGACGGACCGCGGCCGATGTCGCGCAGGCCGGCGTGTCGGCGGGCGTGGAGTTCGACAAGAGTTCAGGCGGCCCGATCGAGGTGCACACGGTGCGCCTCCAGGATGGATAGCGCCGGCAGCCGCAGCAAGGGCTGGGTGCCGGCGACAAGAACAAGGAGTCAGGAATGAGCGTGGTGGAAATCAAGGTGCCGGACATCGGCGACTACAAGGATGTGGACGTCATCGAAGTGATGGTGCAGGCGGGCGACGCCGTCACCGTCGACCAGTCGCTGATCACGCTGGAAACAGACAAGGCAACCATGGACGTGCCGGCCGACGTGGCCGGCAGGATCGTCGAGGTCAAGATCAAGGTGGGCGACAAGGCCAGCCAGGGCACCGTCATCGCCACGGTGGAAGCCGGTGCCGCGGCCGCCGCACCCGCGCCGGCGCAAGCCTCGGCTCCGGCTCCGGCCCCGGTGGCTGCGCCCGCTGCCGCCCCGGCCGCATCGGCTCCGGCGCCGCAGGCCGCCAAGCATAGCGGCAGCGCCGATATCGAATGCGACATGCTCGTACTGGGCTCCGGCCCGGGCGGCTATTCGGCGGCTTTCCGCAGCGCCGACCTCGGCCTGAACACAGTGCTTGTCGAGCGTTTCGCCACGCTGGGCGGTGTCTGCCTGAACGTGGGCTGTATCCCGTCCAAGGCGCTGCTGCACACGGCCGCCATCATGGACGAAGTCAAGGCGATGGCCAGCCACGGCATCGTCTACAGCGAGCCGAAGGTCGACCTTGACCAGTTGCGCAAGCACAAGGAAGCCGTGGTCGGCAAGCTGACCGGCGGCCTGGCCGGCATGGCCAAGACGCGCAAGGTGCAGGTGGTGCGCGGTGTCGGCACCTTCCTCGACCCGAACCACCTTGAAGTCCAGCTGACGGCCGGCGACGGCAAGCAGCCGACCGGCGAGAAGACGGTCATTCGCTTCGCCAAGGCCATCATCGCCGCCGGCAGCGAGGCCGTGAAGCTGCCGTTCATTCCGGAAGACCCGCGCATCGTCGATTCGACCGGTGCGCTCGAGCTGCGCCAGGTGCCGGGCAAGATGCTGGTCATCGGCGGCGGCATCATCGGGCTGGAAATGGCCACGGTGTACAGCACGCTGGGCGCGCGCATCGACGTGGTGGAAATGCTCGACGGCCTGATGCAGGGTGCCGACCGCGACCTCGTCAAGGTGTGGGACAAGATGAACAAGGGCCGCTTCGACAAGGTTATGCTCAAGACCAAGACGGTGGGCGTCGAGGCCAGGCCGGACGGCATCTACGTCAAGTTCGAGGGCGAGCAGGCGCCGGCCGAGCCGCAGCGCTATGACACGGTGCTGGTGGCCGTGGGCCGTAGCCCGAACGGCAAGCGCATCGGCGCGGAGAAGGCCGGCGTGGCCGTCACCGACCGCGGCTTCATCGACGTGGACAAGCAGCAGTGCACCAACGTGCCGCACATCTACGCGATCGGCGACATCGTCGGGCAGCCGATGCTGGCGCACAAGGCGGTGCACGAGGCACATGTCGCTGCGGAGGCGGCACATGGCGAGAAGGCCTACTTCGATGCGAAGCAGATTCCGTCGGTGGCCTTCACCGATCCGGAAGTGGCCTGGGCAGGCCTGACCGAAGACCAGTGCAAGGCGCAGGGCATCAAATACGGCAAGGGCGTGTTCCCGTGGGCCGCTTCGGGCCGTGCCATCGCCAACGGTCGCGACGAGGGCTTCACCAAGGTCATCTTCGACGAGGAGACGCACCGGATCATCGGCGGCGGTATCGTCGGCACGCACGCCGGCGACCTGATCAGCGAGATCTGCCTGGCGATCGAGATGGGCGCCGACGCTGTGGATATCGGCAAGACCATCCACCCGCACCCGACACTGGGCGAGTCGGTCGGCATGGCGGCGGAAATCTACAAGGGCGTTTGCACGGATGTGCCGCCGGCTCGCAAGCGCTGAAATGCAATTAACCGACAGGTTTTCGGATCACCCCTGAACCTTGGCTGACAGAGGAAGAGCCGCTCTCGCCGAGCGGCTCTTTTTTCTTGGGGGGGTCAGCGTGGAGGGTTGACGGTACGGTGCCTGCGCAGCAGGCGCAGCGCGGCCACCAGGCGGCGCCATCCCCGGCGCAGCAGGCCACGACGTTGCACGCGCCAGGCGGCGAGGTGGGCTTGCAGCGCCTGCCAGGTCGGTGTGGCGCGCAGCGCCTCGACGATACGGCGTTTCCAGGCCAGGAAACGCGATTCCAGGCGCGCATACCAGCCGACCTGTTGCAACTGTGGGCGCACCACGACGTAGATGCGCGCGCCCAGCGTCGTACTGACGACTTTGGCCAGCACCAGTACGGCGATCCCCGTCACGAGGTAGCCGCGCGCCAGGACATAGATGGCCGCAAACTTGAAGGGCAGCATGGTCAGCGCCGGCAGCACGAACGCACAGAGCGCTTCGACCGGTTCCAGTTTCGCCAGGCGCTGCTCGGCCGCCTGGATCCACGGATGCGCCACGAGCCGTGCAGTGGCACGGAGCATGGCGTTCCAGATCCACTCTTCGAACAACAGGATCAACGCGGCCAGGACGATCAGGCTGCGTCTGGCCAGGGATGCGCGTGACATCGGGATCGGTCCGGGAACGGCTCGCCGCAATACAGAATGGAGCGTTCCAGCCGGATAAAAGTTCGCACTGTGGCGGGTACGGCGGGACGTGCGCACAAAAAACCCGGCCGAAGCCGGGTTTAAAAGAGACTCACTGATCACCACTGAGGACAGGTTTTCTTCTCGGGATCGAGGAAGCAACCTTGCAACTTCAGTGGAATGGACCTGACTGCCTGCCTTTCGGTTCCCACAGCGCGGGTAAACGGCGCGTTCGACGACCCGTTTCGGGAACGAGAGGGCGCATTCTGGCGGCTTTCCCAGCCATCCAACGAAAGCGGGCCTCCCGAAGGGGGCCCGCTTGAGCGGCAGGAAACCGGAGCCGATCAGGCGGCGGTGGTCGTGCTCTTCTTGCTGGTGGTGGCGGCACGCGCCTGGGCCGCAGCCTGGGCGGTGGCCTTGCTGGCGGCGTTGGCGGCAGCGTGGAAATTGCTTTCCGCCAGTTCCACGGCTTGCTTGGTGGCCTTCTGCACCGAGTCGTAGGCGTTGTTGGCCGCCGACAGGGCCGACTTCACCAGCGCCACGGCAGATTCGGAGCCAGCCGGCGCGTTCTTCGAAACATTGTCGATCAGTGCTTGCAGCTTGCGGCCGTTTTCAGCGATCTGGGTTTCGGCGACCTTGCCGAATTCGGTCTGGGTATCCGAGAAGATTTCGTACAGGTGGCGGTTGTAGGCCAGGACCTTCTCGGCCAGCGGCTGCACTGCGGCGGTGTGCACGGCCAGCAGTTCCTGCGCGTCCTTGGCGGACAGCGCCTTCTTGCTGTGCTCGACATTCTCGGCCAGGGTCGCTTTGACGACTTGCAGGTTCAGTTCGACCAGCTTTTCGACGCCTTCAAACGCCTTGTTGGTCAGACCGAAAAAGGTCTCGAGGTTGGCCTTCTGCGCCGCAGCGATCTGTTCCTGAGTCAGCATGTTATGTCTCCAATGCAATCAAGGGTGGACGGGGAATCAAAATTTGAATTCGCCCGGATGTACAAAGCGTGACGGTCAGCGTCGAGCCTTCCAGGCGACATTGCGATGTTTAGGGATGGTGCATCGCAACAATTTCATTGTTGTTGAACGTTAAGGGAGTGTCAAGCCGTTTTTGTGCATCGCACAAAAATCAAAATTCACAGGCTTTTTGTTCCCAAGAATTGCGTCGCAAACCGTTTGGCGCGACTTCTGTAGCCAATCGTTGCGCCGTTCTGGTGCGACTCTCGATTCGACGCGGTCTTCAGGCGGAATCGGTCGCAGAAAAACGCTGGCAATAGCCTAGGTTACGATTCCACCGTCCGCCAATTTTTCGCTGCAGTGCGATCCAGCATGCCCATGCAGGCCTTCTATACCGATCACTTCGTCTTGCCGCTGCCGCCAGGCCACCGGTTTCCGATGCGCAAGTACAGCCTGCTGCGCGAACGTATCGCGGCCGAGGTGCCCGGGCTCGTCCTGTACGAAGCGCCGCGCGCCGGGGACGATGCGCTGTTGCTGGCCCATGCGCCCGACTATGTCCATGCCGTCGGTGCCGGCAAGCTGGATCCGGCGAGGCAGCGCGAGATCGGTTTTCCGTGGTCGCCGGCGATGGTGGAGCGCAGCCGCCGTTCCGCTGGGGCGACCATGGCGGCGTGCGAGGCAGCCATGGCCGACGGCATCGCGGTCAACCTGGCTGGCGGCACGCATCATGCCTATGCGGACAAGGGCGGCGGTTTCTGCGTCTTCAATGACGCCGCCATCGCCTCGCGCTGGATGCAGCGTCGACCGGGCCGGGCGCAGGAGGATTTCCCCGTCGCCATCGTGGACCTGGATGTGCATCAAGGCAACGGCACCGCGTCGATCCTGCGCGATGATGCTTCGGTATTTACGCTATCGCTGCACGGCGAGAAGAACTACCCGTTCCGCAAGGAGGCTTCCGACCTGGATGTCGGTCTGCCGGACGGCTGCGGTGACGCGGCTTACCTGGAGGCGCTGGCAGGCGCGTTGGACACCCTGGCAGCACGCTTCGCGCCGCGCCTGATCATCTACCTGGCCGGCGCCGATCCGCACGAGGGCGATCGCCTCGGCCGCCTCAAACTGACCATGGATGGCCTGGCCCGGCGCGACCAGCAGGTCTTCGATTTCGCCTTCCTGCAGCGGATTCCGATTGCCATTACCATGGCGGGCGGCTACGGCAACAACATCGACGATACCGTGGCTGTCCATGCGCAGACCATCGCGCTCGCGGCCCGGCATGCCGGGCGCTGGGCTGCACGGACGGGGGCTGCCGCACCGGTCTCTCCGTCTTCTCTATCGCTTTCCGCATGACTCAAGCGTATTCGGCCGCACGCATGCCGGCCCGTGATTCCCTGTTTGTGGCGGCCATGCCGTGGCTGTTCGTGCTGATCTGGAGCACGGGCTTCGTCGTGGCCAGGTTCGGCATGCCGTATGCGGAGCCGATCACTTTCCTGTTCCTGCGCTTCGTCGGTGTGCTGGTGTGCCTGTTGCCGTTGGTGTGGGCGGCGCGCGTGCCGCTGCCGCGTCGTGCCGGTACGAACGACGTCGATTGGCCGACCATCGGCCACTTGGTCGTCGCGGGCGTGCTGATGCAGTGGGGCTACCTCGGCGGCGTATGGGTGGCGATCAAGCTTGGGATGCCGGCCGGCATGAGTGCGCTGATTGTCGGCATGCAGCCGATCCTGACGGCGCTCTATGTCTCGATGTGCGGCGAGCGGGTGTCGTCGCGCCAGTGGCTGGGCCTGCTGTTCGGCATTGCCGGGGTCGGTCTGGTGGTGGCCAACAAGCTGCACCTGGCGGGCGTCAACGTGACGACGCTGGGGTTCTGCATGGGCGCGCTGTTGTCGATCACGGCCGGCACGCTGTACCAGAAGCGCTTCTGTCCGGTGTTCGATCTGCGGATGGGCGCATGCATCCAGTTCGGCGCATCGGCGCTGCTGTGCCTGCCGTTCATGTTCGCCTTCGAGACGCGCGAGGTGCAGTGGACCGGCCCGATGATCGGCGCGCTGGCGTGGTCGGTGCTGGCCTTGTCGATCGGCGCGATTTCGCTGCTGTTCATGCTGATCCGCCAGGGTGCCGCGACCAAGGTGACTTCACTGCTGTACCTGACCCCGCCGACGACCGCCGTGATGGCCTGGGCGCTGTTCGGCGAGCGTTTTCCGCCGCTGGCAGCGCTGGGCATGGTGATCGCCGCATGCGGCGTGGCGCTCGTCATCCGGAAGTGACCGGCCTGTGGGCGTATTCTCGTAGCTTTCCAACGCCGCCAGCGACTCGCATGCCAGCATGAGCACCACGCCCCGACAGACGCGCGACGACTACCGCCATTTCCACACCATCACCACGCGCTGGATGGACAACGACGTCTACGGCCACGTCAACAACGTTGTCTATTACAGCTACTTCGACACCGTGGTGAACGCTTATCTGATCGGGCAGGGCGTGCTGGACCCGCAGATCAGCGGGACCATTGGCCTGGTCGTCGAAACCCAGTGCAACTATTTCGCGCCGCTGTCGTTCCCCGAGCCGGTCACCGCGGGCCTGCGCGTGGCGCGGCTGGGCAACGCCAGCGTGCGCTACGAGGTCGGGCTTTTCGGGGGCGATGCGCGCGAGGTCGCGGCGCAAGGCTACTTCGTCCACGTCTACGTGGATCGGCACACGCGCCGGCCGGTGCCGTTGCCGCCTGCGCTGCGCGCCGTGCTCGAGCCGCTCGCCGTCAATGTCGCTGCCTGATTGCCCAGCCATGAACGATCGTCATCCGGATCCGGACGAAGTCGCGTGGGTCGACCGCGCCATCACCTCGCGCCGGTCCATCCGCGCGTTCCTGCCGACGCCGGTGGCGCGCGCGGACGTCGAAGCGATCCTCGATGTGGCGCGGCGCGCGCCGTCGGGCAGCAATACGCAGCCGTGGCGGGTCTATGTGCTGACGGGCGAATCCAAGGCGCGCCTGTCCGAAGCCGTCGGCGAGGCCTACGACCATCCGGACGCGGACACGCTGCACCGCGAGGAATATCCGTACTACCCGCGCACCTGGGTCGATCCGTACCAGGGCCGACGCCGCAAGGTGGGGTGGGATCTCTACGGCCTGCTCAACATCGGCCGCACGGAGAAGGCTCGCATGCATGCCCAGCACGCACGCAACTTCCGCTTCTTCGATGCGCCCGTCGGCCTCATCTTCACCATCGATCGCGTGATGGAGCAGGGCAGTTGGCTCGACTACGGCATGTTCCTCGAAGCCGTGATGGTAGCGGCGCGGGCCCGCGGTCTCGACACCTGTCCGCAGGCAGCCTTCACGCAGTTCCATCGTGTGATCGCCGAGCACTTATCGATGCCGTCGGAAGAGATGGTCGTGTGCGGCATGTCGCTGGGCTATGCCGACCCGGATGCGATCGAGAACACGCTTGTCACCGAGCGTGCGCCTGTCGCCGAGTTCACACGCTTTCTCGAATGAGGTTTCGCGTGCGCACGTCGATGCCAAAGCCCGAATTGAGTGGAAAAAGTCATTGAGATATGTCAACAGAATCCGCTTTGCGTCGTTAGACTGACATCAAGCGGTCAACTTGTCCGATTGACGGCACGACGGGGAAGTGTTTGAGCACATGGCGACCACGCGTTTCACCATCGATGCCGGTTCCGAGTGGCCGGCAGGACGCCCCGGATGGAGGGCCAACGTTGTCCTCTGGCACTTTCTTTGGAAGTGCTTTTTGCGCAACTTTTTCAGCGATTCGTGCCATCCGGCAGCATGGAATTGCGCCGAAATAATGTCCGAATGATAAGGCTCTCGAGGTCGAACTTTAAGGCCGTGAGCTAAGTCCTTCATCTTGCTAAGAATTTTGTTTTTGCCTACACTTGCGCCATCTCACGCGCGGGTGATCGAATCATGTCACGGTCTGTTTCCTCATTTTTCCGGCGCATCGGCCTCGTCTCGCTGATGACCGTCGCGTTCACCGCCGCGTCTGTTGCTTCGTTCCAGGCCGTTGCCGCAACCGGCAAGGCTTCCGCTTCCGCCAAGAAGTCCGGCAAATCCAAAAGCAAGATCCACAAAGCCTCGACGCAGGCTGCCGTCGGCGATGAGGCCACGGGTGCCAAGGTCCGCAAGGTCGTGATCGTCAAGGGCAAGCGCCGCGTGATCCTGGTCGAGCGCGGTGCCCGTCCGATGCGCGCCGCCTTTGTGCCGGCCGCGCCGACGCTCGGCGAGGCGATGGGCCTGCGCGCCACGCCGGATGCGCTCGCGCTGCGCTCCTCGGTGGCGCTGGTGATGGACCAGGGTTCCGGCGATGTCCTGTTCCAGAAGAATGCCTCGGCTGTGCTGCCGATCGCGTCGATCACCAAGCTGATGACCGCGCTGGTCGTGTCGGACGCTCACCAGCCGATGGACGAGCTGCTGGAGATCACCGAAGACGACCGCGACTACGAGCGCAACACCGGCTCGCGCCTGCGCTACGGCACGATGCTCACGCGTGAGGATTTGCTGTTGCTGGCGCTGATGTCGTCGGAAAACCGCGCCGCCTCGGCGCTGGGCCGCAGCTATCCGGGCGGCCGTCCGGCATTCGTTGCCGCGATGAACCGCAAGGCGCACGAGCTGGGCATGAACGACACGCACTATGTCGATTCGAATGGGCTGTCGAGCAGCAATGTCTCCAGTGCGATGGACCTGGCCAAGATCGTCATGGCCGCCTACAAGGTGCCGCTGATCCGCCAGTTCACCACGACCGCCGAGCATACCGTCAACGCCAACGGCCGCACGCTGCATTACGTCAACACCAACCGTCTCGTGCGCGGCGGCGAGTGGGAGATCGGCCTGCAGAAGACCGGTTTCATCAACGAAGCCGGCCGCTGCCTGGTCATGCAGGCCAACGTGCATGGCCGCAACGTGGTGATGGTGTTCCTGGATTCCGCGGGCAACCTGACGCGCTTTGCCGACGCCGTGCGCGTGCGCAATTGGCTCGAGCGCAGCCCGCATGTCGAGGCGCCGACGCAGGCAGCCACACCGCTGCGCAACGTACCGGTGTCGCAGCCGGCGACGGTGCTGGCTTCGGAGCAGACGCACGGCACCTGAAGGTCGTCGTATCCGTCGATTCGACTCAACAAAAAAGCGCGTCCACGACGCGCTTTTTTGTTGGGCGATGCCTGCGCGGGATTATTCCGCGCGCACCGGTTGTTCCTCGGGGATGAAGCCCATGCCCCTGGAAATCTGCAGGGCGGTGTCTTTCAGGTTCTCAAGCCAGCTGTCCTGCAGCCGGTCTGCGGGGGCCGACAGCGACAGCCCCGCCACCAGGTGGCGCGAGTCATCGTAGATGCCGGCGGCGATGCAGCGCACGCCCAGTTCCAACTCTTCGTTGTCACGCGCGTAGCCGTTGGTGCGGACCCAGTTCAATTCGCGCTCGAGCTTCGACAGGTCGGTGATCGACGTGCGGGTGTGGCCGGACAGGCCGGTGCGCGTGGCGTAGGCGCGCACGCGGCCGATCTCGTCCGCGGCCAGGAACAGCTTGCCGACCGAGGTCAGATGCAGCGGCGCGCGGCCGCCGATGGCACGCACCACCTGCATGCCCGAGCGTTCGCTGTAGGCGCGTTCGATGTAGACGATCTCATCGCCCTGGCGGACCGACAGATTGACGGTCTGGCCGGTCAGACGGTGCAGGGCGCGCATCGGCGCCAGCGCGGCCTCGCGCACGGACAGCCGGGCCTTGACCAGGTTGCCGAGCTCCAGCAGGCGCATGCCGAGGCGATAGCTGCCCGGGTCGGAGCGGTCGACGAAACGGCAGGCCACCATGTCGTTGAGAATGCGGTGGGCCGTGGACGGGTGCAAGCCTGTGTTGGCGGACAGCGCCTTCAGGCTGACCGGGTCGGCGTGGCTTGCCAGCGCATCGAGCAGCAGCATCATGCGCTCGATGACCTGGATGGACGTCTTGCCGGGCTCCTTGTCTGCTTCTGCCATGGGTGCAGGGGGTGGGATGCGATGCAAAATTCTATCCCACGATGTGAAAATGCGCACCCTCCTGATGCATGATGCGAGGCGGTTTCGAGCGTGCGCTCGGTCGGGTTGCGTGAGGGCGGGGCGGCTTCACGACGCACACCCAGTGCCGGCATGAAGAAGTTCCACGCCGCGAAAGCCGCGATGGGCGGGCATCCAGCGCATAATGTCGGCTTGACGAGAACCATAAGAGACTCCCCATGCGCGTTGGCCTCTTCGTGACCTGCCTGGTTGACCTGATGCGGCCCGACATCGGTTTCTCGGTGCTCAAGCTGTTGGAGAAGGCCGGCTGCGAGGTGGTGGTGCCACCGGCCCAGACCTGCTGCGGCCAGCCCGCCTACAACTCGGGCGACCGTCCGCTGGCACGCGATCTGGCCGAGAAGACGCTCAAGGAGTTCGAGCAGTTCGACTATGTCGTGGTCCCGTCGGGCTCGTGCGGCGGCATGATCCGCAAGCACTACGCCGATCTTTTCCGGGACGATCCCGAGCTCGCGGGGCGCTACGAACGCCTGGCGCCGCGCGTGTACGAATTGACCGATTTTCTCGTCAACGTGGCGGGCATCGCATCGCTCGATTCCGCATTCGAAGGACACGTGACCTACCACGACGCCTGCTCTGGCCTGCGCGAACTCGGCGTGAAGACGCAGCCGCGCGACCTGCTCGCCAGGCTGCCGGGCGTCAGGCTGACCGAGATGCCGGCCTGCGAAGCGTGCTGCGGTTTCGGCGGAACGTTCTCGATCAAGTACGGCGACATCTCCACCGCGATCGCCGACGAGAAGTGCGCCAACATCAAGGCCAGCGGCGCCGATGCCGTGGTGCTCGGCGACCTGGGCTGCATGCTCAACATCGAAGGCCGGCTGCGCCGCATCGGCGACACGCAGACGCGCGTACTGCACATCGCACAGGTCCTGGCCGGCGACGCCTGACCCGCCGCGCTTCACGGAACCCGACGGAGACGCAACCGCATGCAAGTGCACAGCATGGAATTCAAGGCGCGGGCCGGGCAGAAGCTCGCCGACAAGCGCCTGCAGCAGAATCTCACCAAGCTCTCGACCAAATTCGTCACCGCGCGCGCCGAGGCCATCCGGGAGATCGACTTCGCGGCCACGCGCGAGGCGCTCAAGGAGCGCCGCAACCGCGCGCTGGAGAATCTCGACGTCTGGCTGGCCACCTTCGAAGCCGAGGCGACGCGTCGGGGTGCCAAGGTGCTGTTCGCGCAAACCACGGGGGATGCAGCTCGCCTGGTGGCCGAGATCGCTCGCCGGCACGGCGTGAAGAAGGTCATCAAGAGCAAGTCGATGGTGACCGAGGAGATGCGCTTGAACCAGGTGCTCGGCGAGATGGGCGTGCAGAGCATCGAGACCGATCTCGGTGAGTACATCCTGCAGATCAACGACAGCGAGCCGCCGTCGCACATCATCGCGCCGGCGGTGCACAAGGACAAGGAAGAGATCGCCGATCTCTTCGCCAGGACGCACAACAGGCCGCGCCTGACCGACATCCCGCAGATGACTCGCGAGGCGCGCGAAGTGCTGCGCCCGGAATTCCTCTCTGCCGACATGGGCGTGACGGGCGGCAATTTCATCATCGCCCAGACGGGGTCGGTGGCGCTGGTCACCAACGAAGGCAACGAGGGCATGTGCACCGTCATGCCGCGCGTGCATGTGGCCGTGACGGGCATCGAGAAGGTGCTGCCCACGCTCGAGGATCTGGCCACCGTGATGCGTCTGCTGCCGCGCTCGGCGACCGGGCAGGCGATCTCGAATTACTTCTCGCTGCTGACGGGGCCGCGCGCCGAGGGTGAGCAGGATGGCCCCGAACACATGTATTTCGTGATCGTCGACGGCGGCCGCAGCGGGCTGATCGGCGGCGAATTCCAAGAGATGCTGCGCTGCATCCGCTGCGGCGCCTGCATGAACCATTGCCCGGTGTACCAGAAGATCGGCGGGCACGCTTACGGCTGGGTGTATCCGGGGCCGATGGGCAGCGTGCTGACGCCGAGCTACGTCGGCCTGTCCAATGCGCTCGACCTGCCGCAGGCCGCCACGCTGTGCGGCGAGTGCAACCGAGTCTGCCCAGCGTCGATCCCGCTGTCGGACCTGCTGCGCACGCTGCGGGAGAAGCAGATGGAGCGCGAGCTGCGCCCGCCGTCCGAACGCTTCGGCCTGCGCCTGTGGGGCTTCATGGCCCGGCGGCCGGCACTCTATGCGGCCGGGACTTGGCTCGCCGCGCGCGCGCTGCGCTGGATGGGCGGCGGCACGAAGCTGATCCATTCGCTGCCCGTCGGCAAAGGCTGGACCGATACGCGCGACATGCCGGCCCCTGCCGGCAAGACCTTTCGCGAGCTGTATCGCGAGAAGCGGGCGCGCGCATGACGGCCGCCGAATCTCTGCAAGTCCTGCGCGAGGCGGTCGGGCCGCATGCGCGATCCCCCGACCTGCCGCGCCTGATCCGGCAGTGGCGCGACGATGCCACGCTGGCGCCGCTCGCGGTGCTGCCGCCGGCTTACGATCAGGTGCGCCGCACCCTGCTGCAACGGCTCGACATGGCCGCGGCGTTCGGCGAAGAGAGCTGCTCCTTTTCGCCCGCCACGCTGCTTGCCGAGCTGCGGTTGTGGCTCGACAAGGCCGAGGCCGCACTCGCCCGCACATCATCGGCGTGAGGCATGGAACGCGCCGATCGTGCCGCTGTCTGACGCACATTGACCAGATCCCCCTTGCCATGAACGAAACCGCTCGCGAAATCATGCTTTACGACGCCCGCAAGAAGAGCACGGGTGTCGCTTACCTGTGGTGGTTTCTCCTGGGGTTCCTGGGGGCGCACCGCTTCTATGTGAGCCGGGTCGGCAGCGCTATCGCCCAGGCCATCGCCAATGTCGGCGGTACTTGGCTGGTGGTGCGCGATACCGGCAATACGGCAGGGTGGGTGCTCGGCGTGCTCGGCGGACTGTGGGTGCTGGTGGACCTGTTCCTGATTCCCGGCATGGTCCGTGCGTACAACGCAAGCCTTGCCGAGCGGTTGTCGGTGGCGTCCTGATGGGAAGAGGGGCCAGCTCCAATGAGCCTAGAGAAATGGTGCAAGCGAATCCCGCTGTGGGTGGCGGGCGTGGCATGCGCCGGTGTCGTCCTGGCGGGCTGCGCGACTTCGCGCGAGGCCTACAGCCAGAGTTCCGGCATCAGCACTTACGGTGTGGTCGATGTTGGCGTGGAGCGCACCTCGCGCTGACGCCGGTTCCGCGGCTCATTCCGCTGGTTTGGTCGCGGCCGGGGCCACGTCTTCGAAGCGTCGCCATTCTCCGTTGACCAGTAGCTCGAGCGGCTGGAACAGTGCCTTGTAGGCCATTTTGCGACTCTGCTCGATCCAGTAGCCGAGGTAGACGTAGGGCAGTTCCAGGGCTTGCGCCTGGGCGATCTGCCACAGCACGTTGTACGTGCCGTAGCTGGTCTTGCGTTCGAGCGGATCGTAGAAGGTGTAGACCGACGACAGACCGTCTTCCAGCACGTCGATCATGCTGACCATGCGCAGCCGTCCCGCCGATTCCGATTCGGGCGGCTCGCGGAATTCCACCAGCCGCGAATTCACGCGGCTCTGCAGCAGGAACTGCTCGTACTGGTCGCGGCTGTCGTGGTCCATGCCGCCGCCCGCGTGGCGCACGGACTGGTAGAGCAGGTAAAGCTGGTAGTGCTCCTCTACGTAGGTCAGCGGGGCCACCAGGGCTTCGAGTGATTGATGCCGCTCGGCGGCGCGGCGCTGGGCGCGCGTCGGTACGAACTGGTCGACGACCACGCGGCATGGCGTGCAGGCATGGCAATCGTCGCAATGGGGGCGGTAGGTAAAGATGCCGCTGCGCCGGAAACCGGCCCGCACGAGCTTGGAATAGACGTCGGCATTGATCAGGTGCGCGGGCGTGGCGACCTGCGAGCGCGCCAGCCGTCCTTCGAGGTAGCTGCACGCGTACGGCGCGGTGGCGTAGAACTGCAATGCCGAGAGTGGGAGTTCCTTAAGCTTGCTCATTGCGGGCAGTCCACCGGCGAAGCACGGATTTGTCGAAGTGCCATGGCACGATGGCCGGTGCATTGGCGGCTGCGCGCACGTGAGCGAGAAACTCCGCGCGCGGCACCGGCGCACCACCCAGCGAGGCCAGATGCTCAGTTTCCTGCTGGCAGTCTATCATCGCGACGCCCCGGCTGCCGAGGAAGGCACACAGCGCCGCCAGCGCGATCTTCGAGGCATCGGTGCGGTGCGCGAACATCGATTCGCCATAGAACATGTGGCCCAGCGCCACTCCGTACAGGCCGCCAACACGCCTGCCCGCGTACCAGGTTTCCACGCTGTGCGCGTAGCCGCGGCGGTGCAGGGCAGTGTAGGCCTGGATGACGTCTTCGGTGATCCACGTGCCGTGCTGGCCGGGGCGGGCGGTGGTGGCGCAGTCGACCATCACGTCGCGGAAAGCGTGATCGATGCGGATCTCCCAGGCCGGATTGTCGAGCACGCGCCGCAGCGTCTTGCGGAACGTGGTGGAGACGCGGAAATCCTCAGGCCGCAGCACCATGCGCGGGTCGGTGCTCCACCACAGCACCGGCTGCCCCTGGGCATACCACGGAAAGATGCCCTGCCGGTACGCGATCAGGAGCCGCTGCGGCGAGAGATCCGCGCTCGCGGCCAACAGGCCCGGGGCCTCCGATTCGGGGCCGAGCGCGCGATCGACAGGCGGGAAGGGATCATGCGGATCCAACCAGGCGATCATGGTGCGCGCAATAGTCCGGGTTCTGGAGGGCGGCTCAGGGCGTGGTCGCGGGCGAGTCGATCGCGACCGGGCGCATCGGCTTGTAGATGTCCAGCGTATGCAGGCGGAAGCTGCTGTCGGTCAGGCGGCCGGCGGCGCGGTCGGCAAAGAAGCAGCGCAGCGTGTGGATGACGGTCGGGAAGGCGAGGTCGTCCCAGGGGATGTCGGCCTCGTTGAACAGCGCGACCTCCAGGCTTTCCTCGCCGGGCGCAAAGTCGAGGTTGGCCAGTCTGGCCAAGTAGAACAGGTGGACCTGGTGAACGTGCGGCACGTTGAGTATCGAGAAGAGTTCGCCGATCTCGACGTGGGCGCCGGCTTCCTCCAGTGTCTCGCGCGAGGCGGCCTGGGCGGTGGTTTCGCCGATCTCCATGAAGCCGGCGGGCAGCGTCCAGAACCCGTAACGGGGCTCGATGGCGCGCTTGCACAGCAGGATCTGATCGTTCCATACGGGCACGGTGCCGACCACGTTGCGCGGATTCACGTAGTGAATCGTATTGCAGTGGTCGCAGACGTCGCGCAGGCGGTTGTCCCCGGCGGGAATGCGGGAGACGACCGGCTGACCGCAGTTGGAACAGAATTTCATGGGCGCATCCGCGGATGGAATGCTTCAGTGTATCACCGCGCTAACCCGGTTCCGCGCGGGTGCATGCGGTGCTGGGCGTGTGCGGAAAAGCAAAAAGCCCGCTGATGCGGGCTTTGCAGATTGCTGACGAACCCCACATTTTTCGGAGTGTGGGGTTTTGTCTTTTATGCGAAGCGGATTTTGGGTCGGCGGCAGCCGAATCGACCCGAAGGGGTCGAGAAGTGGGCGACGAGCCGGCGCATAGGTGCGCGAGGGCTGCAGAAGTGGCGTAAAAGCGCCCGCATGCGCGCCAGCAGCAGCGCGATCTTCTTGATGTTCTGTGCCGCAGCCGCCAGCAGGCACTGCTCGGCCACGCGGCGCAGCCCCCGCATGCGCGCGTAGCGATGTCCGTGCAATTGCTTGGCATCGGCGAAGCTGCGCTCCACCGTCTCTTTGCGCCGGGCATACAGGCGCTTGCCCCATTCGGTCAGCCGCCTGGCGTCAACCCGCTCCTTGGCCCACTCCCAAACGTGGCGCGTCACCACCTTCACCGCGTTGGCGCTGTTCGTGCACTGCGTGCGCATCATTCGCGATAGCCGCTGCGGTTGGTCGTGCTGTACGGCAGCGCCTGGCCGGCCGGGCAGACATACTCGTCGCGATAGCGGTCGTACTCGTATTGCCGTTTGTAGAACGTGCCCGGCTTGTGATTCGGCGTGCGGTAGCCCATCACCCCGGCAATCTGGCGATCCTCCAGCCCCTTGCAGACAGCGGGAATGAAGTATCCGGCATCCAGCCCCACCGCCTGCACCGCAAAGCCGAAACACTCGCGCTGGCGGTCCAGCCGCTCCAGATACGGTTGGCTGTCGTGCACCGAGGCCGGGGTGACGTGCGTGTCGATGATGATCGCGTGCTTGGCATCGACCGTGCGGTGGTCCAGGTAGAAGAACCCACGGGGCTTGTCGTCGCGCACCATGTAGCCACTGTCCGGGTCGGTGCGGCTGCGCTTGATGTCCTTCTCCTCGGGCTTGCCGCCGGGCGCCCCGCCGTCACCGTCATCGCGCGGCAGCGGCTTCTTGCCGTGCGCGACCCGGTCCGCATCGACCGCCGCATCCAGTTCGGCCAGGTAGGCAGAAGGCGTCTGCTCCACCTTCACCACGTCGTACTTGTTCTTGTTGGCGTTGGCTTTGAGGTGCGTGCTGTCGGTATAGAGCACCCGGCCGTCGACCATGCCGTGCCCCATCGCCTGGCGCACGATCTCGTCGAAGATCTCCTGATAGACCGTGGTGTCGGTGTAGCGCCGGCGCCGGTTCTGCGAGAAGGTGGAAGCATCGGGCACGCGGTCGGTCAGGCGGAAGCGGGCGAACCAGCGATAGGCGACGTTGACCTGCACCTCGCGCATGAGCTGGCGCTCGCTGCGCACCCCAAACAGGTAGCCGATGAACAGCAGCTTGAACATCACTACCGGATCGAGTGCCGGGCGGCCGTTGTCGGCGCAGTACAGGTGCGCGACCTTGGCGCGGATGAATTCGAAATCCACCGCCGCGTCGATCTTGCGCAGCAGATGGTCCTTCGGCACAAGCTCCTCGAGCGTCACCATCTCGAGTTCGTGCTGCGCGGGTGTCGGTGTCTTGAGCATCCCGCTATTAAATACAAAGGAAAGGCCTCGCCGGGGGCGAGGCCTTTGTCAGCAATCTGAAAAGCCCGCTGATGCGGGCTTTGTTTGCTGATGGCTCAGGTCTTGGAGCGAGCCGTTCGACTGATTAGGGTCTGTTTACATTTGCTGAGATGTGTTTACATCCTGTTTTTTGCGCGAGTCAGACAGGATGGTCCGAACGCTGCTGAGTGACGAGGCATGGAAGAAGGTCGAAGTCCGACTGCAGTTACGGACCTGCTATCGGTGTTCGCATGTCATTCCCGAGCTACACCCGTCGAGGAGGCGCTTCGTGGTCGTCAGCGGGTGTGAGCGCGGCCTGCAGAACTCAAGCTATCCGTACGACGAGTTTGAGCGCGAGCCTGGGGTGGATTGAGGGCTACCGCCTGAAGAGTCGCCTGAACAGCGAGCGCTTCTTTTCCTCCTGGCGCTTCCTGTAGTCTCTCAGGTACTCCTCGGATTCCTTGGCGTCCTGCTCGATGTCCAGATCGGAGAAGGCTTCGAAAACGAAGGTAATCGCCTCACGCCATTCGGGACTTGCCTGCCAGGCATCCAGATAGCCGGCCCGTTGCGTCGCCGTCAAAGATGCCCAATAAGGGCGCCATACCTGGTCGAACCAAGGTTCGGCGATACCCTGTCTAACGTGCATCGCCAGTTCATCCGGTTTGATAAAGGGGAATATGACCCAGGGCGGTGGTGGGGTATCAGTTGGCATCAATATGATCCGCGATCCAGTCGAACCCGAAGTATCCTGCCGTGCCGCCGGCGACTGCGCCGATTGCCCCGGTGACAATTGCCCCAGGCCCCGTCTCGAAACCTAGTGCTGCCCCGCCTGCGGCCCCGAGTTTCATCCCAGCCCAAGCCATCGCCCACCCCGGTCTGTCGGATGGATTCGGCGACGATGGGTCGGGCAGAGCGGCTTACGATGGATTTTTGGGTGGCTCGGCCCATGTCGACCGCCGTTACCGCAAATCCAACGATCTGCACGCCGTGCAATCTACGCGTTAGCACCATGCTTGCCGCGCCCTTGATCGCGTTGGCCGGTACCGGCCCCCGGATGAGCGCCTCGCGATCGGCCTGCACCAACCGCCTGATTTTCTCAAGCTTGGCGGTGGCATCATCGCCGCGCGTTTTGGCCGCGATGCGATCCAGATCGGCGAGAATTTCCCCGGTATCGTGGAAGGTTGCGCCCGCCGCTTTGGCCTTGTCAACGTCGATCCAGAAGCGACTGCCGGGGAATCTCGGCGTTCCAAACGCGCGGGTCGACGCAGAGGAGTATGGGCTTGGCTTCATCCCGATGGCGTGCCGGCCCAGTGGCAGGTGCGACGCGGGGTCAGTCGGGTGCAGGCCAAACACTTCCGGGTTGCGCAAGCGCCGCATAAGCCTTGGCCATTGCGGGATTCACCATCACTTTGCGGACGACCTCGGAGCGTGCGGGATTGATCTCGTCCGCCAGGACGAAAACATAGGCGCGCCCGGGAATGATGCTCGGGGCGTGCTCCTGCCGCCGGTCGACGGCAACCTCACTGGCGACCGGGGGAGTTGTCGTCGGAGGTTGGCGAACCAGTGAGTCGCGCAGGTGCAGCGACTGCCCGACAGTCAGCCATCTGGGATGGGAGCAGCCGATTGTCTTTGGCAATGTGCTTCCACTTCTCGGGGTCGCCGAACCAGGCGCCGGCGATTTTCGAGAGGGAATCTCCGGGTTTACCACGTAGTTCAGCAGGTCAGGAGCTTCACGGCTATCTGCCCTGTGCCTGGGGCGGCTGGGCGCGCGTCATGCTAGCGGGGATTGCGTTTGTCGGCTGCTGAAAGAAATTGAAGGCAGCCTATTGCGGCGAGGTGCTCGTCGGCGTGGCAACGCAGCTTGTCCCCGGTGCGCCGATCGAGCATCGATCAGGGGCAGGTGGGTCACTATTGCGGGCCCGCAAAGCAAAAAGCCCGCTAATGCGGGCTTACTGCTGCTTCCAACCGCCGTCCGGAGCAAGGACGACTGAAATCGAGTATCTCTCGATTTGGTTGCGGGGGCAGGATTTGAACCTGCGACCTTCGGGTTATGAGCCCGACGAGCTGCCAGACTGCTCCACCCCGCGTCCGTCGAAAACAAGACTATATCGGAATCCGTACAGCGATGCAACACTTTTTTGATTCATCCCGTCACGATGGTACGGAACGGGTGGCCGATGCTTCCTGCGGGGGCAGGCTGCATCTAAGTTTTAGACCAGCCGGCCTCAGCGATGTTCGGGTGTGCTGTCGGAGCGATACGCTGGTTCGTTCGGCTGCGCCAGCCGTTTACAATGCCGCCTTTCGTTTTCCTACGTCTTCACGATCGTGCTCAACGCCCTGTATCCGTTTGCCCGCCCGCTGCTGTTTTCGATGGATCCCGAAGACGCGCATCACTTCACGCTGAACCAGCTCAAGCGCGCGCATGCGCTGGGGCTGTCGGGCTGCATCGGCGCGCGCGTGGCGCCGCAGCCCCGCACGGTGATGGGGGTCATGTTCCCGAATCCGGTCGGGCTGGCGGCGGGGCTGGACAAGGACGGCGCCTATATCGACGCGCTGGGCGCGCTCGGCTTCGGCTTCATCGAAGTGGGCACCGTGACGCCGCGCGCGCAGCCGGGCAACCCGCGACCGCGCATGTTCCGGCTGCCGGCGGCGCATGCGCTGATCAATCGCATGGGCTTCAACAACGGCGGCGTCGATGCGTTCATCCGCAACGTGCAGGCATCGACGTGGCGCGAGGCCGGCGGCGTGCTGGGCCTGAACATCGGCAAGAACGCCGATACGCCGATCGAGCGCGCCGTCGACGACTACCTCCACTGCCTGGAGCGCGTCTACCCGCATGCCAGCTATGTGACGGTCAATATCTCGTCGCCGAACACCAAGAACCTGCGCCAGCTGCAGGGCGCGAGCGAACTGGACAGCCTGCTCGGTACGCTGCGCGGCGCGCAGCAGCGGCTGGCCGACCAGCACAAGCGCTATGTGCCGGTGGCGCTGAAGATCGCACCGGATCTGGATGACGACCAGATCGCCAATATTGCCGACGCCTTGCTGCGCCACCGGATGGACGGCGTGATCGCCACCAACACCACGATCCGCCGCGAAGCCGTGACCGGCCTGCCCCATGCGGAGGAGGCGGGTGGGCTGTCGGGGCAGCCCGTGCGGGAAGGGTCGACGCGCGTGATCCGCGCGCTGCGCGGTCTGCTGGGCGATGCGGTGCCGATCATCGGCGTGGGTGGCATCCTGGCCGGGGAGCATGCGCGCGAGAAGATCGACGCCGGCGCGCAACTGGTGCAGCTCTACACGGGGCTGATCTACCGCGGCCCGGGCCTGGTGGCCGAGTGCGCGCGCGCCCTGGCGCGCTGAGCCGCCGGAGCTAACGGCGCCGGACCAGGAAGATAACGATTGCGCTGGCCGCCACGACGGCGGCAGCGGCGTCGTACGGACCGGCAAAGTCGCCCCACAGCGCGGGATCGAAATGCGGCGAGGCGGACGATTGCGTCCACGGCAGGATCACGCGCGGAATGGCAAGCAGCAGCGCGGCCACTGCCAGCAGCACGATCAGCGCGACCAGCGAAGTCCGGGCACGTCCCCAGGCGCGGAGGGCGGAATAGGGCAAGGCAGGTCCTGGTGGATTCGCCGGGCGCCCGTCAGGCGGCGCCGCAACGAAAGTTTGCGATGCGATTCATATTTGTCGGCTATTTTCCTACAAAGTTCTGTCCGGGGGCGTCCTACGTCGGGATTTGTGCGGCACAGCATGCGGAATGGCACTGAGCCCGGTCCGCCCGAGTTGGTCGTGACTCAAGGAATCCGGGTAATGTACTTTTGACTGCTCAGGCAGCTAGTCAGCCGCGTGGGAAGGGCATGATCCGGCGCCGGTTTCGGGTGATGCGGTAGGGCAACGGACAGGCGTTCGAGGGGGTTGGCGAGCGAAGGGCGGGGAGTACAATCGCGCCTCATTGTGCATTGCACGATTTTCAGGCGGCAGGCAACTGCGGCCGACAACAACGCATGAGTCAAGCTCTCGCAGCAACGGGAACCCCGCAATCCAACGTGAATCTGCGCGCCTTGGTGGTTGGCGCCGTGGGCGTGGTGTTCGGGGACATCGGCACCAGCCCGCTGTACGCGCTCAAGGAGTGCTTCAGCCCCGAGCACGGCATTCCGTTTTCCACCGCCGCGGTGCTGGGCATCATCTCCATGCTGTTCTGGGCGATGGTGATCGTGGTGTCGCTCAAGTACGTGCTGTTTGTCATGCGCGCCGACAACAACGGCGAAGGCGGCATCCTCGCGCTGATGGCGCTGTCGCTGCGTACCGCGAGCAAGCAGTCCAAGCGGATGACGCTGCTGACCATGCTGGGTGTATTCGGCGCCTGCATGTTCTACGGCGATGCGGTCATCACGCCGGCCATCTCGGTGCTTTCGGCCATGGAGGGCCTGGAGATTGCCGCGCCGTCGCTGTCTCCGTTCGTGTTGCCGATCACGCTGGTGATCTTGGCGGCGCTGTTCCTGATCCAGCGCAGTGGTACGTCGGTGGTGGGCAAGCTGTTCGGTCCGGTGATGCTGGTCTGGTTCGCCGCGCTGGCGGCGCTGGGCCTGATGAACCTGATGAAGGCACCGCAGATCCTGGCGGCCGTCAACCCGATGTACGCGATCGCGTTCCTGCATGAACATGCGCTGCAGGCATTCGTCGTGCTGGGCTCGGTGTTCCTGGTGCTGACCGGTGCCGAGGCGCTGTATGCCGACATGGGGCACTTCGGCGCGCGTCCGATCCGCTGGGGCTGGTTCTTCATCGTGGCGCCGAGCCTGCTGCTCAACTATTTTGGCCAGGGCGCGGTGCTGCTGACCGATCCGAGCACCGTCGAAAACCCGTTCTACCGCGCGGTGCCTGAAGCGCTGCAATTGCCGATGGTGGTGCTGGCCGCAGCCGCCACGGTCATCGCATCGCAGGCGGTGATCTCCGGCGCGTTCTCGCTGACCAGCCAGGCCATCCAGTTGGGCTTTGTGCCGCGCATGCGTATCCGCTACACGTCGGAAGCCGAGATCGGCCAGATCTATGTGCCGGTGGTGAACTGGATGCTGTTGATCCTGGTGATCAGCGTGGTGCTGGCGTTCAAGAAGTCCGACAACCTGGCCGCCGCCTACGGTATCGCCGTGACCACCACGATGGTCATCACGACCGTGCTGGCCGCGGTGGTGATGCGCTCGGTCTGGCGCTGGAATCCGGTGCTGGTGACGCTGGTGAGCCTGAGCTTCCTGGTGGTCGACCTGGCGTTTTTCGCGGCCAACCTGCTGAAGATCCGCGACGGCGGATGGTTCCCGCTGATGCTGGGCGGCGCGGTGTTCTTCCTGTTGATGACGTGGTACAAGGGGCGCCAACTGGTGCGCGCCCGCAGCCTGGAGGACGGCATTCCGCTCGAGCCGTTCCTGGCCGGCCTGCTGGCGCATCCGCCGCATCGTGTCGAAGGCACCGCTGTGTTCCTGACCGCCAATATCGATTTCGTGCCGGTGTCGCTGCTGCATAACCTGAAGCACAACCGCGTGCTGCATGAGCGCGTGATCTTCATCAGCTTCGTCACGCGCGACATTCCTTACGTGGACGACAAGCATCGCGTGACCGTGCGCGATTTCGGCAGCGGTATCTATATCGTCAAGGCGGAATACGGCTTCAAGGAAACGCCGGACGTCTATCGCGTGCTGGAGCTGGGCCAGCCGCAGATCGGCTCGCGCTGCGAACTGATGGACACCTCGTTCTTCATCGCGCGGGAATCGGTGGTGCCGTCCAAGCTGCCAGGCATGTCGATGTGGCGCGAGCGGCTGTTTGCGTGGATGCATCAGAATGGCGCCAAGCCTTCGGACTTCTTCCACATCCCCGCCAACCGCGTGGTGGAACTGGGCACCAAGGTCGAGATCTGACCCGCTGCCCCGGCAAGAGCAAGCGCAAACGGCCCGTGTATTCGATGCACGGGCCGTTTTGTTTGTGGTGTGCTCATGTTGCTGCCCGCAGTGACGCTTGCTGGCATGAGGAAAGTTGAGGGTTCCCGGGGCAGAGGGGACCTAATGTGAGTTGTCGATGACCACCAGACAACAAGCATGACGACCTATTCCAAGGTGGCGGGTGTTGCAGTACTGATGTGTTCGAGCGTGGCCGCATCCGGGGCGACCTGCGATGCATTGGACCAGCGCGTGCAAACCACGCGCGTTGCGGTGGGCGGCAGTGTCTCGCCTAGCGATGAGTACACGCCCACCGTGATCGCCCCGCGCGCGGACGGGACCGCCGTGCTGGCCTGGACGGACACGGCATCGGGCAGCATCCGGCTGTCCACGCTGACCGCGAACGATGTGCTGGCGCGGTCGCTGCCCAGCGTGAGCGGGCTGCAGGTGCATGCGGCATTGGCCACGGCTGGCGGCGGGCTCGCGCTGGCCGTGGTCGCCAACGATCCGGATATTTACTCGCCCAAGTACTGTTACAGCGCCAGCACGCCGGACAAGGCCGTTTGCGGCAAGATGGATCTCGTGCTGCTGGGTGGCAATGGCACCCAGACCGCGCGCACCACGCTGACCAAAAAGGCCAACGTCGACAGCACGGGCGCCCAGTTCATCTGGTGGTACGGCCATACCGCGCGCCTGGCGACCGACGGCAAGACCATCGAGGTGTACTACCGCTCCGCGATGTCCACGGCCCGGCCCGGTGTGGCGGGCGAAGTGGACGTCCATGCCGGCGATACCCTGCAGTTCGTCAATGCCGGATCGGGTGCCCTGGTGCCCGGCGGCTGGAATTGGGGATGCAGCCACAGCTGGTCGGTGCGAGCCGGCTACAACGGCTCGCAATGGGGGGCCGTCTGCCATGGCGACGGGTATCCCAATGCGATGCAATATGCGCACATGAGCGCACCCGCCGCTACACAGTCCACATTGCAGTGGCTGAACGATGTGGATCCTTCGCAGCGCGCGCTGGGCGGGCTCGTCCCCGCCGGCGACGGCTTCTGGCTGAACTACATCCAGCCGGTCAATGGTGCCTTGTCGCTCAAGCTGGCGAAGCTGCCCAACAGCGGGTCGACGCTGCAATCGTTGCGCACCGTATCGGTGGCGACGTCGATCGACAGCACCTATCCGTTCCGGCCCTACATGGCCGCGTACGGCACGGGCAAGCTGCTGCTGGGCTGGAAATCCGGCGGCAAGCTGGTGCTGGCCGTCGCCGACGCGGCCACGGGCAAGACGCTGGAAGGGCCGGTAACCACCAGCTTGCCGATCGACGCATTCCAGGAGATGACGACTGCCGCCAACGGCGACGTGGTCTGGGCCTACAGCAGCGGTGGCGGCACGATCGCCGTCAACCGGGTGGCGGCGTGCAAGCGGTCAAGTTGACCGCAACCGGCAACTGCATTGAGGGCGGGGTGTTTGTATCCAGTCGCGCTGAGGCACCGGACGCGCAACAGACGTGGCTACGGCGATGCGGGCATCGACCCGTACGCGATGGCGGGTCATGCGCGGGCATCTGGCAGTCCGTGATTCGGGAGCCCACGATGAGCGGCTTGCCACTGCGCAGCGCCGCTCATCTCTGAACTTCCAAAGGTTTCAAACCGAGACTTCGGGCGCTTAGATCTTCGACGCAGCCTGGTTGCGCTCGCGGACTTCATCGCGGCGGGCGCGCAGGTCATGGTTGCGATCGTGCGCGTCGTGGTTGCGGTCCTTGACTGTACTGTGCAACTGCTGGCGGTCCTTGTGCAGATCGCGGCGCTCGGCGTTGATCTGGTGCTGTTCCTGCGCGCGTTGCCGGTTCCAGTATTCGGCACCCTTGACGTTGCCGTTGGCCAGGTCGCGGTTTTCGCGGCGCTGGTCGGCGTTGCGTTCGGTGCGCGCATCGGCCAGCGCGGCCTTGTCGCGGCCGATGTCGGCGCGGTCCTGGCGGATCTGCTGATTGTCCTGCTGCACCTGGGCGACCGGCGGCACCGGTGTCGCGGGCGGTGTGGTCTGGGCGAAGGCAGCGGTACCGGCGACGGCAAACAGGGCGGCGATCAGGGGGCGGCTCGTTTTCATGGGGTTCTCCTCGTGGGTCCAGGCACAGCATGCCTGTGCCCCTCCTTAACGAGGCAGGCCGGCGGGTTGGCGACGGGCGAGTGTTAGGAATGTTCCAGGCGCGTAAGGACTGGTAACGGGGATATCCGCGCATGAAAAAGCCCGCCGGGTCCGAAGACCGGGCGGGCTGTCGGCCGGGCAGGCCGTGCGTCAGCGCTTGAGCTTGGCGAACGCCGCGGCCATGGCGCCAGCGGGTTCCGGCGCACGGCGTTGCTGACCGCCGTTGCGGTTGCCGCCGGCCGGGCGGTCGCCGCCACCGCTGCGCGCGGGCGCCTGGCCCGGCTCGTCGGTCAGCCGCATCGTCAGGCCGATGCGGTTGCGCTTGACGTCCACCTCCATCACCTTGACCTTGACGATCTGGCCGGGCTTGACCACCTCGTGCGGGTCGCGCACGAACTTCGTCGACAGGGCCGAGACGTGCACCAGCCCGTCCTGATGCACGCCGATGTCGATGAACGCGCCGAAGGCCGCCACGTTGGTCACCACGCCTTCCAGCACCATGCCGGGCTGCAGGTGCTTGATGTCCTCCACGCCGTCCTGGAAGGTGGCCGTCTTGAATTCGGGGCGCGGATCGCGGCCGGGCTTTTCGAGTTCGCCCAGGATGTCGACCACGGTCGGCAGGCCGAATTTGTCGTCGGTGAATTCCTGCGCGGTGAGGCCACGCAGCGCCTCGCGGTTGCCGAGCACGTCGCCGATGCCCTTCTTGACGCGCTCGAGAATGCGCTGCACCACCGGATAGGCTTCCGGGTGCACCGAGGAGCGGTCGAGCGGGTTGTCGCCGTTGTTGATGCGCAGGAAGCCGGCGGCCTGCTCGAAGGTCTTGTCGCCCAGGCGCGGCACCTTCCTGAGCGTTTCGCGGTTGGCGAACGCGCCATTGGCATCGCGATATTCGACGATGTTCTTGGCCAGGATCGAATTCAGGCCCGACACACGCGCCAGCAGCGCGGTGGAGGCCGTGTTGACGTCCACGCCGACCGCGTTTACGCAGTCCTCGACCACGGCGTCCAGCGCACGGGCCAGCTCGCGCTGGTTGACGTCGTGCTGATACTGGCCCACGCCGATCGACTTCGGGTCGATTTTCACGAGCTCGGCCAGCGGATCCTGCAGGCGGCGGGCGATCGACACCGCGCCGCGCAGCGACACGTCCAGCTCGGGGAATTCCTTGGCCGCCAGCTCGGAGGCCGAATATACCGACGCGCCGGCCTCGCTCACCACGATCTTGGTCAGCTTCAGTTCGGGCGCTGATTTGGCCAGGTGATGCATCAGGTCCTGCACCAGCTTGTCGGTCTCGCGGCTGGCGGTGCCGTTGCCGATCGACACCAGCGCCACGCCGTGCTGCTTGGCCAGGCGGGCGAGGGTGGCCAACGACCCGTTCCAGTCGCGGCGCGGCTCGTGCGGATAGATCGCGGCGGTCTCCAGCAGCTTGCCGGTGTGATCGACCACCGCCACCTTGCAGCCGGTGCGGATGCCGGGGTCGACGCCCATCACCGCCTTCGGGCCGGCCGGCGCGGCCAGCAGCAGGTCGTGCAGGTTGCGGCCGAAGATCTTGATGGCCTCGGCCTCGGCCGATTCACGCAGCTGCGTCAGCAACTCGGTCTCGATGTGCGGCTGCACCTTGACGCGCCAGCACCAGCGGCACACGTCCGACAGCCATTTGTCGGCCGCGCGGCCCTTGTTCTCGATGCCGACATGGCGCGCGATCATGGTTTCGCACGGATGCGGGCTCATCGCGTCCTGCTCATCGCCCAGGCCCAGCTTGACGAACAGCACGCCTGCATTGCGGCCGCGGAACAGCGCCAGCGCGCGGTGCGACGGCACATTGCGGATCGGCTCGCTGTAGGCGTAGTAGTCGCGGAACTTCTCTTCCTCGGCGGTTTCCTTGCCTTCGACCACGGTGGAGGCGACCACGCCCTGGCTCCACAGGTGGTCGCGCAGCTTGCCCAGCAGTTCGGCGGTTTCGCCGAACTGCTCAGAGAGGATGTCGCGCGCGCCGTCCAGCGCGGCCTTGGCGTCGGGCACGCCGCCTTCCGCAGTCGGCTGGCCGTTGACGAACTTGGCGGCCTCGGCCTGCGGGTCGAGGGTCGGATCGGCGAGCAGCGCCTGGGCCAGCGGCTCCAGGCCGCATTCGCGGGCGATCTGTGCGCGGGTGCGGCGCTTGGGCTTGTAAGGCAGGTAGAGATCTTCCAGCGCCTGCTTGGTCTCGGCCGCCTCGATGGCAGCGCGCAGCGGGTCGGTCAGCTTGCCCTGTTCTTCGATAGACGCGAGGATGGCCGCGCGCCGGTCTTCCAGCTCGCGCAGGTACAGCAGGCGCTCTTCCAGGTTGCGCAGTTGCGTGTCGTCCAGGTTGTCGGTGGCTTCCTTGCGGTAGCGCGCGATGAACGGCACGGTGGCGCCTGCATCCAGCAACTGCACGGCGGCGGCGACTTGCTGCGGCTTCACCGACAGCTCGGCGGCGATGCGGGAGACGATCTTTTGCAGCACGGAATCGGTCATTGCTTCCAGGAGTGCGATGGAAAGCCGCGCATTTTGCCATAACGCGCGGTCCGGTTTGGAGGCGATCCGGTCGCGGCGCGGCGTCGGCCGCACAGGCGCGGTGATAAAATGCGCGGCATGCCTATGCTTCTGCCTTTTGCCCGTTGTCGCGCCCGTATGTGCCGCGTGATGCGCCGTGTTTTCCATGTGTCCCATGCGGTTCCGCTGGCGGCTGCGCTGTGCGCGGCGCCGGCGTGGAGTCAGTCTGTGGCGGCATCCGCGCCGATTGCGTCCTCACCGGCGGCCAACGCGCCATCCCCATCCGATACGCCGCCCGATTTCGGCGCGGAGCATGATCGCATCAGCAGCGCCCGCGCGTGGGCCGAATACCGTTACCAGCAGGCCGAGCACGCCTGCTACGACGCCTTCTTCGTCACGCACTGCATCGATCAGGCCAAGGATGTGCGCCGCACGGAACTCCACGCCATCCGCGAGCGCGAACTGGCGCTGGACGGGGCCGAGCGCACTGATCGCGCCGAGCGACGGGACCGCGATCGCGCCATCCGCCAGGCGCAATACGAGGCCGAGGGCCCGCAGCGCGAAGCCAGCGAACAGAAGAATCGCGGCGATTTCGCGCGCAAGCAGGAGCAGCAGCGCCTGAATGAAGCACAGCGTCAGGCCGAAGCGCCGCAGCGTGCCGCCAATGCCCAGGCCCATGCCAAGAAGCAGTCCGATTACGACGCCAGGCTGAAGGCCGCGCAAGAGCAGGGCGCCGCCAACGCAGCCAAGCGCGCCGAGAGCGTGAAGCAGTATCAACAGAAGCAGCAGGATGCCCAGCAGCGCCAGAAAGAGCTGGAAGAGCGCCGCGAGCAGAGCAAGCACCGCAACGAGCAAAACAAGAACGCCAGCCCGCTGGGGTTCTAAACTGGACCTTGGCGCAGGCGGGTGCCTTCGGGAGAAAGGGATGGACAGCGACCTGAACACGATCTCGCGTCGCATCATCGAGTTGCAGATCGAGCACCGCGATCTCGATTTCCTGATCGACCGGCTCTCGGCCGAGCCCGAGCACGACGAACTGCAACTGCGCCGTCTGAAAAAGCGCCGCCTCAAGCTCAAGGACACCATTACGCTGCTACAGTTGCAGCTTGAGCCGGACGTGCCCGCCTGAGCGCCGCACCGATCCCCGATCCTGGGACGCCGCCGCCACGTGCGGCGTCCGCCATCCGCCTTCCAGGACGTTTCTTCCTTGACTTCGCTTTCCCCACTCGCCGAGCCGCCGGCCGATGCCGGCAACGGCGATCCCGCCGGGCTTCCCGACGCGCCGCCCACCGACATCCATGATGCCGAACTGGCGACGCTGTTCGCGGATGACGGCACGCTGGCGCAAGGCATCGAGTCATACCGGCCGCGCGCGTCGCAACTGACGATGGCGCAAGCGGTGGCGAACACCATCGAGTCGGCCGATTCGCTGATCGTCGAGGCCGGCACGGGGACGGGCAAGACCTACGCCTACCTCGTCCCGGCGATGCTGTGGGGCGGCAAGGTGATCCTGTCCACCGGGACCAAGAATCTGCAGGATCAGCTCTTCCTGCGTGACATCCCGACGGTGCGCAAGGCTCTGAATGCGCCGGTGGCGGTGGCACTGCTGAAGGGGCGGGCCAACTATCTCTGCCATTATCACCTGGAGCGCACCTCGCAGAACGGACGGCTGTCGTCGCGGCAGGACGCGGCGTGGCTGCGCGAGATCAACCGCTTCCTCAAGACCACCAAGACGGGCGACAAGGCCGAGCTTTCCACCGTGCCCGAGAACGCGCCGGTGTGGAACCTGGTCACGTCCACGCGCGACAACTGCCTCGGTTCGGACTGCGCGTACTACAAGGACTGCTTCGTCATGCGCGCCCGCAAGGAGGCGCAGCAGGCCGACGTGGTGGTCGTCAATCACCACCTGTTCTTCGCCGATGTCATGCTCAAGGACACCGGCATGGCCGAGCTGCTGCCGGCCGCGAACACCGTCATCTTCGACGAGGCACACCAGTTGCCCGAGACCGCGACGCTGTTTTTCGGCGACACGATCTCCACCAGCCAGTTGCTGGAGCTGGCGCGCGACAGTGTGGCCGAAGGGCTGTCGCACGCGCGCGATGCGGTGGACTGGGTGGCGATCGCCGCGCCGCTCGAGCGTGCCGCGCGCGATCTGCGCCTGGTGTTCCGCCAGGATGGCGCGCGCCTATCGATGAAACAGATCGACAGCGACCCGGCGCTCGGCAAGCCGTTTTACGAGGTCCTGCCCAAGCTGGTGCAGGCGCTGTCGGACTTCACCGGTGCGCTGGAGGCGCAGGCCGAGCGCGCCGAGACCATCGAGCAGTGCCATCGCCGTGCGGTGGCGCTGTGCGAGAAGCTCGAGGCCTGGGCCGAGCCCAAGCCGGCGCCGGCGGCCAAGAGCGCCGAGGGTGACACGGCGGGAGAGGCCGATGCGCCCGTCGACGAGCGGGTGCGCTGGGTCGAGGTCTTTACCCATTCCGTGCAACTGCACCTGACGCCGCTGTCGATCGCGCCGATCTTCTCGCGCCAGCGGGCCGGGCAGCCGCGCGCGTGGATCTTCACGTCGGCGACGCTCTCCGTGCGCGGAAACTTCACGCACTACGCCGCGCAGCTGGGCCTCGACCGCGACCGCTCGATGACGCTCGACAGCCCCTTCGATTACGCCTCGCAGGGGCTGATGTATGTGCCGCGCGATCTGCCGCAGCCGAGCGATCCGCGTTTCACCGATGCCGTGCTCGACGCGGCCCTGCCGATGATCGAGGCGGCCGGCGGCAAGACCTTCGTGCTGTGCACCACGCTGCGTGCCGTCAACCGCGCCGCCGAACGCCTGGCCGACGAGTTCGCGCAGCGCGGTTGGGCGTTTCCGCTGCTGGTGCAGGGGCAGGCCAGCCGCACGGAACTGCTCGACCGCTTCCGCGCGCTCGGCAACGCGGTGCTGATCGGCAGCCAGAGCTTCTGGGAAGGCGTGGACGTGCGCGGCGAGGCGCTGTCGCTGGTCGTCATCGACAAGCTGCCGTTCGCGCCGCCCGACGATCCGGTGCTCAGCGCGCGGATGGAGGCGCTGGAAAAGAAGGGGCTGAGCCCGTTTGCCGTCCACCAACTGCCGCATGCCGTCATCACGCTCAAGCAGGGCGCGGGGCGGCTGATCCGCTCCGAGAGCGATCGCGGCGTGCTGATGATCTGCGATCCGCGCCTGGTGGAAAAGTCGTACGGGCGCCAGATTTGGCAGAGCCTGCCGCCGTTCAAGCGCACGCGCGAGGCGGACACGGCAGCGGCGTTCCTCTGCTCGCTGCGCCCGGCCGAATCGCCCGCCTCATCAGCCGAGGGCGCTTCCGGCTGATGCGGTGCGCAGGCGTAAAAAAGCCCGGCCAATCGACCGGGCTTTTTGCTTGCGCTGTTCACGCGCGGCTTACCACCACTGGTACCACGCCTTCTCCTTTTTGCGCTGTCCGTACAGCATGAAGTTGCTGTTCGGGTAGTTCTGCTTGATGATGCGCTCGGTGTCGTCGCGCAGGTCTTTCATGCCCAGCGCTTCGTAGGACTTCATCATGATGTACAGCGCTTCTTCCACGGCCGGTGCGCGGTCGTAGTCCTTGATGGCTTCCTGTGCGCGGTTGGTGGCGGCCAGGTAGGCACCGCGGCGGTAGTAGTAGCGGGCGGCCTGCACTTCATGCTCGGCCATCGCGTTGACGATGTACTGCATGCGCTGCGCGGCGTCCGGCGCGTACTTGCTGTTCGGGAACCGCGTGATCAGCGTCTTGAACGCATCGTAGGCGGCGCGGGCGGCCTTCGGATCGCGCTCGCTCAGGTCCTGGCTGGAGAAGCGGCCGAGCCAGCCCAGGTTGTCGTTGAAGTTGATCAGGCCCTTGAGGTAGTAGGCGTAATCGACGCTGGGGTGATTCGGGTGCAGTTGGATGAAGCGATCGACCGCGGCCAGCGCGGCGGCCGTTTCGCCGTCCTTGTAGTTGGCGTAGGCGGTTTCGATCTGGGCCTGCTGGGCAAAGGGCCCGAACGGGTAGCGGCTCTCGAGCTTTTCGTAGTACTTGACGGCCTTGCTGTAGTCGCCGCCGTCGAGCGCGTCCTTCGCTTCCGAATATAATTTGTTGGCCGACCAGCCTGCGGTCTCGTCCTGCTGTTCCGGCATGATGCCGCAGGCCGAGATCGCGAGGCATGCAACGCCCGCCGCCATTACCGCTCCGATTCGCGCGCGAAAGCGCGCCAGCTTCATGCTCGTGACCGACATGGGCACCTTGTCTGAATGAAAAATCGCATCAAGCATTATAGCCCAAGCCCTGTATCCGACGACGCAGCGGCCGACCTTCCCGCCGCCTCGCCGGACGCTGACGATACGCTCGACGAAGAGTCGCTCGATCTACCCGCGCCCGGCGCGGAACCGGCCGCCGAACCCATCGTCGTGCGGATTCCCGAAACCCTGCACGGCGAGCGGCTCGATAAGGCGCTCGCCAAGCTCCTCCCCGATTACTCCCGCAGCCGCCTGCAGCAGTGGATCGATGCCGGCGCGGTTCGCGTGGGCGGGGCCGCGGTGCGGCCGCGCGCGGCGGTCTGCGGCGGCGACCGCATCGAGGTCGTCCCGCAGCGCGCGGCGGACGAGAACGCGTTCGTCGCCGAGCCGATCGATCTGGATGTCGTCTACGAAGACGACACGCTGCTGGTGATCAACAAGCCCGCCGGCCTGGTGGTCCACCCGGCTGCCGGCAACTGGAGCGGCACCGTGCTCAACGGCCTGCTGCATCGCTATCCGCAGGCGGCAGGATTGCCGCGCGCGGGGATCGTCCACCGGCTGGACAAGGAGACCTCCGGGCTGATGGTCGTCGCCCGAACGCTGCCCGCGCAGACGGATCTCGTGCGCCAGCTGCAGGCCCGCACCGTCAAGCGGACCTACTTGGCGCTGGTCTGGGGCGAGACGCCCGAGGCCGGCACCATCGATGCCCCGATCGGCCGCGATCCGCGCGACCGCACCCGCATGGCCATCATCGAGACCGCCAGCGGCAAGCCGGCGCGCACGCATTTCAAGACGCTGGACGTGATCGACCTCGGGCGCGCACAGGTGTCGCTGGTGCAGTGCCAGCTGGAAACGGGGCGCACGCACCAGATTCGCGTGCACTTCGAGTCCGAAGGCCATCCGCTGCTGGGCGACCCGGTCTATACGCGCAACTTCCGCCGAGGCCAGCCGCAAACGATCAAAGCACCGCTGCCGATACCGTTTGCGCGGCAGGCGCTGCATGCGGTGCGCCTGGGGATCGTGCATCCGGCGTCGGGCCAGTCGATGCACTGGCATGCCGGTGTGCCCGATGACCTGGCCGAACTGATGGACGCGCTGGAGATGGACCCCGATGCCGATCTCGTCTGACTGGCTCGTCCCCGACTGGCCGGCGCCGCCGTCCGTGCAAGCCTTGTCGACCACGCGACACGGCGGCGTCAGTACGGGGCCATATGGATTGGCCGGAGGGCTGCCCGGCGGCCTCAACCTGGGCCAACACGTGGGCGATGCGTCGGATGCCGTCGCGCAGAACCGCCGCTTGCTGTGCGCCGCTGTCCCGGCCGAGCCGGTATGGATGGAGCAGGTGCACGGCACGGAGGTGGCCGATGTGGATCAGCCGCTGGCCGCGCCGGTGGTCGCCGATGCGGCGGTTGCGGCTGCGCCGGGCCGCGTATGCGTGGTGATGACCGCGGATTGCCTGCCGGTGCTGCTGTGCGACGCGCGTGGCGTGACGGTGGGCGCGGCGCACGCAGGCTGGCGGGGCCTGTGCTCGGGCGTGATCGAGCGCACGGTCGAACGCATGACCGATGCCCTGCGCGCATGCGGTCAGGAAGCGGATCCGACCTGGTTGGCCTGGCTCGGCCCGGCGATCGGCCCGAAGTGCTTCGAGGTGGGCACGGAGGTACGTCAGGCCTTCATCGACGCGGCCCGGCCCGACGAACTGGCGGCGACCCGTGCCGCCTTCATCGAAGGGGCGGCCGGCGGCAAATTCCTGGCGGATCTCTATGTCCTGGCGAGACTGCGCCTGGCCCGCGCGGGCTGCCATGATGTCTACGGCGGTAGCCTGTGCACGATGACGGATGCCGAACGCTTCTATTCCTACCGGCGCGATCGCACGACCGGTCGCATGGCGACGCTGATCTGGCGCGCGGCCTGATGCGGCCGGGGGCACCCGGCTGGCCCAGGGGGTGCGCGCGCTTCAGGGCGGGCCGTCGCCGTGCGGGGAGCCGTGCGCGGCTTGCCCGGCCGCTTGCCGTTCCTGCGCCTTCCTGCGCCGCTTGCGCGCCGGGGTGCCTGCAAGCCAGAGAACGAGCGACAGCGGCGCCACGCCGTACAGGATGAACGTGCCGATGCCGGCAATCCACGATTGCTCGGTCAGGGACATCATCAGAACGACATAGAGCCAGGCGATGGCAACGATGTACATGGTGGAAGGACGGCAGGGCGGGCGGGTGTGCCCGCCGCGGCGCAACGGCGCAGTCTCGCACGAAATCGCACCGGCGGGCACATAGCCTGATGCTTCACTTAGCCATTGCGGGGCGGCGCGATGCTGCATCCGCTCGAAACCCGCGCCGGTGCTTGCGTTGCGGCCGGTGTCCGGCGCCGTCTGATTGACAGCCGTGAAATCGCAAGGCAACAATGCCCCGCAATACGGCGACAGACGCCCTACTATATTCAGCCGGATCGGATCGTCGCACGTATCGAGGACACTATGGCATCGCGTCACAAGGCATCTTCCCATGCATCCGGATCGCAGGCCCAGCCAACGTGGCAGGGTCTGGCCGATCCTGCCCAGTGGGCGGAACAGTTCAGGCAGTGGCAGTCCATGGCGGGGGCCTTTGCGCAATCCGGCGCGCCGGGTTCCACCGGCTTCGGACCGGTCAACGGCATGCCGGCGGGCGAGGGCGCGATACCGTTTGCGCTGATCCCGCCCGAGCGGCTGGCCGAGATCCAGCAGCGGTACCTTGAAGCGTGGCTCCAGATCTGGCGCCACATGAGCGCCGGCGACAGCGCCGAGATCGTGGCCCCGTCCGATCGCCGCTTCGCCAACGACGCTTGGCGCAAGAGTCCGCTGTACGGCTATGCCGCGGCCTTCTATGTCCTCAATGCGCGCACGCTGATGGAAATGGCCGAGGCCGTGCAGGCCGATGCCAAGACGCGCGAGCGCGTGCGTTTCGCCGTGTCGCAATGGACGGCCGCCATGTCGCCGTCCAACTTCCTGGCGACCAACCCCGAGGCGCAGCGGCAACTGATCGAGTCGCGCGGCGAGTCGCTGCGCACCGGCATCCTCAACATGCTGCAGGACATGGAGCGCGGCAAGATCTCGCAGACGGACGAGACCGCCTTCGAGATCGGCCACAACGTCGCCAACAGCGAAGGCTCGGTGGTCTTCGAGAACGACTACTTCCAACTGATCCAGTACAAGCCGCTGACGGCCAGGGTGCACGCCCGCCCGCTGCTGCTGGTGCCGCCCTGCATCAACAAGTACTACATCCTGGATCTGCAGCCGGCGAACTCGCTGGTGCGCTATTCGGTGGAGCAGGGGCATACCGTGTTCCTGGTGTCGTGGCGCAACCCGGATGCCAGCATGGCCGCGCGCAACTGGGATGACTACATCGAGGGCGGCGCGATCGAGGCCATCCGCGTGGTACGCGAGATCTCCGCGCAGGACCAGATCAACGTGCTCGGCTTCTGCGTGGGCGGCACGATCCTGTCCACGGCGCTGGCGGTGCTGGCCGCGCGCGGCCAGCGTCCGGCCGCCAGCCTGACCTTGCTGACCACGCTGCTGGACTTCAGCGACACCGGCATCCTCGACGTGTTCGTCGACCAGGCCCAGGTGGAGATGCGTGAGCAGACCATCGGCAGCGCGGCGCCCGCCGGCCCCGGCCTGCTGCGCGGTGTGGAGCTGGCGAACACGTTCTCCTTCCTGCGTCCGAACGACCTGGTGTGGAACTACGTGGTCGAGAACTACCTGAAGGGCAAGACGCCCGCGCCGTTCGATCTGCTGTACTGGAACGGCGATTCCACCAACCTGCCCGGCCCGTGGTACTGCTGGTATCTGCGCCACACGTACCTGCAGAACGACCTGATGGTGCCGGGCAAGCTGACGGTCTGCGGCGAGCCGATCGACCTTGGCCGGATCGATGTGCCGGTCTACCTCTACGGTTCGCGCGAAGACCACATCGTCCCGTGGAAATCCGCCTATGCTTCGACGCAGTTGCTCAAGGGCAAGCTGCGTTTCGTGCTGGGTGCCTCGGGGCACATCGCAGGCGTCATCAACCCGCCGTCGGCCAACAAGCGCTCGCACTGGATCAACGCCAAGCTGGCCGAATCGGCCGATGCCTGGCTGGAAGGCGCGCAGGAACATCCGGGCAGCTGGTGGCCGGACTGGTCGGCGTGGCTGGCGACGCATGCCGGGGCGCAGAAGGCCGCCCCCAAGCGCTACGGCAATGCGGACCATCCGGCGATCGAGCCGGCGCCTGGCCGCTACGTCAAACAGAAAGCGTAATATCGCGCGTCACACTGTCGCGCGCTCGCGCGTGGACAGCGCTCCCCCCAACCCTCTTGAGATCGTGGAAGGAAAGTAAATGACCGATGTAGTGATCGTATCGGCGGTCCGTACCGCCGTGGGCAAGTTTGGCGGTTCGCTGGCGAAGATTCCAGCGCCGGAGTTGGGCGCGGCTGTGATCCGCGAAGCGCTGTCGCGCGCCAAGGTGGCGCCGGACCAGGTCAGCGAAGTCATCATGGGCCAAGTGCTGACCGCGGGTTCGGGGCAGAACCCCGCCCGCCAGGCGCTGATCAAGGCCGGCCTGCCCGACATGGTGCCGGGTATGACCATCAACAAGGTGTGCGGCTCGGGCCTGAAGGCGGTGATGCTGGCCGCCAATGCCATCGTTGCCGGAGAGGCCGACATCGTCGTGGCCGGCGGGCAGGAGAACATGTCTGCGGCGCCGCACGTGCTGCCCGGCTCGCGCGACGGCTTCCGCATGGGCGACGGCAAGCTGATCGATTCGATGATTGTGGACGGTCTGTGGGACGTCTACAACCAGTACCACATGGGCATCACCGCCGAGAACGTGGCCAAGCAGTACGGCATCACGCGCGAGGCCCAGGACGCCCTCGCCGTGGCCTCGCAGAACAAGGCGGAAGCCGCGCAGAAGGCCGGCCGCTTCAATGACGAGATCGTCCCGATCCTGATCCCGCAGCGCAAGGGCGACCCGATCGCCTTCGCGCAGGACGAGTTCGTCCGCCATGGTGCCACGCTGGAGTCGATGTCGGGCCTCAAGCCCGCGTTCGACAAGGCCGGTACGGTGACGGCCGCCAATGCCTCGGGCATCAATGACGGCGCCGCCGCCGTGGTGGTCATGTCCGCCGCCCGCGCCAAGGAATTGGGCCTGACCCCGCTGGCTACCATCCGCGCCTACGCCAATGCCGGCGTGGACCCGAAGGTGATGGGCATGGGCCCGGTGCCGGCCTCCAAGCGTTGCCTGTCGCGCGCCGGCTGGTCGGTGGGCGATCTCGACCTGATGGAGATCAACGAGGCGTTTGCCGCACAGGCACTGGCCGTGCACCAGCAGATGGGCTGGGATACCGCCAAGGTCAACGTCAACGGCGGCGCGATCGCCATCGGTCACCCCATCGGCGCATCGGGCTGCCGCATCCTGGTGACGCTGCTGCACGAGATGCAGAAGCGCGATGCGAAGAAGGGCTTGGCCTCGCTGTGCATCGGCGGCGGCATGGGCGTGGCGCTGGCGGTCGAGCGTCCGTGAGTATTGCGTGAAGAAACCCGGTGCGCGGCGCAGTGAACCCGTCGCACACCAACCCTAGACACTGAAGCGCCGCCATCCGGCAAGCATCCGGGCGGCGCCAACAACAAACAAGGATCAGGAGCAGACATGACCAAACGCATCGCATACGTCACCGGCGGCATGGGCGGTATCGGTACGGCGATTTGCCAGCGCTTGGCGCGTGACGGATACATCGTCGTTGCGGGTTGCGGCCCGAACTCGCCGCGCAAGGACAAATGGCTTGAGCAGCAGCGCGAGCTCGGCTTCGACTTCATCGCCTCGGAAGGCAACGTCGCGGACTGGGATTCGACCAAGGCCGCGTTCGACAAGGTCAAGGCCGAAGTCGGCGAGATCGATGTGCTGATCAACAATGCCGGCATCACCCGCGACGTGGTGTTCCGCAAGATGACCCGGGCGGACTGGGACGCGGTGATCGGCACCAACCTGACGTCGCTGTTCAACGTGACCAAGCAGGTGATCGACGGCATGGTCGACCGGGGCTGGGGCCGCATCGTCAACATCTCGTCGGTGAACGGTCAGAAGGGCCAGTTCGGCCAGACCAACTATTCCACCGCCAAGGCCGGCCTGCATGGCTTCACCATGGCGCTGGCGCAAGAGGTGGCGACCAAGGGGGTGACGGTCAATACGGTGTCGCCGGGCTATATCGCCACCGACATGGTGAAGGCGATCCGCCAGGATGTGCTCGACAAGATCATCGGCACGATTCCGGTCAAGCGCCTGGGCGACCCGAATGAGATCGCCTCGATCTGCGCCTGGCTGGCCTCCGAGGAATCCGGTTTCTCGACCGGCGCGGACTTCTCGCTCAACGGCGGCCTGCACATGGGCTGACGGCCCCGTTCCCATGCTGCAGCAATGTTGCAGCATGGGTGCAGCAATTTTCCCCCGTTTTTCTCCAGTGCTGCGACCCCTCGGGTGCGCCGCAGCAGGGCGTCGCGCGGACCTGCCGGCGCTGCTTTCGGGGCGCTTGCGCACGCCGAAATGCTGCGGGTTTCTACCGGGGGAGGTCGCCTTTTCTTTGCCGGGCGATCCGCATAGAATCGAATCACGGAGGCGCTCCGCAGGGAGACACGGAGCGTCCGATCATAACCGGATGCATCTGCGTTGCCGCAGTCGCACGCAGATCGGTGCAGCCGCGCGGCTGCGCGTTTTTGCTGCACCGATTTCGCACTGCATCGGCTGCATCGCAGCAGCATCGCCACCATGGAAAGGCACGATGGCCACGAGCAAGAAGGGCACTGAACGGCTGATCAAGAAATATCCCAACCGCCGGCTCTACGATACCCAGACCAGCACCTACATCACGCTGGCAGACGTCAAGCAGCTCGTGATGGAAACCGAGGAGTTTCGCGTGGTCGACGCGAAAAGCGGCGAGGATCTGACCCGCAGCATCCTGCTGCAGATCATCCTGGAAGAGGAGACCGGCGGCGTGCCGATGTTCTCCGGCTCGATGCTGGCCCAGATCATCCGTTTCTATGGCAACGCCATGCAGGGGATGATGGGCACCTACCTGGAAAAGAACATCCAGGCGTTCGTCGACATCCAGAGCAAGCTGGCCGAGAACTCCAAGGATCTCTACAGCGGCAGCTCGTTCAACCCCGACATGTGGTCGCAGTTCATGAACATGCAGGGGCCGATGATGCAGGGCATGATGAGCAACTACATCGAGCAGAGCAAGAACCTGTTCGTGCAGATGCAGGAGCAGATGCAGAACCAGGCCAAGAACATGTTCGGGACCTTCCCGTTCAACCAGCAGACCCCCGACAAGAAGTAACCGGTTCCGCTGGCGCGGCAGACAGGGCGAATCGCAGGGCGGTTCGCCTTTTTGTTTGGGAATCGGAACGCGTATCGGGGAGGCGGGCGGCGGCACGGTAAAATGCGCGTCCGCGGCGGCGAGGCACGGGTAGCGTGTCCATCCCCCACAGATCATTGTCCCCTCCTCACGGTTGTCACCATGTCCGATGTCAGTGTCCGGCGCGAGCGCCGGCCGGCACCCGTTTTCTCATGAGCCGGCTCCTGCTTGCCCCGATGGAAGGGGTTGCGGACTTTGTCATGCGCGACGTGCTGACCCGTGCCGGCGGATACGACGGATGCGTGTCGGAGTTTGTCCGGGTGACGGGCTCTTTGCTTCCGGCACGCTTCTACGAACGGGAAACCCCGGAAATCCGCAATGGCGGCTGTACCGCCAGCGGCACACCGATGGTGATCCAGTTGCTCGGCAGCGACCCGGTGTGGCTTGCCCGGAATGCCGCGCAGGCCGCGACCATCTCGCCGCACGGTATCGACCTGAATTTCGGTTGCCCGGCCAAGGTCGTCAATCGGCACGGCGGCGGTGCCATGCTGCTGGCCACGCCTGAACTGCTGCACACCATCGTGTCCGCCGTGCGTGCCGCGGTTCCGGCCGATATTGCCGTGACAGCCAAGATGCGGCTCGGCGTCTCCGATACCTCGCTGGCCATCGACTGTGCGACTGCGCTGGCCGAAGGCGGGGCGGCCTCCCTGGTCGTGCACGCCCGGACGCGCGATCACGGCTACCGGCCGCCGGCGCACTGGGACTGGATCGCGCGGATCGCCGATGCCGTGGAGGTGCCCGTGGTTGCCAACGGCGAAGTCTGGACCGTCGCCGATTGGGAGCGCTGCCGGGCCGTGAGCGGCTGCGATGATGTGATGATCGGGCGGGGTGCTGTGTCCGATCCGTTCCTGGCCCAGCGCATCCGCGGGCAGATGGAGCAGACGCCATCCGACGCGGAATGGCCGCTCGTGCTGCGTTACCTCGTTGATTACCTGAAGATGCTGCATGCGCGCATCGCGGCCTGCCACGAGCATGGCCGCGTCAAGCTGTGGCTCAGCTATCTGAAGCGAACCTGGCCGCAGGCGGCGGAGCTGCATACCGCGATCCGGCGCCTGCAGGATGCGCTGGAGATCCAGGGCGTGATCGAAAGCGCCTTGGCCCGGCTTGGCCGGCGGGGCGCGCTGAACGGTTAAAATATCCGATTAATATGCTGTTACCGGCCGGGTTGTGTTCCACATCCGGCCGTCCCCACATTCGGATTGTCCCCCGTGAAAAACCTTTCAGAATCCAAGACCCAAGCCGACCACAATCCGCGTGTGGGCTTTGTATCCCTTGGGTGCCCCAAGGCGCTCGTCGATTCGGAGCAGATCATTACCCAACTGCGCGCGGAGGGGTATGAGATTTCCGGCACCTACGGCGGGGCCGACCTGGTGGTCGTGAACACCTGCGGTTTCATCGACGAGGCCGTGCAGGAGAGCCTGGACGCCATCGGCGAGGCGCTGGCTGAGAACGGCAAGGTGATCGTTACCGGATGCCTGGGCGCCAAGAAGGACGCCACCGGCAACGACATCATCACCAGCGTGCACCCCAAGGTGCTGGCCGTGACCGGTCCACATGCGCTGGGCGAAGTGATGGAAGCGGTGCATACGCACCTGCCCAAGCCGCACGATCCGTTCATCGACCTGGTGCCGCCGCAGGGCATCAAGCTCACGCCCAAGCACTACGCGTATCTGAAGATTTCCGAGGGCTGCAACCACCGCTGCAGCTTCTGCATCATCCCGTCGATGCGCGGTGACCTGGTGTCGCGCCCGGTGGCTGAAGTGATGCTGGAGGCAGAAAACCTGCTGAAGGCCGGCGTGAAGGAGCTGCTGGTGATCTCGCAGGACACCAGCGCCTATGGCGTCGACGTCAAGTTCCGCACCGGCTTCTGGAACGGCCGGCCGCTCAAGACGCGCATGACCGAATTGGTCGGCGCGCTGGGCGAACTGGCGGCGCAGTATGGCGCCTGGGTGCGCCTGCACTACGTCTATCCGTACCCGAGCGTGGACGAGGTGATGCCGCTGATGGCCGAGGGCAAGGTGCTGCCGTACCTCGATGTGCCGCTGCAGCATGCGCATCCGGAGGTGCTCAAGCGCATGAAGCGCCCGGCCAACGCGGAGAAGACGCTGGACCGTATCCGCGCCTGGCGCGAGGTCTGCCCAGAGCTGACCATCCGCAGCACCTTCATCGCCGGGTTCCCGGGCGAGACGGAGGAAGAGTTCCAGACGCTGCTCGACTTCATCGGCGAGGCCGAGCTGGACCGGGTCGGCTGCTTCGCCTACTCCCCGGTGGAGGGCGCGACCGCCAACGACCTGCCGGGCGCGCTGCCCGACGAGGTGCGCGAGGAGCGCCGCGCGCGCTTCATGGAAGTGGCCGAGCGCGTTTCGGCCCGCCGCCTGCAGCGCAAGGTGGGCAAGACGCTGCGCGTGCTGGTGGACGAGGTCAACCAGGATGGCGGCATCGGCCGCTCGTCGGCGGATGCGCCGGAGATCGACGGCCTGGTCTACATTGCGCCGCCGTCCAAGCCCTACAAGCGCTACAAGACGGGCGATTTCGTGTCGGTGAAGATCACCGGCGCCGATGGCCATGACCTGTGGGGCGAGGTCTGATCCGTTGAGGTGCCCCTTCAGGCGGGGCGGCAGTTTTCGAGCGGTCGTTCGCTTATGCTGGTTGCCATTGACGACGACCCATGGCTCTGGAGGCAGCAATGGCACGTGAAGTGGTGGTGGTCAGCGGTGTGCGCACCGCAGTCGGGACGTTCGGCGGCAGCCTGAAGGACGTGGCGCCGTGCGAGCTGGGTGCGTTGGTGGTGCGCGAGGCGCTGGTGCGCGCGCGGGTCCGGGGCGAGGAGGTCGGCCACGTGGTGTTCGGCCACGTCATCAACACCGAGCCGCGCGACATGTACCTGTCGCGCGTGGCTGCGCTGAACGGCGGCGTGCCGGCCGAAACGCCCGCGTTCAACGTCAACCGCCTGTGCGGCTCCGGCCTGCAGGCCGTGGTGAGTGCCGCGCAGACCATCCTGCTGGGCGATGCCGACGTCGCCATCGGCGGTGGCGCCGAGAGCATGAGCCGCGCGCCGTACCTGGCGCCCGCGGCCCGCTGGGGTTCGCGCATGGGCGACGCCAAGATGATCGACATGATGCTCGGCGCGCTGCATGACCCGTTCCACGCCATCCACATGGGCGTGACGGCGGAAAACGTCGCCAGGGAATACGGCATCAGCCGCGAGCTGCAGGACCGGACCGCGTTGGAATCGCACCAGCGCGCGTCGCACGCCATCCGGGCCGGCTACTTCAAGGACCAGATCGTCCCGGTGATGATCCCGTCGCGCAAGGGCGACGTGCGGTTCGATACCGACGAACACGTCCGCCATGACGCGACCATCGATGACATGACCAGGCTCAAGCCGGTTTTCGCGAAGGAAAGCGGCACGGTGACGGCGGGCAACGCCTCGGGCCTGAACGATGCGGCCGCGGCCCTGGTGCTGATGGAGCGCTCGCTGGCCGAACAGCGCGGCCTGAAGCCGCTGGCGCGGCTGGTGTCGTACGGCCATGCGGGCGTGGACCCGAAGGTGATGGGCATCGGCCCGGTGCCGGCGACGCGCAAGGCGCTGGAGCGTGCCGGCTTGGCGGTCAAGGACCTGGACGTGGTCGAGGCCAACGAGGCCTTCGCTGCGCAGGCCTGCGCGGTGACGCAGCAGTTGGGCCTGGACCCGGCCAAGGTCAACCCGAACGGCTCGGGCATCTCGCTCGGCCACCCGATCGGCGCGACCGGTGCCCTGATTACGGTGAAGGCGCTGTACGAGCTGCAGCGCATCGGTGGTCGCTACGCGCTGGTGACCATGTGCATTGGTGGAGGACAAGGCATTGCCGCGGTGTTCGAACGTCTCTGAGCGTTTTCTTTCGATGGGCTCGCTGGCCCAGCCGGCCGGTGCGCTGATCGTGCTGCTGCTGGCCGTGGCGCCGGCGGTGGCGCAGACGCCGGCCAAGGCTTCCAACGGCTACGATGTGTCCGCCGGCGCGATCAGCGCGCCGGCCGCGGACCTCGGCCTGAACCGCGCCGTCGCCGACGGCGAGCGGCGTCGGGGCACCGCCGACAATAGCGTTTCTGCGCAGACCGCTGCGCCGCGCGTGGTGCAGCCGCAGCCCGAATACGCCAAGTACCCGGTCTACACCGGTACGCTCGGCGAGGTGCCGATCCATATGCGCCTGGGCGCCAAGCCCGGCGAGATCGATAGCGTCCACGGCGAATACCTCGCCGGCAAGGGCCCGGGGGTGCGCCTGGTCACCGGCGAATACGAGAACGGCGGGTTCCTGATGGAGGAGTCGGACGACGGCACGCACGTCACCGGCACCTGGGAGGGGGCCATCGACGCGCGCGGCGTGGTGCGCGGCACCTGGACGGATGCCGCTCACGACGGCCGTACGCTGCCGTTCGTACTGCGGCCGGTCGCCGTGGTGGTGATTCCGCCGTACGACGTCGCCGCCAACAGCAATGCCGCGGTGGCCGCCACGCCGATGGCGCCCGCCTCGCCCGGGCAGGTATCGCCGGCCCCGGTGCTGCCCCCCGTCAATCCCGCGCGATCCGGCGCACACTGGTAAGCTGCGGTCTGTTGCCCATGCGCCACTTCCCAGGACGCGCCCCGTGACCGACGAAACCAAGCTCCCGACCCCGTTCCCCGCCACGCAGGCCGTCCATCCGGACCTGCATATCCCGCCCGGATTCGCTGCGTTCTCGCACGCCACGCATCGCGCCTCCACGGTGGTCTTCAAGAACCTGGCCGACATGCGTGCCTTCGGGCACGGCAGCGTGGTGCACTGGCGCTACGGCCTGCATGCCACGCCGACGTCCGACACGCTGTGCCAGACGCTGGCCCAGATCGAGGGCGGCAAGCATGCGCTGCTGCTGCCGTCGGGGCTGGGCGCGATCTCGCTGGTGTATTTCGCGCTGGTCAAATCGGGCGACGACGTGCTCGTCCCGGACAACGCCTACGGTCCGAACCGCGACCACGGCGAATGGATGGCGCGCCAGTTCGGCATCACCGTGCGCTATTACGATCCGATGATCGGCGCCGGCATCGCGGACCTGATCCGCCACAACACCCGGCTGGTGTGGCTGGAAGCGCCCGGCTCGGTGACGATGGAGGTGCCGGACTGCACGGCCATCGCCGAGGTCGCGCGTGCCGCGGGAGCCATCACCGCCATCGACAACACCTGGAGCGGCGGCGTCTACTACAAGCCATTCGCGCACGGCATCGACATCTCGGTGCAGGCGCTGACCAAATACCAGTCCGGCGGCAGCGACGTACTGATGGGGGCGACCATCACCCACGACGAAACGCTGCACCACGCACTGCTGGCCACGCGCATGCGCATGGGCTGGGGCGTGTCGGCGGACGACTGTTTCCTGGTGCTGCGCGGTCTGCCCAGCCTGCCGGCCCGGCTGGCCGCGCACGATGCCCATGCGCGCGAAGTGGCGGAATGGCTGGCCGACCGGCCCGAGGTGGTGCGCGTGCTGCACCCGGCGCTGGCGGATTGTCCAGGCCACGCATACTGGAAGCGAGACTTCACCGGTGCGAGCGGGCTGTTCTCGATCGTGCTGCACGAGCGCTACGTGCCGGCGCAGATCGACGCCTTCATCGAAGCCTTGCGCTATTTCGCGATCGGTTTTTCGTGGGGCGGGGCGCACAGCCTGGCGCTGCCGTACAGCATCCCGTCGATGCGCACCGCGACGGCCTGGCCGCCGGCCGACTGGGAGAACGCGGGTGGCCTGGTGCGCCTGTACATCGGCCTGGAAGACCCGCGCGACCTGATCGCCGATCTGAAGCAGGCGATGGAGGCGCACCTGCGGGCTTGAACTCGCCGGTCTTTCTGGAGGATGGATAGGACGGGGTGCACAGGCTGTGCCCCGTTTGCATATGGGGGTCGTCGTTACAACGTTTCCAGCAGGCGCGCAATGGCTTCAGGCGAAGGCAACTGGCCTTGCAGCGCCTTCGGCAAGCTCTTGGTGATGGCGTAGGTTGCCACGCCGATCGGTTTTCTTGCGTCGCGCAAGGCGTACTCGACGATGGTGCGCTTCTTTTCCTTGCACAGGATGATGCCGATCGAGGGGTTCTCGTCGTCCTGGCGGACCTGTGCGTCCAGGGCGGCAAGGTAGAACTGCATCTTTCCAACGAACTCGGGCTCGAACTTGCCGATCTTCAGTTCGATGGCCACCAGCGAGCGTAGGCGCCGGTGGAACAGCAGCAGATCGATGAAGTATTCGTCGCCTTCCACCTCAAGCCGGTACTGGCTGCCCAGGAAGGCAAACATGCCGCCCATCGCACGCAGAAAATCTTCGATGCGGGTCATCAGGGCACGTTCCAGTTCCCGTTCGCTGTGCTTGTCGCCCAGCTCCAGAAAGTCGAAGGTGTATTCATCCTTGACCGCCAGCTTGGCCTGTGCTCGCAAGGCTGGGGTCAGGGCCTTGTCGAAGTTGGTCTGGCCCAGGAGCGATTTCTCATAGCTCTGGTTGTCGATCTGATGCGCAAGCACGTTTTTCGACCAGCCGAATTTGCGGGTCATGCGCAGGTAGAACTCGCGCTCGTGGGCATTCTTGCAGCGCGACATGATGAGCAGGTTGTGGGCCCATCCGATTTCTCCAACCAGTGGTTGGAGTTTTGGCGCGGCGCTGTACTCCTGATAGAACTGGCGCATGTACCACAGGTTCTGCACCGAAAACCCGCCCACGCCTGGAAATGCGGCACGCAGGTCGTTCGAGAGCTGTTCCACCACGCCTTTGCCCCAGCCCTCGCTGTGCTGGCGTTCCACGATCAGTTGACCGACGTCCCAATACAGGCGCACCAGCGTCTTGTTGACCGCGCGCAGTGCCGCATACTGCGCAGCCTGAATGCGCGCTTTCACCTCAGCCAGCAAGGCCGGATAGTCGTGTGCCCGGGCTGTCTCCCGGGCCGCTGGTGCGAGTTTCTTGCGAGCAGGTTGACGTGCCGCCATTGCCTTGTCGTTTTTCTCGTCGGGGCTGCCTACTGCTGCGGGAAGAGATTCAGCAGGCCATCCAGGCCGACGATATTGAACGCCACGTCGGCCTGCGCCTGCACGATGGGCTTGGCGCGGAAGGCTACCGACAGCCCCGCCACACCCATCATCTTCAGATCGTTCGAGCCGTCGCCCATGGCGATGGCTTCCTGCGGCGTCACGCCCAGGTCCTGGCAGAACGCTTTGAGCGTCTGCGCCTTCACATCCGCATTGACGATCTCGCCGAGCACGCGGCCGGTGAGCTTGCCGTCGACGATCTCCAGCGTATTGGCACGCGTGTGGTCCAGGCCCAGGCGTTCCTGCAGGCGCGAGGTGAAAAACTCGAAGCCGCCCGACACCAGCAGGGTACGGATGCCCATCGCCTGCACGGCCTTGAGCATGCGCTCGGCACCGGGCGACAACTGCAGGCGTTCGGCGTAGACGCGCTCCAGGACGCTCGCGTCGAGGCCCTCGAGCAGTTCGACCCGGCGCGTCAGGCTTTCGTTGAAATCCTTGATCTCGCCGCGCATCGAGGCTTCGGTGATGGCCGCCACCTGGGGCTTGAGGCCGCAGAAGTCCGCGATCTCATCGATGCACTCGATGGTGATGAGGGTCGAGTCCATGTCCATCGCCAGCACGCGGAAGTCGGCGAAGGTCCACTCGTCGGGGATCCAGGCGTAATCCAGGCCCAGGTTGGCGCAGATGGCGTCGAGCTGCACGCGCAGTTCGCTGGGCAGCTCGTGCACCCACTCGATGGCGGCGACATTGGGCGCGCGCATGTCGTACGTGGCGCTGCCGAACAGGCTGCGGACGGATTCGATATCGCCGGAGGACAGCGGCGACGGGCTTTGCAGGACGACGGGCATGGAAGGCGGAAAAAAACGGGAAATGAAGCGCCGAGGGAAGCCCGCTATTGTAGCGAACGCCCTCGCCGGAATGCGCCCCACCGACAGGCGGGGCGATTTTTCCAACGGCCGAAGGTGGGATCAGGCCGAAGCCGGCTCCAGCATCAGGCTGCGCGCGACTTTGGCCAGGAAGCGGTCGCAGGCGTCGAGCTGGGCCAGCTCCACGTACTCGTTGGCCTTGTGCGCCTGCTCGATGTTGCCCGGTCCGCACAGGATGGCCGGGATGCCGGCGCGCTGGAACAGGCCCGCTTCGGTGCCGTAGGCGACCTTGCGCTGGTCGTTGTCCTCGGTCAGCGCGCGCACCAGTTGCGTGATGGCGGCCTGTTCGGAGGCATCCAGCGATGGGGCGGCGGCGATCTCGTCCAGCTCGATGCGGGCATCCGGATGCTCGCGCCGCATGGCTGGCTCGATGGTCTCGCGCACGTAGTGCTCCACGCGCGCGCGGATCGCCGGCGCATCGATGCCCGGCAGGTTGCGGAACTCGAACACGAATTCGCACAGCGCGGGAATGGTGTTGAGCGCGATGCCGCCGTGGATCAGCCCGGTGGATGCCGTGGTGAACGGCACATCGAACGCCGCGTCGAACGGGCCCCGGGCGCGGAATTCGTCGGCCATGTCGCGCACGAAGCAGATGATGCGGGCCGCGTACTCGATGGCATTGACGCCTTGCGGCGTCAGCGACGAGTGCGCGGCGCGGCCGTGCACGCGGCAGCGGTAGGCGTTGATGCCCTTGTGGGCGACGATCGGCCGCATGCTGGTCGGCTCGCCGACGATGCAGCCCGCGGGGCGGATGCCGCGCGCGATCAGGTCTTCGAGCATGCGCGGCGCGCCCACGCAGCCGACCTCCTCGTCGTACGACAGTGCCAAGTGGATCGGCTCGCGCAGGCGCGTCCGCAGCACCGATGGCACCAGCGCCAGCGACGCGGCGATGAAGCCCTTCATGTCGCACGTGCCGCGCCCGTACAGCCTGCCGTCGCGCACTTCCGGCACGAACGGATCGCTGCTCCAGTGCTGCCCGTCGACCGGCACCACATCGGTATGGCCCGACAGGACGATCCCGCCCTGCATGCCGCCGTCCGCCGCCGGGATCGTGGCGAACAGGTTGGCCTTGTTGCGGTCGTCGTTGTAGGACAGGTGCGTTTCCAGGCCCAGGCCGTGCAGGTGGTCGCGCACGGTTTCGATCAGCGCCAGGTTGGAGCCGCGGCTGGTGGTGTCGAAGCCGACCAGCTTGCGGGTCCAGTCGAGCGTGGAAAGGGCGGTGGTGGCGGTGCTCATGATGGTGTCGTGCGGATGAGGCGGGGTCGGTCCGGTCAGGCCAGTTGCCGCATGGTGTGGCGGATGGCCTGCGCCAGCGCGGCGGTCTCGGTGGGGATGTTCTCGATGCGCAGGCGGTCCTGGCCGGCCAGTTTGATCTGGCGGTTCTTCTGCACCAGGTCGATGATCTTGATGGCATCGACCGGCGGGTTCGGCACGAACTGCAGCGTGACGGCATCGGCGCCGGTGTCGATCTTGCGGATGCCCAGCGGCACCGCGGCGATGCGCAGCCGATGCGTTTCGATCAGCGACTGCGCCTGCGGCGGCAGCTTGCCGAAGCGGTCGATCAGCTCTTCCTGGATGTTGTCGATGGTCTCGCCGGACTCGCAGTTGGCCAGGCGCTTGTACAGCGACAGGCGCTCCTGCACGTCGCCGCAGTAGTCGCTGGGCAGCAGGGCGGGGGTGCCGAGGTTGATCTCGGTGGTGGCCGCCAGCGGCGCCATCAGGTCGGGCTCCTTGCCGGCCTTGAGCGACTTGACCGCCTGGTTGAGCATGTCGGTGTAGAGCTGGAAGCCGATCTCGGAAATCTCGCCCGACTGCTTGTCGCCCAGCACCTCGCCCGCGCCGCGGATCTCCAGGTCGTGCATCGCCAGGTAGAAGCCGGAGCCGAGCTCCTCCATCTGCTGGATGGCCTCCAGCCGGCGCTGGGCCTGCTTGGTCAGCCCCTCCGCATCGTGCACCAGCAGGTAGGCATAGGCCTGGTGGTGGGAGCGCCCGACGCGGCCGCGCAGTTGGTGCAATTGCGCCAGGCCGAACTTGTCGGCGCGGTGGATCAGGATGGTGTTGGCGGTCGGCACGTCGATGCCGGTCTCGATGATGGTCGTGCACAGCAGGATATTGGCGCGCTGGGCGACGAAATCGCGCATCACGCGCTCCAGCTCGCGCTCGTGCATCTGCCCGTGGGCGACCGCCACGCGCGCTTCGGGCACGAGCGCTTCCAGCTTGGCCCGCTTGTTCTCGATGGTCTCGACCTCGTTGTGCAGGAAATAGACCTGGCCGCCGCGCTTGAGCTCGCGCAGGATGGCCTCGCGCAGCACGCTGTCTTCCTCGCGCCGCACGAAGGTCTTGATGGCCAGCCGCTTCTGCGGCGCCGTGGCGATCACGGAGAAGTCGCGCAGGCCTTCCAGCGCCATGCCCAGCGTGCGCGGGATCGGCGTGGCGGTCAGCGTGAGCACGTCGACCTCGGCGCGCAGCGTCTTGAGCGCCTCTTTCTGGCGCACACCGAAGCGGTGCTCTTCGTCGATGATGACCAGCCCCAGCCGGTCGAACTGCACGTCGGGCGAGAGCAGCTTGTGCGTGCCGATCACAATATCGATGGTGCCGGCGTTGATGGCCTCGATGGCGGCGTCGATCTCCTTTTTGTTCTTGAAGCGCGAGATCTCCGCGATGCGCACCGGCCAGTCGGCGAAGCGGTCGGCCAGGGTCTGGTAGTGCTGCTCGGCCAGCAGCGTGGTCGGCGCCAGCATGGCGACCTGCTTGCCGCCCATCACGGCGACGAAGGCGGCGCGCAGCGCGACCTCGGTCTTGCCGAACCCGACGTCGCCGCACACCAGCCGGTCCATCGGCTTGCCCGAGGTCATGTCGGCGATCACGGCGGTGATGGCGGCGGCCTGGTCGGGCGTTTCGTCAAAGCCGAAGCTTTCGGCGAAGGCCTCGTAGTCGTTGGGCGTGAGCGGGAAGGCGAAGCCCTGGCGCAGCGCGCGGCGGGCGTAGAGGTTCAGCAGCTCGGCGGCGGTGTCGCGGATCTGCTGCGCGGCGCGGCGCTTGGCCTTTTCCCACTGGCCGGAGCCGAGCTGGTGCAGCGGCGCGGTGTCCGGATCGGCGCCGGAGTAGCGCGAGATCACGTGCAACTGATGCACCGGTACGTAAAGCTTGCTGCCCTTGTCATAGTCCAGGTGCAGGAACTCTTCCTCGCCGTTGCCCATGTCGATCGAGACCAGGCCCTGGTAGCGGCCGATGCCGTGCTCGCTGTGCACCACCGGGTCGCCGATCTTCAGTTCGGCCAGGTCGCGCACCATGGCATCGACGGCGGTGGCCTGTTCCTGCTTGCGGCGGCCGCTGCGGCGCACGGCCTGGGCGTACAGCTCGGTCTCGGTGATGAAAGCGATGCGCTCGTCGCCCAGGATGAAGCCCTGGTATAGCGGCGCCACCCCGAGCACGAAGGGGGCCTCGCCGCCCATCAGGTCGGCGCAGTCGGCCACGCCTTCGGGGTGCAGGCCGCTGGCGGCGAGCATCTGCGCCAGCGTCTCGCGTCGGCCGGCGGATTCCGCGCAGATCATCACCCGGCAGTCGCCGCGCATCAGGAACGCTTCGAGATTGACCAGCGGGTCTTCCGCGCGGCGGTTGACGGCCACATTGGGCAACGGCAGCGAGAGCGGGGCATCACCCGCTTCGGCGCGCAGTACAAGGCGCGCGTGCGGCTTAGCGGCGACGAAGAACGCCTCTTCGTCGAGGTACAGCGCGGGGGGCGCCAGCAGCGGCCGGTCGCGGTCGTGGCGCATGAAGTTGTAGCGCTGCGTGGTGTCGGCCCAGAAGCGCCGCACCGCGGCTTCGATGTCGCCGACCAGCGCCAGGTGCGCGGTGGCCGGCAGGTAGTCGAACAGCGTCGCCGTTTCTTCGAAGAACAGCGGCAGGTAATACTCGATGCCGGCCGAGGGCACGCCGTTGCCGATGTCCTTGTAGATGGGCGCGCGCGTCGGATCGCCCTCGAACACTTCGCGCCAGCGGCCGCGGAAGGCGGTGCGCGCGGCCTCGTCCATCGGGAACTCGCGGCCCGGCAGCAGGCGCACTTCGTTCACCGGGTAGAGGCTGCGCTGCGTGTCGGGGTCGAAGGCGCGGATGGTTTCGATCTCGTCGCCGAACAGGTCGAGCCGGTAGGGCATCGGCGAGCCCATCGGGAACAGGTCGATCAGGCCGCCGCGCACGCTGTATTCGCCGGGGCGCATCACGGCGCTGACGTGCTCGTAGCCGGCCAGCGTGAACTGCGCCTTGAGCGCTGCCTCATCCAGCCGCTCGCCCTTCTTGAAGAAGAACGTGTAGGCCGCCAGGAACGACGGCGGCGCGATCCGTTGCAGCGCCGTGGAGGCCGGCACCAGCAGGAGGTCGCACGCACCGCCCTGCAGGTCGTGCAGCGTCGCCAGCCGCTCGGAGATCAGGTCCTGGTGCGGCGAGAAGTTGTCGTACGGCAGCGTTTCCCAGTCCGGCAGCAGCTTCACGCGGGCCTGCGGGGCGAACCAGCGCAGCTCGTCGGCCAGCCGCTGGGCGTCGACGGCGTTGGCGCAGACCACCGCCAGCATCGGCGCGGTGGCGCGATGCTGCTCCAGGTAGCGCGCCAGCAGCAGCGCATCGGCCGAGCCCTGCAGGCCGCTGAAGACGAAGCGCTGGCCCGGCTTGACGAGGGGCAGGGCACTCAGGGTAAAAGGCGGCGAGAAATCGGACATGGGAACGTCGGGGTCAGTGGAAACCGGTCGGCAAGGCAAAGCGCGACACCCCGCCAGCGCGTGCGGGCGGGGTGTCGTGATACTGGCCGCTATTATAAAATCCGCGCCATTCGCGTGCTGGCCGACGGGAAATTCCCCGGCAAAGGCCGCGCCCACGCCATTCCGCCGCTTGCGCATGTCCGTTTCCTCCCGTCCCGGCCGACGCCGGTTCGCACTGATCCCGTCCGCCGGCACCGGCACGCGCGCCGGCGGCGATCTGCCCAAGCAGTACCAGCCGATCGCCGGCCGCCCGATGCTGTGGCATACCGTACAGGCCTTCCTGGCCAGCGCGGAGATCGACCGGGTGGTGGTGGTGACTTCGCCGGGCGCGCCGGCGCTGGCGGCGCGCTTTCCCGGCATGGGCTTTGATGCGGCCCGGCTGGTGGAGGTCGATTGCGGCGGCGATTCGCGTCACGCCTCGGTCACCAACGGCCTGGCAGCGCTGCGCGGCCTCGGCGCGCTGGAAGACGATTGGGTGCTCGTGCACGATGCCGCGCGCCCCGGGCTGACGCCCGCTTTGATCGCGCGGCTGGTCGGCGCGGTGGAGGCCGATGGCGGGCAGGCGGTCGGCGGTATCCTGGCGCTGCCGGTGGCCGATACGCTCAAGCGCGCCGATGCCGCGCAGCACATCGCCGAGACCGTGCCGCGCGGCGGCCTGTGGCAGGCGCAGACGCCGCAGATGTTTCCGCTCGGCCTGCTGCAGCGCGCCCTGTCGGGGGCCCTGACCGAACGGCGCATCGTCACCGATGAGGCCAGCGCCATCGAGGCCGCGGGTCACCGGCCCCTGCTGGTGGCCGGCGCGCTGCGCAACTTCAAGGTGACCTATCCCGACGATTTCGCGCTCGCCGAGGCCATCCTCGCGAACGCTGCACCCACGCAAGAGGATTCGCGAGCATGAACTGGATGGACATCCGCATCGGCCAGGGCTACGACGTGCACGCACTGGTGGAGGGCCGCAAGCTGATCCTGGGCGGCGTGGAGATTGCGCACACGCGCGGCCTGCTCGGCCATTCCGACGCCGATGCGCTGCTGCACGCCATCACCGACGCGCTGTTCGGCGCGGCCGGCCTGGGCGACATCGGCCGCCATTTTCCCGACACCGACCCGGCCTTCGCCGGCGCCGACAGCCGCGTGCTGCTGCGCGAAGCGGTGCGCCGCGTGCGCGAGGCGGGCTATGCCGTGGGCAACGTCGATGCCACCGTCATCGCGCAGCAGCCCAAGCTGGCGCCGCACGTGGCCGGCATGGTGGCCAACCTGGCGGCCGACCTGGGCATCGCCCCCGGACGCTGCAACGTCAAGGCGAAGACCAACGAGAAGCTGGGCTTCGAGGGACGCGAAGAGGGCATCGTCGCCCAGGCCGTCGTGCTGATCTATCGCACCGAAGCCACCGAGCAGGACTGAGCCCGGCCGTTGCCCCGGGGCAGAAGGCGAAAACGGCAGCCCGGATCGCTCCGGTGCTGCCGTTGTCTTTGGGCGGGGCGCGAATGCCCACGCTGGCCTATGCCGATTCTGCCGCGATCACCTGTGCCGCCGCGCTGATCACCGCCGCGATCCGGCCGACATCGCGCAATTGCTGTGTCGTCATGCCTTGGTGATTTTTCAGCAAGTCGTAGTGCGATTTGATGCAGAAATGGCATTTGCCGACAATGGCCGCTGCCAGCGCGTACATCTCGAAGCGCCGCTTGTCGACACCGCCGCTGCTGGCATAGGCGTTCATGCGCAGCTCGGCTTTCTGCTGCGAGAGATCGGTGTCGTCCGCCATCTCGACATAGGGGTACCAGACGGTGTTCATGCCCATCAGCGCGGCGGCGGTCAGCGCGCCATTGGTCTGCTCGGGCGACAGCACACCGGCGCCGCGGATGGCCTCGACGATCACCCGGCTCCTGGCCGCGAAGGCCGCTGCCAGCGCCACACCCACGGCGTCGTGGCCTTCCAGTGAAGAGCGCGCGATGGTGCCGTCCAGGTTCAGGCGGATGTCCTTGGCATAGTCGGGAATGCGGCCCTTGATCGCTTGCAGGAATTCCATCCGGTTCCCCCCCCTGGTCGGCGGTTGATGAAATCCGCGCCGGGCGCCGGCGCTCAAAGCGTGGCGCCGCCGATCGCGCGGTTGCACGGGCACAGTTCGTCGGTCTGCAGGCCGTCGAGGATGCGCAAGACCTCATCCGGATTGCGGCCCACGTTCAGGTTGTTCACCGACACATGCTGGATCACGTTGTCCGGATCGACGATGAAGGTGGCGCGCAGCGCGACGCCGGCTTCGTGCTCGCGCACGCCCAACTGGTCGATCAGGGCGCCGGTGCTGTCGGCAAAGGACCATTGGTTGAGCTGGTTGAGGTCCTTGTGTTCGCGGCGCCAGGCCAGCTTGACGAATTCGTTGTCGGTCGAGCCGCCGAGCACGACGGTGTCGCGGTCTTCGAAGTCCTGGTTCAGCTTGGCAAAGGCCACGATCTCGGTCGGGCACACGAAGGTGAAGTCCTTCGGGTAGAAATAGATGACCTTCCACTTGCCCGGGAACGACGTTTCGGTGATCGCTTCGAACGCCGACTGGCCGTTTTCCTCATGGTGGTTGAACCCCGGCTTGACGCCGACGACCTTGAACGGTTCGAGCTTGTCGCCAATGGTCTTCATGAGCTTCTCCTGATGTTGCGCGGCAGTGGCACAGCACGGTGCAAACAGAGGCTCGCCGGCTGTCCGGCAGGGAAGAGGGTGGGCGGGACACAGCCCAGGGGGCTCTCATTATGGGCGACTGTGCGGCGGTCGGCAACGGCACCCACAGGCACCGTTCGCCGCCGCATACGACAACCCTATGTGGAGCATCGGCCGTGCCAGGCCAGGCGGATACGTGGATGATGCGGATCAGGCGCGCGCGTAGCAGGCGCAGACGACCAGCCCGGTTTCGGGTGGCGTGCGATTCTCCAGCGTGAGCCGGCCGCTGCTGCGCTGCAAGATCCGGCTGACGATCGACATGCCGAGCCCTGCACCCTTGGCTTCGCTGCGCGCGGATTCGAGCCGGTAGAACGGCCGGGTCAGCAACACCAACTGGTCCGCCGGTACGCCGGCGCCGCGGTCGGCCACGGACAGCACCACTTCATTGCCCTGCAGCAGCGTGCTGACCGTGATCTCGGCCCGGCCGGTGCTGGGCGTCTTGCCGTAGCGGCGCGCGTTCTCGATCAGGTTATCGAGGATGCGCTGCGTTTCCATCCGGTTGCAGCGGGCGATGGCTTCGGGCGCCAGCTTGAGCGTGAGGTCGATGTCGTCGTGCGCCGAGTAGACCGGTGCCGTATCGCGCACCAGCTCGGTCAGGTCGACGGCTTCCAGCATCTCGCCGCTGGGCCGCGCGTAGTCCAGGAACTGGCCGATGATGGCGTCCATCTGCTCGATGTCGGCCACCATCAGTTCGCGGGTCTGGTCGTCGATCGGGCTCATCTCGGTTTCCAGGCGCAGGCGCGTGAGCGGCGTGCGCAGGTCGTGCGAGATGCCGGCGAGCATCACTGCGCGGTCGGCCTCCAGTTGCTTGAGGTCGCGCACCATCTGGTTGAAGCTGTGATTTGCCTGTGCCACTTCCGTGCCGCCGCCCTCGGGCAGCGGTTTCGGATCGTCGCCCGCGCTGATGGCGCGCGCGGTGTCGGCCAATCGCTTGAGCGGCTGGTTGACGCGCGAGGTAATGAAAGCCGCGCCCAGCACCGACAGCACCAGCGCCGCGATCGACCACCACAGCCATTGCAGCCCCGGCACATGCTCGAAGCGGTCCGGGCTGATGGCGACCCAGTAGTCGTCGCCCTCGATCTGGAAGCTGACCCACACGCCGGGGATGTCGTTGACCGCGGTGGCGATCACCGTGTCCTTGCCCAGGCGGTTGCGGATCTCGCGCTGAACCAGCTGCGTGAGATAGGGGTTGGTCTGCGGCGCGCGGTATTCGTCTTCCTTCTCGCGCGGATAGACTTTGATGCCCTCGTTCTGCACCAGGTCGAGCAGCAGGAACCGCCGCCGCGCCGGGTCGGAATAGAGCAGCGCCGCCCGCGTCAGCTTGACCACGCTGACGATCTGCATGGCGATCTGCTGCGCGCGCGGCTCGCGCTCGAAAATGCGGAAGCTCTGGAACCACGCTCCGAGCGAGATCGCGATCAGCAACGCGATCAGCATGAAGGTTCGCCAGAACAGCGAACCGAACACGCTGATCAGCAGGCGCCGCAGCGCGGCCGGACGCGGAATGCGCAAGTCGTGGATGGAAGAAGGGTTGAGGGCGTGCCGGCGCGGTTACTTGGCACCGTCCGGGATGAACACGTAACCCAGGCCCCAGACCGTCTGGATGAAGCGCGGGTTGCTCGCGTCCGGCTCGATCAGCTTGCGCAGGCGGGAGATCTGTACGTCCAGGCTGCGGTCGAAGACCTCATACTCGCGGCCGCGCGCCATCTCCATCAGCTTCTCGCGCGACAGCGGCTGGCGCGGGTGGCGCGCGAACACCTTGAGCACGGAGAATTCGCCCGTGGTGAGGGTGATTTCCTCGTCGTTCTTCTTCAGCGTGCGGGTGGCCAGGTTCAGCACGAAGTCGCCGAAGGCGAAGGTCTCGGGCGTCTCCGACGGTGCGCCGGGAATCTCCGCCGGACCGCGACGGCGCAGCACGGCATGGATGCGGGCGATCAGCTCGCGCGGGTTGAACGGCTTGGGCAGGTAGTCGTCGGCGCCCATCTCCAGGCCGACGATGCGGTCCACGTCCTCGCCCTTGGCGGTGAGCATGATGATCGGCGTCTGGTCGTTGGCGCCGCGCAGGCGGCGGCAGATCGACAGGCCGTCCTCGCCCGGCATCATCAGGTCGAGCACCAGCAGGTCGAAGCGCTCGCGCAGCCAGAGTTTGTTCATGGCCGTGGCGTTTTCCGCCACCAGCACGGTGAAGCCCTGTTCCCCGAGATAGCGGCGCAGCAGGTCGCGCAGGCGGGGGTCGTCGTCGACGACGAGAATCTTGTGACCGGAATTTTCCATGGCGCTAATGGTAACGACAAAAACACGGGCCGGAAGCGGACCGTCCCCCCAATTGAAACAGACGGTTACATTATTTACCGGGTGCCGCGAACAGTCGGTAGGACAGGGGACTACACTGCCTTGGCAGCCCCTCGCGCGGACGTCGTTTTTGTCGACCCCCGCGAAGGGGACTGGCGTGCAATGCGGTTGCCTGATATCGATTGTCGCGCAATGATGCATGGCGCATCGGTTTCCAGCAACATGGACGTGGCTTCTCAATTCCCTTTCTCGGATCGGTCGATGATGTTCCGCCGGCGGCTGACGCTGCTGGGTTGTGCGTTCGCCCTGTGCGCGGCCGGCTTGCCGGCGTACGCCCGGGGCGAGCGCGGTGGCTTCTTCGGCGGATTCGCCGGCTTCGGCGGCGGGCATGCGATGCAGGCCGCCGGGCCGAACCGGGGAGGCGGGCAGGGCTCCGCGCGTGGCAGCGGTGGCGAGGAACGCAGCCGCCGCGCCGCCGCGATGGAGAACCGGCGCGCCGAGAATGCCGACAGCCGGTCACCCCCGCAGCGCAAGCTGTCCCCCGAGGAGCGCAAGCAATTGCGTCAGAACATCTACGACGTCACGCGCGATATCTATCACCGTGGCGGTTAGTCGGGCGCCCGGCGGGCCGTGCATCGGCACGGCATCCGGCCCATGCGCCCGGGGTCGAAGTTTGGGGGACGGTTATGCGAGTGTTCGGCTGGACGACGATTTCGATGGCGCTGGCGGTGGCCGGCGTCCTGACCCACCTGTCCGCGCAGGCGCAGGTTCCCGCGCGGCACGAGCACCGGGCCAGCCGCGCCAAGGTGCAGGCTGTCGAAGCGCAGCGCCTGGACCGCGAAGACGTCCGCTATTTCCTCACCCGCACCGGCTTTTCGCCCGCCGAGAGCGAACTTGACGCGTATGTCGGCCTGACCCATCGCGAGGCCGTCGACCGGCTGCTGGCCCAGACCGGCAGCGTGGCCACCCAGCCGCCGCCGGCATGGATCAATGAGCCGATCGTCACGGACGACAGGCTGGCCAATGACGAGGTCCGCAAGGCGGTGCGGCAGAAGAACCTCGCGCGGGAACTCGAGATGCGCGGCTGGTGGATCGGCGAAATGATCAAGACGCCGACCCCGCTGACCGAGCGCATGACGCTGTTCTGGCACAACCATTTCGTGTCCAGCTCGCAGAAGGTGGTGTTCGCGCAGTTGATGTACCGGCAGAACGTGCTGTTGCGGCAGAACGCGGTCGGCAACTTCGGGGCGATGCTGCACGCCGTCAGCAAGGACCCGGCGATGCTGGTCTACCTGGACGCCGCCGCAAGCCGCAAAGGCAAGCCCAACGAGAACTTCGCCCGTGAAGTGATGGAGCTCTTCACGCTGGGCGAGGGCCACTACACCGAACAGGACATCAAGGAAGCCGCGCGCGCCTACACCGGCTGGAGCGTGGACCGCGAGCACGACTACGCCTACGTCTGGCGGCCGCAACTGCACGACACCGGCACCAAAAAGGTCTTCGGCCAGAGCGGCGACTATGACGGCGACCAGATGCTCGATGTCCTGCTGGCACGTCCGGAAACCGCCACCTTCATCGTGACCAAGCTGTGGCGTGAGTTCGTCTCGCCCGATCCGGATGCGGCGCAGGTCGAGCGCATCGCCGATGCCTTCCGCTCCAGCGGCTACGACATCAAGGTCGCGCTGCGCGAGCTCTTCATGACGCCGACGTTCTGGGCGCCGCAGACGCGCGCGACGCTGGTGAAGTCGCCCGTGGAGATGATCGTCGGCACGCTCAAGCAGTTCAACGTGCAGTATTCGGACCCCGCGCCGTTTGCGATCAAGTCCGCGCAGTTGGGGCAGAACCTGTTTGCCCCGCCCAACGTGAAGGGCTGGCCGGGCGGCGACGCATGGATCAACTCCAACACGCTGCTGGGACGCAAGCAGTTCCTCGACCAGCTGTTCCGTTCGACCGAGATGAAGACGCCGCAGTCACAGGCCAATGCGCAGGCGCAGCAGCCCGCCGCGATGATGGTGGCCATGCGCGAGGACCTGAAGCGGGGCGGCGCCGTGCCGGGCCTGGGCGGGGCCTTGAAGGGCATGGGCCCGGAAGGCCGCTTCAAGCTGGCGCAGTCGCAGACCATGGTGTCGTTCAACGCGGCCAAGTGGCTGGCGCAGTTCGGCGCCGATGCGAACGATCCGCCCCAGCTCGGCCCGCGCCTGTCGATCCAGCATGCTGTGCTGCCGGTCGACCCCACCGTGCCGATTCCCATCAAGCTGGCCGGTACCGCCTACCTGCGCACGCTGATGATGGACCCGGCTTATCAGCTCAAGTGATCCACCCAAGCGTCGGAGGACATCATGGAACGTCGCGATTTTCTGAGAGCGGGCGCCGTGCTCGGCATGGGTGGCGCGCTGCCTGGCGTTGTCTTTGCGCAAGGTCAGGGCAAGCGCAAAGGGTACGGCAACCTGCTGATCCTGATCGAGCTGAAGGGCGGCAACGACGGGCTCAATACCGTGGTGCCGTATACCAACGCGCAGTACTATGCGTTGCGTCCGCGCATTGCCATCAAGCGCGAACAGGTGTTGCAGCTCGACGATCGCTATGGCCTGAATCCGTCCCTGCAGCCGCTGATGCCGTTGTGGCAGGCGGGTGAGCTCTCGGTGGTGCAGGGGGTGTCGTATCCGCAGCCCAATCTGTCGCATTTCCGCTCCATCGAGATCTGGGACACCGCCTCGCGCTCCGACCAGTACCTGCACGAGGGCTGGCTGACGCGGGCGTTCGCGGCCAGGCCGGTGCCGGCCTCGTTCGGCGCGGATGGCGTGATCATCGGCAGCGCGGATCTCGGCCCGCTGGACGGCGGCGCCCGCGCCGTGGCGCTGGCCAGCCCGGATGCCTTCCTCAACGAAGCCAAGCTGGCGATGCCCTCGAACGCCGTGGGCAACGCCACGCTCGCGCATGTGCTGAAGGTCGAGGCGGACATCGTCAAGGCCGCCGATGGCCTGCGTCCAAAGGGCGGCAAGTTCGATTTCAAGACGCGTTTTTCGGAGACCGCCTTCGGCAACGCCATCAAGGCCGCCATGCAGGTGGTGGCGGCCCCCGGGCGCGGCGGCTCGGATGTGGCGGCGGTGTGCCTGTCGCTGGGCAGCTTCGATACACATACCAACCAGTTGGTGGCGCAGAACAACCTGCTGCGGCAGCTCGGCGACGGTATCGCGTCGCTCAAGGGCGCGCTGACGGAACTCGGCCGCTGGGACGATACGCTGATCGTCACTTACTCCGAATTCGGCCGCCGCCCGCGCGAGAACCTGAACAACGGCACCGACCACGGCACCGCCTCCGCGCATTTCGTGGCGGGCGGACGCGTCAAGGGCGGGCTGGCCGGCCAGGGGCCGGTGCTCGAGCGGCTGGACGGCAGCGGCAATCTTGACCCGTCGGTCGATTTCCGCTCGCTCTACGCGACCATCCTGGAGCGCTGGTGGGGGATGGAGTCGCAGTCGGTGCTGGCCGGCCGCTTCGCGCCGCTGGATCTGATCCGGGCCTGATCGGGCGCGGGAGTGATCAGGCGCGGATCTGGGTCTTCCAGGCCAGCCACAGCTTGCGCAGCGGCGTCAGGTCGGTGCGCTGGGTCAGCACCTGGAAGCCGTCGGCCTCAAGTTCGTCCAGCAGCCGCATCGCCAGCACGCCGCGGATCAGCGCCGGCCGCTGGGTGCGGCGGTCTTCCGCGGGCAGCGCCGTCAGCGCCTCCCGGTGGGTGGCACGGGCACGTTCGGCCTGGAAGGCCATCAACGCCTTGAACCCGTCCGAGTAGCGTCGGTTGAACAGATCGGCCGCGGGGACGTTGAAGCGCTGCAGTTCGTCCACGGGGATGTAGACGCGGTTGTGGCGCACGTCGTCGCCCAGGTTGCGGATGAAGTGCACGAGTTGTTCGGCCAGCGCCAGTTGCCGCGCGAATTCCAGTGTGCGCCCCTGCGCATGGCCGGCGATGCGCGCGGCCAGCCGGCCCGCCACGCCGGCGACCTGGTCGCCGTGGCGGCGCAGGTTGGGCCAATCCAGGTAGCGGTTCTGCATGGCATCGGCCTCGACGCCGGCGAGCAGTTCGCCCAGGTGCACGGCACCGATGTCATAAGCGCCCAGGTGCGGTTGCAGTGCCTTGGCGGCCGGATGTTCGGGCCGTCCGTCGAACAGCCGCGCCAGTTCCTGTCGCCACCATTGCAGCTTGGATTGCACCACCGCCGGGTCGGAGGCATCGCGCACCGCGTCTTCCAGTTCGCGGCGCACCGCTTCGAGGGCGACCGTCGCGCGGCGGCGTTCGGGTGCCAGGAACAGCACGCTGTAATACAGATCGCTGCCTGCGGGGGCGGCCTTGTCGGCGCAGTAGTCGTCGGGGGTCACGGAAAGCGGAAAACAGGGCGGGACGGACAGGGCGGCCATTCTACATGGGGCTCCGCGCGGGAGGGCCGCCGCCTAAAGTCTGTGGGCGGGCCGCCGATGGCATCTTCCTCGTTGACCCTTCGCGAGCCGGTGGTTACATTACTGACCGGTCAGTTATTTACTGAGAGCGTGTCATGCCTGTGTTGCGCCTGCCGTACCCGCATTCCGACTCCACCGGTCTTTCCAGTATGCCGTTTTCGTTGCGCAGGCGTACGTTTCCCGCCGTTTCGGGGGCGCTCCTCCTGGGGGGCGCGCTGCTGCTGGCCGGGTGCGGCAAGGAGCAGTCCAAGGCACCCGAAGTGCGGCCGGTCCGGACCATGACCGTGGTCAGCGAACAGGCTGCCGGCACCGTCGAATTCTCCGGTGACGTGCGTCCGCGCATCGAGTCGCGGCTGGGCTTCCGCGTGCCGGGCAAGATCATCGCGCGGCTGGTGGACGTGGGCGCCACGGTCAGGAACGGCCAGGTGCTGGCACGCCTCGACCCGACCGACCTGGCACTGGCGCAGCAATCCGCCCAGGCGCAGTTGCAGGCCGCCAAGACCGACCGAGATCTGGCGGCCGCCGACCTCAAACGTTTTTCCGAACTCTTCGCCAAGGGCTTTATCAGTGCGGCGGAGCAGCAGCGCCATCAGGCCAACTACGATGCGGCGCAGGCGCGCTACGACCAGGCCGCCGCGGGCTACCGCAACCAGTCCAACCAGGCCGCCTACGCCACGCTGGAAGCCGATGCCGACGGCGTGGTGACGGGCGTGGATGCCGAGGTCGGGCAGGTGGTTTCCGCCGGCCAGCCGGTGGTGCGCGTGGCGCAGACCGCCGAGAAGGAGGTGGTGGTCGGCATCCCCGAAGACCAGGTCGATGCGCTGCGCAAGTCGCCCGAGGTGCGCATCAAGCTGTGGGCCGATCCGTCGCGCAGCCTGCCCGGCAAGGTGCGCGAGATCGCGCCGGCCGCCGACCCTGTCACCCGCACGTACACCGTGAAGATCACCGTGCCGAATCCGCCGCCCGACCTCAAGCTGGGCATGACGGCGGTCGCCACCTTTGTGCGCCCGGGCGGCGGCGCGGACAGCGGCGGCATGGGCGTGCGCGTGCCGATCACCGCGTTGCTGCAGGAGCAGGGCAAGAATGTGGTGTGGCTTTATGACGCGGCTTCGCAGACGGTCAAGCCGGTGCCGGTGACAGTGGGCGCGCCGCGCGACAACGTGCTGCTGGTGACCGGCGGCCTGTCGCCAGGCCAGACCATCGTCACTGCCGGCGTGCACCTGCTGAAGGCCGGGCAGCGCGTGATGCCGATGGCGGCGGCGGACCAGCCGTCCGCCCAGTCGGCCATCACGCCACGCCGTTGAGCGCTCGGCTTCCGAGCCACGTTTCGTCGCTTCCGGCCCTCCGCCCAACCTCGCCTTCATCGCGCGCATGGAACACTCCCGCTTCAATCTGTCACGCTGGGCGCTCGAGCACCAGCCGCTGACCCGCTTCCTGCTGGTGGCGCTGCTGTTCAGCGGCATCTTCGCCTATACCAAGCTGGGGCAGGACGAAGACCCGCCCTTCACCTTCCGCGCGATGGTGGTGCAGGCGTTCTGGCCCGGCGCGACCGCCGAGCAGATGTCGCGCCAGGTGACCGACAAGATCGAAAAGGCGCTGCAGGAAGTGCCGTACGCCTGGAAGATCCGCAGCTATTCCAAGCCCGGCGAGACGCTCGTCACGTTCCAACTGGCCGATACATCGCCGGCCAAGGAGACGCCGCAGCTCTGGTACACCGTGCGCAAGAAGGTGGGCGACATCGCGTCGTCGCTGCCGACCGGCGTGCGCGGACCGTACTTCAACGATGACTTCGGCGATGTGTACGGCTCCATCTACGCGCTGTCCGCCGATGGCTTCACCTACCGCCAGCTCAACGACTACGCCGATGCGATCCGCCAGCAGTTGCTGCGCGTGCCCAACGTCGCCAAGGTCACGCTGCTCGGCGACCAGGACGAGAAGATCTACATCGAGTTCCAGCAGGCCAAGTTCGCGCAGATGGGGCTGGACATCAACAGCATCGCCAACCAGATCGCGCAGCAGAACAACATCGGCCCCAGCGGCGTGCTGGTGACGCCGACGGACGACGTGCAGATCCGGCTCTCCGGCCAGTTCTCGGATATCCGCGACCTGGAGAACCTGACCTTGCGCGGCCCCGGCGGCACCACCAATATCCGCCTGGGCGACATCGCGACCGTTCGGCACGGCTACATCGATCCGCCGCGCGCCAAGATGCGCTTCAACGGCAAGGAAGTGATCGGCCTGGGCATCTCGATGGCCAAAGGCGGCGACATCATCCAGCTGGGCAAGGACCTGCGCGCCACGGTGGAGCGCATCCGCGCGAAGCTGCCGGTCGGCATCGAGATGGTGCAGGTGCAGGACCAGCCGCAGTCGGTGCAGCACTCCGTGGGCGAGTTCGTCCACGTGCTGATCGAGGCGGTGGTGATCGTGCTGGGGGTGAGCTTCCTGTCGCTGGGCCTGCACACCAAGCCGCGCCTGCGCATCGACGTGTGGCCGGGGCTGGTGGTGGGCCTGACGATCCCGCTGGTGCTGGCGGTGACGTTCCTGTTCATGGACATCTTCGACATCGGTCTGCACAAGATCTCACTGGGCGCGCTGATCATCGCGCTGGGCCTGCTGGTGGACGACGCGATCATCGCGGTCGAGATGATGGTGCGCAAGCTGGAGGAGGGCTTCTCCAAGATGGAGGCCGCCACCTTCGCCTACACCTCCACCGCCATGCCGATGCTGACCGGCACGCTGATCACCGCCACGGGCTTCCTGCCGGTGGGCCTGGCGCGCTCGACGGTGGGCGAGTACACCTTCGGCATCTTCGCGGTGACGGCGCTGGCGCTGGTGCTGTCGTGGGTCGCGGCGGTGGTGTTCGTGCCGTATCTGGGTTACCTGCTGCTGCACACGAAATCGCACGCGGGCGACGGCGGCCATCATGAGCTGTTCGATACGCCGTTCTACAACCGTTTCCGCGGCTGGGTGAACTGGTGCGTGGAATACCGCAAGACGGTGATCGTCATCACGCTGGCGGCCTTCGTGCTGGGCGTGTTCGGCTTCAAGTACGTCGAGAAGCAGTTTTTCCCCGACTCCAGCCGGCCCGAGCTGATGGTGGAGCTGTGGCTGCCCGAAGGCGCCAGCTTCAGCCAGACCGAAGCCGAGGCCAAGCGTTTCGAGGCGCTGATGCGCCAGCAGAAGAACGTGGAGAGCGTGGCGTTCTTCATCGGTTCCGGTGCGCCGCGCTTCTATCTGCCGCTGGACCAGATCCTGCCGCAGACCAACGTGGCGCAGGCCATCGTGATGCCGACCTCGCTGGAGACGCGCGAGGGGGTGCGGCAGGCGATCATCGGCCTGCTGCAGTCGCAGTTCCCGCAACTGCGCGGCCGCGTCAAGCTGCTGCCGAACGGGCCGCCGGTTCCATATCCGGTGCAGTTCCGGGTGATGGGGCCGGACATCGGCGGCGTGCGCAAGATCGCCGACCAGGTCAAGGCCATCATGCAGGCCAATCCCAACACCGTGGGCGTCAACGACAACTGGAACGAGAACGTCAAGGTGCTGCGCCTGGACATCGACCAGGACAAGGCGCGCGCGCTCGGCGTGACCACCGGTTCGATCGCCCAGGTGACACAGACCGTGATGTCCGGCGCACCCATCGCCCAGTACCGCGACGGCGACAAGCTGCTCGACATCGTGATGCGTCCGCAGGAGAGCGAGCGCAACACGCTCGATGCCCTGCAGAACGTGCAGGTGCCGACCACCAGCAGCCGCGTGGTGCCGCTCACGCAGGTTGCGCGTGTAGGCTTCACATGGGAGCCGGGCGTGATCTGGCGCGAGAACCGCGACTATGGCATCACCGTGCAGTCCGACGTGGTGGACGGCGTGCAGGGGCCGACCGTGACCGAGCAGATCAACCCGCTGCTCGACAAGATCCGCGCCGACCTGCCGCCGGACTACCAGATCAAGATCGCCGGGGCGGAGGAAGAGAGCGCCAACGCGGGTGCCTCCATCGCCGCGCAGATGCCGCTGTGCATCTTCATCATCTTCACGCTGCTGATGCTTCAGTTGCATAGTTTCTCGCGCGCGGTGATGGTGTTCCTGACCGGCCCGCTGGGGCTGATCGGGGCGGCGGCGACCCTGCTGCTGCTGCATGCGCCGATGGGCTTCGTGGCGCAGTTGGGAATCACCGCGCTGATCGGCATGATCATCCGCAACTCGGTGATCCTGGTCGACCAGATCGAGCAGGATGTGGCGACCGGCGTGCCCACCTGGAACGCCATCGTCGAGGCCGCCGTGCGGCGCTTCCGTCCCATCATCCTGACGGCGGCCGCGGCGGTGCTGGCGATGATCCCGCTGTCGCGCAGCGTGTTCTGGGGGCCGATGGCGGCAGCCATCATGGGCGGCCTGATCGTCGCCACGGTGCTGACGCTGCTGTTCCTGCCGGCGCTGTATGCCGCATGGTTCCGCGTCAAGCGGCCGGAGGCCGAGGCGATCGCGCCGACCGCCTGACCGTGGGGCGGAGCCCCCGCCCGGGACTGGCAACCCGCGATCGACTGCGTTACAATCGCGGGCTTCCTTGCCGGCGCCCCCTTGCGGGTGCCCCAGTCCATCCAGCGAGGGTGGCGAAATTGGTAGACGCACCAGGTTTAGGTCCTGACGCCAGCAATGGTGTAGGGGTTCGAGTCCCCTCCCTCGCACCAAAATTCCCTTGTAAATCAAGCGCTTAGATTTTTTGGCTGGCAAAAATTTAGCTGATTTTTGCCAGTTTTGTGCGCGATTTGCCAGCAAATTTGCCAGCCTCGCCCGCGAACTTCTCAACGGCGCGAGATCCGGCGTCGACATCCGCCGACGGCATCCAACGGCCATAGACCCGGGCGATCATCGTCCAATCGGCATGCCCCATCTGCTTGGCAACCCACATCGGGTGCTCGCCGGCGGAGAGCATCATCGATGCATAGGTGTGCCGGGTCTGGTAGGGGTTGCGATAGCGCACGCCAGCCCGCTTGAGCGCCGCCTGCCATATGCGCCAAATCTGGTGTGAACCGGAGAAGCGCTCGCCGGCGAGGGTCTTGAAGATCGGCCCATCGTCTTCCGTCAGGAATGTCAACGGCTTCTGTGCCTGCAGTGCCGCGGCCGCGGGACTCAGCAGCCGAATGTCGCGGCGGCCGGCGGCTGTCTTCGGCAGCTCGGCGACGCCCTTTGCCTCACGCGTGAGCGCACGGCGGACGCGCACGTAGCCGCCAACAAAATCGATATCGGACCAATTCAGGGCGATGAGTTCAGAGGTGCGTAGGCCGGTCCAAAGCGCAAACTGGACCATATTGCGATAGCCGTCGCTCAACTTGGCGAGCACTGTGGCCTGTTCGGCTGGCGAAAGTGGGTCTATCTCGTCATCGCCCCGGTCAGCAGTCGGCCGCTCGGCGCGGGCGTAGGTGTAGCCGGCCAGTGGATTCGCGTCGATCAGCTCGTCGTCTGCCGCGTCTTGCAGAGCAGACCGCATGCAGCTCTGGATGTTCGACAGGCGTTTGTTGGAGACTTTCTTTTCTTTGTGGGCGTCGATGGCTGCCAGCCAATCCCGAATCAGGGCGCGTTTCAGGTCGGACAGCGCCAGTTTCCCAAACGTGGGTATGACCCATCGGTTGACGATGAGCTGGTAGCCCTTATAGGTTGAAGCCTTGATCTCGACCGTCTTCCGCTTGAGCCATTTGTCGAAGTAGTCCTCGACCGTTTGAACATCGCCAGGGCGGTCGGCGAGCGCCGCAGTGTGCCGGGAATCGGGAAAGGTCTTCGCATAGTCGAACTCGCCTTTTTCGATCGCGTGCAGCACTGCCGCCCGGAACTGGATCAGCTTTCGAGTGTTGGCAGGACAGGGCTTCGCTTTGATGCGCTCCCGGCAGCGCTTGCCCTTGTAAGTGAAGGCGATTTCATAGCTGGAGTCGGAAACGATAGTGACTCCTGTCCCTTTTCTACCCATCGGTTGTACCCCTCGACATCCATCAGAATTTTTTTGGTGCCTGGCTCGTAGCGCCAAACCACGCCCTCGGGCCAGATCCCTTTGCACTTGCGCGTGTAGACGGCGGCCGGTGTCAGGCCGGTCAACTCGCAGAATTTCGCGATGGTCACGAACCGTATCACGTTGTCTCCCTACTGCCGGCGGCTGTAAGGGTTGCTGTAGCGCGGCCCAGCAGCCACGCCCACGGCTGGAGGATGGATGGAGCTTTCATCGCTTCGCCTTATGCTGCCATCGCCTCGGCGCGACCGAGTTCCGGGGTCGTCCACGCCGCCAAGTCCATGCAATTGAGGGAGATCAGCGCCTTGCCGGGCCGCGGGCTGACACTATTCCCAACCATCTTCACCTGGGCGCTTTTGCTGAAAACGCGCCCGTCGGCGCCCCGGTCGATGATGTAGCCGCGAGGGAAACCCTGGCAGTTGTAGAGTTCTCGAGGGGTCAGCATCCGGAGCCCGATGTCGACCACCACCCATGCCTCGCCCTTGATCCACACAGTCACCAGCGCCAGCCGGTCGCGGGTGGTGATCGTGGCCAGGGGCTCGTCCAGCCCGCGCATGTTGTCGGTGCCGTAATAGCTGATGAGGAACGCGGCACACCGCAGGGCCCCTTCCTCGTGCTCTCGGCTCAGCCGGTACTCGACGAGGCCGTGGTGCTCAGCGCCGGCCGTGATCGTTGTCAGGGGTTCCTCCACGCTGCGCGCGTCGCAGTTCCTCCGCAATGTCACCAGGTTGGCAGTCACGAGCTGCTGCTGACTGCCTGTGTTGGTGATGGTCGAGGCAGGGGCGTGGGCATCATGGCCTGGTGTCGTGTTGAAGCCACCATTGGCCTGGGCCAGGAAAGCCGTCGACAGTCCGTGCTTGATGCCGCCGGCGACGACAGTGCCGAGCGGCTCCCGAAGGTCCAGAACGCGAGGGGCTTGGCCCTCGCGTTCTCCATAGCCGAGCTGGATCAGGCTCGCCGCGGCCAGGCCGAGTGCGTGTGCCGCGCCGGCCGGTCGCTTTGCGCCGCCACCCGACGTGATCGTGGGGCACGGTTCCGTAACGGCCTGGCCGATGTGGTCGCCGCGGAACTTCACAAGGTGGGCCGCAGCGATCGCAAATGAACCGCCCTTCGGGGTGGCCGTGATCGTGCGCAGCGATTCACGAATACCGTGCACCGGTTCACTGCCGTTGTAGTGCGCGATTGGCACGATGAACGGGTCGCCACTGTCGAGCACGAACTTCTTCATGCCCTTGGCAATTCGGCGCATCGTGGCCTCGGCCAGCGGCTTCTTGCGGTCGAAGATCGACGGGCAGGGGATATTCCAGTCGATGTTGTCGGCCGCCGAAACGATCTTCTTTTGGCCCTTTGCCGGCGTCTCCATGTGCGTTGGCTGTGGCCAGTGGATGGGGAGGCCGTCGCGTCGGCCGAACACGAACAAGCGGTCGCGCGTGGTGCCAGCGCCATGGTCGCAGGCAACGAGGCTGCCGATTTTCAGGTCGTAACCCATGCCTTCGAAGATGCGGACGAAACGCCGCCACGTCGTGCCTGCGCGCTTTGGGTCCGGCACAAGGAATTGCTCGTGAACTGGCACGCGCTCGCCAGGGGCGGCTACCCGGTTGGCCATCTTTCCAGTCTGCGGGCACTTCACCATTTCCAGTGTGACCACGCGGCCCGTGGCTTTGTCGCGCTTGGCGATCAGGCGCCCCCACGTCTTCATCTGATGGACGTTTTCCATACTGAAGGAGCGCGGTTTGACCTGTCCGGCCCAGCGCACCATGACCCAGGCGAGCGCGCGGATCTTGCGGCTGCGCGCCTGGCCGCCCTTGGCCTGGCTGAAGTGAGTGCAATCCGGACTGCCATGCAGGTGACCAACGGGGCGCCCCTGCGTGGCCTCGCGCGGGCATACTTCGAACACGTCAGAACAGTAGTGCTTCGTCTGCGGATGGTTCGCCTTATGCATCTCGATGGCGTCTGCATCGTGGTTGATGGCGATATCGACGTGCCTGCCGAGCGCCATTTCGATGGCGGTGGACATGCCGCCACCGCCCGCGAACAGGTCAACGATGAGCTCGCTCTCGATTCCAAGCAACAATTGGTCGCGGATCATTGCGCGCCGCCTTTGCCTGCTGCTGCCAGCATGGCGGCGTAGCGCTGGTGAACGCCGGTCAGCCTCAGAACGATGAGCCTCGTATCGTCGCTGGTCCCCTTATCTCGCATGACCGCAGCCTCGCTCTCATTCAGCAGGGCGTGCAGCATGTTGTGCGTCGGCACAGCAGGCACCAGTGCATAACCCTCCGGCGCGGTCACCTGCCGGCCGGACTGGGTGGCGCGCCATTTGCTGATGCCCTGCCAGACACGCCACGCATACGTGGCTTCCATGTACGCGTAGTCGCGTTGAGCGCCGCGCGGATAGCCCGGCGTGATGTTCAAGTCCTGCTCGATGGCCCACGCCTCAAACGCCGCGCGCTCATCCGCCGCCGGCTTGGCCTGCTGCTCGGTGCTTTCGGCGCGCTCGATGGCGGCGTCGCATCGCGCCACCTGCGCACAGAAGCGCTCCCGCAGTTCTGCAAACGTCGGCGGCTCGGCCTGCTGCTGCGTGGGTGCGGCGGCGAGCATGGCGCTCGCGTAGTGCCAGCGCCACGCGAAATAGTGCTGCGCTTGGCGTAGCTGACTCGCGTTATGCCTGTCCGCTTGGCTCTGTGCGATCGCACGGTTTGCCGCCTGACCGATTTCATCCAGGTGCGAGGCTAGGTCCCACGTGCCATCCAGAATCCATTGGCGAAGGTGTTCCTTGTCCTCTTCGGGCAGATCAACGAAGCCAGGTTGCCCATCCAGCGCCTCCCTTCCCGACAAGACGGCCGGAAGCGGCGGCAGGTCGTCGCCGTGAGCGAACCACGGCGGGATCTCGGCCGGGGCGTGGATGGCAAAGAGATCCATGCGAGCATTGCGGTCGTGATGGTCGGCCAGCGTGCTCATCGTGCACCTCCCAGCTCAACCCAACGGCGAATGAACATCGCCTGCGCGCGTTCGGGGTGCACGGTATTCACGCGGCGCGCGAGCGGCTCGATGCCGTCCAGCACCGTCCAGGGCGTGGGATCATTGGGCAGCAGGTCGCGACGCTCGGTGGCGAGCAGCACGAGGTCGGCTGTGGCGACAGGCTCGCTCAGCTTGGCGGGCAGGCCGAAGCGTGCGCGGATCACGCCGTTGATGCGGGCCTCGACCGCGCGGTAGTCGGGCAACAGGGCTTTGAGCGGGCGCGGGATGTCCTTGCAGTACGCCTTATGCGCGTCGTGCAGCAGCGCCTCAAGCGCGTGCTCGCGCGGCACGATCTGGCTGGCGAGCACGCTGTGTTGTGCCACGCTGTAGAAGCGGCGCGCGTGGCCGCCGTAGTGGCATTCGCGGGAGAGTGCCTGAGCGATGTCGAGGATGTCGATCTGCGCGGGCTTCGGGTCGGCGTAGTCGAAGCGCTTGCTGGTTGCGGTAAGGATCCAGGTCATGCGTGCCTCGTAGGAAGGAGTTCGCCGGCTGCGGCAGCGCCGCGTTGCGTGGCGAGTGCGTAGACGGTTTGGGTGGCATGCAGCTGCTGGCGGCGCGTGGTCGCCTCCTGCATGTCGTCGGTGAGGGTGAGGGCGGCGCCGATCGCGCGAAACTCGTCGCCGGTACAGCCGAAGCGGCCGATGCGCCGGAAGCGCTTGCCGACCTCGGCGACAGCAACAACGCCGCGCGCCATCGAGTCGAGTGCATCGCCAACGTGGGCGAAATGCTGCTGGGCGAGCACCTGGCCGACATTGATGCGGAAGGCCAGGGTGTGCCAGCTTTCCTCGGTGGCCGTGCCGTCGCGCAGCTTCTCGAGTTCGACGTGCGGCACCAACTGCAGCTGCACCTCGGCGCCGCGGCTGAAACGGATGACCGATGGCAGGGCGCCCGTTTCGCGCGCGGGCCGGCCGCGATGGTGGCGGCGCTTGCTCACGATTCCACTGCGCCCAGCGCCGTCGTTACTTCGCTGACGTAGTCGTCCAACTGTCCCAACAGATCTGCCGGGCGACCGTTGTTGAACATCTCGATGTCGCCATGGGCGAAGTCGATGCCGTGCTCACTGCTGTGCTCGGCCACGCGACCGGCGGCGGCCCAGTGCAGGTGGAGGATGACGCCGCCGGCGCGCCGGATCATGTCGGCCTCGTTCTCCATGCGAACGTCTGATACGACAACGCTGTGGCCTGCGAAGAGTTCGGCGCGGATGCGCCCCTCGGCCAGCGTCACCCACACGTCGGGCGAGACCAGCAGGCGGCCCCATTCCGTGCCCATCGACTGCATGAGCTGGCGGGGGGACTTGCCGATCAGCGGCAGCAGTTCCTCTTTGCGGCCGGGCTCGAAGTCTTTGGCGGTCAGGCCGAAGCCCGCCTGCAGCATCGCGCGCAACGGGTCTGCGAACGCGATCTGGCGGAAGCCGTAGGCGGCGCGCAGGTGCGCGGCGGCGGTGTCCTTGCCGACCTGGGCGCGGCCGGTGATTCCGATCAACATGGGCTGTCCTCGATGGGCAGCCCGCACGCCCGGCGGCGCGCGGGCATGGTGGTTATTGAGCGAAGGGCTCGCCGAAGAAGAAGGGCGTGCCGGTCTTCTCGCGGATCGTGGCGATCAGCGTGGTGGTGGCGGCCTCCAGCGTCTTGTCCTGGCGGATGAGTTCGTACCAGAAGCTGACCTTGCCGTCCCGCGCGCGGTAGCGCAGCCGAGCGTCGATGCGGTAGGCGTCGCCATTCCAAAACACCGGAATGCCGACCGCGAAGCGCTCGAACAGCTGCATCTTCGCCAGGGTCTGGTCGTCGTCGTCCTGGACGAACGACATCTGCACGCCGCCATTCGACAGGCGGATGGCGCTCTTGAACCGCATGTCCTGATTGGCCTCGAACGACAGGGCCATCTCCAGCATCTGCGCGCCCGTCGGCAGGCCGGCGCCGTCCGGGCTGGCGATGTCCTTGAGGTTTTCCTCGATGAAGCCGGCGAACTCGGCTTGACTCATCGGCTTGCGGTTTTGGCCGAACCAGCGCCGCCACTCCTCGCTGAACTCGGGGCTGAAGCGGGCGAGATGGTCGCGCCACTGCGGCTTGGCATCATCCTCGCCGTGGTCGTTGATGATGGCGACGAAGCCGACGCTGCCCGCCTTGTAGTCGGCGTTGCCCCAGATCGTGCTGTCCGTCAGCGAGCCGTGGCGCTTCACGTAGTCGATGAAGCTGTCCGCGTCCAGCAGCTTGACCTTGGCGCGCTTGCGCAGCGGCGCGTTCAAGGCGCTTTCGTTGTCTTGCTCCACCAGTGACCAAGCGGGCGGCAGCGCGATGTAGCGCACGGCGCCTGGCGCGCCCGTGAGCATTTCGATCGGGTGCTTCATTTCCTTGGCCAGGGTCTCGGCCAGGTTCGGATGCTGTTCCATGGTGATGGTGTCCCGCGCGGGGTGTTGAGGTGGGGGTTAGGCCGTCTTGAGCACGGACGGCGCGGCGTCGGCCGTGGTGGCGACGCTTTTCAGGTCCAGCTTCTGCTGGCGGGGATCGTCGGCAACGAGGTTGCCGTCCGGGGTCGCGAAGAGCATCGCTTCCATGGCGTCCTCGGCCGGCTTCTTCAGCGTGACCTTGCCGGTGATGTGCATGGCGCCGCCGCGCGTAGCCTTCTTGACGGTCACCTCCAGCGTCAGCTTGCCGGCCTTGCCGGAGGCGTCTACGGCCGTGACCAGCTCGTTCATCCGATCGCTGGCCATGTCGATGAACACGCCGCCGCCGATGTGGCGCAGGGTGTCGGTTATGGGTCTGGCGGACACGGTGTCCTCCCAATGAATGCCGCCCACGTGAGCGCCGGGCGGCATGGCGCTAGTCGAGGTCGTTGGCCTGCAGTTTCTTGAGGTCAACGGCGGGGTTGAAGCGGGCGCGCGGCGGCGTCCGCAGGGTTTTGCGATGCGCGCGCAGGGACCGCGCGAGTTGGCGCCGGACGGCAGGTATGCCGACCTGTTCCTCGGCGCGGCCGGAGCCGCGCAGGCGGAGGAATTCGGCAATCAACTCGGCGCGGGTGAAGCGCTGCTGGCGGGGCATTTGCGTTACGCACTGAGTTGGACCGCGACTGCGTAGCAGGTCGGCGCGATGGCGCCGGCCAAGCCGAACAGGGCCAGGATCAGGGCGATGCCAGCCGCCGGGTTGCGGCTGAACGGGCCGTTTGCCACGCGGTGGATCGCTGACGTGCGCGCAGTCATAGCGACACCCCATTGCCAGGGCGATCGGGGAACGCGAGCTCCTCGGCCTTTTCGAGGGCGTCGGCATACACGCCAGAGATGCGCAACTGCAGACGGCCCTTTTTCAGGGTGGGCGAGGGGTATGCCCCCATGCCGCGCTCGGTCACCTTCCAACTGTTGCGCAGCAGCGCCGCCAATAGGGCGGGGCCATGGTCGAACATGGGGCTGTAAACGAGAGTGCTGCAGAAGGTGCTGCGCGAGATGTGCTCGGCATAGATTTCGCGGCCGGCGGCTTTGATGGCCGTTCGCTCGGCGTCGAGCATCTTGAGTGCCGCGCGCATGTGCTCAATCTCTTTGAGGCGTGCGCGGTGGCGCTCGTGTTCGCGTTCGATGGCTTGCTCGTACAGCGGTAAGGCGAGCATTTCCTTGAGGGAGAGGGACTTTTTCGCTTTCATGCCGCCACCTCGCGACGCTGCGGTTGTTCCCAGCCTTCGGCTCGCGCTGTGTGGGGCGGAACGAGGAAGAACACCGGCCGCTTGACGCCGGGCAGCGCCAAGCTGTAGTGCAGATTGGATTGCGTCGAGCCGTGCAATTTCGACGTGATGCCGTGAGCGTTTAGAAAGCGCAGCGCGGCTGCATGATTCTGCGTGCTCAACTGGAGATCCCCGCCGAGCGGGTCTAGCAGGCGCAGATTGACACCGGCACGGTGGGCGATGCTGAGGAATTCGCCGATGGCGTCAATGCTGCCGGCGAGCCGTTCGATGGTGCTACGTCGACGCGCGATTTCCTCGTCGAGTTCTTTGAGCAAGCGTTCGGAGTGGCGCATGGCGGGCCTCACGCTTGCTGGCGAGCGGTGTGCACGCGCAGGTCAGCCTGCGCCTCTTCATCGACGTGCAGTGCGTACGCATGAAGCGCGAGCGCGCTGATGAGAAGGCAGCTGTAGGTCAGGAACCCCTTGATGCGATGGACGCGGTTCATCGTTCGCTCCGGTGTTGTTGATGGGGTGATTAAACACCATGTTTAATGGTGAGTCAACAGGGTGTTTATTTTTGGCTGGCGCGGCAGGCAAGCAAAGTGTTGCTAAGTGATTAAGCAACTAAATGCTTGATTAATTAGCAAAAATATGCTTATGAAGCCCGCCCGCCTAGTGCTCGCCGAAAACCTCGCACGGTTCATGGCCCTATCAGATGGCCTGAACAGCGCGAATCAACTATCGAAGCGATCCAAGGTCGCTCAGACAACCATCAGCAACTGGCTGCGGGTAGACCAAATGCCGTCTTTGGCGCCTCAGTTGGGCGCCTTGGAGGCTGTCGCGCGAGCGCTAGGTGTTACGGTAGGCGTTTTGCTCACTGAGCAAGGTCTGGGCGATGACAGGAACGAAGTTGCACGGTTGCGCGCTGAGTTGGCGGCAAGTCGTTCTCTGGCGGAGCGCGCATCGCGGCAGCTGTATGAGTTGGCGGCCTTGCTGGGCGACGATGGTGCGGTAGCCCCTAAGCGCCGGAAGTTTAGCGATCCTGCCATTGCTTCGCCCGAGGACTATCTGCTCACGGGCGCCCCATTGCACGGGGCGGAGGGTGGGACTACCAAGCACCGGAAATAGCGTTGGAGTCGGATTTATTGCTCGGGCAACAATAACCCACCTTAAGCGGGACTTGCGTTTGTTGGGAATTGCATGAGAATGAGAGGTCACTATTCCAACAATATTTCGTCGGCGCTGTTCCTCTCATCCAAGGTAATGCCCCGATAAGGCTGCAATACTGAAAGATGGGCATTATTCTCGAATTCAAACCGCGATCGCGTTCTGGTGGTGACACCCAGGCGATTCCACCGTGTGAGCCTTCCCTAAGCGACTCCTATCGCCGCGATCTGCGGCGCGCGCTGCAGCTCATTTCCGAGGCTGTATTGTCCGATCAATACGATGGACTCATTGCGATGCTGCGCCCGCGCGCGTCTGGTGCCGTTCCTCTGGTGGCGGTTGGCGGGCTGTACCGTCACCAACTGCAGGAAGCGGCTAACGCGAGCATTTTTTTACACCGGACGATGAGTAGGCACGCGCGCGAGGCCCAATGCGATTCGGGCGATAGCCAACAGTCGACGCAGGGCGACACGTCAACCTCACAAAGGGGTGTCATGCAGGACGAGAGCGACAAAGTTGCGCTGTGGCAAGAGGCGACGAATCGATATCATCAGTGCGAGCGGCTGCTGCGCGTAGCGTTCAGCCAGCAACTGCGCGCGTCTCCCGAGACGACAGCATTGCTCATGCAGGTCACGCAGTTGAGCATTGAGACCATTTCGGATGTTTTATGGGAACTGGTCCGTCTGCCGGGTCATGCCTCTGCGCATACTCGCATGGAGGTGTTGACCGCTATTCAGGATTTCCGTGCGGCGCGGCGCCAAGTTGCTGCTTGGATGCCGCCGGCCGGGCAGGAGGAAGCCTACTTCGAGCAACATGCGCCATTCCTGTCTACCGACATCATCGCTAGCGGCTTGGAGGAATTGGAAAGTGCTTGCGGGACTCTTCGCCGGCTGGTCGGCGAGGCCGGCGAACAAATAGCGTGTAGCTAGTTGTGTTTTCGAGCTGCCCCTCCGCCCTTGGCCGGCTGGGGCGTTAGCCGGCGCGTTTTCGTTTCGCTGGGCTGGGCGGCGAGCCCGAGAGAAAATAATCTTCGTCCTTTGCCAGGCTTGGATTAAACGGCTTCGCGTTTTCCTGTGTTCGCGGCTTATTCTGTTTTGCGGCTAGCCTTTCTTCCGCTTTATCCAACTCGGCCTCAAGCTTGGCCTCTACGAACGCGAGCTCGTCCGTAGGCAAGCGCATCACTCGCGACCAAGGCACTCGAGGGAACGGCCACGCTACCTGTTCGGCGGGTGGTTGTTCGCCTAGCGCGGGCACCGCCCCACTGGCCGGCGTCATGCCGCCAATCTCATCGCCATACCGCAGCCATGTCGCGCTGCACCCGATCAACTCCTCGGCCAACACCATCCCCACATGCGAGATGCCGCGCTTCTCCCAGTTTTTCAGGGTCTGGGGGAATTGATTGAGGTGCTTGGCGACCTCGGTAGGCGAGGTGAGGCCACGCCTGTCTCGCGCTGCCTGGTAGAGCCGGATCATGGTGTCGTGCATGGCTGCAATGGTCGCACGTGTAAACATTTTGTTGATAAACATGGTGTTGCGTTTGTTTTAAACGTGGTGTTTAATGCGGGCTATGAAGCCCACACCATGCGAAGCTGACCGCACCCGCATCACGAGAGATCGCGCCCTCATCAACGACCTTGGCGGTCCCGCCAAAGTGGCGCGTTTGCTGGATTTCGATCCGACCACTGGAACCCAGCGTGTTCACAACTGGACGATTCGGGGCATTCCCTCTGCGGTCAAGTTGGGGCGGCCCGATTTGTTTCTGACGCCCGCTACAGCATCAGCAGCCGTAGTGGTGAATGGGCCGTCCTGAGTCGCGAGCTATCCGTATTCATTCAAAAGTTCGGTCGCGTCGCTGCTCGGTTGCTTCCTTGCGCATAGCCGCTTGCTCCGGTGTTCCGCGTCCCGTTGGGCTCTTGTTCCTGCTGGTCGACGGTGCTTTGCATGGCGCGTTCTCGCATTGGTTCGGTGAATGAATCTTAGGCGGCGGCACGGCACCAGAAAACGGCCATTTTCACTGGGGTTTACCGTGATCTCTTCACGCATGTCCGAGGTTGACCAACATGAGGCGTTGTACGGATTGGCAACCCGCTATCCGGGTGGCCTAGCCGGGCTCGCGCACGCGCTTTCGCAGCGGACCGGCAAAAGGGTCTACCTGAATGTTCTGCGCAACAAGTTGCGTCCGGGCATCGACTCGCACCACATCACGCTCGAAGAGTTTTCGATCATCCTCGAGTTGTGCGAGGAGGCCCGTGTGCCAGTTGCGCATGCGCCGCTGGATGCGTTGTGTTGGCGTCATGGTCGGGTGCCCGTTGAATTGCCCGAGGCGGACGCGAGTGATCCCAATCCGGCGCATACCGTGTGCCGGGTGATGGCCAAAGTTGGCGACCTGGCCGCGACGGTGGCGAAGGCCGCTGAGGACAACGTCATCACCGAGGCCGAGCTCGAAGCCATTGAAGGCGAGTTTCTCAAGGCGTACGTCTCGCTGGCGACATGGCATGCCGAGATCCGGACGCAGGCCGCCGCGCCGCAACGTCGCAAAGCATGACGCAGCGTCCGCTGACTTGGGTGGCTGAGGCCCGGCGCTTCCATTCCGACATGCTGTGTTGCCGGCCGTCCCGCGTGTCGGTCGGGCTGGCCTGCCAGCGCCCCTATCAACAGTGCTGCGCGGTGCATTACATCCGCTCCGCGCTGCGCCAGCGTGGCGAGAAATCGCTAATCCAGTTCGCCGATCACCTGCTGTCCGTCTGCGGGTGGCCGCTCGGCGAGACATTCTTTTCGTTCAGCGCGGCCGGCGAAATGTCGTCGCTGGCCGTTGTGTGCGCCAAGCGCTGGCGCGCCATTACATCCGCGGCCGATCGCGCCGCGTACCGCAATCAGATCCGCGCCGACACGTCGCCCGAATTCGCGGCGACGTTCGACGTGCTGTGCGAGGCCGATGCCGGCTCGCAGTGAGGAATTCCGTGGACTACCCAATCGAACTGATCGACGCAATCGAGCGGCGGGGCCGCTCGGCCATGTGCAACGGCCTTGAGCCCGAGATGTGCCCGTACGACTACGACACAGCGCACTGGCGCGCGTGGCAACTCGGCTACGTGGCCGCAGCTCTGGAGGCGGCGCACGCCGTTGCCGCGTGTGTGGATGACGAGGTGGCCGCATGACCGCCGCATTCGTAATCACCGGCGAGGAGTGGCAGGCGCTGGCCGACGTCGACCATCTCGCGTTTCGCCTCTACCTGGTGCTGCGACGTTGCATGGATTTCCGGACGGGCGTGGTTGGCGGCCCGATCAAGGCCATTTCCTGGCAGGCGCTGCGTGAGCACACGGAGGTGCCAGGCCGGCCAGGCGTGCGCTATTTCCGCCCGACCGAGCAGCAACTGCGCCGCCGTGCCGAGCAGTTGGAGAAATGCGGGTTGCTGCGCCGGATCAGCGAAGGGCTGACCCTCAAATTTCGGATGCTGCTGGCGCGCACAGATTCGTGCGTCCAGAAAAAAGCCGGAGGGGGCACGAGAGGGGAGAAAAAGCCGGAGAAAGCCAGTCGTGGCACGGGTTCGCGGCAGGGTGGTGCGGGTAGGCGTGCGGCAAAAGCCGACACACATCCGTTTCCCGGTAACACCTATAAACCCTCCTCACCTCCCTTTTCGGCGCAGTGTGAGGAGGAGGGGAGAGATGCATCACAAACCGAACCCGGTTGCGATGCTGTCGAGCCGGGGGCTGTCGACGCGCAACGGCACCAGCTCTCAGAGCAACCCCACCGCGACGCGGGCGCGGTAGGGGATGGCCCTGCGGGCCGGCTTGCAGAGGGCGAAGATGGCGAGCGGCCGTGGTCGCCTGTGCTGGCGTGGCCGCGACGCATTCCGATGCATGAGCGTGTTGCCGTGGCTCATCAACTGACCGCGTTGCCGCGTGACCGGTGGCAGCGCGTGCTCGACGAATGGGAGGGCAGCATGGATGGCGGGCAGATCAAGCGGCCGTGGCTGTTTTTCGAGAGCCTTGTCGCCAAAGCGAGCGGGCCGGGATGGGTGCCTGAGTTCGCGGACCGGGTGCGTGCCGCGCGCGAGCAGCAGACGCGGGCCGGTGCCGCGTTGCAGGCGCAGCGCCAGGCGACGGTCGAGGTGCCGCCGGCCGTGGCGGGCTTCTCGCCCACTGTGCAGCGCATGCGTGCGCAGATGAAGCTGCGAGAGCGCCAATGACGACACCCGAGCAAGCTTTCGCCGAAGCGTGCGCGCAGATGCCTCGCCGCGCCAGCCATGCCGACACGTGGTCGTCCCGCGCGGTGTTCTGGACCGCCGTTCGCGCGGGTGCTAACGCGCTGGGCCGGCCGTGGGCTGAGGTCGCCGAGCGTTGGGCGCGTCTGTGGGCGGTTGCCGTCGCCGAGCATTTGCCGCCGATTCCGGGGGCCGAGCACATTGGCGCACCGCCGTCACAAGCTGCTGCTGAGCAAGCGCTCAGCACGATGAAATCCATGGTTGGCCGTCACAGGGGGAATGGGCATGTACACCGCTAATCCAGCGCCGCCGCGTGCATCTGCGTTGCAGGACTATCCGTACGATGCGCTCGACGATCTGCTCTACGACTGGTTTCTCTGGGAGCGGACGTACAGCGGCGCACGCGGTCATTCATCCGTCGACAAGACGTGCGCGGCGGCGGGCAGCTCGCGCCAGTGGCGGACTACCGACGAGATCCTCGACGGTAGTGTGTTTGCCTGGCAGATGGGGCAGATCGCCGTGAGTATTGATGCGCTATCGGGGGATCACCAGTTGGCGATTCGCGTCGAGATGAGGAATCGCGAAGGTCCGCAGGTCTGGCGCAACCCGCGTGCGCCGGTACGTCAGCACGTGGTGTACACGGAGGCAAAGGCGGCCATCCACCCGATCCTCGAACGGCGTGGCGTGGAGATTGGGTGTTGACACGGTTGCCAGCCGTCCCTATAGTTCGGTCCGTGGGACGACGCTCGTCCCTACTAAACGCAAAGCCCGACCCAATCCGGTCGGGCTTTTTGTTTTAGGTTGATGCGCTATTTGGTGGCCATGAATGCAGTGGGGTTAAATCCGGCAACATTGAATTCGATCATGCGGCTACCTTCTTGGTAAAAATCAACCTCAATTCGGACGCGTTTCGATTTGGCGAGCCCCATGTAGAACTTGTTGTACGGCTCAAGGAACAGCGCGGTAGTGCTGTGGTCAGCCGGCTCTGCCGCGCGGTAGCGGGTGCTTTCCCCATCATCAAACCGGACCATCACGCTACATCCGCTGACGGGGCACACGAATTGCCCTCGCTGGATTTGGATAATCGCGTCATTTCCATGACGCGGATGCTTGCGTATCGTGAGCGTTGCGTGCTGCTCCCCCGAGTATGGAAACTTGAACTCAAGGGTGTTGATGCTCTCGATGCTGGCGAAACGTATTGTTCCTTTGCCCATATTGTCCGGGTCGGACGAATAGGACCAGCTTGCTGGAGCGGAGGGGGAAGTCGTAGACGTCGTTGTAGTTGCCGTCGCCGGTTCCGGGGGGGTGGCTGTCAAGCGTCCGATAACCACGAGTGCAACAAAGCTCAGTGCGATTTTCGCAAGTAGTGACGTGCGCTTCGCAGGATTTTTTACACCGCATCGTGGGCACGTTTTAGCTTCGCCGCTTACCTCGGTGTTGCATTCACGGCATTTTTTGAGTGCCATTTTGCCCCCTGCGTTGCTTATTGCTGGTCATTTTAGTCACAAGACTACGCTCAGCTGAGGGGAGCTTGCCATTTTTGTTTTGAAGCAAGGAGCTCGGAGGCCGGGATGTCCCGCATCAAGGGTCCGTGGCATTCATAAGCATCCAAAGCCCCGAGCGCGAAAGCCTCGGGGCTTTTGCTTTTCCGCTTCCCTTTGGGAGTCAATTCATGCCACGCAAGGCACCACGCCCGTGCCGTGCGCCGGGCTGTCCCAAATACGCCGCACCCGGCAGTGCCTACTGCGACGAGCATACCGGTCAGCGACGCGAGGCGGAGGCTGCTCGCCGTGGCACCGCTGCGAGTCGCGGCTACGGATCGAAGTGGCAGCGTGAACGGCTCGAGTACCTGAAGCGGAACCCGATCTGCGTGGAGTGCAAGAGGGCCAGGCACGTGGTGCCGGCCAAGATTGTCGACCACATCGTGCCGCATCGAGGTGACCAGCATCTGTTCTGGCGTCGCAGCAACTGGCAGGCGCTGTGCAAGCCATGCCACGACCGCAAGACTGCGCGCGAGGACGGCGGGTTCGCCAACCCTCGGCGCTGAGCGCTGGGCCAACAGGGCGGCAGCGGCGCCCGTTGCTGGGCACGGTAGGGGGTGGGGCGTCACCCCCTACCCCCGGGGGGGGCCGATCCCTGGGCCGCCAGCCGTCCCAGACCGCGCTCCAGCTCGATTTTTTAGAGCAGTCGATTTTGAGAGGGGGGGGTTACGCAATCCGCCTCATAGAGCGCACGAAACTAGGCCGGAGGCCGTTTCGCGTGGCTCGCACGAAAAGGAGCCGTCTATGGGCCTGCAAGACAACGAGGCGCCGGACAAATCCGCCGAGACACCTTCGGGGCGGACAGTCGGCGCTGGTAAGGATATCCGGTCGCCGGCACCGCCGCCGGGCACCAACCTCACGCCGCGCGAGCGCAAGGTGTGGGACTACATCTGCGGACAACTGCGCGAGGCCGGTATGCCGCACCTGACGGCGGGCATCGCCATCGCCGTCGTGTGCCGCACGTTCATCCGCTGGGTCAATACCGAGCTCGAGCTGCAGAACTTCGAGGCATCGAACGGCGGGTCGTACTTCATCAAGACCCCGAAGGGGTACGACCAACCGCATCAACTGTTCTACGCGGCTGCGTCGATCAAGAAGGAGCTCCTCACATGGCTGCCCGAGAGCTGCCTGACGCTGCCGTCTTCGGTGACAGCGCGGGCGAAGCTGGGCGACGAGGGCGTGCAGGACGATCTGTTCGCGGAGCTGTTCGAGCACGGTCTCGAGCGCGTCGCACCCCGAAACAGATTGCCGGTCTGACGCCGGCGGCGCTGCACGAGTGGGATGAGGCGTACGGCCTGCCGGTGCTGCGTGGCGAGATCGTTGTCTGCGAATACGTGTATCTGGCCGTCGAGCGCCATTACCGCGATCTGCGTGATGGTGCCGCGCGCGGCTTGCGCTTCGATCCGGATCGCGCCTGGCACATCATTCGGTTCATCGAACGGTTTTTCGTACACATCAAGGGCTCGTTGGCTGGCCAGCCGATTCTGCTCGATCCGTGGCAGAAGTTCTGGACAGCAGTGCTGTACGGCTGGCTCAACGTCGACGGCACGCGGCGTTTCACCCGCGGTTACGAGGAAGTCGCGCGCAAGAACGGCAAGTCGACGTGGAAGGGGCCGCAAGGCGCATACCTGTTCATGATGGACGCCGAGCCCGGCGCTGAGGTGTACGCGGTGGCCACCACGCGCGAACAGGCGATGTCGGTGTTCAAGCCGGCCTTCGACAACCTGCGCCGCTGGGCGCGCCGCTCGCCAGGCGTCAAACGGTCCTTCAAGATCCACGAGGGCCGCAACCTCGAGCAAGTGTCGTTCGACAGCGCCGTGTTCAAGCCGCTGCCGGCGAACGCCGAATCGCTGGACGGCTTGAACCCGCACGCCATCCTCTTCGACGAGCTGCACGCGCAGAAATCGCCGGACGTGTGGGAGGTGATGGAATCCGCCCTGGGTGCCCGGACGCAACCGCTGCTGTCCGCCATCACCACGGCCGGTTTCATCCTCGACGGGGTGTGCACCGAGATCCGGCGCTACCTGGTCGAGGTGCTCAAGGGCGAGCGGCAGGACGACAGTTTTTTCGGCTACATCTACACGCTCGATGCGGACGACGATCCGTTCGACGAGGCCGTGTGGATCAAGGCGAACCCGGGGCTGGGGCTGTCCAAGCTGTGGCACTACATGCGCTCGATGGCCCGCAAGGCGAAAGCGCTGCCCAGTGCCAAGGTCAACTTCATGACCAAGGATCTGAATCTGTGGGTGAACTCGGCCGATGGCTGGATCGACCTCCGGGAGTGGGACAAGGGCGGCAAGCGCTTCGACCCTGCGCAGCTGGCGGGCCGACGTTGCTACGGCGGGATCGACCTGTCGTCGACGCAGGATTTGACCGCGTTCGCGCTGGTGTTCCCGCCGCCTGACGGCGACCCGGACGGCGACTGGCACGTGCTGGTGTGGACGTGGTGCCCGCAGGAAAAGGCCGACACCCAGGCCGCCGAGGACCGGGCGGACTACAAGCGTTGGGCGGAAGACGGCTGGCTGACCATCACCGACGGCGCCATCACCGATTACCGCAACGTCAAGGCCGCCGTACTCGAGGCGAGCGCCAGGTATGAGCTGGTCGAAGTCGGCTTCGACGTGTGGAACTCCAGCCAACTGGTTGGCGAGCTGCTCGAGGAAGAACTGCCGATGGTTGAAGTGCCGCAGAACTTCAGCGGCATGTATCCCGGTTCCAAACGGTTCGAGGAACTGGTCTACGGCAAGCGCCTGAAGCACGGCGGCAATGCGGTGCTGCGCTGGGCGGTGGCCAACGTGGCGCTGCTGTTCGACACCAACGGCAATTTCCGGCCGGACAAAAAGAAATCGCGCCTGCGCGGCCGGATCGACCCGGCCGTCGCCGTCGTGATGGCGCTCAGCCGCGCGGCCGTGCTGGAAGACAAGAAATTCCAGCTGAGCTCGCTGGACGACGACGACATTCTCGTGATGTGACATGAAAACACTGCTAACCGACGCGGTTGGCCTGGCGGGCCTCGCCTGCCTGGCTGCTGGCGTGCGTCTCCAATTTGGACCCGGCCCGGCGCTGATCGTGGTCGGCGCCGTCCTCCTGCTGGGGGCCGTGGCCGCCGTGCGGCGCAAGGGGGCGGCATGATCTTCGATACGCTTTTCGAGAGTCGCAGCAGCCTCGAGAATCCCGAGGTGCCGCTGACGGGCCGCAACCTGCAGGAATGGCTGCATGGCGATGGCGTGGCCACCGTCACCGAGCAGACCGCGATGCGGCTCACGGCGGTCTACTCCTGCATCAATGTCTTGTCGACCGCGCTGGCCCAACTGCCGGCGGTGGTGCTGCGGCGCCAGGGCGACAAGATCACCCCGGCCACCGATCATCCGGCGTACTACCTGCTGCACGACGAGCCGAACGCCTGGCAAACGAGCTACAAATGGCGCGAGACCAAGCAGGCGCATGTGTGCGGCTGGGGCAACGGTTACAGCGTGATCCGTCGCAACCGCGCCGGAGAGGTGGTCGAGCTGCAGCGCAGTCTGCCCTGGCAAACCAGCCTCGTGCGGATCGGCAACCGCTGGACGTACAGCACGCTCGACGAGGACGATTTCCCGTTGGCGGTCGCACCCGAGGACATGATCCACATCCGGGCGCTGGGCTCCGATGGGCGGATGGGCATCAGCCCGATCCGCCAGCACGCCGAAACCATCGGCCTGGGCCTGTCGGTGCAGCGCTACGGCAAGGAATTTTTCGACGGTGGCGGCCGGCCGACTGGCCTGCTGACGGTCAAGGGCGATCTGCAGGACAAATCCTGGGAGCGGCTCAAAGCCTTCTGGTCCAAAGCGGTCGCGCGGCTGAAACAGTCCGACAACAAGACGCTGCTCTTGCCGGCCGATCTGGATTACAAGTCGATCAGCATCGCGCCGGAGGATGCCCAATACCTTGAAACGCGCAAGTTCAACCGCTCCGAGATCGCCAGCCTGTACAACGTGCCCGGGCACATGATCAACGATCTGGAGCGCGCCACGTTCTCGAACATCAGCGAGCAGGGCGTCGGGTTCGTGCGCTACACGATGATGCCCTGGGTCGTGAACTGGGAGCAGGAGATCAATCGCAAGGTGTTCACGCCCGCCGAGCGCCGCGCCGGCTACTACGTGAAATTGAACCTGGCAGCGCTGCTGCGAGGCACGCCGAAAGAGCGCGCCGAGTTCTATCACTACGGCATCACCGATGGGTGGCTGGACCGCAATGAGGCCCGCGCCCTGGAAGACCTCAACCCGCGAGAGGGGCTGTCCGAGCTGCTCATCAGCGTCAATGCCAGGCCGCTCAACGAAGCCACGCCGGCCGCGGCGCCCGTCACGCAACCCTGAGAAAACCATGACCGACATTGAGAAGCGCATGCTGCCCGGGCAGCTGTGCGAACTGCGCTCGTCCGAAGCCGGCGCAGCAGAGAGTGCGCCGACGATCTACGGCTATGCCGCCGTATTCAGCACGCGCAGTGCGCCGATCGCCGGCTTGTTCGTCGAGGAGATCATGCCCGGCGCGTTCGATGGCGTGCTCGGCGACGACGTGCGCGCGCTGTTCAATCATGACCGGAATTTCGTGCTGGGCCGCACGCGCAGCAACACGCTGCAGCTCTCGGTTGACTCGCGCGGGTTGGCCTACACCATCACGCCGCCGAACACGCAGACGGTGCGCGATCTGGTCTTGGCGCCGATGGCACGCGGCGACATCACAGGCTCGAGCTTTGCCTTCCGGGTCGCGGCAGACGGCGACGAGTGGCGCCAGGAGGGCGATATCGTTGTGCGGACCATCCACCGGTTCGAGACCCTCATCGACGTTTCGCCGGTCACCTTCCCGGCCTATGACGAAAGCCATACCGCACAGCGCTCGCTGACGGCGTGGCGACAGGCGCGCGACGAGAAAGCTCACGTCGCGGCAATCAATCAGCGTCGCGCACGCGAACGCTTCCTTGAACTCCTCAACATTTAATGGAGATGGTATGACCCTGGCTGAACTGAAGCAGAAGCGTGCAAAGATCGCTGCCGAAATGCGCGCACTCAACGACAACATTGGCGAGGCCGCCTGGAATGATGAGCAGCGCTCGCGCTGGGACGCCATGCGTGCGGACCTCAAGACGCTCGACGAGCAGATCGAGCGGGAGGATGAGCTGCGCAGCGCGGAACAGCGCTACGTCGAGAGCAACGCCGACAACCTCGCTCAGCAGGCGCGGCAAGCCGCCGCCGCGGCTGCAGGCCAGCCCACGGACGACGAGCGCCGCGCCGCCGCCTTTGACCATTTCCTGCGCGAAGGCGTCGGCGAGCTGTCCGCCGAAGAGCGCAGGGCGCTGCAGGAACTGCGCGCGCAGGGTGCCGGCGCGCCCGATAAGGGCGGCTACACCGTGCCGCGCACGTTCCTGTCCAAGGTGGTCGAGCAGTTGGTGACGTACGGCGGCATCGCCAGCGTCATGCAGAACCTGACCACGGACGGCGGCGAGCCGATCGATTGGCCGGTGGCGCTGGGTGTAGATGAGGAGGGTGAGCTGCTCGGCGAGAACGAGGCGGCGAGCGAAGACGACATCGATTTCGGTAGTGGCAGCCTCGGTGCTCACAAACTGTCGTCGAAGGTCATCCGCGTCAGCAACGAGCTGCTGAGCGACTCCTCCATCGACATCGAAACGTTCCTGGCCGGCCGCATCGCGTCGCGCATCGGCCGCGCCGAGTCGCGCCTGCTGGTGCAGGGCACGGGCGGCGGCAAGCCGCTGCAGCCGCGAGGGCTGGCCGCGTCGGTGGCAATCACCAAGAACACCGCGAATGCCGCAAAGCTGACCTGGCAGGAGGTCAATACGCTGATTCACGCGGTAGACCCGGCCTATCGGAATGCGCCGATGTACCGCCTCGCCTTCAACGACCAGACGCTGCAGACGCTCGAGGAGCTCGTCGACGGGAATGGCCGCCCGCTGTGGCTGCCGGGCCTGGATGCGTCCGCGCCGGCGACGATCCTGAAGCGGCAATACGTGATCGATCAGGCGATCGACGACATCGGTGCCGGCAAGAAATTCATGTACGGCGGCGACTTCAACCAGTTCATTCTGCGCCGCGTCCGCTATATGGCGATCAAGCGCCTGGTCGAGCGCTATGCGGAATACGATCAGGTCGGTTTCCTGGCCTTCCACCGTTTCGGTTGCGTGCTGCAGGACACGTCCGCAATTGCGGCGCTGGTCGGCAAGCCGGCTGCGTAAAGGGGCGGGCCGCGAGAGCGGCCCGCTGTTCAGATGATCGAGATTTCCGAGATCCGCGAGCAACTGCGCATCGAGCCGGAAGAAACGAGCGATGCGCTGCTGCAGCGCTACCTGCGTGCGGCGCTGCGCCATATCGAAAGACGGACCAATCGCAAGCTCTATCCGGCCGGCGAAACGCTGCCGGCGGATGCGCCGGACAACGCGCTCCAACTGGACGACGACCTGGTGCTGGCGGCTCTGCTGCTGATCGGTCATTTCGACGAAAACCGCTCGGACAGTACAGCCGCCGCGATTCGGTCGATTCCGATGGGCGCGACCGCGCTGACCGAGCCCTATCGGTGGTTCTACGATTCGTAGGTGATGCATGCAGCGAGGCAAATACAACCGGCGCATTGTGCTGCAGCGCCGGGAGAAAGGGCGTGCGCCGTCCGGGCAACCCGTTGACGCCTGGGTGGACGTGGCCAGGCCCTGGGCACGCGTCCTGGGCCAGAACGGCAGGGAGTTCATCGCATCGGATCGCGAGACGGCCGAGCGCGAGGCGAGCCTGCGCATCCGGTACCGGACCGACGTGACGGCAGCCTGGCGCGTGATCTTTCGCGACCAGCCGTGCGACATCAAGGCCGTGCTGCCCGACGAAGAGCGGCGCCAGTATGTCGATCTGGTTGTCACGGTCGGCGCGAGCGAGGGGTAACCATGCTGAAAATGACGGGTGATCTGCTGGAGGCTATCGATGGCCTCGAGGCGGATGTCGTGGAGGGCTATGTCGTCCGGCCGGTGGCGCATGCCGGCGCGCTGGTGTTCTATGAGGAGGCGCGCACGCTGGCGCCGGTGTATAGCGGGCCGGCGCAGAAACGGGTACGCCCGGGACAGCTCAAGAACGCGATCTATCGCGTATTCAACCGGGACAAGCCCGACAGTGGCCGTGCGAGCTACAGCATCAGCTGGAACGCGGTGGCGGCGCCGCACGGCCACCTCATCGAAAACGGCCACTGGCTGGTCAAGAAGCGCAAGGGGCGCAAGCGTCGGATCCGATGGGTGCCGGCGCAGTCGTTTATCCGGCGCGCTTTCGATCGGGCGCCCGATGCCGTCGAGGCGATGCAGCGGCGGGCGCGCGACAAGGTGGCGGAGGTGCTGAAGAAAACCGTGGTCGATGATTTCGGCAATGAGGTAGCGGTCGGGGGTAGCGATGACAGTTGAGGCCGACATCCGCCGGGTCGTCGCGCCGTTCGTCGACGATCGCGTTTTCCCCGACGAGGCGCCGCTCGACACGCCGCTGCCCTACGTGACCTACCAGCAGATCGGCGGCTTGCCCTTCACGTTCCTCGACGGCCTGCCCGACATGAGAAACGGCCGCTTTCAATTCAACCTCTGGGCGGCCACGCGCGACGAGGCGAGCGGCCTGATGCGCGCAATCGCCGACGCGCTGGAGCTCGACCCCGTGCTGCAGGCGACCCCGCTGGGTGAGCTGGCCGGCACGGTCGAGCGGATCACCAAGCTGCGCGGTGCCCAGCAGGATTTTTCGATCTGGTTTGCGCGGTAGCGCCCACCGCACCTGCCTCTTCCCGCCCGCCTCGCGCGGGCTTTTTCTTTTCAGGAGACCTCATGTCTGTACGTCTACCCAACGGCACGACGTTCGCTATTGCGGCCAGCTATGGCCCGACCAAGGCGTTCACGGCGGCCACCAATGCGAAGCCCGCGAAGCTGTCGAGCGTCGCGCACGGCTTCGCCAAAGGCGTCGTCCTCGAAGTTTCCTCCGGCTGGGCTCGCCTGGACGGGCGCGTCGCGCGCGCGGATGCCGTCACGGTCGACGCCTTCGCACTCGAGGGCATCGACACCACGAACACCGACATCTATCCCGCGGGCACGGGCATCGGCTCCGTGCGTCCGGTGCTGACTTTTCAGCAAATCTCGCAGGTGCTGCAGTCGGCGGCATCGGGCGGTGACCAGCAGTTCTACAACTACTCGTTCCTGGAGGACACGGGCGACGAGAAGCAAATCCCGACGATCCGCAGCGCACGCTCGTACACGCTGACGATCGCCGACGACCCGACCCTCGCGCACTATGCGCTGCTGGAAGCGGCCGACGAGGATCGCGAGCCGCGTGTCGTGCAGATGAAGCTGCCCAGCGGCGCACCGATCTACTTCAGCGCCTATGTCTCGTTCTCGAAGGTGCCGACCACGACCAAGAACGAGGCCATGGCCCTCACCGTCACGCTGTCCCTCACGGGCGAGGTGACTCGATACACAGCAGGAGCCTAACCCTCATGTTCAGCATCAATCCGAAACCCACTTTCGCGGCTGAGGTCGCTATCCCCGTGGCCGGCGGCGGCGCCGAAAAGCTGCAGTTGGTGTTCAAGCACAAGCGGCGTGATGACGTGAGGGAGTTTTTCGCACGGGCGAGCGAGGGCGCCGATGGTGAATCCGATGCCGACGTGCTGCTCGAAATCGTCGAGGGCTGGAGGGACGTAGACGCGCCATTCTCGCGCGAGGCGCTCGACCAGCTCGTGCAGAACTACCCGGCCGCGCCGCGCGCGATCTTCGACACCTACCTCGCCGAGTTGACTGGCCAGCGCCGGGGAAACTGATCGAGGCGGCACAGCGGCTGTACTGGCGCCCGCCGGAGGCTGGCCAACTGGCGGCCTTCGGTCTCACGCTCGCCGACGTGCAGCCCGAGCCGCTCAGCATCTGGCCGGAGAACACAGCCACTGTGGAGGCATTTGTCCATCTGGGCACGCAGTGGCGCATCGGCGCCCGTGGGCCCATCGGCCTGGACTATGCGGCGATTCCGGTGGTGCTGCAGCTGCTGCGCGTGCCGCCAGACGATCACGCCGACGTGTTCGCCGGCATTCGCATCATGGAACACGCCGCGCTGGCGGAAATGAACGGAGGGTGAGATGGCAGAAGCGGTCGGCAATGCCGTCGTCGGCAAGGCGACGCTCGTGGTCGATGCCGACGCCACGGGCGTCAAGGCGGGGATGGGCGAGGCGCGCGCGGCGGTTGTGGCGCTGGAGAGCGTTACGGCCACCTCGGGCAAGAAATCTGCGCGCAACATCCAGACAATCGGTGAGGCCGCCACCGGTGCCGCCGGCAACATGGACGCGGCCGCCGGCCGCTTCCTGAAGAGCCTGGAGCGGCAGGCGGACCGCGCTGGCAAGACGGCAGCGGAGTACGCTGCGCTGCGCGCCGAGCAGCTTGGCGTATCGCAGGCGGCCGCGCAGTACATCGAGCGGATGCGTGTCGCCGAGGTCGCCAACAAGGCGGCCGACACGTCCACGCAAAACCTCGGCATGTCGGCCCGCCAGACCGCCGCTGCGATGCGGATGGTGGCGCCGCAGATGACGGACATTGTGACGCAGTTGGCGGGCGGTCAGAGCCCCCTGCTGGTGCTCACGCAGCAGGGCGGCCAGCTCAAGGACATGTTCGGCGGCATCGGGCCGGCTATCCGGGGCGTGGGCGGCTATGTCGCGAGCCTGGTTACCCCGACCACGTTGGCCGCTACCGCTGCTGTAGCGCTGGCGTTTGTGTGGTCGACGGGCGCGCAGGAGGCGCGCGGCTATACGAACGCGCTCATCATGACCGGGCACTATGCCGGCATCTCGAGCGCTCAGCTGAACGGGATGGCGGAGGGTGTGTCGCGCGTCATCGGCACCCAGCATGGCGCGGCTGACGTGCTGACGCGGCTGACGGCCACCGGCCGGGTGGCCAGCGAGCAGATGAGCCAGGTTGCGGTTGCTGCAATCGCCATGGAGCGGGCGACCGGGCAATCGATCGACGAGACCGTCAAGGATTTCGTCAAGCTGGCTGAGGAACCGGCCAAAGCGTCGGTCAAGCTCAACGAGCAATACCACTACCTAACCGGCGCGATCTACGAACAGATTGCCGCGCTGGAGCGGGCCGGCCAGACCGACGAGGCGGCAGCGCTCGCGCAAAAGACCTACGCCGCCGCCTTGGCTGACCGCGCGATGGAGGTGCGCCGCAACGTCGGTTACATGGAGCTGGCATGGATCGGGTTGACCGATGTGGCCAAGAAGGCGTGGGATGCGGTCGCCGGCATCGGCCGCGCCGATACGCCGGCCGACAAGCTCAACGGCCTGTATCGCGCCATGGCGCAGCAGGAGAAAGAGCTCGCCGAGGCCCGGGCCAAGGGCTACAACACCGTTCAGCTGGAGGCAGCGCTCAACGCCAATCGCGCCAAGCTGCAGCAGTACAACGATACCGTCGTCAGCGACGCCAAGAAGGCGGCCGATCAGGCGGCCAAGCAGCGTGCCGAGGATGACCGGATCGCTGCGCGCACTTCGATCGATGCACTGATGAAGAGCGTGCGATCGCGCCAGCAGATCCGCGACGACGATCTCAAGAAGTTCAAGGCCGACGCGGAGAAAGCCGGCCTGACGGCGGAGGAGTACGCCAAGGGCGTCGCCGCCATCAACGAGAAATACAAGGACAAGGCGCAGGGGGCGCGCAGCGAGGACGCCGGTACTCGCATGCTCGAGCAGTTGCGCAAGACCGGCGCGGCGTTGGCCGCCCAACAGACGGTCGACGAACAGTTGACCGCCGGCCAGAAGGCGCGGGCCGAGTTCGAACAGCAGATCGCGGACATCAAGACCCGCCAGACGCTCACGGCGGACCAGAAAAGCCTGCTGGCGCACCAAGACGAGATCCGGGCGCAACTGGATCTGAATGTCGCGGCCGAGCAGGCGATCCAGAAGCGCAAGGACGAGACGGCCGAACTCGAGAAACAGCGCAAGCTGCTCGAGGACGCGCGTCAGCAGGCCGAAGGCATGCGCGTGCGCATCGCCGACGCCGCGCAGGCGCGCAGCGAGCAGTTCGGCCGCCAGCTCGATGCCTTCGGCCTGGGCCAGCGCGCCAACGAGGAATTGGCCGCCGCGAAGTCGATCTACCGCGAGTTCGGCTCGATGCGCACCGACTGGAACAAGTCGATGACGAAACGTGGCCTGGCCGGGTCCGATCTGTACAAGGACGGGCTCGCCCAGATCAACGCCAGCGAGCAGGAGGCGCTGCAGCAGCTGGGCGCCTATTACGACGCGCTGGCAGCCAAGCAGTCGGACTGGAAATTCGGCGCGCTGTCGGCGCTGGCCGACTACCGGGACGCCGCGGCCAACGTTGCCGCGTCGGCTCAACAGTTGTTCTCCAACGCCTTTCAGTCGATGGAGGGCGCCGTCGCCAAGTTCGCCACGACCGGCAAGCTGGATTTCCGCAGCTTCGCGCTGAGCGTGATCGAGGACCTGGCGCGCATTCAGGCGCGGGCCGCGATTTCCGGGCTGGCGCAGATGGGGATCGGCCTGCTCGGTAGTGCGCTGTCCGCTGGCGTTGGCGCGTTCTCCGGTGCGAGCACGGCGGCAGCCGGTACCGGAACGGTGCCGGTCTCTGGCGACCTGCTCTATGGCGGCAGCATGCAGGCGCCGAGCTACGGCAGCGGCGTGTTTCTGAGTGGCGCACGCGCTGGGGGCGGTTCCGTCGACGCGGGCGGCCTGTACCTGGTCGGCGAAGAGGGGCCCGAGCTGTTCAAGCCGAGCGGCTCGGGCTCGATCGTGCCGAACCACGCCCTGGGCGGCGGTGACGTGACCGTCAATGTGATCGGCGCGCCGAGTCAGCCGGAGGTGCGCCAGTCCACCGATGGCAACGGCAACAAGCAGATCGATCTGATCTTCAAAGAAATGGACCGCCGTATCGACAACCGCATCCAGCGCGCGACGATGCAGGGCGGTCTTCTGTCGCGGTAGAGAGGGCAATCGTGGCAATCGAAACATTCACCTGGCGGCCGGTTGGGTCGGTGCAGGGCAGCGTGAAATTCCTCGCGCTCAGTGCGCAGTTCGGAGATGGCTACCAGCAGGTGGCCAAAGACGGCATCAACAACCGTACCAGCAGCTGGCCGCTCCGATTCGTGGGCGGCAAGGCTCGGGTGCAGGCCATTCAGGCATTCATCGACCGGCACGCCGGCGCCAAGTCGTTTTACTGGACCCCGCCGCTCGGCGCGCGCGGGCTTTTTCGTATTGGCGAGTACACGCCGGCCGTCGAGGTGGGTGCCGTGTATTCGCTGTCTGCAACCTTTGTCGAGGCATTTGCGCCGTGACGTTAAAGCTCCTGCAAATCAACCTGGGTACCCCACCGGCAGGCCGGGATGGGAACACCAATCGCGAGTCGAACGCGAAGACCAACGACAACATGGCCGCAATCGAGACATTTTCCAACGCGTTGGCGAGTGACGTGGCGGCGGTCCGGGCCACTGCCGATGCGCTGTCGTCCGATGCCACGTCGCACACGGGCAGTGTCGCCATGTTCGCCTGCAAGACGCCCCCGGCCGGCTGGCTCAAATGCAACGGCGCAGCGGTCTCTCGCACGACCTACGAACGGCTGTTCAAGCTGATCGGCACCACGTTCGGCGCTGGTGACGGGGCGGCGACGTTCAACCTCCCCGAGCTGCGCGCGGAATTCCCGCGCGGCTGGGACGACGGGCGCGGCGTCGATTCCGGGCGGGCGTTCGGCTCGTCGCAGGCCCAGGCGCTGAGCTCGCACCAGCACAAGACTGCGGTTGGTTTCGACGGCAGCAACTTGTTTGGCTGGTGCGATGGCAATGCCACGCCGATTTTTGGCTCCGAGGTGCAATCGGGCGTGCTGCGGGTTGTCGGGTCCGTAACGCAAAGCGGCGGTGCCGCCCGAATCGGTTACACGGACGTGACCCCGATGGGCGTGAGCGGTGAGACCCGCCCGCGCAACGTGGCGCTGCTCGCCTGCATCAAATACTGAAAACCATGCGCATCCATCACTACGATCACGTTACCGGCGAGTGGCTGAAGCTTGGCACCGCCGACGACAACCCTCTCGAACCGGATAGCCCCCTTATCCCGGCCTATGCGACCCCCGCGGATCCTCCGGCCGTTACCGACGAGGCCGTCGCGTTGTACCTGGACGCGAACGGCGCGGCGGCGCGCAACTGGTGGGAAGGGGCGTGGCACGTGCGGGCTGATTTCCGCGGCGCGCCGCTTTATCGCACCGCCGACGGCACGGTCTACGACTACAGCGGGGCGTACCAAGGCATTGGCCCGCTGCCGGCCGACCTGACGCAACTGGCCCGGCCGACCGTGGCGCATATCTGGGATGGCGCAGCCTGGGAGCTGGACGAGGCGTTGCGCGCCAGTCTGCACCGGGCCGATGGGCTGGTCGAGCGGAACATGCGCATGAAGCAAGCGCGGCGCGCGATTGAGCCGCTGCAGGCGGCGGTCGACCTGGCCGATGTCACCGACGCGGAGGCCGCGAGGCTCATCGCCTGGCGGCGCTACCTGGTTGCGCTGAACCGCGTGGACCTCGACGCGGATCCCGTCGCCTGGCCGGTGGCCCCTGACGCATGAAGATCACCGCCGATATTCAGCGCCTCGAGCCGGGGGCGCTGGTCGAGCTGTTCGAGCTCGACGCAACAGCCGTGGGCGGCGACATGCGTCGCTTCCATGGATACGCGCAGGTTGGGTCCATCTGGTGGGCGGGCAACGAGTATGCCCCCTGGCCGATTGAGGCCACAGGGTTCGAGCGGACCGGGCAGGGCCAGCAGCCGGCGCCGCGGCTGGCCGTTGGCAATGTCGACGGCTCGATCTCGGCGCTATGTCTGTACACGGACGATCTCGTCGGCGCCAAGGTGCGCCGCCGCCGCACGCTGGGCCGGTTCCTCGATGCGCGCAATTTCCCCGAGGGCAACCCGGAGGCCGATCCAGCCGAAGAGCTGCCGGTCGAAGTGTGGTTCGTCGAGCAGAAGACTGCCGAGAATGAGACGGTGGAATTCGAGCTCTCCAGCGCGCTCGATTTCAACGGCGTGCAACTGCCCCGTCGCCAGATCGTCGCCAACGTCTGCGGGTGGCTGATGGTTGGCGGCTACCGCGGGCCGGAGTGCGGCTACACCGGCGCCGCAATGTTCGACCGCGACGACAACCCGGTGGGCGACCCGTCGCTCGACCGGTGCGGGGGCCGGCTGTCGTCGTGCAAATGCCGCTTCGGCGCGAACGAGCCCCTGCCGATCGGCGCGTTCCCCGCGGCGGACCTGATTCGGACCTGACATGCAACAGACAACACTCGACGCGGCGCGCAGGCACGCCGCGCGCGAACACCCGCGCGAAGCCTGCGGCCTGGTGGTGGTGGCCAACGGCCGCGAGCGCTACGTGCCATGCCGAAACGTGGCTGTCGGCACCGAGCATTTCGAGATGCCGGCCGAGGACTACGCGGCGGCCGAAGACCTGGGCGAAGTGCTGGCAGTCGTGCACAGCCACCCAAACACCAGCGCGGAGCCGAGCGAGGCCGATCGCGTGGCCTGCGAGGCGTCCGGGCTGCCCTGGCACGTCATCGCATGGCCGGCCGACGACGTACGCACGATTGAGCCCTGCGGCTACCGGGCGCCGCTGGTGGGCCGGCAGTTCGCGCACGGCATCCTCGACTGCTATTCGCTGGTGGCCGACTGGTACGACCGTGAGCGAGGCATCCACCTGCCGGATTTCGAGCGCCGTGACAACTGGTGGGCCGAGGGCGGCGATCTGTACATGCAGCACTACGCCGAGGCCGGATTCCGGGTCGTGTCGCAGGACACGCCGGAGCTCGTGGGCGACGTGATTGTTATGCAGGTGCGCGCACCGGTGCCGAACCACGCGGCGGTGTATCTGGGCAATGGGCTGATGCTGCACCATCTGCACGGCCGCCTGTCGTCGCGTGACGTGTATGGCGGCTACTGGCGCGAGATCACGCGCTGCGTGTTGAGGCATAGCGCTGCGATATGATCCGGCCAGTATTGGGGGCCCCATGAAATCTGTGTATCCGCTTTTCGCCGCATCGTTGGTGCTGGCTGGTTGTGTCGGAATGACGCAGCGGGAAATTCGCGCGCAGGCCGTCGATGTGCGGCAAACGTCTGTGCCGGCGAACCGCGTGCTTGAGTGCTTCAAGGTGGAGTTGAACGATCTTGCCAGGGTGGTCGCCTATCCGCGTGACAGCAAGGTGGAGATCAGCATCGGCACGGAGCAGGCTGGAGACTATCGTCTCTACTACCTGGTCGGCATTCAGCCGGAGGGCGAGGCTACAGTGTTGTCCATCCGCCAGACGGGCCGGACCTTCGTGCCGCTACCGCCACAGAAATTCGGCGCGCTGCTGGATCGATGCGCGCCCGCCGTGTGAAATCAGACAATCCGCATCTTCACTGCCCGCGATTCGCGGGCTTTTTTTTGCCCGCTCGCTATGACTGAAAGAATTCGTGTTGTCCGTCTGTATGGGCGTCTTGGGGCCCGCTTCGGGCGCGTGTTTCACCTGGCGGTGCGTAGCCCAGCCGAAGCGGTGAGAGCGCTGTGTGTGCAGGTGCCGGGCCTTCGCCGCGAGCTGGCGACAAGTCATGAGCGCGGGATCCGCTATGCCTGCTTCGTCGGGCGCCGCAACATCGGCGAGGCGGAGCTCGAATTGCCGCCTGGCAGGGACGACATCCGCATTGCGCCGGTGCTGGCGGGCGCCAAGCAGTCGGGTCTGTTTCAGACCATTCTCGGCGCGGCGATTCTCGCGGTCGCCTATTTCAATCCCGGCGGTTTTCTGACCGGGCCAATGGTGACAGCGGCATACGGCATGGGCGCCTCCATGGCGCTGGGCGGCGTGGTGCAGATGCTATCTCCGCAGCAGACCGGCTTATCGGTCCGGGACAGCCCGGACAACGGCGCTTCCTACAACTTCAATGGGCCCGTGAACACCAGCGCGCAAGGCAACCCGGTGCCGCACCTCTATGGCGAGATGGTGGTCGGTTCGGCGGTGATCTCGGCCGGGATCTACGCCGAGGATCAGGTGTAGAGAAGCGGATAGACGGTAGGTTGGTAGCGTTGTGCACGGGTACCGATCACACGATGAGCATCGTCGTTGGTGATCGGTGCCGCTACAGCCATGGCCCAGCATTGGCGGCTGGCGCGCAAGTGCTAGGCCGCCTAGTGGATAGGCCAACGTGCGCTAGTCGGCTTAAGCTACCTCGGCGGCTTGTTCTAGCACATCGGTTGCCCACTGATTGAGGCTTACGCCTCGCGCGGCGGCGGCAATGACGGCGGCCTCATGCACTTTGCCCTCCACGCGCAGGACGAACCTGCCGGAAAAGTGCTTTTGCGGTTCAACGCCACGCCGTGCGCACTCGTCCAAAAACACACGCAGCGACAACTCGCCTTCGCGGTGCAGGCCGGGCACATCGGCAGCGTAGAAATCGGCGCCACCGTTCAGGCCAACAAACTCCCCACGGAACATTTCGATATCTGGGTCGTAGGCGATGACAGCCTTATGGCCGCCGATGTTCATGACGTTGATCATGGTTTGACTCCGTTTTCCTCGAACCACTTACGCATCGACGCCACAGCGCCCTTGTCTATATCGGGCGATGGATGTGGTCTATGCATCACTTTCACTTGACCAAACAGAAAGACGGCTATGCGGGAACCTTCGCGCTCCTCCAACTCTGCTCCCAACTCTTTCATGAGCGCGACGGCATCGGCCCACTTAACGCTCGCTGGCGTAGGGCGGGAAAAGATCAGTTCCAGCGTCTTCTGGTGTTTGGTTTTCATGTCAAAACGATACTATTTAATAGTATCAATTGCAACTAGGGTTGGTACATGCGCAACATCATCGGCTACGGTGGCGGCAAGGGCGGCGGCAGTAGCAGCACGCCAACCGAAGCGCCGGACAGCCTGCACTCGATCGCCTATGCGCGCGTGCTGGATCTTGTCTCCGAGGGCGAGATCGCGGGCCTGGTCAACGGCCTGCAGAGCATTTATCTTGACGGCACGCCGTTGGCCAACGCCGACGGCACACTCAACTTCCAGAATGTGGCCGTGGACTACCGCCCCGGCACGCAGGATCAGGATGCGATCCCGGGGTTCCCTTCGGTCGAGAACGAAACCGCCGTCGGCGTCGAGCTGACGGCGACCGCGCCCTGGGTGCGGGCAGTCACGAACACGCAGCTGTCAGCGGTGCGCGTGCAGCTGTCGGTGCCGGCGCTGTCTCGCGCGGATACCAGCAACGGCAACATCAACGGCTACCGGGTCGAGTATGCGATCGACCTGGCGGTCGATGGCGGCGCGCTGCAGCAGGTGCTGGCCAGCGCGTTCGACGGCAAGACGACCAGCAAATACACTCGCACGCACCGTGTCGAGCTGCCGCCCGCGAAAACCGGCTGGACAATCCGCGTGCGGCGCATCACGCCCAATGCGAACAGCGGCACGATCGCCGACGTGACACGGATCGAATCGATCGCCGAGGTGATCGACGCCAAGCTGCGCTATCCGAATTCGGCGCTGATCGGCGTGCGCATCGACGCGCGCCAGTTCAACAGCGTGCCGACGAGGTCGTATCACCTGCGGGGCCGCATCATCCGCGTGCCGAGCAATTACGACCCGCTCACTCGCACCTACACGGGCCTATGGGATGGCACGTTCAAAGTGTCCTACAGCAATAACCCGGCGTGGGTGTTCTATGACATCGTGCTGCACCGCCGGTGCGGGCTGGGCGATCGCGTCAGCGCAGACATGGTCGACAAGTGGGCGCTGTACCAGATCGGCCAATACTGCGACGAGCTGGTGCCCGACGGCCGTGGCGGGCAGGAGCCGCGCTTTACCTGCAACTGCTACCTGCAGCAGCGCAACGACGCATACCCCGTCCTGCAGGATCTCGCCAGCGTCTTCCGTGGCATGGCCTACTGGGCCGCAAGCAACGTCGTCGCAGTCGCGGATATGCCGTCGACGGCCTCATACCTGTTCCACTCGGGCAATGTAGTAGACGGCCGGTTCACATACGCCGGGAGCGCTAGGCGGGCACGGAAAACAGTGGCTCTCGTGTCGTGGAACGATCCAGCAGATCGGTACATCGCCAAGGTGCACCCGGTGCCCGACGATGAGGGCATTGCGCGCTACGGCGTCCAGCAGACCGAGGTGACTGCGTTCGGCTGCACGTCGCAGGGCCAGGCGCACCGAGTCGGCCAGTGGATCCTGCTGACCAGTCGCTTGGAAACCGAGACCGTGACATTCCGAGTCGGGCTCGATGCGGCCGTGGTGATGCCGGGTTCGATCATCGAGGTCGCCGACCCGGCGCGCGCGGGCCGGGCCAACGGTGGCCGCGTCCGTTCGGCCGCCGGCCGGGCGGTAATGCTCGATCGGTCGGTGGTGGTCAAGGAAGGCGATACGCTGCTGGTGAACCTGCCGGACGGTACCGCACAGCGCAGAACTATCTCGCGGGTCGATGGGCAAAGCCTGACCGTGTCCGCCGACTGGTCGCAGCCGCTGCAGGCGGAGGCGGTGTGGTCCGTCGAGAGCGCCGATCTCAAGACCCAGTTGTTCCGCGTGGTGTCGGTGAGGGAGGGCGAGGGGCTAACGTTCGAGATTTCGGCGCTCGAGCACAACCCATCGAAATTCGCGGTGATCGACCACGGCACGCGCATCGAGGCGCGGCCGGTGTCGGTGTTGCCGCCATCCGTGCAGCCGCCGCCGACCGACGTGACGCTGTCCACCTACAGCGCCATTGATCAGGGTATCGCCATCACGACGATGGTGATCGACTGGCAGCCAGCCGCAAGCGCGGTCGCCTACACGGTCGAATGGCGCCGGGACAATGGCGAGTGGGTAACGGCCGGCCGCACGGGCTCACAGAGCATCGAGGTGCGCAGCATCTACGCCGGCACCTACGTTGCGCGGGTGCGCGCGATCAACGCGCTCGACGTGGCGTCGCTGCCGGCCTATTCGGCGGAGACCCGGCTCACCGGCAAAACCTCGCCGCCGCCGGTGGTGGGCACGCTGATCGCCACTGCCATCGTGTTCGGGATCCGGCTCGACTGGGCGTTCCCGACCGGGCCGCTCGATGTAGAGCGGACCGAGCTCTGGTGGAGCAAAACACCGGATCGCGCGGCGGCGACGAAGCTGGGCGATTTCGCGTTCCCCGCCAACACGCACACGCTGATGGGGCTGGCCGCCGGCGCGACGTTCTATTTCTGGGCGCGTCTGGTCGACAAATCCGGCAATGTCGGCGCGTGGTACCCGTCCGGCAATGGCGTGCTCGGCATGAGCAGCGACCAAGCCTCCGACATCCTCAGCTACATGAAGGGCGAGATCGGGAAAACGCTGCTCTCAGCCGAGCTGCTGTCAGTGATCGAGTCGATTGACCCGCCAATGGCCGGCAGCGACGGGGATTTCGCCGGCGACGACACCGTCTATGCCGGGATTGTGTCGACGCAGTCGGTGCTGGAGGAGGCTGGCCGCGCCATCGCGCAGCAGGTGACGACCATGCAGGCCACGGTCGCGCAGAGCAGTGCGGCGGTGCAGGTGGCCCAGCGGGCGGTTGCCGAGCAGGGCGGCAAGCTGGCGGCGATGTACACCATCAAAACGCAAATCGCGGCCAACGGCCGGACCTACCTGGCCGGGATCGGCGTCGGCGTGGAGAACAACAACGGTGTTATCGAGAGCCAGGTGCTGATTGCCGCGGACCGGTTCGCGGTGCTGCACCCGAATGGCGCCAACATGTTCACGCCGTTTGTGGTGCAGGGCGGGCAAGTGTTCATGGATTCGGCGTTCATCGCCGACGGCACGATCACCAGCGCCAAGGTCGGCGATATCCAGTCGAACAACTTCGTTGCGGGTCAGAGCGGATGGAGGCTCAGCAAGGCAGGGGTGTTCGAGAACAACGGCAACGGCGCCGGCGGCCGGCGCGTCGACACCAGCGCGCTCACGCAGATCTACGACAGCAACGGCACCCTGCGCGTGCGCCTGGGGGTGTGGTGATGGCGGTCGGCCTGGAGATCTACAACGCCGCCGGCGTGCGCACATTCAGTACAAACGACCGGGTCGGCCGGGTGTTGGGGTCCACGTACACCGGCACGGCGGACGGCTCAATTTCACATGGAGAGTTGGTGAATGGCCAAGGGTTTTGCACGTGTCTGCCTCTCGGTTCTATCCCGGGGCCAGGCGATTACTGGGTGGCGTTCCCGTCGGTGGTGCGCGACGGCGCGACCATCCGATGGGCGTTTCCGGAGTGGAGCAGCAGTCCTACTGCTCGCCGCGTCAACTGCCTGCTTGTTTTCGGCGTGTGGTAGTGGTGGTGATGGTGGAGGGGGTGACGAAGTGCCGGCAGGGCTGACTGTGTATGGCGAACACGGGTTCGTCCAAATTACCGAGGCGTACGCCAACCTGGCGCTGCGCCAGAAATCGACGGTTACGCCGGATGGCAGCGGGCGCGGCACGCTTGCCTTCTCGGCGGGCCGCCCGTTCGTGTGCATCCAGTCGGCCAACCCGGTCGCGCTGCTCGGCTCAAGCAACAGCGGCACCGACTGGACGGTGACTTTCTCGGCGCCGGCACAGGCGCCGTTCACCGTCTTCGTCTTCGACGAGCCGACGGCGTCCAGCGGTCAGCCCGGGCTGCAGGTGTTCCGGCCGGACGGCTCGCTCGCGTTCGATTCTGGCTTGGCCTACTTGAAGGTGGCCGGCGTGGTGACACCGCCCTCGGGCGCACCGGCCTACGGTCAGTCGTGGGAGGCGAGCCCCGTGGTGGCGGGCAGTTACGCGGCCTGCATTTCGTTCACGCGCACCGGCATCTACGCGGTGCCCGGCACCGACACGCTGTTCGTCGCTGACCACGTCTACACCACGTCGACCGGTGCGGGGCTCAAGCTGCTGCAGTACACGCACCGCGGCGCCTGGAATCAGGGCGACGGCTCCGGCCTGAAAATCGACACGGCCAACCCGCCCCAAATCGTGCTGGTCGACGTTTCCCAGCTGTAGCGCACACCCCATCCGCCAACACCAACGGCCCGCCATGTGCGGGCCGTTTGCTTTTCTGGAGCATTCAAATGCCATACACAGAGCCGTCCGTGCTGGGCGGTCGGAATCTTGCCGCGTATCTGGACATGCTGGCGTACAGCGAGGCCACCGACAACGGCCGCCAGCCGACGCGCGATCGCGGTTACGACGTGCTGGTGGGCGGTGGCCTGTTCGTGAGCTATGCCGACCATCCGCGCATCCTCATCGATCTGCCGCGCCTTGGCATCAAATCGACTGCAGCGGGTCGGTATCAGCTGCTCGCGCGCTACTACGACCCGTACCGCCGGCAACTGCGGCTGACCGATTTCGGCCCGGCCGCCCAGGATGCGATCGCGGTCCAGCAGATCCGCGAGCGGGGCGCCCTGGCCGATATTCAAGCCGGCCGGCTGGCCGCTGCGATCGCCAAATGCAAAAACATTTGGGCTTCCTTGCCAGGCGCCGGCTACGGCCAGCACGAACACAAATTCGAGACGCTCCGTGAGCACTATCTACGCTGCGGTGGCCGCGAGGGAGGGGCATAAATGACAGAGCAGGAGGTGGTGGTGGCCGCCAAGATCGGCGGCTCGGCGGCACTGGGCTCGGTGATCGCGCTGCGGTTCCTCCCCGGCAGTTGGTGGCAGCGCATGCTGTCGTTCGTCAGTAGCCTGGGCATCGGCTGCCTGTCCGGCGGTGCGGCCGTCGAGCGGTTTCTGCTGGTGCCCGGTTCCTACACCCACATGCTGGCCGTGGCATCAGCCGCGATTTTCGGCCTGGCCATCGTCAACAACGCCATGCAGCAGATCCCGGAAATCTTGACCGACCTGCGTCGGCGCTTCCTGGCAAAGGAGTGACGATCATGCTGCTCACACTCATCAACCAACTGGCCAACGCGGTCATTTTCGCGGGGTCGCTGTGGGCGGTGCTCACGCACAAAGTGCCCACGCGCACCGGCGGGGCGCTGGTGCTGGCGCTGGTCAATTTCGCAGCGCTGGGCAACCTGGTCATCCCAGGCGCGTGTCATAGCGCGCCCGAGGTAGCGCTGAATGTCGCCGTGGCGATCGGGGCGCTGTGGGGGTTCTGGCGGCTCGAGCTGAGGCGGCGTTTTTCGAAACGGGGGCATGCATGAGCCTGCTCGATCCGCGTGCCCTGCTGGTGGGACTGCTGGTGATGCTGGCGGCCTACGGGGCGGGCTACAGCAAGGGGGCGCGCGACTGCACCGCCGCGCAGCAGCAGGAGCTGCAGGAATGGCAACTGACCGCCGAGGCCGCGACCGAGCTCTACCTGCGGGCTCGCGACCGGAGGGACGGCCAGTATCGAACCATCAACAAAACTGTGGAGCTCGCCAAAGATGCGACGCCTGATATTGCTGATTGCCGCACTGGTGACGACTGGATGCGCATCTACCGTGACAACGCCGCGATTGCCAACGGCACAGCCGTGCCCGCCGGTTCTGGAGGCGCCGACGGGGCCGACGCTCGCTGATCTGCGGCAGTTTGCGCTGGATCTGCAGCGGCAGGGAGGCGAATGTAGGGGCCGGCATCAGGCGCTGGTCGATGCGCTGTCGCAACGCTGAAAAAAGAAAGCGGGCCGTGAGGCCCGCTTCGTCGTGCTAGATGAAGCGGATACTTTGAATTCCCTTGAGTGCTGGCATTTCGAGGGGCAGCGTCCATGCTGCGGGATCAAACTGCGCAACAAGAATCAGTGGCGCCACGAGGCGTGGCACCGTCTGATTGATGATGCGGTGGATCTTGTCGCGAAGGCTCGTGCAACTTTCGTTTGAATAGCAGACGTAAGTAGCATCGGGCAGTGCATGGCTTCGACCGTCGTCGCCGACGATGAAACGGACAAAGTTGATTGTGGCCATCTGATCGTGCAGCTTCACGTAGTCCTGTTCGGACGCCGCGTGCACCGTGATACGGGCAAGATACTTTTGCAATTTAGGCTCCAATGTCGCGTGTGCGACGGGAAATTGGTGATCGTGTTTTCGCGTACTCCGAAAGGGGGCATGCGAAAAAGCTTTGAAACCCGAGCGATCCCCACTTAAAATCGAGCCTGAAGAACGCGATGTGTCGGGAAACTGACGGCGGAAAAGTGCCCTCCCGGGTAACGGGATCGCAAATCGGCGCTGGTTGAACAGCGCCGATCCTTGCTTCTTCAAGCTGTGCCTGGGGTCCAAATTGCGCTTCCTTGTCACGGGAAATGCTGCGCAATTTGGACCTTGTCTTTTTCATCGGCTGCACCGGTGTCGGCAATTACCGGGCGCCACGGGCAGGTAATTTCATCCGCTCCTCCTGTGGCCACTACTACATCTGGGTTAGATCTTGCCTACTGGCACTAAGTATAGTGGGGCGAATGAACTTGACCAGGCCTTGACAGATGGTGTCGACGGACTATTTTCAATCCAGATGCAGCGCACCAAACGCGTCAACCCAGAATGAATAAGGCTTGGCGGGGATTATCGTGCCCCGCGGGGGGGATTATGTGGTTGAAAAAATATTCCTATCTACCAAGCAAGTACGATAGAAATCACCTAGTCGCCCGCGCATTGCCAACTAGGCTAGGGCGTATCTGGTGTTCCGCGGAGAATGCTGGGCGTTGCTTGGCGATTGTCTGCTGCCGAGGCGCCAGTCCCGACGTTTTGCCAAGCGTGGCAGCTTTCACATACCTGCCTCATATCGTGGCCGCGAGGGGGCTTGGGTTGTAGAGCTCGAACTTCCTGTGTGGCGTGCTTGGGCGTTAGCCTGGGGGGGAAGGGCTACCGTCTGAAGAGTCGCCTCAACAGCGAGCGCTTCTTTTCTTGCTGGCGCTGCCTATAGTCTCTCAGGTACTCCTCGGACTCCTTGGCGTCCTGCTCGATGTCTAGATCGGAGAAGGCTTCGAAAACGAAGGTAATCGCCTCACGCCATTCAGGGCTTGCCTGCCAGGCATCCAGATAGCCGGCCCGTTGCGTCGCCGTCAAAGATGCCCAATAGGGGCGCCATACCTGGTCGAACCAAGGTTCGGCGATGCCCTGTCTAACGTGCATCGCCAGTTCATCCGGTTTGATCGCGGGGAATACGACCCAGGGCGGTTGTGGGGTATCAGTTGGCATCAATATGATCCGCGATCCAGTCGAATCCGAAATATCCCGCGGTGCCGCCGGCGACCGCGCCGATGGCTCCGGTGACAACTGCCCCAGGTCCCGTCTCGAAACCCAGCGCGGCCCCGCCTGCAGCTCCGAGCTTCATCCCCGCCCAGGCCATCGCCCACCCGCCAGTCTGTCGGATGGATTCGGCGACTATGGGCTTGGCGGAGCGGTTTGCGATGGATCTTTGGGTGGCTCGGCCCATGTCGACCGCCGTTACCGCAAATCCAACGATTTGGACGCCTTGCAATCCACGCGTTAGCGCCATGCTTGCAGCACCCTTGATCGCGTTGGCCGGTACCGGTCCCCGGACGAGCACCTCGCGATCGGCTTGCACCAAGCTCCTGATTCTCTCGATTTTGGCTGCGGCATCACCGCCGCGCGCTTTTGCCGCGATGCGATCCAGATCGGCGAGAATTTCCCCGGTATCGTGGAAGGTTGCGCCCGCCGCTTTGGCCTTGTCAACGTCGATCCAGAAGCGACTGCCGGGGAATCTCGGCGTTCCAAACGCGCGGGTCGACGCAGATGAGTATGGGCTTGGCTTCATCCCGATGGCGTGCCGGCCCGGTGGCAGGTGCGACGCGGGGTCGGTCGGGTGCAAGCCAAACATTTCCGGGTTGCGCAAGAGAGGCACGTGATAGCCAAGTCGCGCCGCATAAGCCTTGGCCATTGCGGGATTCACCATCACTTTGCGGACGACCTTGGAGCGTGCGGGATTGATTTCGTCCGCCAGGACGAAAACATAGGCGCGCCCGGGAATGATGCTCGGGGCGTGCTCCTGCCTTCGGTCAACGGCAACCACGCCGGCGGCCGGGGGCGTTGCTGTCGGCGATTGGCGAACTAGTGAGTCGCGCAGGTGCAGCGACTGCCCCACAGCCAGCCTCTGGGATGGGAGCAGCCGATTGTCTTCGGCGATGTGCTTCCACTTCTCGGGGTCGCCGAACCAGACGCCCGCGATTTTCCAGAGGGTGTCGCCGGGCTTCACTGCGTAGTTCATGTCCTCGCCTTGCGCGTGTCGGGAATTCTCATTCCAGCTATCTGCCCGGTGTGCCCGGGTGGGGCTGGACGCGCGCCATGCTAGCGGGGATTGTGGTGGCTAGCCGCTGAAAGAAATTGAAGTCAGATTTGGTGGTTGCGACTGGGCGGGGCCTCGTTTGCCAGCATTTTGACAGTATTTGCCAGTGTAGGGCGTGGCTAAGCCAAATTGCGGGGGTTCGAGTCCCCTCCCTCGCACCAAAATTCCCTTGTAAATCAAGCGCTTAGATTTTTTGGCTGGCAAAAATTTAGCTGATTTTTGCCAGTTTTGTGCGCGATTTGCCAGCAAATTTGCCAGCCTCGCCCGCGAACTTCTCAACGGCGCGAGATCCGGCGTCGACATCCGCCGACGGCATCCAACGGCCATAGACCCGGGCGATCATCGTCCAATCGGCATGCCCCATCTGCTTGGCAACCCACATCGGGTGCTCGCCGGCGGAGAGCATCATCGATGCATAGGTGTGCCGGGTCTGGTAGGGGTTGCGATAGCGCACGCCAGCCCGCTTGAGCGCCGCCTGCCATATGCGCCAAATCTGGTGTGAACCGGAGAAGCGCTCGCCGGCGAGGGTCTTGAAGATCGGCCCATCGTCTTCCGTCAGGAATGTCAACGGCTTCTGTGCCTGCAGTGCCGCGGCCGCGGGACTCAGCAGCCGAATGTCGCGGCGGCCGGCGGCTGTCTTCGGCAGCTCGGCGACGCCCTTTGCCTCACGCGTGAGCGCACGGCGGACGCGCACGTAGCCGCCAACAAAATCGATATCGGACCAATTCAGGGCGATGAGTTCAGAGGTGCGTAGGCCGGTCCAAAGCGCAAACTGGACCATATTGCGATAGCCGTCGCTCAACTTGGCGAGCACTGTGGCCTGTTCGGCTGGCGAAAGTGGGTCTATCTCGTCATCGCCCCGGTCAGCAGTCGGCCGCTCGGCGCGGGCGTAGGTGTAGCCGGCCAGTGGATTCGCGTCGATCAGCTCGTCGTCTGCCGCGTCTTGCAGAGCAGACCGCATGCAGCTCTGGATGTTCGACAGGCGTTTGTTGGAGACTTTCTTTTCTTTGTGGGCGTCGATGGCTGCCAGCCAATCCCGAATCAGGGCGCGTTTCAGGTCGGACAGCGCCAGTTTCCCAAACGTGGGTATGACCCATCGGTTGACGATGAGCTGGTAGCCCTTATAGGTTGAAGCCTTGATCTCGACCGTCTTCCGCTTGAGCCATTTGTCGAAGTAGTCCTCGACCGTTTGAACATCGCCAGGGCGGTCGGCGAGCGCCGCAGTGTGCCGGGAATCGGGAAAGGTCTTCGCATAGTCGAACTCGCCTTTTTCGATCGCGTGCAGCACTGCCGCCCGGAACTGGATCAGCTTTCGAGTGTTGGCAGGACAGGGCTTCGCTTTGATGCGCTCCCGGCAGCGCTTGCCCTTGTAAGTGAAGGCGATTTCATAGCTGGAGTCGGAAACGATAGTGACTCCTGTCCCTTTTCTACCCATCGGTTGTACCCCTCGACATCCATCAGAATTTTTTTGGTGCCTGGCTCGTAGCGCCAAACCACGCCCTCGGGCCAGATCCCTTTGCACTTGCGCGTGTAGACGGCGGCCGGTGTCAGGCCGGTCAACTCGCAGAATTTCGCGATGGTCACGAACCGTATCACGTTGTCTCCCTACTGCCGGCGGCTGTAAGGGTTGCTGTAGCGCGGCCCAGCAGCCACGCCCACGGCTGGAGGATGGATGGAGCTTTCATCGCTTCGCCTTATGCTGCCATCGCCTCGGCGCGACCGAGTTCCGGGGTCGTCCACGCCGCCAAGTCCATGCAATTGAGGGAGATCAGCGCCTTGCCGGGCCGCGGGCTGACACTATTCCCAACCATCTTCACCTGGGCGCTTTTGCTGAAAACGCGCCCGTCGGCGCCCCGGTCGATGATGTAGCCGCGAGGGAAACCCTGGCAGTTGTAGAGTTCTCGAGGGGTCAGCATCCGGAGCCCGATGTCGACCACCACCCATGCCTCGCCCTTGATCCACACAGTCACCAGCGCCAGCCGGTCGCGGGTGGTGATCGTGGCCAGGGGCTCGTCCAGCCCGCGCATGTTGTCGGTGCCGTAATAGCTGATGAGGAACGCGGCACACCGCAGGGCCCCTTCCTCGTGCTCTCGGCTCAGCCGGTACTCGACGAGGCCGTGGTGCTCAGCGCCGGCCGTGATCGTTGTCAGGGGTTCCTCCACGCTGCGCGCGTCGCAGTTCCTCCGCAATGTCACCAGGTTGGCAGTCACGAGCTGCTGCTGACTGCCTGTGTTGGTGATGGTCGAGGCAGGGGCGTGGGCATCATGGCCTGGTGTCGTGTTGAAGCCACCATTGGCCTGGGCCAGGAAAGCCGTCGACAGTCCGTGCTTGATGCCGCCGGCGACGACAGTGCCGAGCGGCTCCCGAAGGTCCAGAACGCGAGGGGCTTGGCCCTCGCGTTCTCCATAGCCGAGCTGGATCAGGCTCGCCGCGGCCAGGCCGAGTGCGTGTGCCGCGCCGGCCGGTCGCTTTGCGCCGCCACCCGACGTGATCGTGGGGCACGGTTCCGTAACGGCCTGGCCGATGTGGTCGCCGCGGAACTTCACAAGGTGGGCCGCAGCGATCGCAAATGAACCGCCCTTCGGGGTGGCCGTGATCGTGCGCAGCGATTCACGAATACCGTGCACCGGTTCACTGCCGTTGTAGTGCGCGATTGGCACGATGAACGGGTCGCCACTGTCGAGCACGAACTTCTTCATGCCCTTGGCAATTCGGCGCATCGTGGCCTCGGCCAGCGGCTTCTTGCGGTCGAAGATCGACGGGCAGGGGATATTCCAGTCGATGTTGTCGGCCGCCGAAACGATCTTCTTTTGGCCCTTTGCCGGCGTCTCCATGTGCGTTGGCTGTGGCCAGTGGATGGGGAGGCCGTCGCGTCGGCCGAACACGAACAAGCGGTCGCGCGTGGTGCCAGCGCCATGGTCGCAGGCAACGAGGCTGCCGATTTTCAGGTCGTAACCCATGCCTTCGAAGATGCGGACGAAACGCCGCCACGTCGTGCCTGCGCGCTTTGGGTCCGGCACAAGGAATTGCTCGTGAACTGGCACGCGCTCGCCAGGGGCGGCTACCCGGTTGGCCATCTTTCCAGTCTGCGGGCACTTCACCATTTCCAGTGTGACCACGCGGCCCGTGGCTTTGTCGCGCTTGGCGATCAGGCGCCCCCACGTCTTCATCTGATGGACGTTTTCCATACTGAAGGAGCGCGGTTTGACCTGTCCGGCCCAGCGCACCATGACCCAGGCGAGCGCGCGGATCTTGCGGCTGCGCGCCTGGCCGCCCTTGGCCTGGCTGAAGTGAGTGCAATCCGGACTGCCATGCAGGTGACCAACGGGGCGCCCCTGCGTGGCCTCGCGCGGGCATACTTCGAACACGTCAGAACAGTAGTGCTTCGTCTGCGGATGGTTCGCCTTATGCATCTCGATGGCGTCTGCATCGTGGTTGATGGCGATATCGACGTGCCTGCCGAGCGCCATTTCGATGGCGGTGGACATGCCGCCACCGCCCGCGAACAGGTCAACGATGAGCTCGCTCTCGATTCCAAGCAACAATTGGTCGCGGATCATTGCGCGCCGCCTTTGCCTGCTGCTGCCAGCATGGCGGCGTAGCGCTGGTGAACGCCGGTCAGCCTCAGAACGATGAGCCTCGTATCGTCGCTGGTCCCCTTATCTCGCATGACCGCAGCCTCGCTCTCATTCAGCAGGGCGTGCAGCATGTTGTGCGTCGGCACAGCAGGCACCAGTGCATAACCCTCCGGCGCGGTCACCTGCCGGCCGGACTGGGTGGCGCGCCATTTGCTGATGCCCTGCCAGACACGCCACGCATACGTGGCTTCCATGTACGCGTAGTCGCGTTGAGCGCCGCGCGGATAGCCCGGCGTGATGTTCAAGTCCTGCTCGATGGCCCACGCCTCAAACGCCGCGCGCTCATCCGCCGCCGGCTTGGCCTGCTGCTCGGTGCTTTCGGCGCGCTCGATGGCGGCGTCGCATCGCGCCACCTGCGCACAGAAGCGCTCCCGCAGTTCTGCAAACGTCGGCGGCTCGGCCTGCTGCTGCGTGGGTGCGGCGGCGAGCATGGCGCTCGCGTAGTGCCAGCGCCACGCGAAATAGTGCTGCGCTTGGCGTAGCTGACTCGCGTTATGCCTGTCCGCTTGGCTCTGTGCGATCGCACGGTTTGCCGCCTGACCGATTTCATCCAGGTGCGAGGCTAGGTCCCACGTGCCATCCAGAATCCATTGGCGAAGGTGTTCCTTGTCCTCTTCGGGCAGATCAACGAAGCCAGGTTGCCCATCCAGCGCCTCCCTTCCCGACAAGACGGCCGGAAGCGGCGGCAGGTCGTCGCCGTGAGCGAACCACGGCGGGATCTCGGCCGGGGCGTGGATGGCAAAGAGATCCATGCGAGCATTGCGGTCGTGATGGTCGGCCAGCGTGCTCATCGTGCACCTCCCAGCTCAACCCAACGGCGAATGAACATCGCCTGCGCGCGTTCGGGGTGCACGGTATTCACGCGGCGCGCGAGCGGCTCGATGCCGTCCAGCACCGTCCAGGGCGTGGGATCATTGGGCAGCAGGTCGCGACGCTCGGTGGCGAGCAGCACGAGGTCGGCTGTGGCGACAGGCTCGCTCAGCTTGGCGGGCAGGCCGAAGCGTGCGCGGATCACGCCGTTGATGCGGGCCTCGACCGCGCGGTAGTCGGGCAACAGGGCTTTGAGCGGGCGCGGGATGTCCTTGCAGTACGCCTTATGCGCGTCGTGCAGCAGCGCCTCAAGCGCGTGCTCGCGCGGCACGATCTGGCTGGCGAGCACGCTGTGTTGTGCCACGCTGTAGAAGCGGCGCGCGTGGCCGCCGTAGTGGCATTCGCGGGAGAGTGCCTGAGCGATGTCGAGGATGTCGATCTGCGCGGGCTTCGGGTCGGCGTAGTCGAAGCGCTTGCTGGTTGCGGTAAGGATCCAGGTCATGCGTGCCTCGTAGGAAGGAGTTCGCCGGCTGCGGCAGCGCCGCGTTGCGTGGCGAGTGCGTAGACGGTTTGGGTGGCATGCAGCTGCTGGCGGCGCGTGGTCGCCTCCTGCATGTCGTCGGTGAGGGTGAGGGCGGCGCCGATCGCGCGAAACTCGTCGCCGGTACAGCCGAAGCGGCCGATGCGCCGGAAGCGCTTGCCGACCTCGGCGACAGCAACAACGCCGCGCGCCATCGAGTCGAGTGCATCGCCAACGTGGGCGAAATGCTGCTGGGCGAGCACCTGGCCGACATTGATGCGGAAGGCCAGGGTGTGCCAGCTTTCCTCGGTGGCCGTGCCGTCGCGCAGCTTCTCGAGTTCGACGTGCGGCACCAACTGCAGCTGCACCTCGGCGCCGCGGCTGAAACGGATGACCGATGGCAGGGCGCCCGTTTCGCGCGCGGGCCGGCCGCGATGGTGGCGGCGCTTGCTCACGATTCCACTGCGCCCAGCGCCGTCGTTACTTCGCTGACGTAGTCGTCCAACTGTCCCAACAGATCTGCCGGGCGACCGTTGTTGAACATCTCGATGTCGCCATGGGCGAAGTCGATGCCGTGCTCACTGCTGTGCTCGGCCACGCGACCGGCGGCGGCCCAGTGCAGGTGGAGGATGACGCCGCCGGCGCGCCGGATCATGTCGGCCTCGTTCTCCATGCGAACGTCTGATACGACAACGCTGTGGCCTGCGAAGAGTTCGGCGCGGATGCGCCCCTCGGCCAGCGTCACCCACACGTCGGGCGAGACCAGCAGGCGGCCCCATTCCGTGCCCATCGACTGCATGAGCTGGCGGGGGACTTGCCGATCAGCGGCAGCAGTTCCTCTTTGCGGCCGGGCTCGAAGTCTTTGGCGGTCAGGCCGAAGCCCGCCTGCAGCATCGCGCGCAACGGGTCTGCGAACGCGATCTGGCGGAAGCCGTAGGCGGCGCGCAGGTGCGCGGCGGCGGTGTCCTTGCCGACCTGGGCGCGGCCGGTGATTCCGATCAACATGGGCTGTCCTCGATGGGCAGCCCGCACGCCCGGCGGCGCGCGGGCATGGTGGTTATTGAGCGAAGGGCTCGCCGAAGAAGAAGGGCGTGCCGGTCTTCTCGCGGATCGTGGCGATCAGCGTGGTGGTGGCGGCCTCCAGCGTCTTGTCCTGGCGGATGAGTTCGTACCAGAAGCTGACCTTGCCGTCCCGCGCGCGGTAGCGCAGCCGAGCGTCGATGCGGTAGGCGTCGCCATTCCAAAACACCGGAATGCCGACCGCGAAGCGCTCGAACAGCTGCATCTTCGCCAGGGTCTGGTCGTCGTCGTCCTGGACGAACGACATCTGCACGCCGCCATTCGACAGGCGGATGGCGCTCTTGAACCGCATGTCCTGATTGGCCTCGAACGACAGGGCCATCTCCAGCATCTGCGCGCCCGTCGGCAGGCCGGCGCCGTCCGGGCTGGCGATGTCCTTGAGGTTTTCCTCGATGAAGCCGGCGAACTCGGCTTGACTCATCGGCTTGCGGTTTTGGCCGAACCAGCGCCGCCACTCCTCGCTGAACTCGGGGCTGAAGCGGGCGAGATGGTCGCGCCACTGCGGCTTGGCATCATCCTCGCCGTGGTCGTTGATGATGGCGACGAAGCCGACGCTGCCCGCCTTGTAGTCGGCGTTGCCCCAGATCGTGCTGTCCGTCAGCGAGCCGTGGCGCTTCACGTAGTCGATGAAGCTGTCCGCGTCCAGCAGCTTGACCTTGGCGCGCTTGCGCAGCGGCGCGTTCAAGGCGCTTTCGTTGTCTTGCTCCACCAGTGACCAAGCGGGCGGCAGCGCGATGTAGCGCACGGCGCCTGGCGCGCCCGTGAGCATTTCGATCGGGTGCTTCATTTCCTTGGCCAGGGTCTCGGCCAGGTTCGGATGCTGTTCCATGGTGATGGTGTCCCGCGCGGGGTGTTGAGGTGGGGGTTAGGCCGTCTTGAGCACGGACGGCGCGGCGTCGGCCGTGGTGGCGACGCTTTTCAGGTCCAGCTTCTGCTGGCGGGGATCGTCGGCAACGAGGTTGCCGTCCGGGGTCGCGAAGAGCATCGCTTCCATGGCGTCCTCGGCCGGCTTCTTCAGCGTGACCTTGCCGGTGATGTGCATGGCGCCGCCGCGCGTAGCCTTCTTGACGGTCACCTCCAGCGTCAGCTTGCCGGCCTTGCCGGAGGCGTCTACGGCCGTGACCAGCTCGTTCATCCGATCGCTGGCCATGTCGATGAACACGCCGCCGCCGATGTGGCGCAGGGTGTCGGTTATGGGTCTGGCGGACACGGTGTCCTCCCAATGAATGCCGCCCACGTGAGCGCCGGGCGGCATGGCGCTAGTCGAGGTCGTTGGCCTGCAGTTTCTTGAGGTCAACGGCGGGGTTGAAGCGGGCGCGCGGCGGCGTCCGCAGGGTTTTGCGATGCGCGCGCAGGGACCGCGCGAGTTGGCGCCGGACGGCAGGTATGCCGACCTGTTCCTCGGCGCGGCCGGAGCCGCGCAGGCGGAGGAATTCGGCAATCAACTCGGCGCGGGTGAAGCGCTGCTGGCGGGGCATTTGCGTTACGCACTGAGTTGGACCGCGACTGCGTAGCAGGTCGGCGCGATGGCGCCGGCCAAGCCGAACAGGGCCAGGATCAGGGCGATGCCAGCCGCCGGGTTGCGGCTGAACGGGCCGTTTGCCACGCGGTGGATCGCTGACGTGCGCGCAGTCATAGCGACACCCCATTGCCAGGGCGATCGGGGAACGCGAGCTCCTCGGCCTTTTCGAGGGCGTCGGCATACACGCCAGAGATGCGCAACTGCAGACGGCCCTTTTTCAGGGTGGGCGAGGGGTATGCCCCCATGCCGCGCTCGGTCACCTTCCAACTGTTGCGCAGCAGCGCCGCCAATAGGGCGGGGCCATGGTCGAACATGGGGCTGTAAACGAGAGTGCTGCAGAAGGTGCTGCGCGAGATGTGCTCGGCATAGATTTCGCGGCCGGCGGCTTTGATGGCCGTTCGCTCGGCGTCGAGCATCTTGAGTGCCGCGCGCATGTGCTCAATCTCTTTGAGGCGTGCGCGGTGGCGCTCGTGTTCGCGTTCGATGGCTTGCTCGTACAGCGGTAAGGCGAGCATTTCCTTGAGGGAGAGGGACTTTTTCGCTTTCATGCCGCCACCTCGCGACGCTGCGGTTGTTCCCAGCCTTCGGCTCGCGCTGTGTGGGGCGGAACGAGGAAGAACACCGGCCGCTTGACGCCGGGCAGCGCCAAGCTGTAGTGCAGATTGGATTGCGTCGAGCCGTGCAATTTCGACGTGATGCCGTGAGCGTTTAGAAAGCGCAGCGCGGCTGCATGATTCTGCGTGCTCAACTGGAGATCCCCGCCGAGCGGGTCTAGCAGGCGCAGATTGACACCGGCACGGTGGGCGATGCTGAGGAATTCGCCGATGGCGTCAATGCTGCCGGCGAGCCGTTCGATGGTGCTACGTCGACGCGCGATTTCCTCGTCGAGTTCTTTGAGCAAGCGTTCGGAGTGGCGCATGGCGGGCCTCACGCTTGCTGGCGAGCGGTGTGCACGCGCAGGTCAGCCTGCGCCTCTTCATCGACGTGCAGTGCGTACGCATGAAGCGCGAGCGCGCTGATGAGAAGGCAGCTGTAGGTCAGGAACCCCTTGATGCGATGGACGCGGTTCATCGTTCGCTCCGGTGTTGTTGATGGGGTGATTAAACACCATGTTTAATGGTGAGTCAACAGGGTGTTTATTTTTGGCTGGCGCGGCAGGCAAGCAAAGTGTTGCTAAGTGATTAAGCAACTAAATGCTTGATTAATTAGCAAAAATATGCTTATGAAGCCCGCCCGCCTAGTGCTCGCCGAAAACCTCGCACGGTTCATGGCCCTATCAGATGGCCTGAACAGCGCGAATCAACTATCGAAGCGATCCAAGGTCGCTCAGACAACCATCAGCAACTGGCTGCGGGTAGACCAAATGCCGTCTTTGGCGCCTCAGTTGGGCGCCTTGGAGGCTGTCGCGCGAGCGCTAGGTGTTACGGTAGGCGTTTTGCTCACTGAGCAAGGTCTGGGCGATGACAGGAACGAAGTTGCACGGTTGCGCGCTGAGTTGGCGGCAAGTCGTTCTCTGGCGGAGCGCGCATCGCGGCAGCTGTATGAGTTGGCGGCCTTGCTGGGCGACGATGGTGCGGTAGCCCCTAAGCGCCGGAAGTTTAGCGATCCTGCCATTGCTTCGCCCGAGGACTATCTGCTCACGGGCGCCCCATTGCACGGGGCGGAGGGTGGGACTACCAAGCACCGGAAATAGCGTTGGAGTCGGATTTATTGCTCGGGCAACAATAACCCACCTTAAGCGGGACTTGCGTTTGTTGGGAATTGCATGAGAATGAGAGGTCACTATTCCAACAATATTTCGTCGGCGCTGTTCCTCTCATCCAAGGTAATGCCCCGATAAGGCTGCAATACTGAAAGATGGGCATTATTCTCGAATTCAAACCGCGATCGCGTTCTGGTGGTGACACCCAGGCGATTCCACCGTGTGAGCCTTCCCTAAGCGACTCCTATCGCCGCGATCTGCGGCGCGCGCTGCAGCTCATTTCCGAGGCTGTATTGTCCGATCAATACGATGGACTCATTGCGATGCTGCGCCCGCGCGCGTCTGGTGCCGTTCCTCTGGTGGCGGTTGGCGGGCTGTACCGTCACCAACTGCAGGAAGCGGCTAACGCGAGCATTTTTTTACACCGGACGATGAGTAGGCACGCGCGCGAGGCCCAATGCGATTCGGGCGATAGCCAACAGTCGACGCAGGGCGACACGTCAACCTCACAAAGGGGTGTCATGCAGGACGAGAGCGACAAAGTTGCGCTGTGGCAAGAGGCGACGAATCGATATCATCAGTGCGAGCGGCTGCTGCGCGTAGCGTTCAGCCAGCAACTGCGCGCGTCTCCCGAGACGACAGCATTGCTCATGCAGGTCACGCAGTTGAGCATTGAGACCATTTCGGATGTTTTATGGGAACTGGTCCGTCTGCCGGGTCATGCCTCTGCGCATACTCGCATGGAGGTGTTGACCGCTATTCAGGATTTCCGTGCGGCGCGGCGCCAAGTTGCTGCTTGGATGCCGCCGGCCGGGCAGGAGGAAGCCTACTTCGAGCAACATGCGCCATTCCTGTCTACCGACATCATCGCTAGCGGCTTGGAGGAATTGGAAAGTGCTTGCGGGACTCTTCGCCGGCTGGTCGGCGAGGCCGGCGAACAAATAGCGTGTAGCTAGTTGTGTTTTCGAGCTGCCCCTCCGCCCTTGGCCGGCTGGGGCGTTAGCCGGCGCGTTTTCGTTTCGCTGGGCTGGGCGGCGAGCCCGAGAGAAAATAATCTTCGTCCTTTGCCAGGCTTGGATTAAACGGCTTCGCGTTTTCCTGTGTTCGCGGCTTATTCTGTTTTGCGGCTAGCCTTTCTTCCGCTTTATCCAACTCGGCCTCAAGCTTGGCCTCTACGAACGCGAGCTCGTCCGTAGGCAAGCGCATCACTCGCGACCAAGGCACTCGAGGGAACGGCCACGCTACCTGTTCGGCGGGTGGTTGTTCGCCTAGCGCGGGCACCGCCCCACTGGCCGGCGTCATGCCGCCAATCTCATCGCCATACCGCAGCCATGTCGCGCTGCACCCGATCAACTCCTCGGCCAACACCATCCCCACATGCGAGATGCCGCGCTTCTCCCAGTTTTTCAGGGTCTGGGGGAATTGATTGAGGTGCTTGGCGACCTCGGTAGGCGAGGTGAGGCCACGCCTGTCTCGCGCTGCCTGGTAGAGCCGGATCATGGTGTCGTGCATGGCTGCAATGGTCGCACGTGTAAACATTTTGTTGATAAACATGGTGTTGCGTTTGTTTTAAACGTGGTGTTTAATGCGGGCTATGAAGCCCACACCATGCGAAGCTGACCGCACCCGCATCACGAGAGATCGCGCCCTCATCAACGACCTTGGCGGTCCCGCCAAAGTGGCGCGTTTGCTGGATTTCGATCCGACCACTGGAACCCAGCGTGTTCACAACTGGACGATTCGGGGCATTCCCTCTGCGGTCAAGTTGGGGCGGCCCGATTTGTTTCTGACGCCCGCTACAGCATCAGCAGCCGTAGTGGTGAATGGGCCGTCCTGAGTCGCGAGCTATCCGTATTCATTCAAAAGTTCGGTCGCGTCGCTGCTCGGTTGCTTCCTTGCGCATAGCCGCTTGCTCCGGTGTTCCGCGTCCCGTTGGGCTCTTGTTCCTGCTGGTCGACGGTGCTTTGCATGGCGCGTTCTCGCATTGGTTCGGTGAATGAATCTTAGGCGGCGGCACGGCACCAGAAAACGGCCATTTTCACTGGGGTTTACCGTGATCTCTTCACGCATGTCCGAGGTTGACCAACATGAGGCGTTGTACGGATTGGCAACCCGCTATCCGGGTGGCCTAGCCGGGCTCGCGCACGCGCTTTCGCAGCGGACCGGCAAAAGGGTCTACCTGAATGTTCTGCGCAACAAGTTGCGTCCGGGCATCGACTCGCACCACATCACGCTCGAAGAGTTTTCGATCATCCTCGAGTTGTGCGAGGAGGCCCGTGTGCCAGTTGCGCATGCGCCGCTGGATGCGTTGTGTTGGCGTCATGGTCGGGTGCCCGTTGAATTGCCCGAGGCGGACGCGAGTGATCCCAATCCGGCGCATACCGTGTGCCGGGTGATGGCCAAAGTTGGCGACCTGGCCGCGACGGTGGCGAAGGCCGCTGAGGACAACGTCATCACCGAGGCCGAGCTCGAAGCCATTGAAGGCGAGTTTCTCAAGGCGTACGTCTCGCTGGCGACATGGCATGCCGAGATCCGGACGCAGGCCGCCGCGCCGCAACGTCGCAAAGCATGACGCAGCGTCCGCTGACTTGGGTGGCTGAGGCCCGGCGCTTCCATTCCGACATGCTGTGTTGCCGGCCGTCCCGCGTGTCGGTCGGGCTGGCCTGCCAGCGCCCCTATCAACAGTGCTGCGCGGTGCATTACATCCGCTCCGCGCTGCGCCAGCGTGGCGAGAAATCGCTAATCCAGTTCGCCGATCACCTGCTGTCCGTCTGCGGGTGGCCGCTCGGCGAGACATTCTTTTCGTTCAGCGCGGCCGGCGAAATGTCGTCGCTGGCCGTTGTGTGCGCCAAGCGCTGGCGCGCCATTACATCCGCGGCCGATCGCGCCGCGTACCGCAATCAGATCCGCGCCGACACGTCGCCCGAATTCGCGGCGACGTTCGACGTGCTGTGCGAGGCCGATGCCGGCTCGCAGTGAGGAATTCCGTGGACTACCCAATCGAACTGATCGACGCAATCGAGCGGCGGGGCCGCTCGGCCATGTGCAACGGCCTTGAGCCCGAGATGTGCCCGTACGACTACGACACAGCGCACTGGCGCGCGTGGCAACTCGGCTACGTGGCCGCAGCTCTGGAGGCGGCGCACGCCGTTGCCGCGTGTGTGGATGACGAGGTGGCCGCATGACCGCCGCATTCGTAATCACCGGCGAGGAGTGGCAGGCGCTGGCCGACGTCGACCATCTCGCGTTTCGCCTCTACCTGGTGCTGCGACGTTGCATGGATTTCCGGACGGGCGTGGTTGGCGGCCCGATCAAGGCCATTTCCTGGCAGGCGCTGCGTGAGCACACGGAGGTGCCAGGCCGGCCAGGCGTGCGCTATTTCCGCCCGACCGAGCAGCAACTGCGCCGCCGTGCCGAGCAGTTGGAGAAATGCGGGTTGCTGCGCCGGATCAGCGAAGGGCTGACCCTCAAATTTCGGATGCTGCTGGCGCGCACAGATTCGTGCGTCCAGAAAAAAGCCGGAGGGGGCACGAGAGGGGAGAAAAAGCCGGAGAAAGCCAGTCGTGGCACGGGTTCGCGGCAGGGTGGTGCGGGTAGGCGTGCGGCAAAAGCCGACACACATCCGTTTCCCGGTAACACCTATAAACCCTCCTCACCTCCCTTTTCGGCGCAGTGTGAGGAGGAGGGGAGAGATGCATCACAAACCGAACCCGGTTGCGATGCTGTCGAGCCGGGGGCTGTCGACGCGCAACGGCACCAGCTCTCAGAGCAACCCCACCGCGACGCGGGCGCGGTAGGGGATGGCCCTGCGGGCCGGCTTGCAGAGGGCGAAGATGGCGAGCGGCCGTGGTCGCCTGTGCTGGCGTGGCCGCGACGCATTCCGATGCATGAGCGTGTTGCCGTGGCTCATCAACTGACCGCGTTGCCGCGTGACCGGTGGCAGCGCGTGCTCGACGAATGGGGGAGGGCAGCATGGATGGCGGGCAGATCAAGCGGCCGTGGCTGTTTTTCGAGAGCCTTGTCGCCAAAGCGAGCGGGCCGGGATGGGTGCCTGAGTTCGCGGACCGGGTGCGTGCCGCGCGCGAGCAGCAGACGCGGGCCGGTGCCGCGTTGCAGGCGCAGCGCCAGGCGACGGTCGAGGTGCCGCCGGCCGTGGCGGGCTTCTCGCCCACTGTGCAGCGCATGCGTGCGCAGATGAAGCTGCGAGAGCGCCAATGACGACACCCGAGCAAGCTTTCGCCGAAGCGTGCGCGCAGATGCCTCGCCGCGCCAGCCATGCCGACACGTGGTCGTCCCGCGCGGTGTTCTGGACCGCCGTTCGCGCGGGTGCTAACGCGCTGGGCCGGCCGTGGGCTGAGGTCGCCGAGCGTTGGGCGCGTCTGTGGGCGGTTGCCGTCGCCGAGCATTTGCCGCCGATTCCGGGGGCCGAGCACATTGGCGCACCGCCGTCACAAGCTGCTGCTGAGCAAGCGCTCAGCACGATGAAATCCATGGTTGGCCGTCACAGGGGAATGGGCATGTACACCGCTAATCCAGCGCCGCCGCGTGCATCTGCGTTGCAGGACTGTACGATGCGCACTACGATCGGCGCTCGACGATCTGCTCTACGACTGGTTTCTCTGGGAGCGGACGTACAGCGGCGCACGCGGTCATTCATCCGTCGACAAGACGTGCGCGGCGGCGGGCAGCTCGCGCCAGTGGCGGACTACCGACGAGATCCTCGACGGTAGTGTGTTTGCCTGGCAGATGGGGCAGATCGCCGTGAGTATTGATGCGCTATCGGGGGATCACCAGTTGGCGATTCGCGTCGAGATGAGGAATCGCGAAGGTCCGCAGGTCTGGCGCAACCCGCGTGCGCCGGTACGTCAGCACGTGGTGTACACGGAGGCAAAGGCGGCCATCCACCCGATCCTCGAACGGCGTGGCGTGGAGATTGGGTGTTGACACGGTTGCCAGCCGTCCCTATAGTTCGGTCCGTGGGACGACGCTCGTCCCTACTAAACGCAAAGCCCGACCCAATCCGGTCGGGCTTTTTGTTTTAGGTTGATGCGCTATTTGGTGGCCATGAATGCAGTGGGGTTAAATCCGGCAACATTGAATTCGATCATGCGGCTACCTTCTTGGTAAAAATCAACCTCAATTCGGACGCGTTTCGATTTGGCGAGCCCCATGTAGAACTTGTTGTACGGCTCAAGGAACAGCGCGGTAGTGCTGTGGTCAGCCGGCTCTGCCGCGCGGTAGCGGGTGCTTTCCCCATCATCAAACCGGACCATCACGCTACATCCGCTGACGGGGCACACGAATTGCCCTCGCTGGATTTGGATAATCGCGTCATTTCCATGACGCGGATGCTTGCGTATCGTGAGCGTTGCGTGCTGCTCCCCCGAGTATGGAAACTTGAACTCAAGGGTGTTGATGCTCTCGATGCTGGCGAAACGTATTGTTCCTTTGCCCATATTGTCCGGGTCGGACGAATAGGACCAGCTTGCTGGAGCGGAGGGGGAAGTCGTAGACGTCGTTGTAGTTGCCGTCGCCGGTTCCGGGGGGGTGGCTGTCAAGCGTCCGATAACCACGAGTGCAACAAAGCTCAGTGCGATTTTCGCAAGTAGTGACGTGCGCTTCGCAGGATTTTTTACACCGCATCGTGGGCACGTTTTAGCTTCGCCGCTTACCTCGGTGTTGCATTCACGGCATTTTTTGAGTGCCATTTTGCCCCCTGCGTTGCTTATTGCTGGTCATTTTAGTCACAAGACTACGCTCAGCTGAGGGGAGCTTGCCATTTTTGTTTTGAAGCAAGGAGCTCGGAGGCCGGGATGTCCCGCATCAAGGGTCCGTGGCATTCATAAGCATCCAAAGCCCCGAGCGCGAAAGCCTCGGGGCTTTTGCTTTTCCGCTTCCCTTTGGGAGTCAATTCATGCCACGCAAGGCACCACGCCCGTGCCGTGCGCCGGGCTGTCCCAAATACGCCGCACCCGGCAGTGCCTACTGCGACGAGCATACCGGTCAGCGACGCGAGGCGGAGGCTGCTCGCCGTGGCACCGCTGCGAGTCGCGGCTACGGATCGAAGTGGCAGCGTGAACGGCTCGAGTACCTGAAGCGGAACCCGATCTGCGTGGAGTGCAAGAGGGCCAGGCACGTGGTGCCGGCCAAGATTGTCGACCACATCGTGCCGCATCGAGGTGACCAGCATCTGTTCTGGCGTCGCAGCAACTGGCAGGCGCTGTGCAAGCCATGCCACGACCGCAAGACTGCGCGCGAGGACGGCGGGTTCGCCAACCCTCGGCGCTGAGCGCTGGGCCAACAGGGCGGCAGCGGCGCCCGTTGCTGGGCACGGTAGGGGGTGGGGCGTCACCCCCTACCCCGGGGGGGGCCGATCCCTGGGCCGCC